>CALFCF010000049.1 GCA_937951345.1 uncultured Granulosicoccaceae bacterium
ATGCAAATACACGAGCATTTTGAGTCAAATTTCAACGCCGCTATGACAACGCAGGTAATAAATCAGAGGTTCCCTAGGTAATTTCCAGTTAGAAAAGCAGTGTTAGCGTCTCTGCGGGTATTCGCACACTGTTTTCTATTCACCCCCAGTGCCAGTCTACCGTCGCAGCTCACTCGATTGAGCTCAACCCGTAGATTTCTACGAATTTCGCTGAATCGAGCGACCTGCTTAGGTAGCCAGACTCTGGTGGCGAACCCTTCATGACTAGAGCAGGCTAGCACCGCCTGAAATTGATTCAAAAGCGTGATTACGAAAGGAGTAGTTGCAGAATTGTAAGCTGATAAATCTGTAGTCCGGATGATCTTTGTTCTCTCGAGCTGTAGTATGTGAGCGCGTATCGGCAAAATAGCGAGCAAAATAGTTCGCACAGATTAGTCCACACAAACCGGCATCAAGCAGCACACTGCTGTTTGTTGCAACAAACGCAATCGCAAGAAGCCGTCTTAAAATTGAGATTGTGCGCTCAGGCAAGGCGTGTGGCGCTCGAGCAGCGTATTCACACGCAGTAAATGAGCAGCGTGGAACGGCACACAACGCAGGATCAGCGTGCCGGATTCGGCGTCCCCGACTAGGCGTCCCCGATCAATTTTGAGATGGCTTCTAGTTGATAAAAACAGTCTGTCTTTCGTTTCAGGCAGAAAGTTTTGGCGGACCTCAACAGGGAAACTATCGGAGAAGTTTTATGGCTGTCGTAAATATCTCTAAACGATGCAGCACCAAACGTTTTCTCACCAGACCCACAATTCCGAAAGTTACTGGGAGCTTTTTAGCTTGCGCTCTATTGGCAGCTTGCGGCGGTGGTGGTGGTAGCAGTGGTGAAAGCGGTGAAATGCAAACACTTTCCTCGGAGGAAATAATCAACAGTGCCAGCGCCATTGTCGGTAGAAATTTTGACGCGACATTGTCAGGTGTTGACGGGACTTTAGGTTCTGATGATGACGGCAATACGGATGGTTTTTCGGGTGCGAATGACGTTGTGCAGAATTTTGTTGGATCTTCTCTGGTGGTGGACGATGCCGGCGCCTCAAACACTATGCAAAGTGGTAACACGGTGCTGATCGATCCGGATGAGTCGCAACTCTGTCAAGAGGAACTTGCCGCTGAACTAGGCAATATGGATCTTGCGCGTTGCCAGGCTCTGATGCAGGACGTCACTGTACAAGTAACCTCTAACGATGGACAGAGCGGTACGGTAGCTTATCTGTTTCAGGATAGCCCGGTTCTAACCTTTGGGTATGGTGGTAATACAGATAGTGCTGCAATCAATCTGGGCGGTCTGAAATCACTAACCGATGCGAATGATGCACTTGATCCGAACATGGCGGGCGAGGTGAGCATGCCTGTAACAGTGCAGGGGGAAATAACGTTTTCTGCCACCACAACGGATGACACTCCTGACGAGGAAGCCGGCAGCGTGGTAATTGCCGTCACAAGCCCGATCCAATTGGCCGATGTGGATACGTCCCTGTCACTGGGCAATGGCGAGCTGGTTCGCGTCATTGTTGATGCAGGCACTGGCGAAGGAACCTTTGGGTTCGATCTGGGTGCTCTGTCGCTTACCGCACCATTTCAGGAAGAGGATGTGCTGGGTATCGATCTGGCGGGTTTCAGTGCAACGGCGAGTTTAAGCATGCCTCAGGATGCCGATGGCCCGGAATTCTCGGTCAGCAACCTCGGCATAGGTAACGGGCCTTTTTTCATGCGCGTAAATTCAGTCGATATTTTACAACTGACTATGGAGACTTTCGGTTTCACCGTGTTCCCCGAAACAGAAGGTGTCAATGCGCAGGGTGATTTTGTATCACTGCCCACCGCTGTTCGTATTGACGGAAATATGGATATCGGAATTATGCTGAACAACGCAATCGGTTTTGATCCATTGCGTAGCGAAGCGTTTATGTTGATGGCGGCCGCGCAGGCGTCTTCGGGCACCTTATTGACAGATTCTGATGATTTCCTGTCTGGCGAACGCTTTGGTGTTTTGCAGGGTGGACCACTCAGCCTACAGATAACCGAAACTGACGAAACCGGCAGCGTCCAGCAGGATGTCACGGTTAATCCGGGTGAATGTCTGGTTGATACTCCTGATGCAAACGGAAATAACTCGTTCTCATCAGATGCCTGTTTGTAAGATCAGAGGTTCCTAAGATATTGAGCGATTTAGTTTCTAAGTATTCTTTATTTTAGTCTTCTGTTATGCAGCCTGGTATTTGCTTAACCTGGTATTTGCTTAACTTGGTATTTGCTTAAAATACCGGGCTGTATTCGTTTTAAAGCGGCTATCTCGTGTACCAATCTAGTCAGTGTGATTAGCCGTACTATTGACGATAGTATCAGCGGTAGTATCAGAACCTACCGGTTCATTGAATCCAAACCGTCTTATAAGCCGGGCAATATTGCCGACTATGCCCCGTCTGGTAAAGTTTTTTTGTAACGACTTCGAGGCGATATTATCAACGGGTTGCTGTCGTGCACTTGCAGCTTGCTCAATGTCGCGCCAGTCGATAACGCGCTCAGCACAGCCGCAGCAATCCCCTAGCGCCACACGCGTCAGGTAGAAATGTTCAAAAGATTTGCTGCTGGATTTCATAAGATATTTCCTTAGTCAGCTAATAGGCTGTCATGCAGGTTGGTTATTGGCGCTTCCGAGTAAATTCTATACGATAACTGGCATTCACATCTTTTGTAGCACTGGTGTATTCAAAATACGCTACCATTTCTGTCAAATAATAGTCTGCCGGAAAAGCACATCACTATGCGTATCGATTGTCTGCAATATGCAAACTGGTCAAAAAAGATCTTCGAGCAAATGCGCGAAGGTAAAGTTGACGCCGTCCATGTAACCATTGCCTATCACGAGAACTTCCGTGAAACGGTACATAATTTTGAGCAATGGAACCGTTGGTTTGAACAATACCCCGAGTTGATTTGTAAAGGCACTACGGCCGCGGATATAGATGCTGCCCGAGATGCCGGTCGTACTGCGGTGTTTTTTGGTTTTCAGAACCCCAGCCCGATTGAGGATGATATTGGTCTGGTCGAGATTGTTCATACGCTTGGTGCGCGATTCATGCAGTTGACGTACAACAATCAATCTTTACTTGCGACCGGGTGTTATGAATCAGAAGATACCGGCATTACCCGTATGGGTAAACAGGTGATCAAAGAAATGAATCGCGTGGGCCTGGTGGTCGATATGAGCCACTCAGCCGATCGTTCCACCATTGAAGCGGCTGATGTCTCTGAGCGGCCCATTGTTGTTACTCATGCCAATCCGCACGCGTGGGCACCGGCGTTACGCAACAAAAAAGACTCGGTTATCCAGGCGATTGTCAACAGTGGAGGGATGCTTGGCTTTTCTCTTTACCCGCATCATTTAAAAGATAAAAGTGACTGCACACTGTCAGGTTTCTGTGAAATGGTGGCGCGAACCGCAGAAAAGTTTGGTGTGGAGCATATAGGATTGGGATCTGATCTGTGTCAGGATCAACCCGATAGTGTTGTTGAATGGATGCGTGTCGGTCGCTGGTCCAAAGAAATGGACTACGGCGAAGGGTCGGCATCACAGCCCGGTTTCCCACCGATGCCGGATTGGTTCAAAGACAATAGGGATTTTGGCAACATCGAAACAGGATTGCGTGATGTTGGTATGCAGGATGAAGAAGTTGCGGCCGTTATGGGCGGTAACTGGTATCGTTTCTTTGAAACCAATTTCGTACCACGGTAGGCAGCGCAGGTATGGTGGGCACTGGAGGTTTTGAGCACTGTGCGTAATCGCCGTATGTTATCTCTATCGTTATGGTTATCGTTATCGCCATTTTGCAACCGTAATACTAGTACCGTATGACAACATATTTACAAAAATCGGTAAGCGGTAAAACGATGGATTCTGATCCGGGGTCGACTGCGCCATCTGTACCCCGTCGGGATCCTGGTCAGATTATGCGACTTGAGCGTCTCGGTTCATCGCATCAATCCCGCCTTAGCTTTATGCGTATTCTATTGCGGCGCATTGCGACAGAGCGCTGGCATTTCAGCAGACCGGAATTTGCCATTGACGAGGCGTGCGTCGGGCATGCCGTTTACTCAGTGCGCACAGCAACACGCACGTATTCACTGGTAGCATTCTCTCACCAATTAGCTGACGAGATGCGTTCTGATCGTGTTATCGCGGAAGCCTGGGATGCGACCTTTGCGTTGTTTGATGGTGAGCCAACAGCTGCAGATGTAGAGCGGTTGCGAAACAATGTGCCAGTACAGGAATCCGGTCGCGTCTCCGAGACAGAATTAACCATGTCCCGTGCAAACAAGTCAGTACGTTTGTGGTCGCATGTGGTTGAATCACTGGCCGCCGGACGGCAGCCGGAGCTTGAGCAGATTGAATCTGTTGGATATTTAATGCGAACAACTGCGGTTTACGGTTCCGGAAAATTCGGTGCAGCCGATCATGCAGTTATCGCTGAACGACCGGAAATGCAAACATCATTTCAGGCTGAGATGTTGACGGTATACCTTATTCGAACATTTGTACGAGACCTGGTAGAGCACGCAGCGCTTGTTGCGGGCGGAGATAAAGCGGCACGGCTTGAACCGGTAATTGCGCGCCAGCTTGGGATCGGTAATTCAACCGGACTGGGTATGGCACCATTTATTATCAACCATCCGGTGTTATTTAATAATTGGTTGATGGCGCGCGAGGAAGCGATCTCGCGCGTTCGCT
This sequence comes from uncultured Granulosicoccaceae bacterium, assembly GCA_937951345.1. Taxonomy (GTDB): domain Bacteria; phylum Pseudomonadota; class Gammaproteobacteria; order Granulosicoccales; family Granulosicoccaceae; genus CALFCE01. Next base: position 4,781 of record CALFCF010000049.1, read on the forward strand.
CGGTCGAAACTGCGAGCGAGTCTGCGCAGTCTTTGTTTCATGCTGTGTTGAGACGGGCTGTGCTGCTGATCGATAGTTGGTCTTCTGATCATCCTGTGCAGCAGAAAAAACTATCTAAGCTACGTGCTGACATTCAATCGTTGACGCAGCATGTTGATAGTGAACAACTGATGGGTGATTATCCATGGAACCGTCTGGTGGAATGGTCAGAAAATTCCTTGTCAGTGGAAGGCCAGGAACTCCTCACCTCGCTAATACTGGAACCATACCCGGATCTGGTTGACGGGCTTGCCAGTTGTATGGTCGATCCGGAAACGTTTAGTCGTCCGATTGACGGCCATATGCCATTGCATGAGCTAAAAACAATCATAGAGGATAGATACGACTGGACGCTCAATATCGACTGGCATGCAGATGAACAGCACGCTCGCGCCTGGTATGTATCTGAGGAAAAACTGGAGCCGCGTCTCGGTGAGCGTTTCGAGGAACCTCTGGCTGAATATGAACTGGCACTGGCACCGGCGCGTGATGTCGCTAAAGCTTATCATCTGCTGTGCGAGTTCAGTAATACCGGTGCAAAGAATGGCTCGACAGCGGCTTTTCTGTTAGCTCATCCGGAATGTCGACAAGCTGTTCAGCGCGTACAACTGAACCTCCACGCACCCTACGCGGAAATCCGTGACAACACGATTAGCGCGCAGCTGATGCCAATTGATATGTTACGTGCCAAGCTGGCTTTTTTCGGCGCAACGCGTTTTGATCCACGTTCTGACCGCTGGTTACGAATCAGCATGTTCGGAGGTGCGCCTTACCCGGACGAATTCCACGATGTTTATGATGACTTGTGGGTCTATCCGTCATCAAAAACATCACACTCATTCCGTTAGTATAGTAATGTCGTCAGCTTGACGATGACGTCTGTCTCTTTCGTATTAATACTTGATGGAATTTTCGCTTAACGAAATTGCTGCAACTACGCGTAAGGCGGTTCGTGGGGCTGGTTATCCCTGGGGTATTGCTGATGAAGCTGCTGCTAATCAATACTGGATGGCGAGTTATCGATTAAACGGATGTCCGCGGTTAGTTCAGGTTCTACAGCAGCTAAATGGTGTTGATCACAAGGACTATTCACCCGACTGTCAGGACTTGCACTGGCGGTCATCCGGCAAATACCTTTGCCCGTTGATTACATCCTGCGCGTTGACCGATCGGGTAAAAATGCTATCTGAAAATTCTACCTTAACAATTGCAAATGTTGCCGAACCACTGCTGTTGATCAAATCTGTTTTTTATCTTGCAAGCTTCACCGCAAGTGTGAGCATGCGCTGGTCAGATTGTTTACTGGTTACCGACGGCAAGGTTATAAAAGGGTCCGGTTCGTTCAGGAATTACCTGATACCCGGGTCTGGATCGGCCAATAAATCGCTCAACGGTAAGTGCGAGAAAACGAAAACCCGGTCAGCATCAGATCTGTTTGAGGTCGCTGATGTAACACTCTGTATGTTTGATGTATCAGATACAGCGACTAATGCAAAGCCGTCATTGTCTGATGTCGAACTAACTCTTAACGAACGCAGTACGCGAGCCCATGTGGATTTCACAGACTGGCAGGCATTGGATAAGTTTGCCAACCGAACCTACGCGCCTGCAACAGAAGAGTCACGTTTGAAGGGCGCGGGTAGTAATCTGTCTGATAATGACTGAATCAGGGGCTTGATGATTCTATATGCTTGTTCTTTAACCTTTAGAAAATTGTTTTAGCGACCTTAGAAACAAACCGAGTCCGCCAAAGCACAGAACGAAGATGACAATGAGGTCAAATGCTGTCATTGCTCTGAAGGTAAAGTTGACCGACGCAATTACACCGAAAATCAAGGCGATGAGACTACCAGCAGCCAGAATCCAGCCGAGGAGATTCTTTGCGTTATAGAAAATCATGCAAACGCCAAAGATGAATGGGATCATAACCATGCCACTGGTTATATTGAAGCCGCGTAACGAATATAGACCGTATCCTAGCCCGAAACCTGAGCGTACGACGATAGCGTTTAGCAAAAGGTAAAAACCACCGCACATCATAACAAGCCCTACCAGAAACAGCGTTTGTCCACCATCTGTACCACCTGCGCCTCTCATATTTTATCTCTACTTAAATAGCTGTTGTTTGCCTGCAATCAGGAATTCAGATTCATTGATTGTGCCTACATCGGTACCGGATAGCGACGATAAATATCTGCAATATCGTTACGAACCTGTTCATTTAGTTTGCAGTCAGCTGCGCCCAGATTGACGCTTAATTGTTTTATCGTGGTAGCACCAACTATAGTTGAAGCCATAAATGGCCTGTCAATGCAAAATGCCAGTGCCAACTGGCTAGGTGGAATATTGTGCTCATCGGCCACTGCCAGATAGGCTTCAAGGGCAGGGGATGAATATTCACTTAATCGACCGTTGAGTGTGTCATTCAACGTGCGTCGGGATCCTTCCGGAATATTTCCGTCACGGTATTTGCCGCTCAGCAAACCGGCTGCAAGTGGTGAGAATGCCAGCAAACCGACCTGTTCATGATGCGAAAGCTCAGCAAGATCAAGATCGAAAAGGCGGTTCAACAGATTGTATTCATTCTGTATCGAGACGACACGTGGCAGATTTTTCTCTTCGGCTATACGTAAAAACTGCATAGTCCCCCAACTGCTTTCGTTTGACAGACCGATAGTGCGAATCTTTCCCTGGTCGATGTGTCCCTGTAAGGCGGTAAGGACCTCTTCGATATGTTCCAGTGTCTCGGCAGTGTCCTGCCCGGTCGGGTCGTATGTGAAATTCTGTCGGAAGTGGTACGAACCTCTGTTTGGCCAGTGCAATTGATACAGGTCGATACAATCGGTTTGTAATCGTCGTAAACTACTCTCAAGCGACAACTGAATTTTTTCAGTACAGATTTTCATACCGCCGTGGATGTACGATTGATTGCCAACACCGGTGACCTTCGTAGCAATCATCATCTTGCGACTTTGCCCGCCTTTTTTCAGCCAGGTTCCAATATATTCTTCCGTTCGACCTTGTGTGTCGGCGCCCAGCGGTGTTGTTGGGTACATCTCTGCCGTGTCAATCAGGTTAACCCCGTGTTCGATCGCCAGATCAATCTGAGCGTGTGCCTCCTGTTCAGTGTTCTGTGTACCCCATGTCATAGAGCCGAGGCAGATCGCACTGACTTCAATATCGGTTCTGCCTAGCCTGTTGTACTTCATTGCCATGATTTCTGTGCCCGGTGCCGTGGCTGATAGTTGTTGTTTTGCTTCATAATGTACCAAGATGCGTCATGATTCACAAAACCGCCGGCAGAAACGAGCTGCGGTTCCGGTATTTCGGAGATTGGCGGTTTACTCTGCAAGCACTTAAAAAACGCGACTGTCACGAATGGGTTTAGGGTAACTAGCTTATTCCTCTTCCGGCAGACAAAAAATAATAATAACTCGCGGAGCCTTTATGAGTACTCACATTACCCGTCGTTCTATCACGTCCGGCCGGATTTTCACTCGCAGTCTGTTAGTTGCATCGATCGTCGGCCTGGCGGCATGCGGTGGTGGTTCCAGTAGTAACACGCCTGCCATGGTACCAACCGATACGGCTGCAAACCCCGGCGAACCCGGTACGGGTCTGCCGACACCTGCTGCAAACCCTGATGTAGGTTCAATACCTCTACCTGTGGCTGACGGCAGCCCGTTCAGTAAGGCAACGCTGGATGACTTCTTCGGACGTTCGCTTGAGAGCGACAGTGAGACACCGATTGCAGGTGGTCCACCGACGCGACCTAAAAATTTGCATGTCAACTTGCTGGCAAATGACTGGGTTGAACTTGATTGGGCTGCGTCTCGTGACGATCAGTCGGTTGTTGCTTATCGAATCTATCGTGGAGACGGCGTGGTATATACCGTTGCTTCATCAGACGCCAGCACAGATGGAGAAACCAACCGTACACTGCAAAACTATTGGGAAACAACGACCTACATTGATTGCAATTTTACCCATGTGAGCACATGTCACATGCCCGGGCGCCAACCGGCTGTTGGTTCATTGCACACCTATCAGGTCTCTGCGGTTGATAATCTGGGTAATGAATCTGAACGCTCCAACATGATAGAGGTCAAGTTGCATAGCGAGCAAGGTGGAGTGATACCGAAATTTGCTGACCCCTATCTTGATGGTGATGATGACTTTCAGTTTGTCACCGATTTGTCGAACACTGGAAATTTCATGGATCAGTTTGAGCTGATCTGGTCGGATGAGTTTGATAGTCCTGAGCTTGATGCAACGAAATGGTCTACCAGTCTGACCTGGCGTCAGGAAGATCAGAATATTATCAACGGCGAAATGCAGTATTTTGTCGATATTCAATCGCAACCGGATTTTGGGTTTAACCCGTTTGTTCTGAATGGTGAAACACTGACCATTTCAGCGATACGCACTCCTGCAGAGTTGCTGGATAAAGCGCTCGGTCAGCCGTTTTTATCAGGGGCGTTGTCTACGCACGAGGTTAAATCCGGACAGACAGGACCGGACGGTCAATTAATTGAAGACAAGTTTGCAACAACCTATGGTTATATAGAAGGCCGTATGCGGGTTGGACAGAAGTCCGGTATGTTGACCAGCTTCTATCTGTTCAGACGCTGGGCAGCGGAACACTCACCCGAGATAGATATTGTCGAGTATCTGGGCGAGAACCCGTTTGGTGACGAACGCGCATTCCAGACTTATCACTATCGTGATGTTGTTCACCAGAACACCTTGTCGACGCCAACCATGTCGTATCCGCGCACTGAGGGTAAGTTCGGGGATGTTAAAGATCTGGATGGTTTCCATACCTATAGTGTGCTTTGGGAGCCGGGGCTGGTTGTCTGGTATATCGACGGAGAAGAAATCCAGCGATTGACAGGTCCACAAATATCACGCCAAAGCATGAACATTATTCTGTATCTGGTAACCGGTAGCGCCTGGGCACCGCAACCAGCAGACAATGCAACTTTTCCATTTGATATTGAAATTGACTACGTGCGCGCTTATAAACGCCGACCCTGGCAGGGTTAGTCAATCGGATTGTCAGGCTAGCGCAACCCGGTTTCATCCGGGTTGTCGCGTGTATCACGTTTCGTGTTTCTCTAGGGCACAGTGATCGGCGGTGGTTTACGACGCTTGCCCGACAATGCGTTTCCGGCAATTGCAGCTAACAAAATTGTTCCGCCAATCAGTGTATTTACACTCGCTGTTTCACCCAGAAAAAGCCAGACCCAAAACGGACCAAGCAGTACCTCGGCCAAAGATAACAAGGCCAGTTCAGCTGCAGGCAGGCTACGTGACCCCAGTGTATAGAGAATCAGGCCAGCGCCGACCTGAAAGACCCCCATACCCATCGCGATACCACCATCGTGGATGCTAATGGCAATTGAAGTACCGACGTATTGACAGATAGCAAAGGTGATGACCACTCCGAAGAGACCGGACAGAAACACCGACGGCAACATGTCTTCAGTCCGGCCCCAACGTAAAGCTACGGTAAACACGGCGAACCCAAGGGCCGAACCAAGAGCAGCAAAACTACCTGTCAGATCAACGCCACCGGAATTGTCAGAGACCATTACAGCGATACCGCCAAGGGCGATGACGATCGCAATCCACGTCGCAGCACGTACCGATTCGCGCAAAACAACCCATCCCAGAGCTGCTGCCATGAACGGAGCCGTAGCAAACAGCAACATCGCGTTAGCGACCGTGGTGGTCTGAATGGCGTAGATGCCGCCGGTATAGGCTGCCACCAGCGCAAGGCCCGCTATGATTGAGGTTATTCCTACGTGGCTGCTGTGGGCAAACGGGCCTTTGCCTGAGCGCAGACGAATCACTACGTAAAGAAACAAGGACAGACTAATCGAACGATAGAACAGGATCTGCCAGACAACAGCTTCTTCGATCAGACGAATGCCAAGGCCAACCGTCGACCAAAGAACACCTGCCGCGAATACCAGAAGCATACCGTACTTTCTGCTATCAGTCGGCAAGGGTGTAGTGGGGGCTGCAGTCACGGGAGATTTTTTTATTTTATTTCAGCTCAACCCGTAAATTTCTACGAATGTCGCTGAATCGAGCGACCTGCTTAGGTAGCCAGACTCTGGTGGCGAACCCTTCATGAATAGAGCCGGTTAGCGAAACGCAAAAACCGGACTACTCCAGGCCTGAAAACCGTCTTCGGTGGTGACACATATCCACAATGGATTGTCACCCTGATCCTGTAGTGGGATGTCGACAGTTGCATCCAGCGACAGATGGGGGTTGTTCTCTGGTAACCGGAATACCCGTAAATGTTTGGCAAGGCCACCGGCATCGAGTAGCACTTCATCGACGCCAAGTTCCTGAAGATTAATCTGCAGATGTCCCTGGTTGGTAATCAATTCAAGCGCTGCGTCTTCAGACTCTTCAAGCCAGACATCAAACCCGCCAAAGTTACCCGTTGTGATGGCATCAAATTCGATGGCTGAAGAGCCTGCCTGCTCAAGTTTTCGTTCATGGTTCCAGGCATTAATTTTATTCAGTCCCTTGATTGTTGCGTTGCTGAACCGAGCAGCCCCTGTCCAGGTGCTTTGCCGTCCTCGCCCGCGGTATTCAGCTCCGCTCCAGATAACGCGAATGCGCGATCCCAGTTCATCTTTTGAAAAGGGCCTCAGGGTTTCGATAACCGTGGTGCCGTTACGCACTTCAATTCGTTCAATTGGACTCATTGCATGCACGGACAACGTCAGTTGTGCGCTGGATGCAGAGGTTTGCACGATGTCACCCATCATTACGCGCTCTACCGGTGTGGCAGTTGCATCAGGCCAGGCGGCCGGGTCCTTATCAAACAGTTTGCTATCGCCGTCGAAACCGACGTCAACATCCATATGCAACCGGCACCCGGTTGTGCCGTAGTGATGGCGTCGACGCAGACAATCGAATATGCCCTGGCGAGACAGATCGTCTGTTAAGAAACACGTCAACCCACCGTAGGCACCAAATTGTGCTGTACCCGGATAACTGGCGCCTGGCCTGCCTTTGTGGCCGTCGCTATTACAGACCACGCCACAACGATGCCCCATCGCGAAACCGTCAGTCAGCAGCCACTCAAACGTGCCCCAAGCTGAGTGTATTTCCATCGCAGTTTCAAGTTTTGGGTCGTGCGCCTGTGTCATATCTGCGTAGCGGCCTCCGACATGAGCATACACAATGCAATCTTCATTCTGCAGTGCTTCGAAGAGCTCAGTTGCAGTTGGCGCGTCGGTATCGATATCCGATCGATCGGGTAAAAGCGCGTGTGATGAGCGTCTGATCTGGCGACCCTCTGACATAAAAAATACATTGCGATCACCGCCCACCGCAGTATTGCCGGACCATTCGTATCCGGGGAATACCACAAAGCGATTATCCTCGTGATATTCAGTTACCAGTTCGTTCAGGTAGTGCCAGAAAGCGTTGTTAACCTGGAAGTCATTGGCCTGATGGCTGGTCACATCGAGGAAGGATTTGTTGCGTGCGAAATCGAAATACTGCCGTGCGGTTGTAATACCGATTGACTCACCGCTCTGACCGTGTAGATCACCCCAGAAACTGCTGCTGTATCCGCTGTCGTCCGTCTGGCGCACTATTAAGGGACCGGCAGTTGCGGTGTTGTTGTTATCAACCAGTACCTTTATATAGAGAGTCCCTTCTTCGGCAACCGATAAGTTATCAATGACAATAGATTTCTCACCGGTTGGATAGTCAATTTCTCCCGGCAGGTTGTTAACCGGCAAATTACTTTCAATCTTAAGGCGTGCATTGGCCAGTGGCGTCGGGTTACCCCACAGATCTTCCGCTTTTATGCCCAGGCGAAATACGTCGCCGGGTTTCCTGAGTGTTGGTATTACAGCTTTCCAACAGTGCGGTGTATCCGGCACGATTGCTATATGCGGGGATTCAGGGAGTGGATAGTAATGGCCCACCGCACAGACATCAGCCAGTACTTTGAATTCAAAGCCTGCGTCTGCGAGCGTTGGAAGTCTTAATCCGGGTGACCCGCGTGACGTATCACCATAAACCACAGTGATTGTGTCACCCTCGCGCAGATAACCACCATGGAGACGCACAGTCAGTGCCTTGAACCACGGGCGCTGATGCGCAGTTTTGCCATAGACAAGCGATAGACGTGCACCTGTGCTGGCTGTCGCTGACACATAGTTGTAGTCGGCCGGCCGAGTAGTTTGCAGATCACCTACATCGGACATAAATCGAAAAACGATGCGAATGCTGCCGGTGTCATCAATCCCGTAGCGCCCGACCGTATAGGTTAGTGTAAAGGTCTGCAAACTTCGGGTGGCAAATTCACCCCTGGGAGTCATTTCTACATGTCCGTACAACACCGGGTCTTCCCCCGGGTGGACTGATGGCCACGCAGCACCGACCAGTTTGTCGCTCACGACGCCGTCAATAGCGTCTGGTTTACCGGATGTGTGATCGCTCATATCGAAATTGTTATACGGTTAAATCAGTAATTGATGGCTGAATTCTTTTAAACTCTGCAGATTGTGAGCGCTGCAATAGCGATCGATGTGTGGCAGGATCGGGTCCATGTAACGATCCGATTCACCTTTCTTAAACCGCCCGAGCAACGGGTTAACCCAGATTAATTTTCGGCAGTTTGACTGCAACTGTTTGACGACTGGTGCGAGTTCTTGTGGTGGTACGGTATCACAGCCATCGCTGAACACGACGATCGTTGTATTTTTGTTTAAAATTCGAGCGCCATGGTTGTCCTGAAAATCAGTAAGCGCATGCGCAATGCGGGTGCCACCGAGCCAGGTGCTTGATTCGGCATTGATTGTGGCCTCAAGACCAGTCTCTGACAACCCGTGGCGACCACTTCCCAGCGATATCAACTGTGTGTTGAAGGCGAACAGATCTGATTGTTGGAACGCCGCGGCAAGCTTTAGTGAAAAGCGCAAAAACAAACGCGCATAAACTTCCATTGACTGGCTGACGTCCAGTAATAAAACAAAACCGGGTAGCCGTTTGCGACGTTGCAGGTAATGCAATTCAACAACGCTACCACCATAGCGTGGAACGATTGATAAACTTCGCCGCATATCGATTTGAGCACCCCGACGGGTAGTTCGTCGTCGTCGGGATTTCAGTTTTCTGCTGTGGCGCGCGAGATCATCAACAAGGCGCTCAATGGTTTGCATCTCCTGTAGATTGAAAACAAACCGGAAATCCGCCAGCGACAAGGCTTTGTAGTCACCCGCTCCGGTGAAGTCCTGCTCCGTGGACTGACTCGATGTGCCGGCAAATCCTACCAGTCTTCCGTCACTTTCAACTTTGGATGACAAGCTTGGAGCCGCACTATCACCTGACTTATCAGCGTTTATGTCCGCTTCGCCCGGACTTTGCCAGAAACTGTTAAACAGATCGTCAAAGCGTATCCAGTCTTGCAGCGAGTGGCAGTAACAGGTTTTCAGCGCGTAGCGGAACGACTGGCGGTTTTGCAGGTAGTCGCTGGTGGCGAGTGTATGCAGATCAATCAGGTGTGCCGCATCGTGACAAATGCCGTTGTCTCGCAGCAGCGTGCCGAACTCCTGCAGCCGGGTGCTCATGGCCCCGCACAGTTGCTGAGCGTCTTTCATGCTGTGCCGGTCACCTGAAACCGGCGAAACATCGAACGCGATCTATGGAGTTTTTTCTGCTGATTCATACAGATTCGCTTGATTCAGATCTACCGTCATACTTGTCATCACGCTCGCTATTGCCCGGCGGTGTTGAAGTTTCCACCTGTTCGGCGCTTTCGTTAAGCCAGGTCTGCAGGAATCTCTCGTTCTCCACAGTTTGTTGATCGCTACGTGTTTTCAATAGTGCCGGTAGAGTATGGGAGATTTGCTCAGGTGAATTGCGCAGGTCTTTGACGTCAAGTGCATACAATGCGGCCAACCAGTCAAGTGTTTCAGCAACACCGGGTTTTTTGCTTAACGCCTCCTGGCGTAGTCGTTGTACGAGACTGACGATCTGTGCTGCTAACGCTTCATCAACCTGCGGTAATCGAGCGCGCACTATCTGACGTTCTTTGTAGGTATCCGGAAAGTCTATGTAGTGATAAAGACAGCGTCTTCTTAATGCGTCGCTCAAACTTCTAACTGCATTGGATGTCAGAATCACCAATGGTTTGCTGGTAGCGGTGTAGGTGCCAAGCTCCGGTACTGTGACCTGATTTTCGGCAAGCACTTCGAGCAGCAGGGCTTCAAACTCTTCATCAGCGCGGTCAATTTCATCGATAAGCAAAATACAGGGGCCGTTGTGACTAATGGCTTGAAACAGTGGGCGCTTCAACAGAAATTGCTCGCTATATATAGCCTGGTGCATGGCACCGGTGTCTGTTGCGAGTGACGTAGTGTCCGCAATATCGGTCAGGTTACTGTTTGTGCCACGCATCATCTGAATGGCGAGCAATTGACGCTGGTAATCCCAGTCATACAATACCTGCTGTGCATCCAGTCCTTCATAACACTGCAGTCGGATCAGTTTTGCATCGAGAGCATCCGCCAGACTAGTTGCGATACCTGTTTTACCGACACCTGCTTCGCCTTCAAGCAGAAGCGGCTTGCTGAGTATCTGCATTAAATCAAGGGCAACCAGAAGTGCGCGGTCAGCTATGTAGCCGGTATCGCGAAGTCGGGTATCCAGTTCATCAAGGCGTTGCTGGCTCATACCTGCATTATAACGGAACCTGACACATGCGTAGCGAGCAAGCCTTGCGAGCTACCTGTAAAACGGGAAAGTGTGTAGCGGCGGTACTGAGCTACTGGTTCGCATCATCGGTTTCAATTTCGCTGATTTCCAACCCACTGGTCCCGAAATTGCGTCATCGGTGATGATATGCAAGTTTATTCAGCTTCCAATATTGATTCGAGCTGGTGTTGTTTCTGGCGACGCTGTTTCGTGTGCGCGACGCTGGTTTGTTTACTGGCTCTTACTGCCTGTGATCCGGGTGATCTGGAGACAGCTACTACGTCCACACTGGTTGATTTACGCAACAGCAGCACAGGCAAGGTGGAGCTGGAAATTCTCGAGCTGCACCGGCCGCGTAACGGACAGGAAGCCGAGCTTGTTTTACAGTTCACATTGACGGGGATTGACCCGGCCACTCTACCGCGGGATGCGAGTCTGAATATCACTATTGTTGATGACACCGGACTTCCGATCGTTACATCCGATGCTATTCCATTGGAATCGCAAATTGACAGCGGCGAAGTGGTTATTGTCGTACCCGCCAACCAAACGGCCGAAGTAACAGCATTTGCAGCGGTTCAGGTGGATAGTTCTTCCAACGTTACCGATACTTTTGCAGAAACGGATGCCGTGCTCAGTATTGATCTGAGTAATTCGATACGCGCGTCAGACTTGGCTCAGGTCAGGGATTTCAGTTCAGAGCTGGTACGTGGTAGCTATGACAGCCAGGTTGTTAGTGGTCGTCGTCTGCATCGTTTCGCGGTTCGTGTTTATGATCAGGAATGCGTATCAATACGTGGGCTGGATGAAGATGTTGGTGAATTCTTTACGCTATTGGAAGATTCTTTTGCCGATAGTGAATCTCCGGTGACTTATGATTCCCGCAACAATTTTATCAACGTTTATTTTGTACTTGATGCCTCGTCCAGCATTACACCGTCGGACCAGGTGCAAATACTCAGCGCAGCGCGTTATGCTTCGGATCGTTTGCGTGATGACTATGTTGTCGATTTCAGACAGTTCAGCGGTGATATCGTACGGTTGAATTCGTTTAATAATTACCGGCCTGATATGGGACAATCGGCAACGGCATTCTATTACGCCATTGATACCGTGCTCGAAGAGATTGATGCTCGAGGCGCCAACGAAGACTATAACGTCATTATCGGGTTTACGGATGGTATCGATCTCGCCAGTCGTAATCATTTCGGCTTGGCCTTCTCACATGACGATGTCAAGAAGTTGGTTCGGGACAAGGTGGCCCAGTTCCGGTCAACGCCAGGATTGCAGCGCGGCAGTGGATTGGAATTGCATGTGCTGAGTGTTGGTGACGTAGAGAGTGAGCGCGATAACCTGACTGCACTGGCGGCCGCTGGTGGTGGGCAACACGTGTTTGCAGCTGATAGTAGCTCGCTTGAACCATTGCTTGAATCGCTGGTTAACCGGGTGTTGTCGACCTATCATCTGCAGTACAGCTCTCAGCAGATAGCCGATGATACAGAGCTTGCGCTTGATATAAACATCAACGGCATCGATAAACCACCATTAACGATACAGTTTGCTGGTGGCATCCGACCAGCGGACGAAGAGCATTTCTGTCGCCAGCGCTGATTTACACGTTGCTCTGAGCGACTGGTATCGACCGGATTTTTAACGCCCGGTCAGACGCATTTATCACTATCTATCACTGAGGTGCCTTAGCCGTCTGGTTGATTGATTTGATCTTCAGTGACCTCGTCCGTTAGCATCGCGGGGTGAAACACCGCAATCTCATAGCGTTTGCTCTTCCGTCTTTGCTTGCCATGCTGGTCCTGGTTGCTGCGCCGACAGTAACGGTCTTTGTGCAGTCATTTACCGGTTTAGCAGAACGATCTGTCACAAAAACCGAGATTTGCGGCCCTTTTGGATGCGCCGAACAGAGCGGTTTATCGCAGCAGGCCACAACGAGCGACAAGCCCGCCCGACGGTTTGTCGGATTGGCTCACTATCGAGACCGGGCTCATTTGGCCTTTGGTGAGATACACCATCGTTGGCACACGTCCGATAGTCTGGTGAATTTTCTACAGAAGACGCTTACGTTGCCTTTTTACGGGGCTCTACTATTCACATTGGTTTATACCCTGATCGTTACGCCACTGGCGATTCTGCTTGGGTTGTGGCTAGCCTGCTGTATTAAAAGACTTGCCCCGCAATACCGTGCACCGGTTGTCTTCATCACGTTGTTACCGATGGTTGTCACGCCACTGATGGGTGCGCTGGCACTGTTCTGGATGCTGGATACGCACGCAATACTCGGGACTGCATTGCGTGAAATTTCAGGCAATAACGCATTTTCACTGCGCGCTTCAACACCGTTAACCTGGCTTGTATTGATATTCCACGGCATCTGGCAGTCGGCGCCCCTGGCTTTTGTCGTCTATTACGCAGGGCTGTACACGGTTCCACGTTCTCTACAGGATTCGGCCCGTGTTGACGGTGCGTCTCAGTGGCAAATATTGCGCTACGTGACGCTACCGCATTTGCTGCCGATGACGATCTTTCTGGTGCTGATTCAGATAATGGATAACTTTCGGGTGCTTGACCCGATCATCGGTTTCGCAGCTGACGGATTTGCCCGTACTCTGTCTTTTAACGTGTATGCTGATTTGCAAAGCGATGCGATTCGCATGGGTTCTGCGGCAACCACATCCTCGTTGATGATAGTTCTGTTAGCGTTATTGATAACGCCCATCCTGATCTGGGTGATGCGGCACAACACGCAACATAGTTTGCAGCCCGGTCTGCGTGCGCATCAGAGACGTAGTTTTGCATAAAGCCACATCAGCAAAAATTGTGTCTTCCAAACCTGTAGCAGGTGCGTCGCAGTCTGCTTACCATGGATGGCCCGGCTTTTTGTCGACGCTGGGCTTGCTGTTATGGCTGGTTGTGGCTTCTCTACCGTTTTTATGGATCGCCTGGGGATCTTTTAAAGTAGAGGCTGATTTTTTTTCTAAAACCGATTGGCGCGGAGCACTGACCGGCGCTCGCACACTGGCTGAGACGGGTGTTCGCTTCACCACGGATGCTTACAGTGGTTTATGGGTGCAGGAGAGTTTCTGGCGACATGCGGGATATACACTTGGTATTGTGTCGTTAACCGTATGTGTTTCGCTCACCTTGGGTTTGCTTGCAGCCTATGCGCTGTCGCGCTCAAACAGCCCGTATGTGGGCTGGATTTTACTGTTCGCGCTTTTGTGTCGCGCACTTCCGCATGTGGTGCTGGTGACCGGTTATTTGCCGGCATTTTTCAGTTTGGGCCTGTGGGGTAGTTGGCCCGTCGCGGTTGTTGTGCTGGTCGCGATCAATCAACCCTTTACGCTCTGGTTGCTGTACGCATTTTTTCGACGTGTTCCACGCAGTATCGACGATAGTGCCATGCTGGATGGTTGTTCGCAGCTACAGGCTTTCCGGCGGGTTGTTCTACCACTGATGTGGCCGGCAATTGCTACCACTGCTTTATGCTCATTCCTGCTTGCTTACAACGACTTTGCCGTAACCGGTTTATTGCTGAACCGCCACGAAACGACGATTGTACCGGCAACGATACAGTTTCTCGGCACAGCTTTTGATTCTGGTAAAATTATGTACGCGGTCGCTGCGGTAGTCTCAGTTACCGCACCACTTTTTCTGGTGGTTTGGTACTTTCAACGGCGGTTAGTGCGCCATATTTCGCCGGTTGCATAGGTTTCTCTGTTGTCACAACCCGGCGCTGGCAGAAGTAGATTGAATTTGCCTTCGGGCAGTCATTTTTCGTGATCAAACGTTTAAATAACGGTGATCTAACAGCAAACAGGCAGGCGATATGGGTAAAAAGACGCGCAAGGCACGAAAACAGGCACGACAGCAGGGTAATGCAGTAATGCATGACAACCAGCCTGCGCAGCTTGATTCAGATGCCGATTCCGCAACAGTTAAGGAAGCGGTAACTACAGATACCGCGCAGCGTGTTTCTGTGCCAGATAACGTTGCCGATAGCAGCAACAAGTCCAGGGGTGGCGCGTCAGGCGTCGGTGCGACAATGAATGCACTTTTGGCCAGTCGCCGCAAAGTGATCATGGTTGTCGGCGGACTGGTGCTTGCGATTGGAGGGATGGCGACGTTGCATGCCGTTGATAAGCAACGTCGTGAACTTCACGACCTGACAGTAATAGGTAATGGCTCACCGGCGATTGTTCAAATTCATGATCCGGGTTGTTCGGTATGTCGAAGGCTCAAATCCGTAACGGAGACTGCGATGCAGGATTTACCGGATGTGAACTTCAGACTGGCTGATCTGACAACCACCGAAGGTCGCAAGTTCGGTGACAAGTTCAATCTGCCTAAAACAACGTTATTGATGTTTGATGGCAAAGGTCAGCATAAACACACGTTGCGCGGGTTGGTTACGCAGCAGGAAATAACGGATGCTGCTACTCGTTTTTTTGATGCACCATCCTAGTCGTTTGTAGCCATAGTTGACACGATAGTGTTAAGAACAGTTGGAATGGGTCAGGGAATCGTGCGCGGTTCCTGTTCCAGAGTAATATCAAATTGCTCTTGCACTGACGATTTTATATCCGCTGCCAGCTTGATCAGCTTCTCTGCATGCTCGCTGTTGTGGTTAACCAGCACCAGAGCCTGTTTATCGTAGACACCCACATCACCGCTAATTTCTTTAAAGCCACGCCAGCCGGCCTGATCAATCAACCAGCCGGCAGCAATTTTGTATTGCCCGTTGCCACCTGGATAACAAGGCGCATCAGGCCAGCTCGCTCTGAATTTTCTCGCCTGCTCACCTGTCAGTTCCGGATTCTTGAAAAAGCTTCCAGCGTTGCCCAGTGCCGCTGGGTCCGGTAATTTCGACTGTCTGACAGCGATAACAAGGGCACGTATTTCGGCCGCATTACCTGCAGGCAGTGCGTTTTGATCGGCGAAGCGTAGTAACGCTTCATAGGACAGCTCCGGTGAGAATATATCTGATAAACCAAAAGTTACTGCAGTTATCAGGTATCGGGGCGTATGAATGCCGCGTCGTATTGCGGAGCCACGTATTGATGATGATTGTTTGAAAATACTATTTCTGTAGGAAAAGCCGCAATCGTCCACTGTCATTTCGCATATTTCCTGCGTGTCGAGATCAACACAGGTGACAGACAGAATGGTGTTAGCGATCTCTACTCCGTAAGCGCCGATATTCTGTACGGGGGCAGCGCCCACAGTGCCCGGTATAAGTGACAGGTTTTCAAGTCCGTATGCACCTGCATTGACCATCATTCCAACAAACGTATCCCAGTTTAATCCGGCGTCGACCGTGACAATTTGTCGATTGCCATCGCTGTGGTGATCAACACATTTATTGGTCATACGCACAGTCAGACCGGGAATGTTGTCTGCGACGACCAGATTGCTGCCGTCTCCGATCACTGTCAGCTGGCAGTTTTTTTTGCGGCAGAATTCCAGTGCGGCCAGTGTGTCGTCACTGTTCTTGAGCTCAACAAAGTATTCAGCGCTCTGGATGAAGCCGAAGGTGTTGTAGGGTTGCAGGGATTGGTCGCGAAGAATATTCATTTCAGATCAGAGGTAGCCGCGGCGCGCATGGCAGTCAATATGCGCGGGTAGTAGCGCCACAACGTCAGCGCGCGAGCCAGCATCAATACATAGTAGCTCATCCATAAACCCGTGTTACCCCACCAGTGTATCAATAGCAAGTTTGCCAGCAGAAACACGGCAACTGACTGCAGCATGGCATTGCGCATGTCGCGGGTATGCGTCACTCCGATATAAAGTCCGTCAAGTAAAAAGCCCCAGATGGCGACAAGCGGCGATAAAATAATCCACCACAACCATTGCCCGGCATGCGCGCGCACATCTAACTGGTTCGTCATCAGATTGATGATCCAGGAGCCTGCAAGCCAGTAGAAAATACTGAACAAGACAGCGAATATAACGCCCCAAATTGTGCAAACCATAAGCGCATGATGAAACGCTGTAAGCGTGTTTTCATATCCGGTAACTTGATCGCCTGCGCGCGAGCGGGAAGATCGTATTTGTTTTGCCTTACCGTAGGCAAATCCACATAGGGTCTCTGCCGCGTGGGCGAAACCGTCCAATGCATGAGCGCTGAAGTGCAACATGTGGATCAGTATGGCGTTGGCAGCCAGAGTCAGTTTATCAATGCGCAAGCTGGATTCGGTCAACCAGTAGAATGCGATGGTTAGTCCCAGCGTGCGGATCAACAGGTTGATATTAATCGCCAGCAGGTGACGCAGTGGGGCAGGCTCCAGCAGCGTTGCGAATTTAACGCGAATCGGCCAGATACGCGTGGACTTGTTCAGGACAATCAACGCGTAAAGCAGGCTGGCGTATTCGGCTATGACTGTAGCCAGTGCAACCCCCTTGATGCCGGCATCAAATACAGCGAACAGTAATAGGGTCAGAACTACGTTGCCGACGTTTAACAGCAACTGAACGTACAGGACCTGGCGCATCTGCTGCAAACCGATCAAGGCTCCGATGACGGCATAGTGCAATAGAGTGGCCGGTGCGGAGAAGATACGAATGAAAAAGTAGTCGAGGGTCAACGCCTGCAATGTGCTGTCTGCACTGAAAGCGCGCATCGCAAGAATGGCGATTGGTTTTTGCGCTATCAGTATCAGTAGACCCAGCACGAGGGCTGTCAGCAGTGCCCGGTACAATGTCAGAGCAAGTTCATGCTGATAAGAGGATTCCGGGGTGGCTCGTCTGCTACTACTGTCCAGTGGTTTGTCACTGGCACTGCCAGAGGCTGCTCCCATGACCTGGGCTACCAGACCCCCTGTGCCCATTCTTAAAAACCCGAAGATCCAGAAGATGCTGCTGAAGATTATTGCACCCAGCGCAACGGCACCCATATAGTCCGGATCTGCCATCCGTCCCATAACTGCGGTGTCCACGATACCAACCAGTGGTACAGAAATATTTGCGAAAATAATAGGTACAGCCAGCTGTAGCGCACGGCTTCTTACCGGGCTTTTCCATGCCAGTACCCATGATGCAGGCGATGCAGTGATCATGCGGGCATGGTGCTCTGTGTCAGCGGGTTGGCTGGTATTCGTGGGGTTGGCATGATTGAATAACGGGTATCCGGTCTCGAATGGCTTGTCGCTGCCGGAGATTCTGTGTAGTGTGCGCTGGCGATCAGGTGCTGGTGATTCTATCGAATCTTAGCACCCCTCTGTGACCATAGTTCTTGCATGAATCGTAGTTGAGCCGTTGATTTTCTAACACCCTGAATTGGAGATAAATACACATGAGTGAAAACAAACCCTGGCACGAGCCCATGCCGGATGCACTGTTCTCAGTCATGCGGGATATTCTGGCCAGCCCCAGTCCGGTTGGTCTGGAATCGGCGATGACTCTGGGTGTTATAAAACCCTACATAGACAGTTTTGCGCCGTCGCATTGGGCGATGCATCAGTACACGGGTAACGCTTCGGTCGTGTGGGACACTCATCCCGGGCAGGATGACATGTTCTCGGTCATGGTCATCGGACATGCAGACAAAATTCGCATGCAGGTACGCAAGATTGGCGAAGACGGAAAAGTCTGGATAAACAGTGACTCCTTTTTACCCTGCACATTGATCGGTCATGAGGTCACGCTGTTCTCGGAAGACCCCGACAACCCGGGTAGCTACCGACGCATAGAAGGCGGTACCGTTGAAGCGCTCGGCGCTATCCACTTCTCGGAAGCCGGGCATCGCAGTGGTGATAAAGGAATCCGGCCCACTCAGCTTTACCTTGAATTGCAAATACACGGTGACAACAAACGCGAACAACTCGAGAATCTGGGCATAAAGGCGGGTGATACGTTGCTACTTAACCGGCCGATCAAGCGTGGCTTTAGCCCCGATACATTCTACGGGGCTTACCTTGACAACGGGTTAGGGTGCTTCGTTACTGCTGAAGTCGCGCGACTCATTGCCGAAGCAGGTGGAACCAGTAAGGTACGCTGTCAATTTGCGATGGCGTCCCATGAAGAAATTGGTCGGTTTGGCAGCCGGGTATTGGCAGGTGTGCATCAGCCTGACGCAATAATAGCGGTTGATGTTAGCCACGATTATATTGCTGCGCCGAATATCGCTGACCGTAACATGACATCTCAAACGATGGGAAAAGGCTTTACGCTGGCCGTTGGCGCAATAGTTAGTGAGCAGTTGAACAAGCGTATTAAACAAGCTGCAATCGACAATGACATTCCTTACCAGGTAACAGTGGTGGGTCGTGATACCGGCACCGATGGTATGGCTGGTGTACTGGCAAGTGTGGATTCTGCGGCAACGTCTATCGGTTTTCCTATCCGCAATATGCACACGATCTCGGAGTCCGGTCACACTGGTGACCTGGTGGCATCGATTCATGCCATAGCGGAAACGATTTTAGCCATGGACAAGGAAGATGATTTGTCAGTGGCGTTCAAAGATGAACATCCGCGACTTGATGAAGCGGCGGAGCTACAGCATCCGGGGTTTGATCCCCAAACCTGATTTAGCGGGGAGTATGTCAAGTCGAGACAAACAGTTTCTCGAGGCAGCCTATGCCCTTGAAGGAAACTCTGACAAAGACAGTATGTCAGTGTTTTATCAGCGATGGGCAGAGGAATATGACAAGCGTATGCTTGACGGTCTGGGCTATCTTTCCCCCGCGAAACTGGCCCGGTTGCTCAAAACGCATGAACCGCCATGTGATTCGCAAGCAATTATTGATCTCGGTTGTGGGACCGGGTTGACTGCAAAGGCTTTGCAACAAGCAGGCTACGGGAGCATTGATGGCGCTGACTTGTCAGACGCTATGCTTGAACAAGCGATCAAAAGCGGTGTGTACCGGCAGCTTTTCTCTGTTGATCTAACGCAAAAACTACCGTGGTTGTCGGCGAGCTATGACATCGCTGTATGCAGTGGTACGTTCACACACGGGCATGTTGATGCCAGGCCACTGACGGAAATTTTCCGTATACTAAAACCCTCCGGCGTATTCGCATTTACCGTACATCAGGATCTTTGGCAGAGTGCCGGATTCGAACGAACGCTCTCGTCGCTGCACGATCAAGGTGCTGTCACCCTGGAAATCAAACAATCCGACGCCTATTTTGAATCCGGGCCGCAGGATGGCTGGTTCTGTGTGTATCGTAAAATGGATTTATAGTCCTGCGATAGATAGGTTGCGCCGGTATTTGTGTCGTTTAGTTCATGCACAACACACGGTTTGTTTGGTCGATCATCTTTTCAGTGTGTCGAGCGGTTGTCTTTATATCGTTTGTTGCTTGGCATTGCACCAAAGGCATTGCACCAAAGGCATTGCACTAAAGGTATTGCACCTACAGACCGGAGTAGGGGATTTAACGGTGTTTCCCGGGTATTTCAATTGCAACTCCGCGTTCAGGGTATCTTTCTTGCACAGCTTGGTATGTGCGAACTCTAACTCTCCATCTAAAGCACTGCATATTACCCGTTTTTCCACGAACTCTCGTGGTTGCTGTAAAGTCCTGTGTATTAAAATTGATAGCAGTCTTTTTTCTGTTGCTTTGCAGTGGTGTGCTTTATGCGAATGCATTTCACGAGATGATGGAAATGCGCTACGGCGCTAATCTCTTTCACGCAAAGCGTTTTGCAGATGCCGAGGCGGTGTTTGAACGGTTGTATGAGCAGATTTCTGAGAAAGAAATTGATGATCTGCACCGGCTTTCAACATTAGTCAACTTCCTTGCGCAAACTAAATCATTCCAGGGTAAGAACTCCGAGGCGATTGTGTTGCAACATCGACGCCTTGAGATTTCTCAGCGTATTTATGGCAAATCTTCACCGGAATTAGGGCCGGTATTGTCAGGTTTGGCTGAAGTATATTTTCGTCTGGGTAATCGCGAACTTGCGATTGCGAATGCTACTGCGGCTCTTGCCGGTTTGCAAAGACTCGGGTCCGAGCACGAAAATCATGTTGAGCTAGTCAGTGAAAACCTGACGCGCTATAAGGACGGACATTTTGATCAGGACAATCTACCTGAGGATTTGAGTGAATTTTACAGCCAGTGTGAATCCATACTTGCAGGTGATAACGAATTCGCAGTCGACAGCAAGATGGGGCAGTTTGTTGAACTTGATGTGGACTTCAACCCTGACGGAATGTGGGGTGCTCTATTTTCTATTGCCGCCAAAGGGCGCGACGGTGAGGCGCGTAGCGGCAATAACCATCGACGTATATTTCTACCATCGGCTGATGAATCCATGCACAGTGAAGTTTGCGTTGTTGATCAGCGCTCCGGTGTAGTGACTAGCGCAGACAATTCTCTCGAGTAATCTCTGCGGTTCTTCGCGTTGCGGTCGTTTGGCTGTAAACTATTCTGCTGGTAACCGCAGTTAACCCCCTGGCTGTAGTCCATGTTCTCAACTCGAGGATAATCTCGGGTGAAAATTCGCGCATAGATTCGAGTACAGCCATGATTGAAGATCCTCCTTTATTAACCATCAAGCCCCGTACGCTGTCCGTTGATCCCAGTGTGTTGACGGAGCTCGCCGGCTTTGCAACCGGGGTAGTTGTTGATGCGATGAATGGCCGTGGTGCATTACCTCATTCGTTACAGGCATTATCTTCGGATATTTTGCCGTTAAGGTGTTGTGGCCAGATTCTCACGGTTGATCCCGGTCCTGCAGATGTACTGGCAGTACTTGCCTCAATGACTGAGATTGAGCCGGGCGATGTATTGGTTATCGCCACAGGTGGACATGACCGGTGTGCGTCTCTGGGCGATCGAGTGGCGGGAATGGCACGTAATGCAGGTGCAACAGGTATCGTGACTGACGGCCTTGTTCGCGATGTAGAGGGAATAGAAAAGGTAGGTTTGCCGGTTTATTGCAAAGGCGTTTCGCCCAATTCACCCTATAACAATGGACCGGGTTTCATCGGTTCAACAGTTACGATTGGCGATGTCACGATTACCCGTAACGATATTCTGCTTGCAGATACCGATGGCGCCGTGGTGGTGCCTGGTGAACAGGTGGAAAAAGTGATTGATCGTTGCCGTCAAATAGCAACACTTGAAGCAGAGCTGGATGCTGAAGTAGAGAATGGGCTCATTGCACCTGAGGCAATACGTGAGCTTTTATCGGGTGACAGGGTTTGTCGTCTGGAAAAGAACTAGAACTAGAAGCCCTCTCAAGATCGACGCTGCACACGGATCCTTCGTTGTGTGCGGTTCTGCGCTGGTCTGCGCTGCTCGAGCGCCACATGCCTTCTCTGAGCGCACAATCTCAATTATGAAATGGCCTCTGGCTGCCCGATACGTATTGTTTCGAGACAGCTGGCTTATAAAAATCCTGCGTCAGTAGTCCAGTTCGAGATTTGCAAACTCAATAGGTGATTGTGGGTAGACAATGATGCTACCGGTCAGTAACGCCTGCTCAAGCGTGCCTGAAATAAACGGAACTTCTTCGTTCTGGGACCGAATTTTTATGCGCTTGAAGTGGATGCCTTTTGAATTCATCAGCTCTTTAACAGCTTCCGCTCGTGCAGTACGTAGAATCTGATTGTATTGGCTATCAGCATGGTTGTCGTCATGCGCCTCAACAACATAGCCGAAACCGTTGCAGTCAGCAGTAAATTCAACATAGCGTTCAAGGATATTGTTAGCTTTTTTGGTTATTAGTGTTTCATTGGTATCGAACACGCCGTCCACCATCATCCAACTCTGCGCACAATTGCGCGGCAGATCGCTGACTTTGGATACAAAATGAGGCATTTGCTCCTGCTGCGCTTTTTTGTAATCGCTAACGAAGTCTTCCAGTTTGGTTTTTACGGCGGTTTTCAACCATTCGGCTCGACCGCTACAAGCATGGTGTTCGTCACCAGAGCCCCAGGTGCCGAGACGATACTCGCGCAGAGGTTGCCGAAGTATGGAGGCTGATTGGGTGAAACCGGCCCACAAGGATGAGCTGCAACGCGGTGGCAGATTACCGCAAAATCTGGTGACTCTGGCCATTTCCTCGGCTGTGAGTTTTGGCAAAGGTATGCTGACGACGTTGCCGTCTTCATCCACCAATTGGGTTTTTAGTTCCTCGATGTCCAGATGATCGTAACTGCAAACGCCACTGACTACCGATGCACTGTCTTCGTCAAGCGTCGGGTAAATATTCATTATCGGTTGGCCCGGGCTCCAGCGAACTGACTCTTGATCAAGCAGGAGTATACCGGCGTCGGTGATAACAGTTTCAAGTTCTTCCCGGTACTCTTCGGTGAATTCAGCGCCGGTTTTCAACAGGGCTGATTCAACATTGTCGAGGTTCAGGTATATTCCTTCCAGACCCTGTAACGACATGTATTCGGGGTGGAAATTTTCGTTCCCGACAGTAATTGGATTCTTGCGGGGATACGGATAATTTCGATCACTGGCGTACACCATAATGGCTTGTAGGCACAGTATCGACAACAATATATTGGCGAGCTTTCGAGCTTGCATACATCCTTACCCGGGTTGTAAATAGAGTCTCTTTCGGTGATAACGGCTGTTTTGAGTTGTTGTTTACAATTTTTACGACTTGAAGTACGCGGTGTTAGAAGTCTGGTAAGTAGGTCTCATGCATTAACAAGCACTAGGTAATTATCTGCAGGTATGCAATTTTTTCCCAATATGGCAGTCGGATGTACTGTAGTATTTCAGCAAACTATGCGTATTTTACGCTGGGGCATCTGCGCTGCAACGTACCAGACGGCATTTGCTGCCACTAACCCGGAAAATCATTGATGCAGTTACCATCCGTCAAGCAGTTGCAATATCTGATTGCTGTAAACGAAACCAAGCACTTCGGACGCGCAGCGGAAAAATGTTTTGTTACCCAGTCTGCACTCAGTACCGGAATACGTGAGCTTGAGAACATTCTAGGCGTCAAGCTGTTCGAACGTTCAAGGAAGCAAATCTCCACGACACCGTTGGGAGAGCAGCTGGGAGAGCAAGCACAGACGGTGCTCGCTGAGCTTGGCCGGCTGGCAGAGATGGCTGAGCATAATAGTGCGCCGCTCAGTGGGCCACTGCGTCTCGGTGTTATACCAACCATAACCCCTTTTTTGTTACCTGGCCTGCTACCGCAGTTGCGCGGCAATTTTCCGAATATCGAATTTTTCCTTACCGAGGGCCTGACGCTTGAATTACATTCGCAGTTGATCAATGGCGATATCGACGCGATGCTGGTCGCACTGCCGATGGACCTCCCTGGCACGCAACAACACGTTCTTTTTTCAGACCCTCTGTTGCTCGCCTACAGGGAAGAAACAAAATTGCTGGACCCGCAAACCTGGTCTCCGACCGAGGAATCGCTTGAATCGTTAATGCTGCTTGAAGACGGACATTGCCTTCAGAAACATGCCATGGAAGTGCTCTCTAACCAAGGTGCGTCACAGATCAATCCGTTTATGGCATCAAGTCTGTCAACCCTCGTCCATATGGTCGCATCTGATCTTGGTTTTACCTTGCTGCCAATGATGGCTCAAGGATCACCGCTACTCAAAGGTGCAGGAATTCGGTTGAGTCCCGTTCCTGGTGATCTTGGTGGGGCACAGAGCGAGCGTGAAATAACGCTTGTGTGGCGCGAGAATTCTGTGCGTTCAGACGACTTTAAACAGATCGCCGGATATGTCGCTTCATTGATGGGCTGATCGCCCAGGCCAGTTTCAAGTTGGCTTTCAGCCGCGTGTTTTTTATCTACGTGTTCAGCTGCGTTTTTGTCAGACGGCGGAAGATTTAAACACTGGTGTTTGACAACGTTTGCATGCAGACGGGATCTCACAAACTACAAATGCGAGACCCTTCTGTGGATACGTGCTAGTCAGCCGCTTATCCGCCCGCTTAGCGCTTATCCGCCGCTTACCGCGGCGCGTACACTCTCACGTAGTCAATCTCGAGCGCAGGATTCCCAAACTGTGCGATATCGTTATCGGTCGGGAACCGTTCTGACTGAGATCTGCCAAGCCCTCCGGCAGTAGTTGGAAAGTTTGTGAAGTTTCCACCTAGTGCGAGGTTCAATATGATGTACAGAGGTTCATTGTCTGCAGCCGGGTGGAATATCTCACTGGTTTTTACCCCATCAATTAACCACTCTACGTGACCGGGGCGCCATCGCACAGCATAGACATGATAGTCCTGGCTGTAGTCAGTGCCGGTGAAGATCTGGCCTGAAGGATCGGGGCGCAGAAAGTTTGCATCACCTGCGTAAGACTCTGACACGTTGTCAAAAAAGTGCATGGTGTTGTAGATGTACCATGGCGCGTGGCCCAGATTTTCCATGATGTCGATTTCACTGCGCATCGTGCCTTCATTGCGTCTACGCTGATGGAAAAGCCAGAATGCCGGGAAGGTGCCGACATGGTTAGGAATCTTGATACGCGCTTCGAAGTAACCGTACTTGCGGTTAAAGGAATTATGCGTAGCGAGTGCACCTGACAGGAAAGGTTGCGATGCCATTACATCACGCAATGGACCATAAAGCCGTCTTTCGTTTGTGCTTTTGAGCGGATTTCGTGTTGCACGGATTGCAAGTCGGGATCCGTCGAATTCAAACGGGTTGTTCAACTGCGGCAATAGCGCACGGTGCTCCGGATCTGCTGATTCAGTGCTGACGTAGAACTGGGCTTCGTTATTAATGATGCGGTATTCGTATCGCTCACCGTTGAACTCACCGTCCCAGCGAAAATTGGTTGTCCATCGTGCTGTGTTGACAGAATTACCATTGAATTCGTCACTGAATACCAGCTCATATCCATCACGGCCAACATCGGGTTGAGTCCAGCTTTGTGGATCGATCAGCCCATTGTCATTTGCAGGCACTGCAGGTGCCGCCTGCGGAGCAGGTGGTGCCACGGCAACAGACTGTGTAGCCTGCCCACCGGCATTAGCATTGTTGTTAACGAACAGTTTTAAGGTATCCGACGCTGACGAATAGCGGTTGTCAGAGGTTATTGATTTAACTGACAGCGAATGATCGCCCCTCCACAAGTTCTCACTGAAAAACTGAGGCTCACCGGTAACGCCGGCCCATGTTCCATCCACGGTCACTTCGTATTGAGCTGCTGTTGGAATCCAATCCCATTCCCAACGAACAGTACCCGGTGCTACTTCAACGCCTCGCAAGCCGGTTGGTACTACAGGATTACCGCCGGTGTTGGTTTGTTGTGCTTGTTGCTGAGGTTCTGCCTGAGCTGAAGCCGCTGGCTGATTGGTGACAGCGTTTGCGTCGTTACTGACAAAATATTTCAGTGTATCGGATTGTGATGAGTAACGGTTATCGGAGGTAATGGATTTCACAGAGAGCGAGTGATCGCCACGCCATAAGTTTTCACTCACATACTGCGCGTCGCCGGAGACCCCGACCAGAATTCCATCAACCGTGACCTCGTACTGGGCCGCAGAGTTTATTGTGTTCCATTCCCAACGTACGGTACCCGGGGCGATCTCGGCAGCACGTAATCCTGTCGGAACGACCGGCGATCCATCAGAATTTTGTTCAGTCGAACTGCGTGTATTCGTATTTTGCTGACCACCACCGGTTGTTGCGACGATGGTTTCAGATAACTGGG
Source organism: uncultured Granulosicoccaceae bacterium (assembly GCA_937951345.1). Lineage (GTDB taxonomy): Bacteria > Pseudomonadota > Gammaproteobacteria > Granulosicoccales > Granulosicoccaceae > CALFCE01. Next base: position 31,171 of record CALFCF010000049.1, read on the forward strand.
AATAATTGCGTGCCGGATCGAAAGCACTGATTTGAAACGTGTAGGTGGAGTTTGGCCCTACAGAGGTGTCATTGAAGCGCGTATCGCTGACTGTCGTGAAATAACCGCCATTGCGATAAACGTTATAGCCGTCAACGTCAGTGTCGTCCCAGGGTCGGTTCCAGGTGATGGTTATGGACCCATTATCACCGTTTGACCATCCCAGTCCGTTGACGATTGATGGACTCTGTGTGTCAGCGAATGCTAATGATGTGGTGGCCGATACAACCGCGATTGATACGATAACCGGCGAGGCTAGCGCCACGCAAACGCTCAGAATTCTTTTGTTCAACATACTAATCGATTCAAGTTTCAACCGGGTATTCATTGACCCGGTAAGGAGAAAACAATCCGTCCAAGGCAGCTCGGGACTACAAGTTGGCCTATAGATTCAGATCACGTCGCTCGTCACAAATAGCCATTAGCTGACAACAAAAACTCAGGTTCATTGATATTTTGTTTATGAACTAACATCCTGCATAAGGTTGTTGTCTGACATATTCAAACTCGGTGCAAATTAGATTCCGGAATGTGTCCAAATTGTTTCCTGAACAGCATTTTTCGGTTACTAAGCCGTCAGATTTACGCCTCTACATCAGTTTTCTGTGCCAATCTCTAAAATTATTCTTCTGAGCAGTATCTGCCGGTTCTGGCAGTGCAAAATAGTTCTTTATGTTCGAACACTATTTTGCTGGTGATACCAAGCAACACACCGCCGCTTTCCAGCCGCTTATGCTGCCGGTGTAAGTTGCATCTTCTCCGAATTTATCCGCTTGTCGCGGCTTGCGGTCATCAATGACATTGCAATCAGGTGGCTGCCAATCTAATGTTGGATTCAGCTGTTGAGTGCTCTCTCCATGGAATTATTTGCGGCATATTCGTGCCACGATTATTCAGACTCACCACTGAGGGTGCCTCTGACAGGTTCTTCTTGGTACACGTTTCTACATGTTTCTGCGTGTTTCTACATTTGGGCTATGTAGCGTTCGCTCCGTCGTCGAACATCTGGCATCATCATGGCAGGAATGAATCCTCAAGCTATGATGCGGAGCAAGTCCCGCAGCAGCCTTAATCTGCTGAAAATCTGCTGAAAAAGTTGCTGTCTACGGCGGGGATAGCGCCCCGGCCGATCGATTTTTGCCAATTAGATCTGGCCGATTAACCCCGGCTGATCGACTCTAGCCAAACGACTGCTGCATGATGTCGCTCAATTTTGGCAAAATGGCAGAGCGGCATAACAACGGTTGATTCCTTCACCTGCCGGCTACAGAATGAATGATAGTCCAGCAACCTGAAACAAAGCTGAAACATTTCAATATCTTGCAAATCCTTTATTGTCGTGAAGTCTGAAGATCTGAGAGGCGTTGTGTCCGTACGTACGCAAGTCCCTGAACAAGCGCTCACAGCCGATGTTTTGGGTTGCGAACGCCAGGGCCATGGCGTCATATTCAGCGACGACGGGCTGGTGCTGACCGTGGGCTATCTGGTGACTGAAGCTGAGACCATTTGGGTAGTCGATGCTAACGGTTCTGCTGTATCAGCTAGTTTGCTGGGCTACGATCAGGCTACCGGCCTGGCGGTTGTGCAAATGCTGGGTAGCCTCGATGTGCCACCGCTGGAGCTCGGTTATTCAGCGGATCTCGTGGTCGGACAGAAGATGGTTATGGTCGGCTGTGGTGGTGCCGAGCAGGTTGTCGATACAGAACTTTGCGAAGTTGGTGAATTTGCCGGGTACTGGGAGTATTTAGTAGAACAGGCATTATTCACCGAACCTGCGCACCCGGATTGGGGTGGCGCTGCGCTTGTCGGTGAAGATGGACACCTGTACGGCATCGGGTCACTTTTGCTGCAGCCGGAAAATGACAAAGGTGAAGCGCGTAACATGATCATTCCGATCGATCTTTTTCACTCAACACGACGGGCACTGCTCGCACGTGAAGAGCCTGATAGTCCCCGTCCCTGGCTCGGTTGGTATATTCGCAATTCTAAAAATGGTCCTATCGTGCTTGGCACGGTCGATAGTGCGCCAGCTGAAAAAGCCGGGATCGTTGCCGGCGATGTTGTGGTTGCTGTCAACGGCCATCGCGTTCGCTCCATAAACGAGACATTTAGAAAGATATGGGGAACCGGTAACGCTGGCGTCAGTGTCGACCTCGCTCTGCGGCGCGAAGACGCATTGCGGATAATAACAGTCGAGTCGGTTGATCGTTCTGACATGTTGTGGCGCCCCGTTTTGCACTGACTTTTATTGGAATGCATCAATGACCACTCTGTACCTCGTCAGACACGGGGAGACCGACTGGAATGCCGAACGACGGGTTCAGGGGCAAATGGATTCTGTTCTCAATCAGCGTGGTGCTGAGCAGGCGGCAGCACTTCGCCCGGGAATTGAAAATTTGCAGATTCAGCAGGCCTACACCAGTACAAGCGTACGTACGCGGCAGACGGCTGACATTTTGTTGGCCAATACGGATTTACCGTTAATAGCTGACCCGGATTTAAGAGAAATAAAACTGGGGCCGTGGGAAGGGGTGTTGTGGGCCGACGTTGATAAGTCCTACCCGCACGAATCTGCGGAATTTAAAAATAACCCCCACTTGTTTTCGCTCGACGGGGCAGAGTCCTACCTTGATGTGCAAGAACGAGCAGTCAATTGTTTGCAACGGATCGTGGCCGAATGTGCCGAAAAGGCTGTTGATCGGGTGTTGATTGTCAGTCACGGCATGTTTATAAAAACTTTGATCGGTGGGCTTGCCGGAATCCCGGCAGAGCGATTACGCGAAGGCCCGGATATAGCTAACTGCTCGGTGTCGATAGTCGACTGTAAAGAGTCGACCTTCCACGTGCGCGAAATCGGTGGACAGCCGTTCGACCAGGTGGACTGGTAGTTTTTTTAAAAATTCTCCGGCTAAAAATAAAAGCCTGCGATCGAATACTATCTCATGTGCACTTATTTCCGTTGCATTCGTTTCTGCTGACGAATAAATCAAAATCGGTTACCGATCGTTACCAATCTGCTTATTGGCACCGCAGTTATTCAGTGGCCTACCATTCCCATTTGTAGCTAAGCGTAACGACGGCATTCTGCCGGAAATTGGTATCAAACGTTTCGTTGAATCCCCAGTTGTTGTACTCAAGCGAGAATGTATTTTTGCGCCAATTGTTGTAGCCGAATCCGTATGCCCAGGACGTGGGGCCACCTTCCAGTGGCTGCGTAATTAACGACCGAATAAACCAGTTGGGTCGCGGAGCCCAGGAGATCAGCCAGGTGAGTGCAAGTTCTGAATTGGCTGATTTGTTCAGTGACAGTGAACTGTTCAGATTTTTCTCATCAAGGAATTGGTGCTTAAATTTTCTCGTCAATGATACAACTGCATTCTCCAGATCAAGGCCGTCACTGGGTGAGAGCGGGTTCCAATTGTTTATCTCAAATCCCCAAGATCCTGGTCGCCAGTCATCGTACCCAAGTCCCCACGTGTAGTTCACAGGGTCATCAGAATTGTTGATCGTAACCGCAGAGCGCAAAAAGAAGAAACTATCCTTGACAGGTTTCCATGCAACCGAGGAAGTCAGGGAGTAGTGGTCTTCGTTGCCGAACTCCTGTTGCGTGTTGTTCAGAGCAATGGTGCCTGAGAATCCGTGAGAATGATCGTCGTCGGCGTCTGGCAGGTGTGGAGGAACATTCGCAACCGGTGACAATCCGTTTGCATTGCTGGAGGGTGTCGTCACGTATATGGGAGTGTCAACAGCGGCCGCGACTGTTGGTGCTGCCTCTGAAAATGAATTGTCTGCGTTGCTGTTGTCTGGTCGTATTGATGTAACGGCCGGTAGGCCCGGCTGAGTTTGAGAAGCGATCAATTTTCCACCGTTTGTTACTGTCGCCTGATTTGTGTCAACACCTGCTAATGCAAAGTTGGCGTATTGAGCTTCACCGAATATACGGAATGCATGGCGTCGTTTTGCCGCGCGGGCAGCAGGTGAGATATCGGCTGATATCCAGTATGCAAATGCTGTTTGCCAGGAGGGACTGTCGCTTACAGATGCGCGTTGCCTTGAGGCGAGCACGTGCCACATTCTGGCACGTGACACCAGGTGTGTGCCTGATATTTCTGTGCGAGCCAGTCTGTCGTGGGTTTTTATCTTCGTATTCGTGGCTAGTTGGGTAAGCGTTGCGTCTCTAAGTGATTCCGCGTCGAGTTGATGCGAAGATACGCTAAGCCGGGTAGCCCCATTCGAGCCTAGCGAGAGTGTTTTTCCGTTTAGCATTTCTGGCCGTTGATCCACATATTCAAGCAGGTTGCGATACTTGTTAAGCGTCGCCGTCAGCGTATGGGCTATTTCGACCGGCTGTTGCAATCTAGATTCAACGGAGTTTCTGGCGTTGCCGTCAACGCCTTCGGGGGTTAATGATAATGCAATGCTTGAATGCGTCTGCGTTCGGTTTTTCAGATTGTCGTTTAGCAGATGGTCTTTTTGCAGGTAACTCAAAATTCTGAGTAAGCCCCGAGCCGTAGGATGATGGTCTGTGAATTGACCGGGTCTGTCGGGTTTATCTGTGTCGATCGTGTGTTTGATTGGGTAACTCAGATGTGCAATGCCAAATGCTGATAATGTCAACAACGCAGTATCTGATGCGGGACCATTTTCTTCGCGGTGATCAATAATTCGTCGTATCGATTCGCCACGCAAACGAGTGAATCGATGGCGTTCAGAACCGAGATCTTGTGGGTGCTGGTCGATTAACGGGTTGAAACCACTATCGTTGTTTGGCGCATCAGGGCGAAGCACAATAGTTGCGCCGCTCGGAATGGGTGCGTTTTTGTCGATGTATGCGAGCAGTCTCTTTAAGGCGTCGGTTCGTTTGGCATCGGATGTATTGCTGGTGATGGTTTGTTCTTCGGACAGTTCTGTGTGTGCTACGACGTTTGGGTCAGGTTCTGCTGTTTCGATTTGTCCCGTTTGGGCTGATAGGACGGCTGATTGGCCGAGCGACTGGTTAGAGTCTGAAGGTGGCTGCACGGTTGCCGCAACAGGGTGCTGTACTGATTCGGTTGAAATAGTGGTGTGTTGGCGCGATCGCTGTACGCGCGTACTTTTTATCGTGTTGATCCGTTTCGCCCGTTGTATAGGGATAGAATCCTGCTTTTTGTGCGCGAATACGGCCAGTCTGCTTGGCTGTGGCCCTATGAACGAATCGTATACGTCGATATAAGTACCAGAGGCCGGTGTTTTGTTAATGCTGAAAGTAACCAGTCGTTCAACGGCAGATTGCGATGTCAGCAGTTGACTGGCGATTTGCTTCAAATTTTGTTCGCGCGTAGGTTTACCACTATTCAATGTATTTCTAGATGCTCTGACTCGTGCAGCTTTTAACGCGTTCATCTGCTTTTTACGTTGTTTCGTCCTGTATTCAGTATCTGAAATCGTGGTGACTAAGCGCTCAGTCGTGGTTTCAGTAGGATTTTTCGAAAAGAATTTTTTCTGCGATTGAGGCTTGGCATCAAGCACGATGGTAGCGCTGGCAAGCACGGGTTCATTTTTATCGATCAGCGGAACACGAGCGGTGGATTGTTTAGGGTTGTTCGCAATGTCACGCTGTGTAGTGTCATTGATGTCAGCTTCCACCGTTGCGATATTACGTTTGGCAATTTCAGCAAACCGTCTCGACTCGACTACACGTTGACGTTGCGCAGGCTGCATTCTTTTTTTCTGCAGTTTTTCGAGTTGTATAAGTTCCAGAACTTTGCCAACGATGGAAGGCTCAAGAAATGATGGCTGGACATTGTGTTTACGTGACAGTTGTACGTATCGCTGTTTGATTTTATTGATGCGCTTATTTTTGCCTCTTTCAAAGAGTCGTTGCTCAGTCTTCAGGCTGTTAATCCTGGCTTTTAGATTAATATCCGATGTTTGCGGGTTCAGGATCGACTGTATCGGTTTCTCTTGTTCATTTGTTGTGTAAGCATCGTTCGTAAAAGAACTGTCGCTACCGGTATTCGTACGTAATACCGGTTTCTCCGTGAAGTTGCTAGTGCCTGAATTTTCATGTGCTGAGAGTATTTCTGTTGTTGCTGAATCGAGTCTAGCGTTATCTTTAAAAAGCGAATTTTCAGCTATAAAATCCTTTTTTGCGGAGGTGCCTTGCAGTTCTCCGATAGGTGAGTTTTTCTCTGATGCGGCCGATGTTCCCTTGGCTTCCAGGTTGCTGGAAAGGTTGTTTTGCAATGGTTCGTTTGTATTCGCTATTGCATCTTCTGTAGGCACTGCCGCTGATGACGCAGGTTGTGGTTTTGTATCAGGATTTAGTTGCAAATTTGATTGCGCTGGAGTCGCTGCGTTATTTGGCACACTTTCCGGTAAGCTGGGAGTTGTACCGGAACTGTCTGTGTTTGTGAGGGCTACAGAGCTGCGCTGTACATCAAATTGCGTCGCGTTAACTTGATGTGCTGGAACTTGCTCTGCAGTAGTTACTGGAGTGGCAGAACAAGTGGCTACGGACTGAAACGGATAGACGTCAACCCGTGATAAATTGCTTTCAATTCCCTTGAGACGCGTCGGACCAAACGACTTTTTACGATGGTACAAAGTGCCGTTATCCGGGTGCGGGAAACATTGGGCCGTATAGAGCTCCCAGAAACGTTTTCCACGAAATAATCGTGTCTGTGATTGCGTGGTTAGTGCACCAGGCACGTAGCGCGGTATCGCAGTTTGACTGTTGATGCCGTAAGTGGCCGGTATGTCGAATCCCAGTCGATTCATACCCATCCAGCCGGTTATTGAATTCGGGGCGGCAATAGTACGCGCGATAGCATTGCGATTTTTTTCGGTCGTCAAATTAAAATAGTTGTCATCATCCTGTATGTGACAGTAATTCCATGACAACAACAATTGTTCTACCGGGTTTTTCAGGGTCGGGTATCGGGTAACGGTATTCAGCAGCTCGTGTACCAAAAAATCGAACGTTGCCGCATAGAGGGCAGGAGACTCCTCAGTACCGAGCCATTCGTCGGGAAGACCATAAAGTTCTATACCTTGATGACTGATTCGATCAATCAGTTGATTGGCATGATCTTCCGACGGTGCACAACCGAGTTGGGTGGCCGCTTCTAGTAACGGTGAGGGATTGGCAATGCCTGCCTTGCCTGTCATTGCTTCGACAACGACCGGTCGATGTTTGTCTATATCAGCGTGAGGGACTCCGGAGCTTGCGACGAATAGTAGGCAACCAATGACTAACGGTTTGTAGCCCTGTGGTAGACAGCGTGTGATTATCCGGAGAGCGCGTCCGTATACTTGCGCTAACGACTCTTGCGCTAATAACCGTGAGTGGATGTTTGCAACAAAGCCCTTTGCGATAAATGATGCCTGATGCCTGAATCTAGAGTCTTTTACCGTGCAATCTGTGCGTGGCGGGCGAGAAGAACAGGCGTTCCGATTTATTCTTCGGGGCCACATGTTTCACATAGAAGCGCAACTTCATCGTCTGCCTCATCCTCTGTGGGCTGTTTCCGGATGTCGGATAGTATGTTTAACTGCGCGCCGCATTTTTCGCAGATTTTTGCGAGAGTTTCGTATTTCTTGTATAACAGTACACTCAGAATCACACCGTTGGTGTTGGCTGTTGTTACGTCGTTGTATCCGCCATTTTCATAGACACCTGAATACCACCCCAGGTTCTCGTCAAACGCACTACCGATTGTTGCAAGCAAAACTTTGCTATATTCGTCATCCGGGAACAACATCGCCATAGAAAGTGCTGCTTTTGTTGATACAGTTTTAAGATTGTTATGCTGCGCTCCTGTTTCAGTTATTGTGTTAAACGGCAGACCTGATGTGAAAATGGTGTTGTACAAAAACCAGGGTTCCTGATTAATGTTATCCTCTGATATTGCTGTAACAATACCTGTTTCCTTCCAGCGTCTTTTCTGAACTTCAAATATATTCTTTAACAACTCCGTGTTGATACTATCTGTTCCGAGTTCCATCGCATCCATTGCGTAAGATTCAGTCACGACGTAGTTGTTAGCATGATAAATTCTCGGGTCTCGTGCATCATGCGCGATCTTTACACCAAGTATTTCTGTGTCAGCGCGATGTTTATTCTCGTAGGACATTGCTGTGTCAACCGGGAAGCCTGCTCTACCAAAAATTTTGCCGGCATACTGTTCGTAACCAAGACGACCTTCTTGTAAGTTCAGTATTTCTCCAGTCAGTGGATCCTTTGCCATGCCATACATTTCATCATTCTGAATCAGCTCAGAGTAATCCCATCGTGACAGTGCAGAATTCGCCGGGTTGTGGTATTGCGGATGCATGCATTGAAGTGTGTCCATCCACGAAATTAGGCGTGCAAGATCGAGTACGGATACGCCAATGCCACCCTCAACGGCATTGTTACCGTAATCAACCATTTCAAGTGTATGTGTGTTGTAAACCTTGTTGGGTGCTTTGCCGTCGAAAAGCTTAATGCGTTGCATGGAGTTCATAAGCTTCATGATTGCATCGTCAAATTCTTTTTGACCGATAAAGCCAAAGTCTCTGGCAGCGAGAAAAGCTGCCAGTGCCGATCCTGTATCCCACATGGTTGTCGACGGGTATCCGTGAACTGAATTCACCAGACCGGTTTCGGCGTTGTAGTTATTCTCGAAGTACTTCCAGGCGATGCGTGCAACACGCATGTCGGCTTCACTGAGTTGTTTTTTCTCGACCAGACACTGGTTGTGCTCTCCACCTGATTCGAAAAGTGAGGCCAATGTGTCGTCCTTGCTGGTGACGCGTTGATTATTGTTGGCCGTAGCGGCACTCAATAGAGGCGTATTCGTGATTTGCGTCGCGCTGTTATATGCTGTTAGGTGATAACCCGTAGTTGAAGAACTGGCAACTATTGTCGGGTTGGCAAGCGTTCTAATGCCGGAGATCAGGCCAACGACCAATACCGCAACACCGATCGCACCTGTACCGATTAGAAATGCTGATGTAAAACGTTCGCCATTTAATAAGCCTGCGAACTCGCTGTTCGCATTTTTATGTCGTCGTGACTGGCTTCCGACCAAGCTTCGTTTTAAACGGTTCATCTTTGAGTGGTTCCTTCACTCTCAAGTACCGTAATTGCTCTGGTCAGAACGCTGTGAATAGCACCGACGGAATTGTCGGTATGGCCTTCGTTCCATTCGCCGGCAAGGATATCAATGGGCGCCATCAATGATTGCAGGGTTTGTCTTACTGCATCGTGTTCTGTGCTGGTGCGCCAAATAACTTCCTTCGTTGACAATAACTTTTCTGCAGCTGAGGATGGATCATCGTACTTGGACAATTCTGCGTCGGTAACAGTGTCAATAGTCTGCTTCAGCTCACTGGTTTTATTAAGTCGCTCGACTTGCCCCTTATAGTTGGCAATCTCTGCCTTCAGGCCATTGATTTCAGCATTGTGGTTGGGGTTGGCAGGCGTCGCAGCGGCTATGGCAGGAGGGACTTCGTTGACTTTGGTTTCTAGTGTGCTCTGACGTTTTTCCAGTGAAGCCACTGTGTTTTGCACAGACGACATGGCACCCTGATAACCGGCTTGCGCCTGATGCAGGGCAAATTGTTCATGGCGCATACCCGCCTGTTGCCATAGCAACCAGACGACAACCAGTATTGTTGCCAAATTCAGGGTTTTGAGTATCATGCGAGCAAGATTGACGCTGTCCAGAGAAAATATCGGCAACAGCTCGCGCAACATCAATCCAATCGGTTTTTTCTGAGTGGCGTGTCACTTGTTGTGACTTTCTGTAGCATGTTGCACTCAAGATTCTTGTTATATTTTTCAGTTACGTGATTTATGAGAGTTATTTTGACAATTACACCGGACGACCTGGCCGCAGCTCACTTACCGGCATCATAAACCGCTGATGAATATTGCTTTTCAAGCCAAAAATGTCAGTAAGTCATTTGGTAGCCTGAACGTTCTTGACGGTGTCAGCCTGACGGCCAGTGAAGGTGACGTTATTTCCCTGATTGGCAGCTCCGGATCGGGAAAAAGTACATTTTTGCGCTGTATGAATTTCCTGGAGGTTCCGGATACCGCGGAAATCACCCTGGGTAACATTCACATACAGGTAGATCAAAGTAACCGACAGCATGTACTAAAACGTGAGCAGCAAAATATTGAACGACTAAGAACCCGGCTAGGTATGGTTTTTCAAAGCTTCAACCTGTGGTCGCATCTCAATGTGCTGCAAAATGTTACCGAAGGGCCAATACGTGTGCTGGGCGAGAGTCAACGTGAAGCGGAAGAAAGCGCTATGGCGCTTCTTGCCAAGGTCGGGATCCACGATAAGTCAGAGCAATATCCTGCTCAGTTATCCGGCGGACAGCAGCAACGGGTAGCTATCGCGCGGGCGCTGGCAATGCGACCGCGTGTACTTTTGTTCGATGAACCCACGTCAGCGCTGGACCCCGAACTGGTTGGCGAAGTGCTCAAAGTCATGCGTGAGTTGGCAAAGGAGGGGCGAACCATGGTGGTGGTCACACATGAGATGGGATTTGCCCGCGAAGTATCCAACCACACTATTTTTCTCGATAGCGGCAAAATAGAGGAAGAGGGCACGCCGGAGCAGGTTTTCCGGAATCCTGCATCTGAGCGGTGCCGTCGATTCATCAATAGCGTCATAGCCTGAGCCATAGGGATAGCCGACTTACCCCGTTTCGCGGCAGGCTTGTTTGCGAACTGTGTAACGTTTTATGTGGATCACACGCGCCCAGCCAGCAATGTTCCAGCTTTGAATCCCAAATTTATCTGGAATTGTTGCCCCAACCTGAACGGAAGTACTGTTGAGACACGGGGCGTCATTGGGGGATCAGCGACACAGACATATCTGTCTCATGCGGGAACGCTGTAACGATTCGATGATGTTAGACTGGACAGAGTCGGGCAGCAGACTGTCACGACAGTTGGTTTATTTTAAGTCACAGCCTGACGGCTTATGGTTCATGCTCTACGCAGGAAGAAAACTTATGCGAAAAATCAAACTTAAAGATCTGTTGAGCAGTCGCTCTTCGGCTCGTGTATTACTAGCGCCGATGCTCGTTGCTGGTGTATTGGTTCAATCCGCGTTTGCTGCTGATGTTCGCATCGGTACCGAAGGCGCATACCCTCCGTGGAACTTTGTCGATGACAGTGGCAAGTTGGCTGGTTTTGAAATTGACCTGGGCAACGCAATGTGTGAGAAGGCTGGCATCTCTTGCGAATTCGTACAAAACGAGTGGGACTCGATCATTCCGAATTTGTTAGCTGGCAACTACGACATCATCATGGCAGGTATGTCAATCACTGAAGAGCGTATGCAGACAATCGATTTCAGTTCCGACTATTTTCCGCCGGATCCATCCCGTTATGCAGCTGCTGCTGACAGTGATTTTGATTTTGGCAATTTGAAAGGTGTCAAGATTGGTGCGCAGGGTGCCACCATTCAAGCTGACTATCTCGAAGCCAACTTCAAAGACGGCAACACATTGCTGACATACGAAACACCTGATCAGTCTGTTGCTGATCTGATGGCGGGTAACATCGACATTCTGCTGGCCGACGGTGAGTTTCTAAACCCGGTTGTTGAAGGTAGCGCCGGCAAGCTTGCGCTGGTGGGTCCGGGTGTTGAAATCGGCGGCGGTGTCGGTATCGGCATGCGCAAAGATGACAAGGAGCTGCAGGAAAAATTATCTGCTGCACTTGCAGCCCTTAAAGCTGACGGTACCGTGGATAAGTTAATCAAAGCTTCCTTTGACAAGGAAACTAACTACGCGAACCAGTAACTGTAGTTGGGTGCGTTTAATTGGATGCGTTTGTCATCACGCATTGAAAAATTCGCACTGAAAATCGCACTGAAAAATGAGGGGCCGGCAAGAGTAACTGCCGGCCCTGTTACGTTTCAGCGAACGTATAAAACCTCTCAGCGATAATTTCTACCACTGTCCAATGACATTGTATGCAGTCTGATCAATGGAAGGGTTGATTACCTCACTATCCGAGCTGACGGGCACTAACCTCAGCTACCTTTTCAACGGCAAACATCTGGCCTGGTATGCCAGTGTCCGGTTTACAATATTGGCAGCATTTTTTGGGGCTGTGCTGGCACTGTTGTTCGGTATGCTGGGCGCTTCAGCAAAACGCTCATCTTTTGCACCGTTTCGCTGGTTTGGATCAGGGTACATTACGATGGTCCGAGGTGTGCCGGACGTGTTGTTTTTCCTGTTCTTTCCGTTGGCTTTCGAGCAGTTTGTCGAGTATCTGTTCTCGCTTAATGCATGTACTGTTGCAGAGCGTGCCAGCGGCAAGTGGCCGCCGTGTAATGCCGCTCAATGGTACTTGTCGACGTCAGAGTATTTTGTCATGGCCTGTGTTTCATTGGGCCTGGTTTATGGTGCGTTTGCAGCTAACGTCATACATGGTGCTATGCGCGCTGTACCGGAATCACAACTGGAAGCAGCACGTGCCTACGGTTTCACTAAGCGTCAGGTGTATTGGCATTTTCAGGTGCGACAAATGTGGATTTACGCGTTACCCGGATTGTCTAACGTGTGGATGTTGCTGCTGAAGGCAACGGCGTTGTTATCATTGTTGCAAATAGCAGACATTGTGCAATGGGCCGGTAAACTTGGTGCCGCTAATTACTTTCCGGCAGCAGGTTTAGTGCACGGAGACTGGCGCTGGCGCTACTACATTGTGTTGTTTCTGTTTTATATTCTGCTTACGTTCTTGTCCGAGCTGTTTTTCCGTAAACTGCAAAAGCGTGCCAGTCGCGGCATGGCTCTGGATCAGTAGCATGAATATCGAGTCGATAGTTGCGACGCATTGGCTCAGCGCCGTTGTCAACGACGTCATTATCCTGTTCAAGCCAGCGCTGTTTAATATCTATTTCGCCCTTGCGTCAATTCCGCTTGGTTTTCCGCTAGCGATTGGTCTGGCTTTAATGAAAAACAGTCGATCACGTTTATGGTCATCGTTTGCCGGTGGGTTTATTTACGCATTTCGAGGGTCACCGCTTTTTATCCAGCTGTTTATGTTTTATTCCATTGCACTGGCGTTTAACCAGACGCTGTGGAAGCCGCTTGGTATTGACGACTTTGTACTGCATCCACTTTTTCTGGGTCCATTCGTGTTGATTCTAAATACCAGCGCTTATGCGGCTGAAATTTTTTATGGAGCCATAAGAGCCGTGCCGAAGGGGCAACTGGAAGCCGCCCGTGCAGTCGGCATGTCCAGGTCGCAGGTGTTCAGAAGTGTTACCTGGCCAAACATGCTACGACTGGCGTGGCCGGCTTACACTAATGAAGTTGTGTTTCTATTTCATGCCACAGCGCTGGTTTACTTCACGCTGCCCGTGATCAACGAGCAAAAAGATTTGATGAACAAAGCCGGTGAACTATTCGAGAAGGATTACAACGTGTTTTTGCATTTCTCAGTTGCGGCGGGTTATTTTCTGTTGATATCGATATTGATATTTTTTCTGTTTGGTCTTGTCTACAAGGCACTTAATAAACATCTCCAGCATCTCTCAGATTCAACAGACGGGGCAGGAAAAATGAAATTCCGCCCGAATTATATGCGTTAATTTGACGCTTATTCGTTTTTAATACTCAGGTTTTCCGTGAAACGTCGTGCAGTGCGACCGGATATGAGAAGCCATCCTATAATTGACATTTTGCGCTCAGACATGCCGTGTGGCGCTCGAGCAGCGCAGTTTACACGCAGTAAATGAGCAGTGCAGAACGGCACATAACGAAGGGTCAGTGTGCAGGACTCGGCGTCCCCGATCAATTTTGAGATGG
>CALFCF010000050.1 GCA_937951345.1 uncultured Granulosicoccaceae bacterium
AGCCTGCTCTATTCATGAAGGGTTCGCCACCAGAGTCTGGCTACCTAAGCAGATCGCTCGATTGAGCGAAATTCGTAGAAATCTACGGGTTGAGCTCAATCGAGTGAGCTGCGACGGCAGACGGGCACTGGTGGTGAACAGTAAACAGTGTGCGAATACCCGCAGCGACGCTAAAACTGCTTTTCTAACTGGAAATGGCTTAGTTTTCATTGTCACTGTTTTCGACTTCGTGAATAGAGCAGGCTAGACAAGCATTTTCTCAACGGGCAAAACAAGTATGGAGCTGGCGCCGGCAGATTTAAGAGATTCCAGCGTTTCCCAGAAAATAGTCTCACGACAAACCGCGTGCACAACCACTTTGTCACTCACACCTTCAATTGGCAGAATTGTTGGAAACTCCGATCCAGGTAGCAGATCAGTTACTGCCTTCAGATTTTCACGCGGCGCATGAAGCATGATGTACTTACTTTCCTTGACCTGCAAAACCCCCTGAACACGCTGCACAATCTTGTCAATCAATGCCTGCTTAGTAGGCGTACGCTCTGATGAATTGGTCAACAAAGCCGCCTCACTTTCAAACACAACATCCCACGGCGCTAGTTTATTTGCTGCGAGCGTTGCACCACTGGAGACCAGGTCACAAATGTAATCAGCCTTGCCAAGTTGCGGGGCGATTTCGATGGAACCAGTTAGCGTTACCACCTCCGCTTCAATATTATTGCACTTCAGATATTCACGTAGGATACCGGGATACGAAGTCGCTATACGGGAGCCACTGAGCATATCCACTCCCTGGTAATTAGTGGTCACAGGGCCTGCCGTCATCAGCTTGCAATGACCAAAATCAAGCGCCGTTACCTCATGCGCATGGTAATCAGACGGGTTTTTATTGCGAATCTCGGAAGTGACATTTTGCCCGGCAATACCCAGATCGCAGGTTCCGTCACTGACAAGACCAGGTATATCATCATCGCGCACCAGTAGAATATCCACTGGCATATTCTCGCCGTAGTACAACAGCTTATCGCGTCCGGGCGTGTACTTCAGTCCACATCGGTTCAACAGATCAAGTGAATGATCAGTCAGTCGTCCGGACTTTTGAATGGCTATTTGTAAACGCTCTTCCATCAGAATTAGCTAGTGCAGCTGGTGAACAACTGCGTGGTTAAAATTTATGAAGATCGACTAACGGTGCGAATCTGGAAATAAATACTGTTTAACGCGATCACTTCACCGTATTGATACGCTCGAAAATACGTTTGTACCCGCCGCTGCCCTGCGTAAGAAATCGTGCCACACGCCCGACAGTCGTTACACTAACGCCGGTTTTCTCGGCAATATCGCGATAGGAGCTACCTTCCATCAGTGGCTCTACTACCATCCACCGGTCAGTCAGTGCCTGTAGCTCAGCGGGTGTACAAAGATCAGTGAAAAAATCGCGTGCCTCGTCCACTGTTTCTATCTGAGTAATCGCATCGAACAGAGATTCTCGGGCAACCGAGGCTTGCCGGTCACTCATTGGACGATTAGGTTTCATTGGATGCGCCTCCTGACTGTTCAGCCCGAAAATGGTTTTCTCCGGAGTCAACAAACGAATTACATCTGCTGTTGCGTAATAGTACGCTATCACGC
Organism: uncultured Granulosicoccaceae bacterium; assembly: GCA_937951345.1. Classification (GTDB taxonomy): domain Bacteria; phylum Pseudomonadota; class Gammaproteobacteria; order Granulosicoccales; family Granulosicoccaceae; genus CALFCE01. The sequence goes on from CALFCF010000050.1 coordinate 1,633, forward strand.
TGATACAGTCAAATACTTACGCTGAACATTGGTGGCTGCCAAAAGAGATTATCTTAAGCGGGGGTTTAGCCGGTCTGCGGGGTGATCTCCGCCGGAGGAAACACCACCAGCACTGCAGTCACTTTGCTTCGACGGCTGCTGATAAAGACTGCAACTAGGCCTGTGCGGGAACCAGCTAAATGCACGCAGTGCACTGGAATCGACGCTCTCACTACATTCGGTGCAGGTAACCAGTGTCATAGGACTACCGTTTGCACTTCGGCCCACGGTACGTTTTTCAAGCATGATGATCAGTGTACGGGTGTTGAGTCACTCTTTTACGGAGTCGAGCAACAGTTGGACGAGATCAACGGTTATATAGTACGTTTTTCGCGATCCGGGGCCGCATGTGTATCCCTGTGAATCCATCGAATTCGAACGAGGTCGAGGAACATTAACATCGAATCTTTAAACAGAGACAATGTGGAGCCAGCTTGATGTGACCACTGCACCGGTACTTCAGTGATGCGATACCCAAGGCGTTTTGCGATATACAAATGTTCGACGTCAAAACAAAACCCATAGGTTTGCTGTAACTCTGCCACTTGATGAGCAACCTCACACCGATAGGCTTTAAATCCACATTGACTGTCTCGAACGGTAATTACACCCAAACCTCGCCCCAACATATTGAAACCGCGACTCAGAGCGTTTCGCAAGAAACTTCGACCACTAACGTCTGACTCGGGATGATTACGCGAACCCACGACCACATCATAGCCTTCTTCAATTTTTGCCAATAACTTGGTCAGCTCATAAATAGGCGTCGCACTGTCAGCATCGGTAAAGACAACAACTCTTCCCGTGGCTTTGAGCATTCCTTTGGCTATGGAGTAACCTTTTCCGATGTTTTTGACGTTCTCTTCCAGATGCCCCAGTTGCTGTGATTTCACTTCGTTACCATACAAATCTACGAATTTTACAATTTCAGCAGTCATGTCGTTACTGCCGTCATCTACTACAACCACCTCAAAACTCAGATTTGAAGACTCCAGATAATCTTTGGTGGTATACAGCGTAGCGGCGATACGCTCCTGCTCGTTGTAGACCGGGATAATAATGGAGACATCCGGAATCTGCTGCGAATCAGCCAAACACTCTCCATCTGACAGATCAGCGGTGGCGCTGTTTTGTAAGTACTGAGCAGACCTATCGCTGACCGAATTTTTACACTCTCCACTATCGAACGCTGCGTTTTTCCGAGCCGGCTGCATCATACCCTCCCCGACTCATATACAGCAGTTGAACTCAGAGCATTGGATTTGGCATTTTCCTCTTTCGCGACAGTGGATTTACGCATACACAGTGCCACACCTGTTAAAACCAGAAAAATACCAAGAGACTTTGACCAGGATACCGTCTCGTTCAGGCCAGGCATTAAAACAGCAAAGACATATACGAGCACATACCCTAAAGACAGGAAAGGATACGCCTGACTGAGAGAAAATCGTTGTAAAGCAACCAACCATGCGAACACGGACAGTGCATACGCGGATAACGCTAGAAGCAGCAAACCGTACCAAAGGTGCAAAGATCTAAAGCTACTTACAATTTCGCTAAACCCGATTCCAGCTTGTATCCACTCGGGAAGAAGTCTTAATTCCGGTAGAATTTCCACGGACACCTGTTTAAGCACCAATTGACTGAAAACACCTAGAAACAAAGCTGATACTAATGCCGCACTGTATCGATTCATGGTGTTATTCCTGCAGACAGCAAAAACACACCAGATAGGATCGATAAAATACCGACTACTTGCTGAACATTTACTTTGTCGTCAAAAAGCACAACAGATAGCAATAGAACGACAACAACATTCAGACTCAACAATGGATAGGCCCGACTGACTTCCATCTCCGCCAAAACGAAAAACCACAAAACCAGCCCAACGACTAACCAGAATACACCGTGAATAAGCAAGAACAGCAGGCCGAACGAACTGATTTGCGCATCGTTAGGCCTGTTACTATCCGTTTCCCCTTGGTCGCTAGAACTGCCGTTATCAATCTCAGTCGAGTCAGATACGCCGTTAACTGCGTTAGATTTTCTCGCGAGCAAAGTCAGCGACAGTCTTTTCTGAAGAACTTGCGAAAGTGACGTGCACAGTATTGTTGCGATTAGCAGTAGCATCAGGTTCATTGCATATTTCTCTGACATACCACCATTCTGCAATCGGTAACTCTGGGAATTCTTCGATAACGGTTTGCCATTGCTCAATCGCTCAATGCAATCTTTTTGGACTTGCTTAGATGGTACAACTCGACGTTACCGTGCCGGTTACCACTCAATAAGCCGCTCACAAAATAGGGTTTACTCACCGCTAACTCATAACCACGAAGAGATAACAACCTTCTGTAAAGGTGATTTTCTTCCGGGTGAATTTGATCAGTCAGCAATACCCAGGAAAATTTACGGTCCCATATGGCATCTCGTACATCCTGACGGCTGTGCGCGCCATCAAGGTCATTATCCAAAAAGGTAGTCTCGGAGATCAGTGCCTGCGGGAAATCAGGTAATGCTGCATATCTAAACAAATAGGGATCTTCACTTAGAATACGGCCAGAATGCTCACTCTCGTACCGTTTACTTTGCCAATAATCGGTTGTCGCTGTCATATCGGGGAAACCCCGAGACAACTGGTTTGCGGTTTTTGCGTTACTGATTATGACTTGGACGATAAATGCTGAGAAGACACATACGGTGCAAGCACCCAAAAACATGCGCGCAGTTTTGTTCGAGTTTTCCGGAGAATCACTCACGTAATTGCAAATTAAACGAAAAACCTGGGTAATCCCGTATGCGATCAATGGAACAGTAAACAGGTAAAAATAGCTCAGATGTTTCATCAGAGCGATCTGGTTACTGCTGATGATATGGTAGAGCGGTAAAGGCGTAGCCAACAGCAAATACGCCAGCTGGGGTGTAACACCGGGTAATCGCAGATTGGACGAGTTACTGCCCTGCGAAATATTAGATCCGGAAACAGCAGGGCGAATTATTGAGTATATCAACCAGACAAATAGCAGCAGCCCCATCAACCACGAGACGAGCGATACCATTCTGAAAATCAGGTCCTGACGTTCTATGTTAGCTGACTGAGTGATTAATATTTGTGTTTCATAAAGTACCTGCAGCGAATCTTTGTTTACAAATACGTATAGAAGCAACGCCCCACCAACTAATAGCACTGCCGGCAGCACGAAACGCGGTTTGAAAATCAAAAGGAGTAGTAACAGTGGCGGCAGATAAAGAATCAGCACATACTTTGAAAGGCACGCTGCTATTAGCAACATGCTGCCAACAAAAAACCAATACTGCGCACGTTGAGAGGCGACTTTTTCAGCCACAAGATCTTCAGAATCAGACGCACTTTCATCTAATGCAAGCTTCCAGAAAAAGAACATCGCCCACGTAAAAAGACAAAATGCAATCACATCATATGTAGCGATTGAACTTATATAGATATGAGGCGCAGTGATAGAGAGTAAAAGTACGCTACAAGTGGCTTGTAACTTCGAATGCCATACTGAGTTAACGAGAAAATATACCCCGATCAGAGACAATAGAGCGAAGAACAGGGAGAGAAGGCGAGCAGACAAATGATTGTCCAGTATCGAGTGAGCCCATCCAAACATATGCCAGTTGAAATCAGCACCGAAGATGTAGGTCAGCGTTGGCCAACTCTCACCCAATTCAAACAGTCGCCCCACAAACAAGTAGGTGTACTCGTCCATATGCAACGGCGAATGAAGCAACCACCAACGAGCAACTGCCGAAGTCAAAATTGCAAAGACTGCCAGAATCAAGACGATTTTGACCTGAATCCGTTTACACACAGGATCATCAACCGCCACAGGCGGTTCAGCCAATTCTTGGGAGAGGTCAGTCATAGACTCCAGAGCAAAATAAAACAGGTCGACTCAATGACTATCGGACGTATACGGAGCTGCTTTACCTGCTAAGTCAAACAGTTCACAGAATCTACGACCAGTACCCTACACCGGTATCGGAAGCTGCAAAAAATGCGTTTTTATGCAGTTTTAGAAATCAAACATGCCTTACCGTGGCGTCAGTATCAAGAAGGCTCGCCTGAGTACAGACAGACGCTTGATCAGGTGACTGAACGGCTTGTGTTCATGCAAAAAAAGCTGGAATTTGCATGGACGGTGATTATTACCTAGAAACGTACACGTTTTGATTTGTTGGCTTTAAGGTATTGCTTAGATGCGGTGATAGGATACGGTAAAGCGGTGCGGCAGACTTTATCCTCAACTGCTTAGATCAGCGATACGATGTTTTCTTGCAGCAAAGGCAAGCTCAAGTACTGTTTTCTGCGGTAATGAAATGCTACCCAAGGAATGAAAGTCTACGAATCGCAGGAAGTTACGCCAGTCTTTATGTTTTTTCAATGTCCATTACGAGTGCAGGCAAAGAAACATAACAGCTCTATCTAAAAATGAATTTTTAGATTCCAATTCTTGGGTACTTTATTGTTAGTGTTCTTTTCTCACTCTACTATTCTTCCTGCACACTTTTCGAGGAAACAACTAGGAATTTAACAAAACATTCGCCAGTTCAGCAAAACCATATCCACCTTCAGCATTAGTCATGTACAACGGCAAATGATCCATGCCAGATAGAAATCGCTGAATATTAGCAACACCAATAGATACAGAAAACTGCTTGAACATCGATTCATCGTTGGGCGAATCTCCGATGAACAAACAATCCTGCTCGCTAATATTGTGTTGTTTTAGCCAGTTCATTGCCCCGGTTGCTTTCGTATACTCGCCGATCCAGGCATTTATATGGATAGAACTGCGCTTGGCTTGAGTACCATGATCTAGTAACCAAGCTGTCGCTGCTTCAGCTATTGACTCGTCTACGGTAACGGTTTGGCCGATATCAAACGCTATATCACCGACCCGAAATTGCTGATCTTGCGTATATTGTATTTCAGGAAACGTTTTCGATAGCTCATCTCCTAGCTTCAAGAGTTTGGAAAAATCCGCTTTCACTTCATCTTCAGATTTAGAAAAGAACGCAGAGACAATTCCTTTCGCGTTCTTCTCCATGGTAAGTGCACCATTCTCTCCAATGATGTGGTTGACTGGCCATGTCTTAATAATACAATCGCACCAACCTGCACTTGCACCTGTCACCGGAATCACTTCAATACCGGCTTGCATTAATAGATGCAAGGCTTTGAACGTTTCTACAGGCAAACGACCTTCGTAGGTAAGGGTATCGTCCACATCCGTGAACACAACAACAGGACGCGGCGAAAATACAGCAGGCAGTTCACTCAACTTGACTACAGCACGATTTCCCTCTACCGGAGGGTTCACAAGCCTATCTCCATAAATACAGGCTGATGATCTGAAGCATCCGTCTCTACGTCGACTCCTACTCGAATGGCTTTTCGAGCAATATCCTGGGTTGCGAGAAAATAGTCCCTTACGTGAGCACCTTGTGGCCATTGCTTCCGATCAAAACATCCACATGTCGGCGAGCGTTGCTGATGATTCAAATCACTTGAATGACTGCATACATCCCAACAGTCCACCCATTGTTGAGCGATGAGCTCTTCCCGAAAAACATCAGAATCAGAGTCTTCATTAAGGTCGCCGCACAAAATAACGGATGAGCAATGGTTTGCGTAGCTATAAGGGCCCCAGGAATTCGAAAGATCTTGGTTACTGGACTTCAGGATATGCTGATCTCTTAGTTGAGTTAGGGCTTGAATTTGTTCCACCCGCTCCACCTTAGAATGAAAAGCTAAATGAGTATTGAATACTGCAACTGAACGACTGCCGATACCCACCACCACCTCAACCATTGTTCTTGGCATTTGCAGATCGTTTATGCCGGGACTCGGCAGGCTATGCATTCGTGCAGTCCTTAATAGTCCTTTTTTAACTAAAGTGAGATTGCCAAATTCACAACGCCCACCGACTCGATCCCAGGCACTGAATCCTGCCCCCCAGACATATTCGTGTTCAGGGAATTGTTTGCTAATCAATAACGGCTGGTCATTCGCATTCAGGTCGGGAATATTTCTCGATACTTCTTGCAAGCAGATGACATCCCATTCTCCCAACTGCTTAATATGATGAGTAATGCGGTTGAGATCAAATCGATCATCACAGCCCTTTGTCGCTTGTATATTCCACGTCAGGATTTGCATCATTTAATACCTGCTTGCATAAACGATTGCACGAACTGACGTTGAAACAGGATAAATAAAATAAGTAACGGACCAACCGATATAAGCGTTCCTGCTGATATAATCGACCAATCCACGCCCGATTCCGGCGCGCCAAATATCGACATCCCGACAGTCAATGGTCGACTTTTCTCTGTATTCGTTACCACCAATGGCCATAGAAAATTATTCCAATGATAACTAATCGATACCAGAGAAAATGCTAGATAGGTAGGTTTTGCAAGTGGAACATAAACTTTCCAAATAATAGCTAGAACAGAGCAGCCTTCAATTTTTGCTGCGTTTTCTAAATCTTGAGGGACTGTTTTAAACGTTTGGCGAAGTAAAAATATCCCAAACGCACTGGCCACATAAGGCAAGGCAACGCCCCAATAGGTGTCGATTAAATTCAAACCAGCAAGTGTCTGGTAATTCTCAACAATGAGTATTTCAGGAACCACCATAAGCTGCATTAACACTAAGGCGAACATCAACCCTCGGCCGAAAAATTCCATTCGAGCCAGCGCATAGGCTGCCAGGGTGCACAGCACCAACTGGCCGGTAAGAATGATTAGGGTAATGGCGACTGTGTTAATCATGTAACGCAAAAAAGGAGCTTCATTCCACGCCTCTTTAAAATTATCCATTGTTAAAGGCGCGAACAACGAAAATTTAGTGGCGTACTCAGCTGGATGAATAGCAGCCCAAATAGCGTAGATAAGTGGGAACAACCATACAAACCCGAGCAACCACGCCATTGAAACAAGCACTATTCGTGTTAATCGATTCATCGGTAGTGCACGCGTTTTTCAATTACACCAAATTGCAACAGCGCCAAAACGACTAACACAAGCAGCAGCAGCACAGTCAATGCCGAGGCATACGCTGTATCAAAAAAGCTAAACGCATTTTCAAAGATATAATAAAGAAGGAGATTACTCGCGTTATTCGGACCACCTTTAGTCAGGATAAACAAGTGATCTACGAGTTTGAAAGCATTCAGCAATGCGTTTACCAATACAAACAAAGTTGTAGGCATAAGCAATGGGAAAGTAACGCGCCTGAACACAGTCCACTTTCCTGCATTCTCTATGGCCGCAGCATCGTATAGGTTTTGATCTATCGTCTGTAAAGCAGCCAGATAGAAAATCATGAAAAATCCAGCTTCCTTCCAGATAGTCATGGCCATCAAGCTATAAAGAGCGACCGAAGGATCCCCTAACCAGTTAACACCGCCATGGCCAAAAACGCCCAAAAGCTTATTCAACAACCCTATTTCCGGACTGTAAAAGAAAAGCCAGATATTAGCGACCGAAATCATCGGCAGTACTGTGGGCGTGAAGTATGCTGTGCGCAACAGGCCTTTGCCAGCCATTTTACCGTTAACCCAAAGCGCCATCGCAATAGCCAACACAATAGACACAGGAACTGTAATAGCAGCGTACAAAAAGCTGTTATACAGAACCTGCATGAGCACTTCGTCTTCGAGTAGATAACGATAGTTATCAAGTGTCGCCTTTGATTCCCACTTTGTCCCAAAGCCATAAAAACTACGCGCTATAGTTTTGACAACAGGATAGTGCGTAAAGGTAACCAGGAGACACATTGCGGGTAACAACAGCAACCAAGCCTGGATTTGTTTTGTCGATTGCATCTTCGGTTTGCATCTCTACCTGGCAGGAATAGCGATATACGCTATTCCTGCCAGGACAGCTACACTTTACTTATAACGGGACAAAATACGTTCAGCTTGTTTTTGCGCACTATTCAGCGCTTCTTCTGCTGTGTTCTGTCCTGTCAGTACCGACTGTATCGCGTCATCCAGTAATTTTCTGACTCGACCTGCCTGATACGTGGACAGCTCAGCAGTGGCATGTTGCAATTGATCGCGCGCAACAGCCGCCGGTGGGAACGTTTTTACGTATTCAGTAAGTTCGGTAGTTTCATAGGCTGCAGGGCTTACTCCCATGTAACCGGTTGCAATACTCCAACGCGCCGCCTGTTCAGGACTGGTCATGAACTTGACGAGTTTGAGTGAAGCGGCTCGTTCAGCTTCATCGGCATCCTTAAATAGGTAGAAATTACCGCCACCGGTAGGAGAACCAAGTTCGCTGCCGGCTGGCAACATGGCAACACCAAAATCAAAATCAGCGTTCTTCTTGACCGTAGTAAGGTTACCGGTCGAGTGCCACATAATCGCAGTTTTTTGTTCCAGGAAGTTTTGACGGAGCGTACCCCATTCAATAGTGCCTTCTGGCATCACTGCGTATTTGGACCCTAGATCTTTCCAAAAATCCAATGCTTGAATAACCTTTGGATGATTAAAGTAAGTTTCGTTACCCTCACCATTCATCAGGTTTTGACCTTGTTGTTTCGTTAAAGCACCAAACATCCAATAGGCATAACCCGTAGACGGGATCATTGCGCCCCACTGTGCGACATTGCCATCAGCATTCTTTTTAGTGAGAGCGGTGCCAACTTCGGCAAGTTCTTCCCAGGATGTGGGCGGTTTTTCAGGATCTAATCCGGCTGCACGAAACATATCCTTGTTGTAGTACATAACAATTGTCGAACGCTGAAACGGGACGCCATAGGTTTTACCTTCAACCACGCCGTTCTCCATCAAAGCGGGATAAAAACCAGCAAGCCAATCCTTCTCCTCTTGAGTAGAAACAACGTCGTCGAACGGAACAATGGCATCTAAATCCATCAGCTCGTGCACATCGATCGAAAACATCACTGACAATTGAGCCGGCTCACCACTTTGAAGTGCAGCCAACGCTTTGACACGAGCGTCGTTGTAGTTTCCCGCATAAATAGCATTCACACTAATATCAGGATTTTCACTTTCAAAATCCGCGACTATTCCGTCAACAATTTTAGTTAACGCTCCACCCACTGCTACCGGATAGAACATAGTTAATTCCGTTTTGGCAAACACAGGTACACTAAGTGCACACAATGCACCTGCCAAGGCTATTTGTTTTACTGATTTCATCCACATAAACTTCCCCTCCAGGATAGATTGAATTACTACTGACTAAATTTGCGTACCTAAGGATTATCCTCCAATCGCTGGCCGCCTTCCGTTTTGAACCTGTGTACTGCACCAGGCTCCCATCGAACGTTCACTGACTCACCACTAGGGATATTGCACTTCCCCGCCATACTTACCTTGATCATGGTTCCCATATACTCACCTGTCACAATGGTTTCCGAACCCTGGTAATCGCACTCTTGAATCACCATACTGATTTCACTTCCAGTATCAACATCGACTATTTGCACATGTTCAGGCCTGACACCCAGAAGAAATTCCTTCTGAGGTATCAGGTTCATCGGTGGATGACCTATAAACGATGCAACAAATGTCGTTAACGGTTTATCGTAAAATTCCTCAGGCGCTGCAGTTTGCTCGATGCGCCCTTGATTAAGCAGGATGATTTTGTCGGCCATGCTCATAGCTTCAATCTGATCATGGGTGACATAGATGACAGTTAAACCCAATTGCTTTTGCAACGAACGAATTTCAGTTCGCATATCAGCACGAAGCTTCGTATCAAGATTCGATAACGGCTCGTCCATTAAACAAAGTGGAGCGTTAGATACGATACTGCGTGCAAGCGCGACACGTTGAGATTGACCACCAGACAGTTGCCCGGGCTTCTTATTGATGTGCGGGCCAAGCCCCACCATCTCTACCGCAGAATTGAGACGCTTTAGCCTTTCCGGTTTAGGTACTTTACGCGCTTTAAGCCCAAATAAAATATTCTCTCTCACGCTTAGATGTGGAAAGAGCGCATACGACTGGAATACCATGGAAAGATTGCGCTTGCCTGGCGCTTTACCCAGCACATCCTGACCTTCTATCTCAATAGTGCCACTATCAGGGTTCTCTAACCCAGCAATCATTTTTAGTGTCGTGGATTTCCCACAACCACTCGGACCGAGCAAAGCAACAAATTCACCCTTTCCTACTTCAAAACTGATTTCCTGGACCGCGGCAACGTCATCATAGAACCGGCACAAATTTTCGACTTTTAGAAAATTGGCCATCAATCGGACTCCACCAGTTCGGTAAGCACTGGTAATTCCGCTTCTTCGCACAGCGTTTTCAGTTGTGCTGGTATTGAATCCGTCAGCAACAAATCAAAATCTTTCAGGTGGCCACTTTTTACCGGCGCACTACGCAAATATTTGTGATGATCAGCGACCAATATACGTTTTTCACTGCTTTCAAGAATGGCCTTAAATAAATACGATTCTTCACTTGAGAAATTGAGTAAATTCCCGGATTCAGAAATTCCGGCAACACCACATATTCCATAGTTAACCTGAAACTTTCGAAATTGGGACGTTGCCTCTTCCCCAACGACATCTTCATCCGTGTGTCGAATACGACCACCCACCATATACGTTTCAATATTGGCATTACCGCACAAGGCTAAAGCAGCATTTAAATTATTGGTGATCACTTTTAGCCCGGTGTGATAGACAAGGTGTTCTGCTATTTGACTAGGCGTGGTGCCAATACCCAAGAACAAACTGGAACCGTTTGGAATTTGAGCCGCCGCAAGCTTGGCAATGTGCTTCTTTTCTTCTAGATTTATCACCTGGCGATTCGTGAAAGACAGGTTACGACTTTGCGTCGGCAGAGTTATTCCGCCATGCACGCGACGAACAACGCCGAGATCACTCAACTCATTCAGGTCTTTACGAATAGTCTGAACCGAAACATCAAAGCTTTCGGTTAACTCGCTACTCGATAGCGTGCCACCACGACTGGTCAGAAATGCAATAATTTGAGTTTGGCGTTCAGATAGCATCACGACTTATGTTTTAGTGAACTCAACATGTTTCGTATGAAATCAATATTTATTTCGTTCGATGGTATATTGTATTTCGTATGAAATACAGCACATTTACAAAGTACGCAAAATTTGATTATTTATTCCTTATAAATCAACTGTTTAAGCTGACTTACATTCTTCAAGACATCGTGCTCTACAGAGGGGTGATATTTACATTAAATAGCGACGTACAGCGGGGACATATCGCTTGGAAATACTACTGTTATTGATCAATGTGGCAGGGGCCGTAGCCCTGCTGCTCTGGTCTGCGCGTATGGTAAGAACCGGCTTCGAACGCGCCAAGGGTGATGAACTAAGAGCAGCTGTGAAGCGCTCTGCGAGCGGCCGAATAAAAGCAGCGTTTATGGGTACCGGTGTGGCCTTGCTGCTACAAAGCTCCACCGCGGTCGCCGTGCTGGCATCAGGCTTTGCTGCTACCGACATCATCAGCGTCACACAGGGTATTGCCTTACTGCTTGGCGCCGACGTCGGTTCCGCCATCGTGGCTCAAATACTCTCGTTCAATGTTCAGGGTTTCATACCTGTTTTCCTGATTATTGGCGGTCTGCTGTTCTTTAAAGGTCGTACAGGCTATGTGCGCCAGGTAGGTCGCATTATTCTTGGGATCGCCATGATCCTAATCTCTCTTCAGCAACTGGGGAACGCCACCACGCCTTTGAAAGACAGCGTTTTTCTCGTCGACATGATGCAGTACTTAAGCACTGACATTATCACCTCATTACTTATCGGCGTAATTACCACATGGCTTTTACATTCCAGTGTGGCAGCAGTGCTACTTATCGCTACATTAGCTGCTCAATCCATCGTTCCTTTCACCGCTGCAATTGGATTCGTACTTGGCGCTAACATTGGAAGTGGATTGATTGCTTACACCCTGACCAGAGAACAGCCAACTAAAGGTAGACGAATCCCACTGGCTAACCTGATTTTTCGATTAGCAGTAGCCTTGGCTGTCATGTTCTACCTGATGTTTAACAGCATTACCCAGCCTGCACTCGATTCAGATGCCGCCAAATGGGTTCTCTACTTCCACGTCGGTTTCAATATGCTTTTATTGATCGTTTGTCTGCCACTGGCCGGTGTCATGGAAAGACTGACGCAATGGATGATTCCAAACGAAGAACTGATCAGTCCCAATAATGACAACTTTCAAGAGCCAAACACAGCGCTAGACAGATCAATCATACATTCGCCCCAGCTAGCTCTTGCCTCCGCCAGCCGCGAATGCTTACGCATGGCCGATGTTATCAACGTCATGTTGACACCGGTTATGCAATTGTATGAAAAAACAGACAAAAATGCGGTACGAAACATATTGGATTTAGAGCAGCAAATCAACCAAATGCACTCAGACATTAAGTTGTATGTGGCTGATATAGCGGAAGAGGAACTTTCAAACTCAGATAAAAACCGGAAAATTGCGTTGATTAATTTTGCCGTGAATCTTGAATCCGCAGGGGACGTCATAACCAAAAACCTAGTACCGCTAGCAGAGTCTAAAAACCGCGAATGCCTGACATTCTCAGCGCAAGGATGGGAAGAACTGGTAGAGCTTCACAAACAATTAATTACTAATATGCATCTGTCGTTTAATACACTGGTATCAAACAATCAAACATTTGCAAGAAGGCTTATTGAAGAAAAGGATAGAATTCGGCACCTTGAACAACAAAGTAACGAGCAGCACTATCAACGCTTGCAATCAGGCACACCGGCGAGCATTGAAACCAGCAACATACACCTCGAAACTATACGAGCACTTCGCCAGATAAATTCACTTTTTGCTGCTGTTGCATATCCTATTCTAAATGCTAGTGGTGACTTACTGGATAGTCGGCTGACCCAATCTGGCGACACCTAAGACCTTTAGATATCACACGTTTACGGAAGAGAAACACAAAGACATCCATCAATAGATTGAGAGACCCACGCGTCAATGAGTTGTGAGTGAAGGAGGATTGGTCGCGTTGCCACACGCAATTCACCAGAAGGGTTGCTGGACGGATCCGACAATTCGGATAGCGCATCTTCTTCTGTCTCCGACAGGGGGGTGCGTTGAAGCAAGTAATTACTCCCGTTCTTTAGTAAATACTTAGTCAATGCAAGTTTTCGCGCGATTCGATAAAACAACGCCACACCCAGGTGTTTCTCTAGTTGCGACACGTGATAGCTGATCACCGAAGGCGACAAACCAAGCTCTTGCGCCGCTCCTCTGAAGGAACCGTGGTCAATAGTTTTAGCGAAAATGGCTACCTGGTGCAGCTGATCAAGCATTATTAATATTTTTAGAATAGTTACTTCTATTTATACCATCTAATCAAACACTATATTTTTGTCCATTATAGAGGCTCACAATTGCGATAAACAGAGATAATTCAAGGATCAAAACATGGAACGTCTCAATTTATCTGTAACACTTTTTCTGATTTTATTTTCAGGACAGGTTCTCGCGGACAACAGAGCCATAGTCCAGACTTTTTACGATTTTCTAAGCAAGCCGGTCTCGACAGATGCAGCTGATGTTTTCAAAGAATCTACCTCTGAAAACTGGGACAGCATCGGGGACTATTCAGGCGGTAAAAAAAATTACGAGCAATTTATCGGGCAGATTTCTGGCTTTTTCGCAAAGCTGATACCGAACCTGAATTGGGGCGCGCAGGGAATGATTCAGTATGCAAATAAAGTGGTGGTGCGTGGTCGTGCCACGGGTACACCCAATGGCCCGCTGTTTGGTGTAGATGGCGAGGGAAAGAGTTTCGATATTCTCACCATCGATATTCACACTATTGAAAAAGGCAAAATTATTAGCTCCTATCCTGTCGAAGATTGGGCGGGCGCATTGCAACAACTCAGCAGCAAATGAGACAAACTTCGATGAAACTCAATGTTGCCATTGGATTAGCATGCGTAATCTCTTGCTGGGGAGCATCAGCGAGTGCCAATAGTGCAGTTGCCTGCATTTCATTGGAAGCACAAGTAGCGGATCAATCATTAGCGATTGTCCCGCTGCCAGAACGCTCAGGACCCAGGGTTCAAACCAGCGGAAGAGTGCCTCATGTGCAACTGAACATAGAACTAAAGCCAGCGCTTTTAATTGAACTACATCGCCTTGCTTATCTGTTACCCGGGGTTGAAGAACGCCCGACTATTGTTTCCCTTCCCGGAGCTAAGGGTATGTGGCTGAATGATAATGTTCCGGTTGTGCATTCCAAAGCGATTGTATCCGGTCGCGAATTTTCACATATACACGAAGATGGAAGTTTACATGCACCTCTACCTTTTGAACGCGCGCTGGAAGTCGAACGAAAAGGTTGGGGAGAGCGACATCCCTGGGCTGACAGATTCGATGGTTGGGAAGGACTTGTCATGCTCTATTCTCCAACAGAAACTGATCATCTCAAAATCCTTATTCAACTTGTGACTGAATCCTACAACTACGTTACCGGCCAATCGATGTCGACACCTGGTTGTTAAACAGACACCTTTTAGCGAGCAACAATCACGGCAGTTCTACTGTCATAACTATAACTCGAGAACTAAGATGAAAAATAACCTTCTGTTACATACGGTATTGGGATTCGCACTGGCACTTTCACTGAGCGTCCACGCACGAGCTGCTGAGATGGATGCGGAAAGCCAGGCAAGCTTCGACACTGTGATGAGCTTTATGGGTGCAATCGGTAGTGGCGATATGGATACAGCGATATCACTAATGGCTGAAGACATGGTCTGGCTCAACGAAGGCGATAGTGCAATGCCCTGGATTGGCCCATGGGTCGGTAAAGCCGAGATTCTGAATTTTTTACCTATATTTGGTGAGAATTTCAGGACCACTGCCTGGGAAAACACCGATGCTTTCGCCTTGGGTGACACTGTTGCTGTATTTGGAAAAATGAACGGAATCACCACGCACTCGGGTAAGGAAATCGGAGAGTTCTCTTTTGCCTTGCGTGCCAAAGTTCGCGACGGAAAAGTAATACTTTGGAACTGGTTCGAAGACAGCTATGCGGTCAGTCAGGCCTTCCACGGAAAATAATGAATTAGAAAAAGACAAGTAAAAAGACAAGTAAAAAGACAAGAACACCCATAAATTGCTCGACAAAACCCACCTGTCTGTTGGATGCCAGGGTTCCAATCCGGATATCGCTAAAAGGAATTAGCGACGACTGCAAATAAATCCGTCTGGACGTTATCCCTTACTACCACTGTGTCATCCGCACTTTGACGTCAGATTGAGTCGGCGCGAAATCGCTAACTCTTTGCAGTCCGGTTTCAGGGTCAAACGCCGGCGCTTTAGCAAGCGCCCGGCATCACCGAAGGTTTTCACAACAAAATGAAGATGATCGCAAGACGGGCTTACGGGTTCAGAAACTTCTGACAACTATCGATTACGAGTTCTGGCTCACTGTGGATGGGATCGTTATCAACAGAGGTTAATGTATGCCTGTTGAATAGTTGTTTTCGTTTCAATGGTTCTGGATCTTAAACTGTGTTCTCGGGGTCGAAAACGGAGCTTCAGAACAAACCGAAGCTCAAGTCAAATGCAGCACTAACAAAGATGAAGTGCGGGACTCAGCGCAGTATCGGTAAATCCCGCACCAGCGCCGATTCAGGAAGAAGCAGCTAATTCAGCAAGCGTTCGTGAGTAATCACCCTTTACACGCGACTTGCTCGGGTCAAAGTGCGGGAACGCTATAACAGACGCCGGTATGCGTTTTTGCAAACCGTCAAGCTGACCAACTTCCACTTGCGTGCCGATTTCGGCGTGGGTTACATCCATCCGGCAAAGTGCGATTACCTTACCCAGCACCGGTGACTTCATGGCTGATGTAATCTCGCCTACCTGTGCCTTGCCGACTCGCACACAATCACCGTTAACCGGTACCAGCCCGCCTTCCAGCTCAAGACCAACCAGCTTCTTTTGCGGTGACTCTTTGCGACGAAGTATGGCTTCTTTACCGATATAGTCATCGGTCTTGGATGCCGGCACGGTGAAACCAATACCGGCTTCAAACGGATCGGTCTGGTCAGAGAATTCATAACCGGCAAATATCAAACCGGCTTCAACGCGCACCATATCAAGCGCTGCCAACCCGAACGGCAACATACCGTGCGGCTCACCAGCTTTCCAGATTACATCGAACACTGTTTCTGCATGTTTTGGGTGACAAAATACTTCGTACCCCAATTCACCCGTGTATCCGGTGCGACTGACAACGACAGGCACACCATCGAATTCCTGAATGCGGGCAACCGTTAAACGGAACCACCCGAGTTCGTCGACAGAGGGTTGTGCCGGGGGTGTCCAGATAACTGATGATAATATTTCGCGCGACAGAGGCCCTTGAACAGCGATGTTGCATAGCTGGTCAGTCGAATCACGTACCCATGCATGCAGATTATGTTTTTCTGCCTGCTCGCGTAACCATATGCCCGAATCATCATTACCTCCCACCCAGCGAAAGTTGTTATCGCCGAGACGAAATACAGTGCCATCGTCGATCATACCGCCGTGCTCATAACAAATAGCTGTGTACACAACCTGTCCTACAGACAGCTTTTTCATGTCCCGCGTCACGCACAATTGCATCAGCTCTTCAGCGTCAGGACCCGTCACCTCAAACTTTCTTAGCGGTGATAAATCCATGACAACAGCTTTTTCACGACACGCCCAGTACTCAGCGATTGCGCCGTGGCTATGCATCTGGTTAGCCAGCCAATAGCCGTTGTATTCGGTGAAGTCACGCGTGAAACGTGAGAATGATGAATGAAAACCGGTTTCTTTTGTTGCAGCCATATCGGAATCCGTTTTTTTTCGGAATGCCACGGAACGTTTGAAATCTTCCTTTTCGTCATACACACGAACCTGTATGTCAGTCGGATTCCAGCCATTGGCAGGATCAACGTCACAGGGACACGCCGTCGAAACACAAACCAGATCGTCGAGCGCACGCAGTAACACGTAATCCCCGGGACGTGACCACGGGTCATCCATGCCGATCGCATTTGCATCGTCAATCATGGTGTTGAAAAAGAAATTGATTGCAGGCCAACCACCTCGCGGTCTGACATTGAAACGCCCGAGCGAGATGTTCATGTTGTCTGTGCAATTAACATGACCGGGATAACCCAGATCATCGTAGTACCTTGCAGTACAGGCAAGACCAAAGGTATCGTGCCGTCCGCAGGTGTCCTGAACAATTTCAACCAGCGGTTGCTGATTCATTGCCCAGTACTTTGCATATAAACCGGGGGTCGGGTAACCAAGCCCCATCAGTGAGCGGGTTGTTGTCGGGTCGATCGCATGTTCCAACCCTTGATCAAGACTGCTGAGCGACAGCGCCTGAAAGTCAGAACATTCCCGTCCTTTGAGATCCAGTATCTGAACGTACTGACCAGCTTTGACTTCATAAGCCTGCGCTTGCCCGGGCTGAATATTGATGTCCTGCAACGGGTCAGCCAACGGATCAGCAACACCGGCCCATTCATCCGACGTTTCCGGATGACAACGCTCGATATAGAGCGTGACCGGTGTGGTGGTGTTCTGCTCACCCGGTTGCATGGGTTCGCCCGGCGCACTGACAATAAGCAGACCATCCACGTCAGTCACAAACTCGGCTGTGTTGCCCGCGACAGAGTCCGGACCAAACAGCGAAACCGCGTTGGCAGTGGCGATATCAAAGCCACTCTTGTGAAGCGCATTGAGTACACGCTTTGCAGAGGCTTCGGTTGAGGACAGCACGGTTTGTAAACCAACGGCTACATCAACCACCTGCCCTGCGCCACTGCGATGGAAAACGCCGGTATCGGAGCGCCCATCCGGTGTAAAGAACACCAGTTCAGCGCGCTGCTTACCTTCATCGTCTACAACAGCGAACGTGTCACCTGCACGTAATTCAACAGCGCGCGATCCGTGTGGTGGCACCGGATAGCGCTCTGTATTCTCGGCCAGCACCGGTATACCCGGCACCAGGACAGCCCCCATCTGCATGGGATGTCTGAACCTGTCGGGTGTGTGCGCAAGACTCATAAGCTATCCGGTTAGCAGTGCGCATCATTGATCCAGAACTTTGGTTTCTGGCAAGGAGACATGATGCGACTACGGCTTGTCAGACTAGTTTTTCAAATAGGTTTTCATCGTATCGTCCATCGCCTCAACCCACTTGGTGTGGTGCACCGGTGCGTCATTGCCTGTCATCAACGATTTATAACCATTGTCACGGAAACCCATAATGTCGTCGTGCTTGTGATGCTCCCAGGTCATGAAGGTCTTATTGACACCTTCAATATCGAAGCTAGGGTAATCCGTCTGATCGATCAGCTCCTGAGTGTAATCCCCCTGGAACCAGATCATATCCTCGTCCGTTTCCAGTTTGCCTTCACGCTCTTCCCACTTGGTGCTACGCGCTTCCATTTCGGCTTTCGATGGCAGCGAAATTTTGCCCATGATGACATCGCGCGCCCACCAGGCCTGTGCGTCAAACATGTTGAATGTATAAAACTGATCCTGCATGCCAATGTACATAATTTTCGGATTGGCTTCGAATGCAACACCCTGATAAAGCCCCGGTGTCCATAAACGATTGGTGGTTACCAGGCGTATCTCATCCTGTATGAACGGAAAATGATGCAGATAGCCGGTACACAGAATGATCGCATCAATGTCTTTCGATGTGCCGTCCTTGAAATGACAGGTTTTACCTTCAACCTTTGTCAGTAGCGGTTTGGTTTCCCAGTTGTCCGGCCAGTGAAATCCCATCGGATTGGTGCGATAACAAGCTGTTACAGATTTAGCACCGTATTTCCAGCACTGTGAACCGATATCTTCTGCTGAGTAACTTGAGCCGACAATCATGACGTCCTGGTCTTTAAACTCCAGCGCCTCACGGAAATCGTGTGCGTGTATAACACGGCCTTCAAATTTATCTATGCCTTCGAAATAAGGAACATTCGGGGTCGAGAAGTGGCCGGTCGATACAATGACGTTATCAAAAACATCTTTGACCTGTTTGTCGTTAACCAGGTCATGTGCAATCACGGTGAAGTTCTCCTGGTCTTTGTTGTACTCAACCCAACGTACCGGATGACGGAACTTAACCCAGGGTCTGACGCCGGCTTTTTCGACACGCCCTTTTATATAGTCGGCCAGTACTTCACGGGGCGGGTAACTCGGTATCGGTTTGCCGAAGTGCTCTTCAAACGAATAATCCGCAAATTCAAGACACTCTTTCGGACCGTTTGACCAAAGGTAACGATACATCGAACCATGTACCGGCTCGCCGAATTCATCAAGCCCTGTACGCCACGTAAAATTCCAGAGACCTCCCCAGTCATCCTGTTTTTCAAAACAGACAACTTCAGGGATATCTTCACCGTTTTGTTTTGCACTTTGGAATGCACGCAAGGCCGCCGTCCCGCTCGGACCAGCACCGATAATTGCCACTTTGGTCATTCTTTTATTTCTCCAATCGGATGGTTGCCTCGAGGCTGACGAACGGAGCGTCAGGCCCGAATTTATATTGACAGACTCGAACGTTGCACGGAATTTCGCGAGGTAACATCAAAAAGGCGATGGATCAGCCTGACATTGTGCCCAGTCGGGCTCGAAGCCAAGTATGATCGTATCGGGCGGCAACGCCGGATTGAACAACATATTATGCCAATAGGTGGCCTGCCACAACGGATTGTGCTGAGAGAGGCGCCAGACTTTACAATCAAGCTCATACTTCTGACTGAAAGCCGAAAACTCCAGTCGACACCGTCTGGCCTGCAGTAAGGTGCGGGCACCCTCTGACTCGGGTGCAAAGGTTGACGTTAATACGTCAGAAAATTCCAACGCTTTTTGATAGTAGGTTTCCGAAAAGAGCGTGACTGCCTCTTTGCGACGTTTGGCCGGATCGTGGGTGCGCTTAACCATGTGCTTCAATTCAGGCACGATGGAATGAGCTGGCAACTTGCAAAGCACGGTTATGATATGCCCCATAGCCTCAGTGCTGTCCGGGAGATAAACCGCCGGTAACATTGCATCGCCCGGTTTTCCTTCATGCTCACGTACCGTGATCTGGCGCGTTCTGCATTGCCAGCGCAGGAAATTTTCTTTCAGTAGCTGGTTGGCGCTATCTAGCCTTAGTACTTCACTCATTAACCGGTTCGACCACGAAAGGATTGTTAATACAAGGAGCAAACAGGTGCTGTAACTGGATCATCGCGATGCACCTACCGTTGCAGTTATTAATGGTGCATCACTGTCCTGTACATCACTTTCTTGCGCAGACCATGGCCGATCGTGCTGCAGGCTAGGTATTTTTTTACGCGCCTCCTGCACTCGCCGCCTGTCTATGTTTGCGCTAATCACACCCGGACCGACACCGCCATCGGCAAGCACCTCACCCCACGGATCAATAATCAGCGAGTGTCCGTAGGCTTCGCCGCCACCTGACACTGCACCGGTTGCACAGGGTGCAATAACGTAGGCACCATTTTCAATCGCTCGGGCGCGACACAGTGCATGCCAATGAGCCTCACCAGTCAAACGAGTAAATGCGGCAGGAATAGCGAGTACCTCAGCACCGGAGTGTGCGAGATCACGATAGAGTTGCGGGAATCGCAAGTCGTAGCAAATGGTGTGGCCGAGTACACCGACTGGCGTACTGACAAGCGATAGCTGATCGCCGGGATAAACAGTGTCAGACTCACGATACACCTTGTTTTCGGCGAGTTGCACGTCAAACAAGTGAATCTTGCTGTAGTCAGATACGATCGCACCTGTATCACTGATTACAAACCCACGGTTGCTGTAACGCCCCGATGCATCCGCGTCAACTGCTATAGACCCGATTACAATCCATCTTGCAGTGTCGGCTGCATGCTGACGTAACGCATGCAACACCGGGTGTGCGTCAACATCCGAGACCGGCGGTGCAAACCGGCTGCTCTCGGTTTTCAATCCACCGCAATATTCCGGCAGAAACAACATCGTCGTGTCAGGGTCAGTCTGCGCGGCCAGATCAAGCGCTTCTGCAATCGCAGAGTCGTAATCCGGCCACAAACGCGTTTGCAGACAGGCTACCTTGACGGAAGCTTCATGCCCTCGTGCACTGTCTTTGCTGTCTTCAGACCGACTGAGTGACATCAGCTCCCCTTCAGGTTCTCATTCCTCACCCGCCGTGGCGAACTATCAACCGACCGGCAAACACCCGCGTAATCAAAAAACTGATCAGAACTTGGTGTAAGCCTGACGCAGCTGTACGAGCGGGTGACGATCAGACATCTGAAATTTGATTAACAGCTCACGCGCTATCATGTCGCGATCCTGCTGGTTGTCAGGTAGTTTGATCGAGTCGGGTACACGTACCCAACCGTTGATGTTGCGATCGAATACCGCCGGGTTGCCATCCTCATAACCCATGTGCACATCTTCAAGCCAATTGAGATCGTGCCACCCCATGATCTCCAAGTACTTGGCAAGAAAAGGCGTCAACCGGTCATAATCGGGAACCAGGTTAACGTCATAGCGGTAGCCGATGTGCTGACCGATTTCTTTTTCGCGTGATGACTCAAGACCGTCTCCCTTGATGAACTGGTCGACGTCTTTAATCTCGGAGCCTTTGTAGCTGGTACCTGCCATTGTATTGTCCTCCAGTCCCGGTTACATGTGGTGGTAGTCGTCGATGCCGACTGTATGGTTGGTACCGGCGAGCGGTACTCCGGCAATTGCAGATGCTTCCATCGTTAATGCGCCGAGATCTTCGGGCTCAAGTGAATGCAGATTAGTCTTACCACAAGCGCGGGCAAACATCTGCGCTTCGATTGTCAGCGTGTGCAGGAAGTTATAAACGCGCTCGGCGGCTTCATCAGGATTCAGGCGAGAGCGCAGAATCGGGTCCTGAGTTGCAACACCGACCGGGCATCGGCCTGAGTGACAGTGATAGCAGTAACCAGGTTCAACACCCATTTCGTTCTGGAAGTCAGCTTCAGGAATATCCTTGTTGCAGTTCAGTGCCATCATGACTGAGTGACCCAAAGCAATAGCGTCAGCACCCAAAGCAATAGCCTTGGCAACGTCAGCACCGTTACGGATACCACCGGCATACACCAAGCTGATTTCGCCGCGCTTACCCAAATCATCAATCGCTTTACGCGCCTGACGAATAGCTGCCATACCGGGTACACCGGTCTCTTCAGTGGCCAGGTGCGGGCCAGCACCTGTGCCGCCTTCCATGCCATCGATGTAGATCGAGTCCGGGTCACATTTGACCGCCATGCGCACGTCGTCATAGACACGTGCAGCACCGAGCTTCAACTGAATCGGAATTTTCCAATCAGTGACTTCACGGATTTCCTGAATCTTCAGTGCCAGGTCATCCGGGCCAAGCCAGTCCGGGTGGCGTGCCGGTGAACGCTGATCGATACCAGCCGGCAGGGAACGCATTTCAGCCACCTGGTCGGTTACTTTCTGCCCCATTAAGTGACCACCAAGACCAACCTTACAACCCTGCCCGATAAAGAACTCACAACCATCGGCAAGAACCAGATGGTTAGGGTTAAAACCGTAGCGCGACTGTATGCACTGATAGAACCACTTACTTGAATAGCGACGCTCATCCGGAATCATGCCACCTTCACCGGAGCAGGTTGCAGTACCAGCCATACTCGCGCCACGCGCCAGAGCGGTTTTCGCTTCAAAACTTAATGCGCCGAAACTCATTCCAGTAACGTAGACCGGAATATCCAGTTCAAGAGGACGTTGGGCACGTGGACCGATTACGGTCTTGGTTAAACATTTTTCACGATAGCCCTCGATAACGAAGCGCGTCAGTGTGCCGGGAAGAAACGTCAGGTCATCCCAGTGCGGAATTTTCTTGAACAACGAAAACCCGCGCATGCGGTAGCGACCAAGTTCTGACTTGATGTGAATATCGTCAATAACCGACGGCGGGAAAACAAAGCTGTTACCAAGTCGATTGACATCGCGTTCAAGCGGCTTCTTTTCCGGTAACGGTTGCGTTTTAGGATCGTTTTTAGCAGCCATTCTCTGTCTCCTACAAAATCAGTTTCTTCTCGGACGGTTCAAGGTTGTCGTAATTCCACAACTGCTTGCCCGCAACGACTTTAGTAAAGTGATCAACGCCCTTGTCAGGCAACATGCCGTAACCTTCCAGCTTGCGCTTCAACCAGGATTTATCGAGATCCGTTAGCTCGGCTTCTACGGCATCGACACCAAAGCTTTTAATGTCTCCACCGACGAAGATAGTGCCGTCGTACATGGAGTCGCCCAGGTTTTTGCCCGCGTTGCCACAGAAAATCATGCGACCGCGTTGCATCATGAAGCCTGTTAACGCGCCTGTATCACCACCAACGATGATCGTGCCGCCTTTCATGTCGATACCGGTTCGAGAACCGACAGAGCCTTTACAAACAAGGTCTCCGCCACGAATCGCTGCACCAAAGGTGGAACCAGCGTTCTTTTCAATGACCACCGTACCGGCCATCATATTTTCACCGCATGACCAGCCCACACGACCGTTGATACGCACATTAGGACCATCAATCAGACCGACGGCGAAGTAACCCATCGAGCCTTCTACTTCCAGATTCACACGACTGAGAATTCCAACCGCAAGACTATGCTTGCCACGAGGATTAAGTAATTTGATGCTGCCGACACCCTCGTCCATCAACTGCCGGATTCGTTCGTTGACTTCACGGGTGTTCATTTCATCAGTGTCGATTTCAGCTGATTTAGCCGGATCGACAACAGGTGCCCAGGGATAGACGAAATTATCGTCTTCAGATGGCTCAAAGAACTCCTGCATCGAGCGCCCGGTCAGGGGCTCGGACATCATGCCGAGCTGCTCAGCGCGCTCTTCCTGTGTCATGTTGTTCATGCTTTCCACACTCGCACCTCCTCGTCGTACGGATCGTAAGTATCAATTTCCTGCGGCAGAATTGCTCGTATAGCTACTTCTTCGGACGCCATCGCAATTAGATCATCGGATTCATACAAAACAAGCGGTTTTGCCGCCATTGAATCTTTCGCCATACCCAGCTGATCCTGCGTCGCTACGAGATAGGTAAACACGCCGTCTATTTCTTCGATTGATGACGACAGACTATCTTCGAGGGATACGCCATTGGCGAGATTGTTGGCGGTGTAAACCGCTAGCAATTCGCTATCACAATTCGACATGAACCGGTGACCACGACGCTCCATCTCACGACGCATCAACCAGTAGTTGGTAATCTGGCCGTTGTGTACCACTGCCACATCGTTGTAGGGGAACGCCCAGTACGGATGCGCTGAACGGATATCAACGTCAGACTCTGTAGCCATACGGGTATGACCGATACCGTGCGTACCGGTGAAGTCAGTTAGACCATACTGTTCAGAGACCACGGTTGCATCACCCAGATCCTTAATCAGCTCGAGCGCATTTCCGAGTGACAGGATTTCAGTGCCTTCAACATCTTCAACGTAACGAGCCAGCGCTTCTGTATCACCGTCATGTGAAATAACATAACGTCGCGCGTAGGGCGTAACTGTTTCGCGGTTATTGATCTTTGCATCGTGCTCACCGAGACGTTTTTCAACTTCGGCAACACGCGCTTCGATTTTCTCACCCATGTCATAACCGGCGTTCATGTCTTCGGCTTCCGCGACCTTGAATCGCATGACATAGTCACCGGCGTTGGGCTCGCCATAGATAGCGAATCCAGTTGAGTCCGGCCCCCGATGTTTCAGCGCCTGCAACATCGAGGTCACTTCCGACCCGACGTTGGAGCTTTTGCCTTTATGTATAAGGCCAGCTATTCCACACATGGGATTAACTCCAAAAAAGTTGGTAGATGATGTCTGCGATCATCCGACAGGATGACCGCAGAGTGTAAGGTTTAAGCTGCTTAGGTTATGGCTGGCAACTAAGGCAGGCAATCCATGTAGGTTTCCTGGTCCCAGTCGCTGACGGTGTGCATGAAGCGCTCCCACTCGTCCGTTTTGTATTCGTGATACAGGCGGTACATTTCTCCTGGCATTGCGCTTTGTATTACCTTGTCTTTCTTCAATGCTTCAAGCGAATCACCCAGACTCATAGGCAGTTTTTTAACCTTCTTGCCTGACTCCATCGCTTCGTAAATGTTGCGTTCTTCCGGTTTACCGGGATCAAGCTTATTCTTGAGCCCGTCATCACAGGCTTTCAGAATACCGGCACCCATCAGGTAGGGATTGACCATCGAATCAACCGAGCGGTACTCAAAACGCCCGGGAGCAGAAATACGCAAACCGGTGGTTCGGTTCTGGAAACCCCAATCAGCAAAGATGGGTGCCCAGAAACCTGTATCCCACAAACGTCGGTAAGAGTTCACCGTTGAAGAACCAATCGCCGTCAACGCGGACAGGTGGCTGACAATACCGCCAATCGCGTGGAGGCCGACTTTTCCCGGTAACTGTTTGTCTTTGGTATCAGGCATGAAGTAGTTTGTCCCGCCTGACCGGTACTGATAATTTTCTTTTGCACCCGGCAGTTTCTTCGGGTCGTTGCCGGTGGGATGAACCTTGTCGCGACCACCGGTCCAGAGAGAAATGTTGTGGTGACACCCGGATGCCGACACACCCATAAACGGCTTAGTCATAAAACACGCGATCAAATTGAATTCACGCGCCACTTGCGCACATATCTGCCGGTAAGTGGTCAGGCGATCGGCGTTTCGCAAAACATCGTCGTAGGTCCAATTGAGCTCTAACTGTCCTGGTGCGTCTTCGTGGTCACCCTGAATCATGTCGAGCCCCATGAATCGGCAGTATTCAAGAACCTTCATGTATACCGGTCGCAAACTTTCGAACTGATCGATGTGATAGCAGTAAGGGTTCGAGTAGCCGCCGTTTGGCTTACCTTCTTCGTCCTTTTTCAGCCACATCATTTCCGGCTCGGTGCCACAACGCAAGTGCATGCCCTTGTGATCTTTTTGGAATTGCTCGTGAATTCGGCGCAAATTACCACGGCAATCAGACGTCAGGAATGCACCCGGCTCTTCCTTCTCCTCGCGGTTGCGAAACAGCGTGCAGTAAAAACGGCCAACGCGCTTGTCCCAGGGCAACTGACAAAACGTATCCGGTTCCGGGATACCCACCAACTCAGCGGCTTCCGGCCCATAACCGAGGTAATCGCCATGGCGGTTGGTAAACAGGTTGACAGTCGCGCCGTACACCAGCTGGAAACCTTTGGTTGCAACCGACTCCCAGTGATCAGCAGGGATACCTTTACCGCAAATGCGCCCGGTCACTGACACAAACTGCAAATAAAGGTATTCAATTCCCAGCTCGTTGATACGCTTCCTGACTTCCTTTATCTGCGCGTCTCTTCCCGCTGCACTGACGAATTTTTCAATATCGGTTTTTGCCACCTTTTGCCTCCTAATTCTGTGTTATTTGAGTAGTGTTTAAGTCCGGCATGAAGCCAGTTTGTATAGTTTCTCTCAGCTCGGCTTTTTGCTCAAACCGTGTTTCGGTTATTCGCGTTTTCAATTCGATGTAAAGGCCTTCAAGTGCACCACATCGCTACCCGCGTAACCTGCGATAAAAAACGCCGACCCATTGGCATGGTCTGCCGCTGCTCGGCCGGTAACACTACCATTTTCCGACCTGCTTGTGTGTACCACAATCGCACCATTAATAATCCAATTAGTATAATTGGTATTACCAAATTCTAAACCCGCCGGGGCGAATCACATCATTTACTCAGAGCGAAACACTTAAACATGTAAACAAAGCGTCGCACAATGATGAATTACATTTACTTTTACATTGTTGTCGCAGGCTAAGCTGGCGATATTATTTTTCGCGTAAAAGCTACCATACCAGTGTTTAATTCGTGTAATTCATTTATCTATTTAAGTTTGCCGATCATTCAAATCACGTGTGAAATGACCAATACAATCAGCCCTTGTCGCCACAAGGGGAGACTAAAGAATTAGACCATATTTGCAACTATTTTGAGTTATTGGTACATTACTGGCGCATAATTGGTTAGTATAGTCGGCACAACACTTTTACTGATCAATCAACCTCTAACTTTCCTGGGCAAACTGAGCAGGGGCTGGATGCGATGAACAAAAACCATGTGTTTTTAATGCTGCGCAAAGGTATCACCGATGGTAGTTATGAAAACGGTGAGCGTTTACCCCCGGAACGTAACCTGGCGCAACAGTTTGGCGTGGCTCGTGGCACCCTCAGAGAAGGCTTGCGAGAGCTGGAAAACGCCGGTTTGGTAGAACGCCGACAAGGCAGTGGCACGTACGTTACCTACGGTGTTGAGGATTCACAGCCATCCATACTCGGTGAAGTCAGTCCACTTGAACTGATGGATTCGCGCCTGGCAATAGAACCACACGTCTGTCGCAAAGCTGTTTTGCATGCAACGGATGCCGACTTTCGACGGCTGGATCGAATGTTGCGCAATATGGAACGGAACACCCGGGATATTGTTGGTTTCAGCGAGCTTGACGCCGAATTCCATCAGGCACTCGCTGAACTGTCAGGTAACCGGATGATGCACTGGTTAATCAGCAGTATGTCTGGTGCACGCGCACATTCTCAATGGTCACGCGTGCGCTCCATCGTACTGACACCGACGGCGATAACGATGTACAACCAGCATCATCGCGCCATTGTCGATGCAATACGCTCACGTGAACCGGAAGCTGCAGCCGCACGAATGAAGAAACACATTGTCGCTGCCCGCGATTCATTGCAACGGGTTGCTGAGGTTTAAAATGACCGCTCGTGACCTAACGAATGGAAAACGATAAATCAGGACGCTCTAACTGCTGCAGTACGGCACGACAAATGGCCGGGCTTTCAGTTTCAAAGAAGTGCTTAGCGGCCTTAACGTTGGGATGAAACGGGTCTTTTACCGATCCATCGTCTTTACGGCGAAAATAGGCTGGATTGCCTTGATGTGAAGCGATTGTTTCTTTTGTCGCACCGGGCACGAAGGCACAGTTGCTGCCAATAGCTTCAAATGCCAGTTGCAAATTCTCCTGAGCGCGAACACGCAAATCAACCGTTTTGGATTTATACACAGGTTGCGTCGTCATA
Organism: uncultured Granulosicoccaceae bacterium; assembly: GCA_937951345.1. Lineage (GTDB taxonomy): Bacteria > Pseudomonadota > Gammaproteobacteria > Granulosicoccales > Granulosicoccaceae > CALFCE01. Next base: position 29,840 of record CALFCF010000050.1, read on the forward strand.
AATACGCAAGCCTTGTCATTGGGCAGTTGTGCGACCATTTCATTAACGTCGTTCATGGCAACACTAATGTCTTCCGCCCAGGCTTTCGATGAATTCCCCAAAAACGACAATACCAATAATTTCGGATCGTAGTAGTCAGACCTGAACATAGTCTCAAACGCTGATTGCCCGGACTCACAAAATTGATAGGCTTCGCCGTCTCCGATTTGCACGTACTTCCGATCATCAAACCGGCTCACTCCATAGACACCAGCATTAACACCCCATTTTTTATCGCGCACACAAATATGGTTTTTGTTTTCGCCGTGTCTTTCAATCCAGGAGCCTAACGAAGTCGAGCGCACACCGATGACTCCTACGCTGGCATCGACCAACGTTTCTACGCGTTCGTTGTATTCGCCATACACACTACAACGTTCTTTCAAATTGGAAAAAAAATCCAGGAATGCCGAGCCTGAACCGAAAGGAATTTGACTATCACCGAGCACAAGGATATCGGGTGATTCGAAATCAGCAGCCAACACAGACATGGCGCACATTACATATACGACGACACCCTTCAGGCAACGGAGGGCGGTTTTCTTCCAGTCAGCAGCTATTTTCCAGCGAGCAGTTTTCACGATTGAAAGTCTTGTTAAGGGACGACTTACCCTGTTGTCGCAGTTCGATAACACTTTGAACACAAGTGATTGAAAACACGTTGAGTATGCGTCATACCAAATGATCGTTATTACGGGCGAGGGACTTCTCGAAGTAGACGCGATCAAAGCCGTTAACCGTTTTGCGCTGCGTCTCGGTAAAACCAAGCGTTTTATACATGGCGATGTTTTCAGTCATCAGAATATGTGTATACAACGTTAAAGTCTCTGCACCGGCGTTCAACGCCTCGCGTTGCGCAGACACTATCAAACGCTTACCAATGCCCTGCCCTTGGTAATTGGGTGATACAGCAACGTTATCCAGCATAACACTGACAGGTGTTTTAATAATCACTGCAACGCCCACTATCTGGCCTACATCCGCCACTAACACCTGATGGTCACGAATGATTTGATGATAGTCATCAAGCATGGGACCCGGGGGCTTTCCCATGCGCGCAATGTAGGGGCGGTAGGCGGCATCGACACAAATCGCAACATCATTAACATCTGTTGACGTCGCGGCGCGAATAACCACATCGGGTAGCCCGTTCATACACCGAAATCGGCGGCTGGTTCAGAGAACTTTGGCCGTTGTTTGCAACCAGTTTATGTAAACACGCTCAGACATTGTTCTGAACTCATCGATACGCTGCTCACAGGCTGCCTTCAACTTGTCGCTGCCGCCGCTGCCAAGCGCCTTCTCCAGCGCGTCGCGGTACTCGCTAATATCAGCCCAGGTATTTACGGTGTCGTCTTCAACTTCAAGGTGAAATTGCACCGAGTATGCGCGCGGCCCCCATTGCATAGCCTGTACGGCACAGTCTGGCGATGTTGCCAGCACCTTGGCATTGGACGGTATTTGTTTTATTTCGGCGCTGTGCCATTGCAGTGCCGGAAAGAGTTCGGGCAATCCATCCAGAAATACCCCTTCAGCACCAACATCAGTTAACTGGATGTCACAGACACCAATCTCCGGCGTACCCGGACCAACCTTACCGCCTAGTGCTTCAGCCAGCAGCTGATGACCGAGGCATAAACCCAGATAAGGCATGCCACGCTCTTCAACGGCTTCACGAATGAACGCCTTCTCATCAACAAGCCACGGATGCGCATCCTCCTGCCATACGTCCATCGGCCCGCCCATCACCCACAAGCCTTCATAGCCGTCCAGTGATGGCAGCTTTTCCCCGGCATCCAGATTGACTGTATCCCATGTGTGGCCGTCTTCTGATAACAGTCGGCGAAACTCTCCCGGATGCTCGGCCGGGTGATGCTGCAGAACGAGTAGCTTCATGAAATGATCGGTGCTTTTTTGTAAGTGGAATTATAATAACAGGCAAAACCGCCCGACGTGCCCCAGACTCTCCGGAGCCCGCCAGCAGAACTAACATCGTCTGCGATTTTTCATGCGTTCAATGCGCCATTCGACGCGCAACGACGAGCACTATTCCCCGCATTTTAGCTGACACTTTGTGAACAATGCACGATATCAACACCCGCACTTTCAACCCCGGGGTCCCCAGCCGATAGAGTACTTATTGCCGTATAGAGTCTCTCTGAGGAAGACACATGAGTCAGAAATTCCGCCTTGTCACACGCAGTGACTTCGATGGCCTGGTGTGCGCGGTTTTATTGAAGCACCTCGATTTGATCGACGATATCGCCTTCGTTCATCCAAAAGACATGCAGGACGGCAAGGTTGATATCGGGCCCGGTGATATCACAACCAACCTGCCTTACGTTGAGTCTGCACATATCGTTTTTGATCATCATTTATCCGAAACACTTCGCAACGACAAAAATCTGGACAATCACGTGATTGACGCCGAGGCGCCATCAGCTGCCCGTATCGTCTGGAAGCACTATGGCGGTGAGTCTACTTTTCCATTGGAATGGAACGATATGATGGAAGCAGTCGACAAGGCTGATTCAGCGCAATACGACCGTCAGGAAGTACTCGAACCAAAGAACTGGGAGCTATTGAACTTCCTTATGGATTCACGCACAGGTCTGGGTCGTTTTCGCGAGTTCAGGATTTCCAATTACAACCTGATGATGGATCTGATCGACTACTGCAAAGATCACACAATTGAAGAAATCCTCGAACTTCCTGACATAAAGGAACGCGTTGATCTGTACTTCGATCATCAACAACAGTTTAAGGCGCAAATTCAACGTTGCGCATCTGTCTATGAGAATGTTGTCGTGCTTGACCTGCGCGAAGAAGAGGTTATCTACGCCGGCAATCGATTCGTTATCTACGCGCTATTCCCACAATGCAATATTTCTATTCATCAGATGTGGGGATTGAAAAAAATGAACACGGTCCTCGCCACAGGTAAATCTATCTTTGACCGTGGGTGTCGAACGAATGTCGGCGAGCTGATGCTGAAGTACGGCGGCGGTGGTCACGATGCCGCTGGCACCTGTCAGGTTGATAACGATCAAGCTGAGCAATCGTTGCAGGAAATTATTGCAACAATAATTGCTAACGAAGGCGAGTCTCTGCGTAAGGCAAGTTAGCGCTTGCCGGCGCTGACACCGCCCGGCCTAACTGGTAGCCAACAAACGCCTAGCGCTTTAAAACGCGCAACAGGATAAACCCGAGAAAAGCAAACGACGAGGCGGCACTGGCGACATACGTCAGAGCCGCTGCCGTCAGCATCGACCTGGCACCATCATAGTCACGCTGATCCACCAGGTTCAGACGGGTTAGCTCCTTAAGCGCTCGCTTGCTGGCATCAAACTCAATCGGCAAAGTAAGCAATTGCATTAGAACACCGGCACCCAGCATCAGCATGCCGGTACTCACTAGCGACGAATTGCCGGTCGCACTGCCAAACACAGCCATCAAAATACCTGCGTTATTACCCAGCGCCGCCAGCGGCATCATCATCGCTTTTAATTTGAGCGGCTTGTAACTGTCTGCGTCCTGCAACGCATGCCCCACCTCATGAGCGGCTACAGCAATCGACGCAACCGATGGCTGATTATTAACATACTCAGACAGGCGTATTCGCTTCTGTGACGGAATATAGTGATCTGAGAGTTTGCCTGGAGCCACCTCCAGTTGCACGGTTTGCAAACCGTTGTTATCGAGTATGTGACGCGCAACACTGTGCCCGTTTGCGCCAAGCGCATTTGGCACAACGCGCCACTTTTCATAGGTTCGGTTCATCCACCAACGCACTAAAGCGGCGCTACCGAAAGACAGAATTCCAATCAGAATCAACATAGGTTTTTTGGCCTTGCCTGCATATCGTTCTTAACAAATGTTTTTCACAATTGCACCCGTCGCCGCAGACCCGCGCGGTGCAATATCGTAGCGCCGATTTCCTCGACTGACATGCGCGTTGTGTTTAGATAGGGTATGCGTGCAACCCGGAACATGTTCTCCGCCTGAGCGACTTCCGTTTGACAAGTTTGCGCAGAACTGTAGGTTTTTCCGCGGTAGCGCTCCTGCCGGATCTGCAGCAGACGTAGCGGATCGATGGTCAGGCCGAACACCTTCTCGCGATACTCGATCAACACCTCCGGTAAGCGTTTACGTTCAAGCTCTTCCCCGGTTAACGGATAGTTGGAGACAAACAAACCAAAGTGCAGAGACAAATAGAGCGAGGTGGGTGTTTTTCCGCTCCGCGAAACACCGGTAATTATCAGATCTGAGCGGTTGTAGTGACTGGTGTCCATGCCGTCATCTGTTTGCATGGCAAAATGTACTGCTGCCATACGCGAGGTGTACGCGTTTGTATCCTTGACACCGTGCGACTGCCCGACAGTATGCGATGAATGCAGATCAAGCTCACGCTCCATCGGTCCGATAAACGTATCGAACAGGTCATAGACAACACAGTTGCCCGTATTTATTATGTTGCGGATGTTGTCGTCGATCAACGTAACGAACACCAGTGACTTGTTACCAGCTTTGTTGGTGGATTCGTTAATTTCGCTCAGCAGTGATTGGGCTTTTGCCTCATCATCGATGAACGGAATGAGACGCGTATGGAAATTGACTTCAGGGAATTGAGTCAGGAGACTCTGCGCCATCGCTTCGGCCGTCAGACCGGTGCGGTCTGAGACAATATAAGCGTACCTTTCCTGTTTCATGGTGTACCGACTACGTGAACTATCACGCAATGAGTGTATCAAACTGTCCCGCGCAAACGGCAACAGGTACTCAGGAACTGGTGCTTCAACCAGTGGTGTTCGTATTGGGCACCTACCAGGCGGCCTGCATTACGTGCGAAAATTGCCAGAATTGCCAGTTATCGCATATTTGTCCGCGCGCGGTCGCGTTTTTAGCTCAATGATATGCAAGATGGTGCCGCTACCTCCAAAAGCAACCCCTGTAACTCCCAACAAACGCCCTCAACGGCGAACATAAAAGTCCATGACTGACTACATTCGATGGTTTGAAGATCTGAAGATGACTGACGTTGCAGACGTTGGTGGCAAGAACGCGTCTCTGGGCGAGATGATCAGTGAATTGTCAGGTGCCGGCATACAGGTACCGGGCGGATTCGCAACTACCAGCACCGCTTTTCGTGAGTTCCTGCAACATCAGGAGCTGGACAAACGTATCAACGAAAAGCTGGCAAATCTCGACAGCAATGACGTCGCTGCACTAGCAGATGCCGGTAGCACCATTCGCCAATGGGTACTCGACGCACCATTGCCCGAGGGTCTGCAACGTGCGGTAGAAACCGCATACTCGAAACTCTGCGACGGCGCGGACATATCAGTCGCTGTACGTTCGTCAGCAACGGCCGAAGATCTGCCCGAAGCATCATTTGCGGGCCAGCAGGAATCCTACCTGAATGTGGTCGGCATCAATCAGGTAATCGAAAAAATTCATCACGTGTTTGCGTCGCTCTACAACGACCGGGCAATATCCTATCGCGTACATCAGGGTTTTGAACACAGCGAAGTCGCTTTGTCAGCAGGCATCCAGCGGATGGTTCGCAGTGATTTGTCAGCCAGTGGTGTGATGTTCTCAATTGATACCGAGTCGGGGTTTGAAGATGTTGTTTTTGTGACTTCGTCCTGGGGGTTGGGCGAGTGCGTTGTACAAGGTTCGGTAAACCCGGATGAATTCTATGTTCACAAGCAGCTGGTCAACGACAACAAGCCGGCGATACTGCGACGTAACCGTGGCAGCAAGCGAATCAAAATGATTTTCGACACCACCAATCCTGATCATGCAGTAAATACAATTGATGTTGCAGAAGCCGATCAGCGCCAGTTTTCACTGACCGACGATGATGTACTCGCCCTTGCACGCATGGCGGTGACCATTGAAAAACACTACGCTCGCCCGATGGACATCGAGTGGGGTAAAGACGGGGTAGACAACAAACTTTACATTCTTCAGGCACGACCTGAAACCGTTGAATCCCGAAGCAATCGAAATGTCATACGACGTTACCAACTCAAGTCTGAGCAAAGTACTGTGTTGGTCACTGGCCGAAGCATCGGACAACGCATTGGTGCTGGAAAGGTCCGTGTCGTGCCCAGCATCGATGATATTGCCAGCGTACAGGACGGAGACATACTGGTCACGGACATGACAGACCCCGATTGGGAGCCGGTCATGAAGCGTGCTGCAGCGATTGTAACCAACCGCGGCGGACGCACCTGCCATGCAGCCATTATAGCCCGAGAACTCGGGGTACCTGCAGTCGTCGGTTGCGGTAACGCCACCGAGTTACTAGGAAACGATTCGGACGTGACTGTCAGTTGCGCCGAAGGCGATACCGGATTCGTGTATGACAAACGACTTGAATACGAAGTCACCGAAACCGAGTTGAGTTCGCTGCCCGAGCTACCCTTCAAGCTGACTATGAACGTCGGCAACCCTGAAAAGGCTTTCGGCTTCAGCCAGCTACCCAACGCAGGCATTGGGCTAGCGCGACTGGAATTCATCATCTCGAAAACCATCGGCATACATCCAAAAGCGTTGCTCGACTACGACATGATGCCCGATGACGTGCGTGCACAAATTGATGAAACGATTGCCGGCTATAAAAGCCCGCGAGATTTCTACATCGACAAGCTGGTCGAAGGTGTTGCTACTCTCGGCGCAGCTTTTCTACCCCATCCGGTCATAGTGCGGCTGTCGGATTTTAAAAGTAACGAATACGCCAACATGGTCGGCGGTTCACTGTTCGAACCGGATGAAGAAAACCCGATGATCGGATTCCGGGGTGCCTCCCGCTACGTATCCTCGTCTTTCCATGAATGTTTTGAAATGGAATGCGTGGCGCTCAAGCGTGTACGTGACGAAATGGGGCTGACCAACATTGAAATCATGGTGCCTTTTATCCGTACACTCGAGGAAGCCGATCAGGTACTGGAATTGATGAAACAGCATGGTCTTGAGCGCGGTAGAAACGGTTTGCGCATCGTGATGATGTGCGAAGTGCCAAGCAATGCCATACTTGCAGAGGAATTTCTTGAGAAGTTCGACGGCTTCTCTATCGGGTCTAACGACCTGACGCAATTAACACTTGGCCTTGATCGCGATTCCGGTCTGATTGCACATCTGTTTGATGAACGCGATCCAGCAGTCAAAAAATTGCTGAGTAACGCGATTGCCGCTGCCAACGCGCAAGGCAAGTACGTTGGTATTTGCGGTCAGGGGCCGTCCGATCACCCGGATCTGGCGAAATGGTTAATGGACCAAGGTATCAGTAGCCTGTCATTGAACCCGGATACCATTATCGAAACCTGGATGTTTCTGGCTGATCCGGGTAATCAGGCAGCCTAGTCACTAAGCCAGACAGCGTATTCGTGTATTCACAAAGCGCCGTTACATAGGTAGCGGCGCCTAGCGCTTGTTCAGAACAAAGAAGAATCTCAGGACGGAAAGAGTAACCTGTCGGCACCCCGGTATACGCGCTTGCACGCGTATTTGATATCTTCAAGCACCAGATAGTTTACCGGTACCAGCAACAGTGTAATAAACGTTGCGAACAAAATGCCGAAACCCAGACTCACGGCCATCGGAATCAGAAACTGGGCCTGTGTGCTCTTCTCGAAGATCAGTGGCATCAGACCGAAGAAAGTCGTCAAAGACGTCAAAATCACTGGACGGAAACGCGCCACGCCAGCCATACGTACCGCATCAAACAACGCGTGCTTTGAACGCGTTTTGTTTACGTAGTCAACCAGCACAAGACTGTCGTTGACCACGACACCGACCAGCGCCAGCATCCCCATGTAGCTCATAATCGACAGATTCATTCCCAGAATCATGTGGCCGAGTATTGCCCCGACTACACCAAACGGAATCACCAACATAACCAGTATCGGTTGAAGATAAGACCGGAAAGGAATAGCAAGCAGCGCGTATACCACTGCCAGCACCAGCCAAAGACCGGTTTTCAAGCTACCAAACGAATCCCGTTGTTCACGTGCTTCGCCTTCAAGACCAACTGAAATGTCCGGATAATCTGTAGCTAGAGATTCTGCCAATGCCTGAAGGTCAGCTTTTACGCCTTCTATATTCGTACTGCTTTTATCAACATCAGCAGTGATATTGACCGTGCGCTTTCTATCGGTACGCCTAATGCTGGTAAACCCCCGGCCATTGTTCGCATCGACCAACGATGAGAACGGAACAAATTCACCAGACGGTGTTCGTATCGGCATCGACTCCAGGCTCTGCAACGAACGACGCTCAGCTTGCGGGTAACGTACAATCACTGACACATCATCACGGTTGCGCTGAATACTCTGTACTTCGAGTCCGAGAAAAGCCTGTCTAACCTGGTTAGCCACATCGGCCAGTGATAAACCCATTAGCTCGGCTTGCGGGCGCAAGCTCATCTGAATCTCCTGCTTTCCACCTTCAAGCGAATCGGTGACATCGGATATTCCTGAGAAATTGAGCAACTCAGCCTTGAACCTGTTAGCGACTTCAGCCATACGATCAAAGTCGTCACCCTTTAATTGAATATCGATCGGGCTTCCACCGCCGCCGATTTCAGCGCGATAGGTCAGCTCGTGCGAGCCCGGTATGCTACCGATAAGCCGGCGCCATTCCCGCACCAGCTCGGAACTCGTTACGGGCAGACTGCGTTCCTCCGGAGGAACAATTTCAAACATCACCCGACCAAGATGGTCACCGCGCGAACTGCCTCCGTTACTGCCGGCACTGGCGAGAATACCCATAATCACACTCTCTCCAGTGTCAGGATCTATATGCTTTTCCTTTAGCGTATTCGCGGCCGCAGCGATACGATCAATATGTCGTTTGGTAGCTTCGTACGGCGTGCCCTGGGGCATAATCAGTCTTGCCTGTGCAACCTCGCTTTGTACTCTCGGGAAAAATATAAAACGAATGTGCCCCGCACTGACCAGACTTTGCACAACAATCAAGGTACCGACGAACAGAGCAATAGTTGCGTAGCGATATCGAAGCGCAAGTGCAAGAACCGGTTGATACAGATGTTCAACACCCCACTCCAGGCCGCTGGCTATTTTGCGTTGGATTCGGGCAAAAATATTGGGCTTTTTATCTGAATGAAAATTTATATGACTGAGGTGAGATGGCAGAATCAGTTTTGATTCAATCAACGAAAATAGTAATACAGGTATAACAATCACCGGTATTTGCGCAAAAATTTTACCGCGAATACCTTCAACCATCAGCAGCGGAGTAAATGCAGCTACCGTTGTAAGTACGCCAAACGTTACCGGCACTGCTATCTGATGCGTACCGCGAATCGCTGCATTGATACGATCAGGGTCCTCGCGCATGCGTTTGTAGATGTTTTCACCAGTAACGATAGCATCATCCACTACGATACCAAGCACCAGTATGAACGCAAACAGACTGATCAGATTTATGGTGACGCCCATAAACGGCATCATGGCGATGCCACCCAGTATCGACACGGGTACACCGACAAAAACCCAAACTGCAACCCAGAACCTCAAGAACAGAGTCAGCAATAGAATAATCAGGATACTGCCTTGCAACGCACTTTTAAGTAATGTATTCAAGCGCGCTTTGACGATGCGTGATCTGTCACGCCAGTAACCAACCCGAATCCCTGCAGGCAGATCTGACTGAACCGTCGCCAGGTAGTCCTTAACCTGATTCGCTACCTTGATGGCGCTTTCATCACCACGCCTGAAGACATCAATCTCGATGCTTGAGAGATTATTGAACGTCTGATCCAGCTGGTCTTCGACAAAGCCATCAGAAATACTTGCTAACTGACCGAGCGTAACGCGCGTACCATCGTCGCGCGACAGCACAACAATATTGCGATACTGGTCGGCCGTGTCGGCTTTGCCACTGGCGCGAAGCAGAACTTCACCGCCGGGTGTTCTGATTGCACCTCCAGCTAAGTCAAGTGAAGACCGCGAAACTGCATTGGCTATATCCTGTAGAGTCAATCCGTAACTAATCAGGGCGCTTGATGGAACTTCTATGGCCAACTCGAAGTCGCGTGCACCAGACAATGCCACTGACGAGATATCAGGTAGATTCTCCAGATCATCGCGTATTCTGATTGCAATTGCATGTAAGTCCTGCTCGGTGCTGTCCCCTGCCACAAGAACGCTGATGACTTCACGATTGCGTTTAGGAATATAAACACCGGGCGGATCTGCGTCAGCAGGTAAATCATTTAGCTGGTCGATTTGCTGCTTGATATCATCAAGCATTGTTTGAGAATTAACGCCGCGCTTCATCGATGCAGTGACTGTGGAGAGGCCTTCGCTACTTACCGATGAAATTTCTTTGATACCGTCAACTGACTGAATCGCCTCTTCTATCTTTATACTGATACCTTCTTCTATTTCAGTCGGAGACGCACCACGCAAGCTTGTTCTGATCTGCACTGCATCGCGATCGAAACTGGGAAAAACCTCAAGCGGCAATCGCGTGAGCGTGAAAAGTCCCCAGACAACGATGGTGAATAACAGCAGGTTGGCTGCGACACTGTTGCGTGCAAACCAGGCAATCACGATGAATACCTCATTCGCTTAAGCCGCCTGATCTGGCGGATTGATCGTCAGAAACTGACGAGCGCGATGAGGCAGAGGTTGCATTGGAGGCATTTTCCACTGTGGCACGAACAGGCGTACCAGCAAGTACGGAACCGAGTACTGTGGTGACGACAAGCGGTTGCGGCGGCAACGAATCCGCAGCGATTGCCGCTTGTGTCTGATCCGTCCACAACACAGTAACAGCGGTCGGCTGCAACGTGTCATTTTCATCGACGAGAATCACCTCGCGACCTTCACGTAGCGCTGAACGCGGGATCACAAATACATTCTCGATACTGGCAGCTACGATATCGGCAACCACGTATTGCCCTACTCTGAGTAAACTTCCCTGACTACCGGTTTCATCAAGCACCCGTGCAACCACAAACGCCTGTTGCGTCTGTGCATCGATGCCTTCGCTCCTGACCAGCGAGGCTGACCAGGTTTCAGCGTTGCTGTGTTCTGAGTTTGCACGCAACGTTACATTAGCAATGCGCTCAACGGCGTTTTGTGCTGCCGTCATATCCAATCGATCAAGCTCTTGTGTTGCCAGTGGCAATCTGATTTCAAGCTGGTGCGATTCGAAGATTCGACCCAGCGCAGTACCACGATTAACAAACTCACCATTGGTCACACCGGCATTCAACACCGTGCCATCGTAGGGCGCAAGAAGGCGCGTTCGACTTAAATCAAGCTCGGCACGCTGCACCTGAGCGCGTGCCGATGCCAGCGCTGCCCGGGCAGCAGCGGCCTGAGGTAGTCGTGCCGTTAAAGCCGATGGCGACCCACTTCGTCCCAACGCCTTCCAGTCAGCTTGTGCCTGTTTGGAACGCGCCAGTTCTTCCTGCAGTGTGGCACTTGCCTGTGCGACATTAGCCTGCGCCTGCGTTAACGCAATTTCAAAATCTTTCGGATCAAATTCAACCAGAATGTCACCGGTCTTGAACTCGCCACCGGCGACGAAGTGCGGAGAAATACCAATCACCTTGCCGGTTATTTCCGGTACCACAGAGTTTTCGTTTGACGCGCGTACAGTACCGCGACTCGCCAGAGAGACATCAAAAATACCCGTGCTTACCGCTATTGCGTCAACTGACCTTACCTGCTCACTGGGGGGACGCTTGCGCGGTTCAGGTGCATTTTCACGGACGGTTTTGGCTGCGAACGCACCGGCGGCGACAATCACGGCCGGGAGGAAAATTTTAACGAGCAGCTGCATCTATCAGAAAGATACCAAATGAAACGAGGTGTTCTAGTAAAGCGATCAAATATAATGCCATATAGCGCTTGAATATTGCCTTGTGCCATATCTCTGTCAGATAGCAGCCAGCTGTCTAAAGCGCCGGATTTACTACAATCGGAACACGGCCCTGAAAGCCGCCACACCCCCGGCGGAGCACCGCGCAATTCACAGAATTACGGTCGAAACCCGACGACGGATCGCTACATTGCGTCCCGGTAGAGCACATATTGAGCGCCTAAGACCTGTCAAATCCGCAGTTGCTACCGGTGAGAGTCGCAAGTTACGGATGTGTTAGCTGCGTCATAATGCGGCGGTAAATCAACCCTATTTCGACGTTTTTGAGCAGCATGTTGAAAGGCACCGCGCCGCGGGCGACGAAACCACATATAATTACACCGTGCCAGACGATCTTTAACGTTAGTTAGACCGGAAGAATTCTCATCGTTCCATCAAACCAGCAAGCCAGCAGCGTGCGCAAACGGCCATCAATGGCCGCCACTCAGGCTACACCTATCGATGCTTATCCGCTCTATTGGGCTGAGTGCTACGGAACGTCAACGTTCCTGCCGATGTCCCGGGACGAGATGGATCAGCTTGGCTGGGACAGCTGTGACATCATCATAGTCACGGGTGACGCCTACGTCGATCATCCAAGCTTCGGCATGGCTATTATCGGTCGCCTGCTCGAAGCTCAGGGTTTCCGTGTCGGCATCATTAGCCAGCCGGACTGGCAATCCGCCGAACCGTTTAAACAGCTCGGTGAGCCGAATCTCTTTTTCGGTATCACCGCCGGCAACATGGATTCCATGATCAACCGCTACACGGCTGATCGCAAAATACGTTCAGATGATGCCTACTCGCCTGATGATCAAGGGGGCCTTCGTCCAGACCGGTGTTCTATTGTTTACTCACACCGTTGCCGTGAAGCCTACGGCAACACGCCGATTGTGTTAGGTGGAATTGAAGCATCCTTACGACGCATCGCGCACTATGACTACTGGCAGGACAAAATCAGACGATCGATTCTGGCCGACGCCAAAGCAGATCTGCTTGTCTTTGGCAATGCCGAGCGTGCGATCGTCGAGATCGCGTATCAACTGGCAAACGGAGAAGCGATTAATTCCATTCGCGATGTACGTGGCACAGCCTATTTCATCGATGATATTCGACCCGACTGGACAGTTATTGACTCAACCAGCGTAGACAAACCGGGACGCGTCGAAAAGCATACCAATCCCTATGACTACACGGGCAGCGAAAACGCAGAGTCTGATTCCAATGCAATAAACAATTCGAACAATCGTTGTGCTGGCGAGAAATCACCCTCCGACAAGTCAGGTGACAAACCGGTAAAGATTATTTCCAAAGCTGAGCGCTTACAGCTACAGGCTGATATCCGCGCAAAAACAGTCATACGCTTGCCAGCGTTTAATACTGTCAGCAATGATCCGGTTGCTTACGCACATGCTAATCGCATCCTGCACCTGGAAACCAACCCGGGTAATGCTCGCGCACTGGTACAACACCAGGGCTCCCGCAAATTGTGGCTCAACCCGCCGGCGATACCTCTATCAACTGAAGAGATGGACTTTTTGTTTGATAGACCCTATGCGCGCGTACCACACCCGGTATACAACGGTGCAAAAATACCTGCCTACGAGATGATTCGTTTCTCGGTCAATATTATGCGAGGCTGTTTTGGCGGATGCACGTTCTGCTCGATAACAGAACATGAAGGCCGCATCATACAAAGCCGCTCGGAAGATTCGATAATCAAAGAGATAGAAGAAATCCGCGACACTGTCCCGGGGTTTACCGGCGTTATTTCTGACCTCGGCGGCCCAACAGCGAACATGTATCGCCTTGCCTGCAAGTCTCCCGAGATAGAATCAGCCTGTCGTCGGCCATCGTGTGTCTACCCGGGTATTTGCTCGAATCTGAATACCGACCACTCACCAACGATCAAGTTGTATCAACGTGCACGCTCGCTACCGGGTATTAAAAAAATTCTGATCAGTTCCGGCCTGCGCTATGACCTTGCGGTCGAGTCACCGGAATACGTGAAAGAGCTCGTCACCCATCATGTCGGTGGATACTTGAAAATTGCTCCCGAACACACCGAAAAACGACCATTGTCTAAAATGATGAAACCGGGTATCGGGTCATACGATCGCTTCAAAGAGTTGTTTGATAAATATTCGAAGGAAGCCGGGAAAGAACAGTACCTGATTCCCTATTTCATCGCAGCGCATCCGGGCACCACCGACGAAGACATGATGGAGTTAGCCTGCTGGCTCAAGCGAAACGGATTCAGAGCAGACCAGGTACAGAACTTCTACCCTTCTCCAATGGCAACCGCCACGGCGATGTATCACAGCGGAAAGAACCCGCTCGCAAAAGTAAAACGCGAAAGCGGTGACGTGCCGGTTGCGAAATCAGCTCGTCAACGCAAACTTCATAAAGCCTTCCTGCGCTATCACGATCCTGCCAACTGGCCGATGCTGCGTGATGCACTGCGCGCAATGGGGCGCGAGGACCTGATCGGTGGCAGTGCTAACCATCTGATACCAGCCTATCAACCACGTGATAGCGCTTATCATAGCCCTCGCCGCAAAAACAGTACGCCCGCGCACGGTGATAAAAAACAACGAACTAAAGCAACAAAAAAAACGCAAGCATCTTCTCGCGCTGCGAAGAAAGGACATAAGAAAAACACGGGCAATCCAGCACCGGCTAAAGGACAGATCCTGACTCAACACACCGGATTACCACCGCGGCAACAGAGCTAATTAACCGGTATTTCAGGTTTCGATCGATGAATGCAACTGAGTTAATTGACTTACAACGATACCCGATACATACCAAAGATGAACGCTACAACTTACTGGTTGAAGGTGTCCGTGATCAGCTAAGTCGTGACGGATGTGCAGTGCTGAGTGGTTTTCTCACTCAAAGCGGTATCAGCCAACTCTGTAAAGAAGCTGATTCCGTTGCGCAATACGGCCATCGGCAGAAAAATCGCACTAACCCCTATTTCACTACCGACGACCCCTCGTTGCCGGAGGATGATCCGCGACGGACTTTCTTTGATCGCTCCAATATATTCATTGCAGCTGATAATTTCACGCACGACGGAGCACTTCGGAGCATTCATGATTATACAGATTTCGATCCGTTTATTCGTGACTGCCTGGAAGAGATTAACTTCTACCGCTATGCCGACCCATTAGCCGACGTTATCGTCAATATGGCAGAAGAAGGTAATGGCTTTCCGTGGCACTTCGATACAAATAACTTCACCGTAACGCTGGCAATTCAGAACGCTGATTCCGGGGGTGCTTTTGAGTACGCGGCAAATATCCGCAGTGACTCAGAGAATTTTGAAGCCGTGAAAAGCGTGCTTGCAGGTCGCTCAGAACTTGTCACCCGTATTGATTTACAGCCGGGCGATCTGCAATTGTTCAGAGGCAGAAACTCACTGCATCGGGTAGCACCGTTATTTGGGCAAACACCCAGATATGTTGCGATTTTTTCGTATGTGGAAGAGCCGGATATGGTTGGCTCACCAGAACGCACCAAACAACTCTACGGCAAAGTCTTACCCATCCACTTGGCCAAAAAAGCAGATCGCAAAGATGGGTTCCTCGACTGAATCGGCTCTAAAATACTCGCCACTACAAACCACCTTTTTACGTATCACTCAATCATTTTCGAATGCCTGATCTTTCCGATAAAAAAGCACTTGTGACTGGAGCCGCAGGTGGCATAGGACGCGCGATTGCAGAACGTTTGCAAGCTTGCGGCGCAGATGTAGCTGCTGCTGACCACCCGAGCGCCTTGCAAAACGCTTCATTCAACCCGGACAGAACCATTCCCGGTGATTTAACCGATACTGACTACGCAGACTCACTGCCACAACGGGCAGTAGATATGTTGGGTTCGCTGGATATTCTGGTAAACAACGCAGGTGTGATGCGAAGAGGTAATATCACACAAGCAAGTGATGAAGATTTTGATGTGTCGGTCAAGGTTAATATAGAAGCCCCATTTCGGTTGTGCCGAAGTGCGATTCCGCTGATGGAATCAAATGGTGGTGCAATTGTGAACATTGCATCCTGCTGGGGAATACATCCCGGCCCCGATCATCCGCTGTACATTATGTCAAAAGCCGCATTGGCATCACTGACACAGTGCCTGGGACGAGATCATGCGCATCAGGGGATTCGAGTGAACGCAGTGTGTCCCAATGAGGTGGATACAGCTATGTTAAGGACCGGTTTTGCTATCAGAGGCCTTGAAGTAGACACCGCTATTGATAATCTAAATGCCAGTGTCCCCTTAGGCAGAATCGCTGAACCGGCGGATATCGCCGACGTAGTCGCGTTTCTAGCATCCGATGAATCGCGCTATATGTGCGGCGCCTTGTTGGAAGTCAACGGAGGTAAACCCGTCGCGTGACGTCTACCGAAGATTCATCTCCTAGTGTACTCATAACCGGTGCTTCGAGCGGTATTGGCCTTGCCTGTGCCGAACGCTTTGCGGCAAGTGGTGCGACAGTTATAACTGCGCAGCGAAGTTCAAGCAAGAACTTTGAGTCAATTGCTGCTGACTTTTCAAAACCTGATACTGCAGCAGATGTTATCGATACGGCTATTTCGAAAATGGGCAAGCTTGATGTCTTAATCAACAATGCTGGCGTCATGATAGAAAACAGTATCGCGGACACATCGCTTGAACAATGGCAGCACGTTCTAACTGTAAATCTAACAACACCTGCGCTACTGATAAAACACGCTTTACCGCATCTTAAAAACAGTCTACACACAGCCGGAGGGGTGATAGTTAATATTGGGTCGATCGAGGGGTTGGCATCGAATCCGGAACACCCGGCTTACTGCGCATCTAAAGCCGGTTTACACGCACTGACACGCGCAGTGGCGGTTGATCACGGTATCGATGGCATTCGTTGTAACGCGGTCGCCCCCGGTTGGATCGACACGCCACTAAACCTTGCATTTACTCGACAGAGAGAGAAAGAAGTACCGGGATTTTCAGAAAAACTACAGGCGATACATCCGGTGGGTCGAACGGGTACTCCGGATGATGTGGCAAATTTAGTTTACTGGTTATCGACAAGTGAATCGTTGTACATGACCGGTCAGGTATTGACGATAGATGGAGGGCGAACTGCCAGGCTGAGCTTACCCCAATAACAAACACACTGGGGAAGCTCAACAATATAGAAAGAGTAATCCCGAAGCTATCAGGCAGCCCGCGACAGAACCCCTAAACGTCCAGCAAGTCGGCGTGCCAAATAACCACTGGAAAGAAGCCAGATAACAAACCCGTTGCTTAAACCGTCTGCCATGTATCTCACGATGGTCGATGAGTCAAACTGGGTACCTGAATCTTTCATGCTTACGTATTTCTCCAGCGCCACTGCATGCGTGCGAAACAAACGATCCAAACGTCGCTGATTGTCTTTTTCCGATGCGCCTTTATCGCACCAGCTTGTCCATTCACTATAATCAGCCGAAACCGTGAGTGGATTAAGCTCTAGCAATGTAAACAGTAACTCATCCCGGTAGGCATCTACACCAGCAAAGCTTTCCGTTTGCTCAACAACTAATTTTGCAAGATCCTGGATACCGGGTAACACCTGATAGACAACCAAAGGCCCTGGACAACCGGGCAAACGTAAACTCAGAAGCACCTCTTTGTCGGGCATACGCGATGGTGATTTGCGTTGGTCATTTGTATTCGCTTGATCCACCAGCCTGCGGCCGCCTAAATCAACGTGAAACTCCTGCATACCCGGCAGAGAATGATCGATATCGCGACTCGAATGGATGTAAAATTCACGCGAAACGGGATCAATAACCTCAACATTACTCAAGTGAGGATTTTGTTTTTCACTACCGTCACTTTTCCTTAGTTTATCCAGATGTAGATCCGCACTGGTTTGAGCTGTTGATTTGGAACCATCCAGATAAACGCAAAAATTTAGTCCTGCAAAATCAAACCCATCCTTCGAGAACTCCAGATACATACTTCTGCTGCAATCTAACGAGCCATCATGAGAAATAAAAACTTCACCACTAGCAATATCACTTACAGTGAAACTGAATGATGACCGTCCTTTCACAAACACATCAACCCCTCCAGCTGGCTCAATGATATGAAACTGGCTGCTATCAGCATACTCGCGGTCAATACCATTATCAGATAAAAGCTGATCCAGCCATTGAGCATCAAGGGCATACATTCTCATTTCTTCTAAAAACAAATCACATGAGTTAGCTCTTGTCGGAATTTTGTTAGAGTGGAAAAGAGACTTTGTAACGAATTCAATTTCGCGATGAAGCACGTTTGAAACTTTATTGCCATCGACAACCGAAATTCGTATAACGCGATTTGGATCACTCGTTGCATCGGCTGTACTGGAGAAGACGACTGATCTGATGATACCCACATACACGCTCGCACTGGCTTTTCCTGATATATGGAACGTACCACTCTCAATGTCAAAAAATGTATAGATAGAAACAGGAGTTTCTGCCTGATCATCGTAAGAGACTACGCTTAGTATATCCTCACCATGCTGATACCCATCATCTATGGCGATAGTCGCGTATTCAAGATGGCCGGTCGATGGCGAAAGCGCCAACAATGTATCGGTAATCGACACAGTGGCAGCACCGCCCGTATACATTAAAGGAAACTTCTCCGCAGACATGAGGATGGGTCCGGAATCTGACACACTGCCGGAATCAATTTCATGCTTATTCGACAAACCGGAATCTAGTGGATAGTTCGCCAATGCACCATCGGTACTAGTTTCTCTAAACCCAATCATCAGAAGCAAAGTTGAGGCGACACATTGAAAATTCTGCTGTACGCCACGGATGTAGACATTGTTTCCTTCTATGTAGAATTTGTCGGCATCGGGACCAAACAAAACAAAATGCTCTGCTGATAATATATCGTGAGTCTCAAGTTCTGCTACTTTTGAAGACGAATCTGACTGGTGTCTAAAATCTATCGTTGATACCGGATTGTTGATCTTTAGTTTCAACATATCCTCGGTATCTGCCTGATCACTTACTGCTATAGCGTGTTCAATAAATAGAACCTCGCGACCAGGATCGGACGGCCATTCACATTTAAGCCTTATCTTCACAACAGAAGAGCCCAGGCACCGTAGATCTATCCCCTTCTTCAATATTAACGAAGAGTCTCGCATACAAAAATAGATAGACTGCTGACCACTAACACTGACAACCACATCGGAACTGTTCAAAGAATCGAAGACCAGTTCAGCAATCAGAATATCCTCTGCGATATCCTGACTGGAAGACAGTACAGACGTAACCGGCACAACCTGTACAGAGGTTCCAAAATCTCTATTCCTTAGTGAAATTGGCTGCACTGCCAGTATGTGGTCGAATTGACTGAATTCGAAGAAGTCGAACATTAAGCAGACTTCCTCGGGTAACAGGCACTATTACCCACAAGGCTGATATTTTTCACAAACACACTCTTTATTATTGCTGTAGAACAAACACTTACAAAACAATATCGAATTGTAAATTTTACCAAATGCTGAGGAACGTATCGGCCCGATGATAGTTACCTGTGATGTTTCTGTAGAAACCTATCGAATACGACAAGTTTCAGAAGGTACTCGAGCACAAAGTAAAATTCACTAACCGGCAGGAAACGAATTTCTGCAATATCGAACATAAATTGTGTCCAAAATAATGCAAGTTAATGGTAATAAGAACTTCGATAATCCGATAAATACAGACGATTTCAGATAGAGAGCGACACAGTGATACATACATAGATCCCTGCTTTGCATCATTGTAGAAAATCTGTTGAATTGACTCAGCGGATAAATCGCAACTGTATCAGCGATCTACTGGATTTAGGGCATACAATCCTTAATGTGCTTCAGAGCAAAACAGAAACCATCTCAAAATCGATCGGGGACGCCCAGTCCTGCACGCTGATCCCGCGTTGTGGGCCGTTCTGCGCTGCTCATTTACTGCGTGTAAGCTGCGCTGCTCGAGCGACACCCGCCTTGTCTGAGCGCGCAATCTCAATTATGAGATGTCTAATATTGCCTAGCCTGCTCTATTCATGAAGGGTTCGCCACCAGAGTCTGGCTGCTTAAGCAGGTCGCTCGATTCAGCGAAATTCGTAGAAATCGACGGGTTGAGCTCAATCGAGTGAGCTGCGACGGCAGACGGGCACTGGGGGTGAATAGAA
>CALFCF010000051.1 GCA_937951345.1 uncultured Granulosicoccaceae bacterium
TTCACCCCCAGTGCCCGTCTGCCGTCGCAGCTCACTCGATTGAGCTCAACCCGTAGATTTCTACGAATTTCGCTCAATCGAGCGACCTGCTTAGGTAGCCAGACTCTGGTGGCGAACCCTTCATGAATAGAGCAGGCTAGATGCTCTGCATTGCATGCAGGCTGTGACCCATGCCCGCCAATACTGACTCACAGCCTCTAACCCGTCCTCAGCTGCGCATATTGCTTGGCTCGGTATTTATTATCGCCGCCTGCAGTTTGTTGTACGAGCTACTCATCAGTAGCCTCTCCACATACCTTCTTGGTTCGAGCGTTGTCCATTACTCTCTAACCATCGGACTCTTCCTGTTTTTTATGGGCATAGGCGCAGGCATGTCTGCCTGGATAAAAACCGAACTCATACAGGTATTCGTTGCGGTAGAACTGATCATTGGTCTACTCGGTGGTTTGTCAGCAGCTGTTTTATTCGCCGCTTATGTCTGGAGCGATACCTATTATCCAGTCATGCTAGTGGTGATTGCTGCTATCAGCACATTGATCGGTATGGAGATCCCGCTCCTCACCCGCATGATAGAGACAAGCGAGGGACTGAGAAAAAGCATTAGTGAAGTGCTCTCACTGGACTACCTGGGTGCTTTGATCGCATCGCTTTTGTTTCCGTTTATCCTGCTGCCCTATTTCGGTCATCTGGCAGCGGCAGCGGCTGCCGGGCTTCTGAACCTGGTAGTTGCGCTGTTTGTTTGCTGGCACTTCCGAAATCATCTGGGCAAATGGCTTTGGCCATTAACCATCTGCGGTTTGGCGGGAATATTGGTGCTTGCACTGCTCGGTGCGTCTCATAAGCCGATCTTGCGGATTATGGAGCAAGCGCTTTATCAGGATACGATTCTGGTTAGCGAGCAAAGCCGTCATCAGAAGTTGGTAGTCACCCGCTGGGGTGACGATATTCGTTTGTTCCTGAACAATAATCTGCAATTCTCCAGCATTGACGAATATCGATATCACGAAACACTGGTACACGTTCCGGCCGCATTCAGCGTGCGAACAAGCCGGGTATTGATTATTGGCGGTGGTGATGGTCTTGCAGTACGTGAAGCACTGCGCTATCCGGACGTCGAGACAATTACCGTAGTTGAACTGGATGCAGCCGTAACAAAGCTGGCGAGCGAAATGCCGGCACTACGGACATTAAACGACGGCGCTTTGTCCGACCCGCGAGTGAATCTTGTCCATCAGGATGCCTGGCAATGGTTGGACGAATCCGGTGGGTTATTCGATCTGATACTAATCGATTTACCGGATCCGGCAACCGAAGAAACAGCGAGGCTTTATACAGTTGCGTTTTATCAACGTGCCGCTCGGCGGTTATCCGGTGGCGGGGTACTTATGACACAGGCAACGTCACCCTGGTTTGCACGTGAGGCTTTTTGGTCAATCGGTACGACGCTTGAAGAAGTATTTGATCACGTCCGTCCTGCTTCGATCTACGTTCCGTCGTTCGGACCATGGGGATTTTTCGCTGCTGCCAATCACAGACTGGATACTCCGAGACCGCCTCCGGATGGACTGGAATTTATGACTGTCACCGAGCTGCAACGCAGTCTGATGCTCGCCGATGATATGCAACGCATAACGGTAGAGGCTAATCGCATCGGCTCGCTACCAATACTCAGATATTATGCAAACGGCTGGGACATGATCAACGTTGGTCAGAACCGTCCGTAATTGAACCGGCGGTGCAGACCGACCGGAAGCTCCGGCCAGTCTATTGCGGGGTGAGAGATCCGGATGGAAACTTACTGTATTCGTTCAGTTTGATATCACTGACTTCTACAGTCACCTGTATATGAACATCATCATCTGATACGTTAAATGCCTGGCGTAACAAACCCACCAGGGAGTTGCCCAGCCTGTGCTTTGTTTCGCTCGAGCGCCCCTCTATCATTCGAACACTAAGATGAATGAATTGCAGTTGTTCATCACCATCGCCTACTCTGAAATCTTCAGCAATATAGCGTCTACTTTTGCAGTTCGACAGCAACACACCCGTTACTTCGTTCACCTGACGATGCAAGCGAGTGAAAAGCTCCGCACGAGGAATTTGTAATATCGCGTTGGCGGAGTGTTCCAGAACGATATGTGGCATGGTTTGATACGATCTTTGTAGTTAGCGTCCCTAACCGGCCTGCCCGGCAGGTTCGACCGTTACTGTTCTGTTTGACTCCTCTCCGTGCATGTCTGTCCAGATAATCTCAATCTGATCGCCAATCTCGGCCCCGTCAAATTCGATTGAGAAATACGGATTCTTCGACAAATTTGCACCAATGTCAGAGTGCAACAGCACCTCGTCTCCACGCTTGACTACCAGCTCGCGAAGAAAGTTAGCGTCAATACGGTTTCCGCGCCTGTCACTGCGGTGGCCCGACTCCATTGGATGATCCAGCAAGGCCCGTAGCTGAGTCTTACCTTCCGAAATGACAGCAGTTATTCGCATTGTGAAAAAGGTCTCATTTTGTCAGGTGTGGTCTGACAATAAATACAGGAACCGTACCCGGTCACGCTTGCGGTTCAAGTTGATGCAGGGCAAGCCGTTAGGTGTATGCATGATTTCGCTCACCTGGTGTCGTACCCATAGTACGACTGGACTGTTAACAATGCTCAAACTGGATGCCCTAGACAAAAAGTACACCGGAAGTTACATGCATCGGGCAATTGCGATCACATTACTCGCTTGTTCACTGCAAAGTGTAGCGCAATCGCAGGAGGCAGAACAATTTCGACCACTGACACAGTTCCTTGATGATGACAATGGATCAGTTCAGATAGGCACAACGCCCGACGGACGTACACGCTACGAATTGCGCGGTGGCTATGCGATTGCCCAGGGCGATATGGTCATTGGTAAGGTTGCCAACAGCGGCCTGACCGAACTACTAAACCGCGGCGTTGGTCGAACAGGTGGCCTGGATTTATGGACTGATGGCGTTGTTTACTATCAGAAATCTGAAGGTCTGCCCCAAGCGGACATTGAAAAAATTGATGATGCAATTGCACACTGGAATCAATTCAGTAGTTTAAGCTTTTTAGAAAGAACGGGTGAATTGGTCGACTCACAGCCTGACTATATACAGTTCGAACCTTCAGGCGGCTGCGCCTCCTGGGTCGGTCGCATCGGTGGCGAGCAGGCTATCTGGGTTGGAGAAACCTGTACAACAGGCAGTGTGATTCACGAAATCGGTCATGCTATCGGCCTCTTTCACGAACATACGCGCTCTGACCGCGATAATTTCATCAACGTGCAATGGGAAAATATCGTTGACGGCAAGCAATTCAACTTCGACATACTGGATGCAGGCGCTGAAGATCTGGGGAACTACGATTACTCTTCAGTTATGCATTACGGATCGACGTTTTTCAGTCGCAACGGAGAGCCGACGGTTCTGACACCTGACGGCGTTCGAGTCGGACAGCGAATTGCCCTGAGCCAGATAGATCTTGAAAGTGTTAACACGATGTATGGCACAGATCTCTTGTTAACCTCGTCGGTGGATGACACCGGTGGTTCAACACGTGTCAATGTCGTTGTTGACAACATTGGTGGTAACGGAGCCAACAACATCATCGTGAGTCTTCCGGTTGCGAGCGCCGCAAGTGCTGCTGGTAGCTTCGCAGGCAGCGGCTGGAATTGTACTGCGTTAACCGATGCAATCAGTTGTTCACTTGAGCGGCTGAGTGAAGGTGAACAGAGTCAGCTGTCGTTGGACCTGGCGAACGGTTCGGTTGACAACAACAATATCGGATTATGGCTGGAGAGCCGCACGTTTGACACAGATTTATCCAACAACGGCACACAGCCAGTTAACTTCTCTCAGGCCGGTACGCTGTCGGACTTTGATGCGGTGGCTTTTAACAACAGTAGTGACGTGACCAATGCAGCAGATCCGTCAGTGACAGATGACACTTCAACATCAGGAGTCGGCGAGCAGGATAGCGATGCAGCGGGTGAAGAAACTGAAGGGTCAGATAACCCGACTGTTCCATTGGCTAACAATACCCCTGACAACACCGAAGACAATGATGCCGGAGCAACCAACAATCCTTCTCTGGGGCAAGCGCTCCCCGACATTGACACCGATGCCAGTGGTGGCGACACAGGCGTTCAATCACCGGCTTCCGGTGGTGGTGGCGCAGTTTCGCTATTGCTTGCGATTCTAGCGCTGCCACTTATACTGCGGCGCCGTGCTAGAACTGCAAGCTAAACTCGTAGAATGCTGTTGCAAACTATCACCTGTTGGTGAAGGCTTGCTGTGTATTACAATGTACCTTGTGCATCCACAATGACAGCTAACTAAATATCCGGTTCACAAAGCACGGTTGGGCCATCAAAGTGCGCTCACCAAACCCCACCTATTCTGGTTACTGTTCTGTCAGCGATAAGTGCTGTCAGCGATAAAATTTCGTCGCTAACACTATCTTTCGTGCACAGTCACAATCGAACATTGATATGATGCGTCATGTTTTCCTCGACCTCACAGTAACGGGAGCCGTCTCAACAGAACGTGCCTAGCTTGATGATTTCAGCCGGCGAAGCTTCCGGTGACATCCACGCAGCGAGTGTTGTGGAGGCATTGCGAAATCGATGCCCCGATCTTGACGCGTTTGGTATGGGTAGTCAAAAACTACAGGATGCCGGTGTGGAGCTGGTTGTCGACTTTAGTGACGTCGCCGTTATGGGCTATGTCGAAGTGTTGTTGAATTACACAACACTGAGAAATCGATTAAAACAGCTGCGAATTGCAATGCGAGAGCGTAAACCCGACGCGCTTTTGATCGTCGACTACGCTACTTTTAACCTCAAGCTTGCGGATACCGCAAAAGAACTTGGTATCCCTGTTCTGTTCTTTATCGGACCAAAGATCTGGGCATCCAGACCCGGCAGGATTAAACACATCGAACGTGTTGTTACGTACATGGCCTTGATTCTGCCATTCGAAGAACCGCTGTATCAACAGGCAAATATGCCAGCAACCTATGTGGGCAATCCACTGATAGAGCAGATAAACCCGCCAGAGTCTGTAAAAGCGGCTCGCCGTGATCTCAGTGCATACCTACCCCCCGGTTTCCTGCCGGAACAACACACCGATACTCGGGTTATAGGCCTTTTACCGGGCAGCCGTCAGGCAGAGCTAAAGTACAATCTGCCAGTACTTCTTGAGACCGCGCGTGAATTGTCGAATACGCGCGGAGAGCTTTGCCAGTTTTTGTTGCCAGTGGCGCCTACGCTGTCAAAGCAAACTGTAACTGAGCACACGAGTCAGTATCCTGAGCTAAATCTGCAACTGATCGATGGTAACGCCCACACGGTGATGCGCGCGTGCGATGCGCTGGCTATAGCATCAGGTACGGCAACACTCGAAGCGGCTATTGTGGGCACTCCTAGCGTGTCGCTGTACAAGATGCATCCACTCAACTATCAGATCATGCGCCGTCTCATTACCAGCCGTTTTATCACGTTGGTCAACATACAGGCTGACACACCAGTTATTCAGGAATTTATACAGAGCGATGCAACAGCCGAAAACTTAAGCAATGAGATCGCGCGAATACTTGATGACAGCAGTTACAGGCAGACGATGCTTAACGCTTTCGATAAAATCGTTAACTCTCTGACCACACCACTGGTGCAACTGACGTCAGGCGGTGTGAAGGTAAATCCGTCGCAGGGCCAGGTAACGGCAGCAGCAAATGTTGCGACGCTGGTGTTATCGCTGTTTGAGCAGCCCCGAGAACACAAGCCAGTACGTGGCGGTTGAGAACAGGCTGTGTCAGGTCAGCAACGGCTAACCGACTTTTTTGAAGTGTGGCGCTTTGGTTTCATCATCAGAATTTTCTGCCGCAGATGCCGGTTGGCTGGCTTCGGCCTCAGACAATGACTCAACCCTCGACTGCACACCCGACTCTGTACCCTTGACCGAAACTGCATTGCTGGACAATGCATTAAACATAGTGGTTGCAATTAAATCGGCGGTTGCGGCTGATAATGTCCAACCCAGATGACCATGTCCGGTATTGTAGAACACGCCCGGTAGGCGTGAGGATTGCCCTACTTTGGGCAACATGCCCGGCATCATCGGGCGAAGACCTGCCCAGGGAATAACCCGAGAGGTCGCGACATCGGGAAAGTACTCGCGACTCCACTCCACCAGTGGTTTTATCCGGTCAGCACGAATATCGTAATTCTGTCCGTTGAACTCTGCAGTACCGGCGATTCGAAATCGTTTGTCACCGAGGCGACTGGTAACAACCTTTGCATCATCGTCCAGCAAACTGACTACTGGTGCGGCGTTGCGGCTTGTCTGATCATCGAGTTTTACGGTAATTGAATATCCTTTAACCGGATAAATATTCAGGCGATCGCCCACCATGGTAGCTAACTGGCGGCTGCCAACACCAGCGCAAATTAGCACCGCATCGAAAACCTCTGTCCGCGCACCTTCAGGACCACCACTTTGTAAACACAGTTTGATGCCATCTGCAACAGACTCAAGTTGCAGAACATCCGTATCGAACAGGCAACGAGTACCTTTCGCAGCGCAGGCTTCAGCCAGTCCACGAGTATATAAATGAATATCGCCGGTGGAATCAGACGGCGTGTAAAAGCCACCATAAAAATCACCGACTAATGTCGGTTCTATCGTATTGATTTCCTCTGGTGTGACTGGATGGCGCTCCAGCCCACCCTGACGCAGTAGCTTATTGACACGCTCGGCATGCCTGAAACTTTTCTCGTTGTTGTAGAAATGTAGAATCCCTCTGGCCTTGTGGTCAAAGGCTATATTTTCATCAGCAGCCCATGAAAACAGATGCTCACGCGCAGCGATGGCAAGCTCAACAGTTTCGACTGTGTGTCGACGGTAACGGGTGAGATTTGCGGCAAACTCGGCCATCCATGTGTATTTGTGCCAACCGGGTGCAGGATTTAGCAGCAGCGGTGCATCCTTTCGAAGCATCCAGCGTAACCCTTTGATTAAAGTTGCCGGTGTATTCCAGACTTCAGCGTTCGATGCAGAGAGTTGCCCACCGTTAGCAAACGATGTTTGCATCGCCGGATAACGATGACGTTCGATCAGGGTGGTGGAAAACCCTAGTTTCTGCAACGCGTAACAGCTCGTCACACCGGTTATACCGGCTCCAATGATTGCAATATGGGTCATCTAAGACTGTCCTGCATAGCGCGTTAAACGAATGCCTCTGTGCACATAGCGATATCTTTTCAATATCTCTATTGTCGGCAGTCTTAAGCGGATTTACAGGGGGATGAGATCCCTGTGCAGGATCATTGTGCAGATCGGATCGATGGAGAGTTTTCTGCTAGCGAAATCAGCCGCGTATGATGCCACGCTCGCTTTGTTCGACGAACTCAAGTAGACGGGCAACACCCGGGCTACGCTCGGCAAGTGGTTTGACCCGAGCAAACGCCGATTCACGTTCACCCTTTGACTTCACCACTTCGACAAACGCACGATGCAAATCGTTGATTTCCTGGTCAGCAAACCCTCGCCTGCGCAACCCTTCCTTGTTGATGCTTCGGGCTGTCGCGTAGTTACCGACAACCATGGTGTAAGGCGTTACATCCTTGTTAGCAACTGAGTTCAAGCCAACAAACGCATGCTCGCCGATCGCACAGAACTGATGAATGCAACAAAAGCCGGCGAGTATCGCGTGATCGCCAACATGGACATGACCCGCCAGCGATGAGCCGTTCGCCATGATGACGCGATCACCAACCACACAATCATGTGCGATATGTATGTAGGCCATTAGCAAATTGTTGCTGCCGACGCGTGTGATGCCCCCACCACCGGCTGTGCCACGGTTAATCGTGACATATTCCCGGATTGTATTGCTGTCACCTATCTCGAGTGTCGTACGCTCGCCTGCGTACTTTAAATCCTGTGGATCATCACCAATCGAGCAGAACTGAAAAATACGGTTTTTCTCACCGATGCGCGTTGGCCCTTTGATCACCACATGCGGACCCACCTCGGTTTGCGAACCGATCTCGACGTCGGGGCCGATAATTGAATAGGCTCCAACGGTACAGTCATCTGCCAGCCTGGCAGAATCATCGACAATGGCGGTCGGATGAATCAAAGCTCAATCTCGTTTTTGGCTATCAGGACTTCTGCACTGCAGCAAAGCTGATCAGCAACATGCGCTTTGCAATCGAACTTCCAGATACCGCGCCGCTCCTTGATGACATCTGCATCAATTATCATCTGATCTCCGGGCACAACCTGTTTCTTGAATCGGGCAGCGTCAATTCCGACCAACAGGTAAAGCGTCTCCGGAGGAGGATAACCGCCAAGACTTTTGAACGCCAGAACCGCACTGGTCTGCGCCATCGCTTCAAGAATCAATACACCGGGAAAGACTGGTGCTTGAGGGAAATGCCCGGTAAAGATCGGCTCGTTGGCTGTGACGTTTTTCAGTGCACGAAGGTGTTTGTCGGGTTCGTGCTCCAAAACCCTGTCAATTAGCAGGAACGGGTACCGGTGCGGCAGATATTTGACGATCTCCCGAACGTCATCAATACCCTCAGTAACTGTCGATTTCGACTCAGCCATGCGTTTTATAAGTTCCTGCTTTTACAATCTGCCACACCAAAAATTAATGAACCCATTACCGCAGAGCTGCCCCGTTAGCTAACCTCACTACATCGCAATAGATTAGTGATAACCCAATGTAATCACAATACGATCACGGCCAACGGTGAAGTAACCGGTTCAAGGTTTCTTGCGAAGTTTGTCCTTTACAATCTCGTCGAGCCTGGATAGTCGAACAAAGGTGCGGCGCCAGTCGCTGTTCTTTTGCAGTGGCATACCCGAGCTGTAGGTGCCGGGCTCGGTTATAGATCGCGACACAAACGATGTCGCTGTCAGCGTAACATTATCAGCTATCGTGATGTGCCCGACAATGGCCGTCTTTCCGCCGATTCTGCAATGTCGACCGATGACAGTGCTACCGGCTATGCCGACGCACCCGGCGATAGCCGTGTAGTCCCCAATGTGTACGTTGTGCGCAACCTGAATCTGATTATCCAGAATCACATCGTTGCCGATGACGGTGTCACCAATGGCGCCGCGATCGATTGTTGTGTTCGCACCTACATCCACCCTGTCACCGATCAACACCCGACCGATCTGGCGTATATGCACCCAGCCATCCGGTCCCGGTGCGAACCCGAAGCCATCTGCGCCAATAACAGCACCGGGATGCACACGGCAGTCAGATCCGATGCTCGTACCGTGGCAGATAGTGACATTCGGACCAATTCTGCAGTTAGCCCCGATAGTGACAGACTCTCCTATGTAGGTACCAGCGCCAATAACACAGTTTTGGCCGATGGTTGAACCGCTGGTAATAACAGCATTAGGACCAATTTCAGCACAAGGTTGCACATCCGCATCTGCGGCCACACAAGCCCCGACTGCCGGCCCGGAAACCAGGGGTTTGTAGGGATAGAGAATGTGCGAAGCCTGCGCGTAACTCAGGTAAGGGTTGGAAGAAACCAGGCAGGCGCAGGGTGCATCATCAGCAAGATCTTCCGGGACAATGACCGCAGATGCTCTACAGGACAACAGGTCATTTCGCAAACGCGCACCAACAACAAAACTGAGAGAACCCTCGTCAGCCGACTGGATGTCTGCAAGGCGATTGATTTGCGTATCGGGATCACCGCGAAGACCCAAACCCAGACTGTCTGCCAGTTGTTTGAGCTTCACAGGATGCGGGTGTCTGATGAATCAGTTTGAGGACTGCAACTGAGAATTGATTTGGCGCAAACTCTCCAGAACTTGCTCAGTCACATCGATCTGCTTGTTAGCGTACAACACACCATCACTGACAATCAGGTCATATTCGTTTGCTTTGCCGAATTTGGCAATTGCTTCCAGCACCAAAATACGGACTTTCTTGAATTCGTTATTTTTTTGAATGTTGAGTTCTTCACGGAAGTCCTGTTCATCGCGCTTGATACGCCTCTCGAGACTGCGGATTTCGCGATCAAGTTGCGCCAACTGTGTTTCGGACAATTCGTTTGCTTCACGTTTTAACTGATCATCAAGCTCAGCAAGTCGCGTCCGCTGTCGCTTGAGTTCTTCTTCACGTGGAATGAACTCCTGCTCCAGGCGCAGCTCAGCGTCGAGTGCTTGAGGCGCATTGTTGATAATGAAAGGAATGTCGACAAACCCGATAGATGCTTTGCGGGCATCAGCGTTTTGTGCAAATGCCGGCACAACGGCGACTAGTAGCGCCCACAGCAGAAAAGCACCTGTCATGGCATAACCGCGCGGTCCGATCCGTCTCCAGTTTGCTAAATTATCGATGATCATCTCTGTTGCACAATTCTCAACGGTACTTTCTGTACAAATGCCTCAATACCCACATCCGCGCGGACAGATCGACCACAGGCTGTCGCTGTAGTCAGACCGGACAGAGAACCCATGATACGGCAAAACATGACACAAATCGTCCGGGATCGCGTTACCAAGGCCGTTTCAACACCATTTGTTGGCTCAAGTGTGATCACCGAGACAGTTTGGGCATCAGTCAAGGCTCAACTGGCAGGCATCCGAACAATCCACGGGATGCCTCGATAGTATCAAGATACTCAGTGCCAGGTAAGGGGATGTCAGAATATGGTACCGATGGTGAATTGGAAGCGCCTGACACGGTCAGTGCTGCGCTCATTTATCGGTAATGCATAGCTGAATGTCAACGGCCCGACCGGTGAGAGCCACACAAACGACAGGCCATAGGATGCTCTGAATTCATCAAAATCGAACTGATCCGCTGTCGGAAATACGTTGCCATAATCCAGGAACACACTGAAGCGCGTTGCGCCCGGCTCCTCCACAAAGGGAGGCGGAAAGATAATCTCAGTTGTACCGAGTGTTCTGAAATCACCACCACGGGCATTGCCGAAACCGTCGCGCCCTTCGGTTAGCAAATTTTCCTGAAATTCGGCGTCAGTTAACTGATCATTTGGATCAGAGCCATCTTCGGTAGCGGGCGGGAAATCAGTATCCCCGATACCCAGACTTCCTGCACGGTAACCGCGCAGACTGCGCACTCCTCCGGCAAAGTAACGCTGAAAGAACGGCAATCTTTCAAAATCGCCAAATCCAGCCCCGTAGTCAAGCCGCACCGTTGACGCGAACGTGAAGCGCGATGTGATTGGACGAAAATACTCAAAGTCATAGCCAAGGCGAAAATATTCGAAGTCACTGCCCGGTATGGCTACTTCCAATGACAGACGATTTACAGTACCACTGGTTGCAAAAACCGTCCGGTTACGCGTGTCATAGGTGTAACCCAATATTAGATTAGGTACGTCAAAGGTATCGCCAAAGTTTTCCAGATCTTCCCGTATTTCACGCGGTGTTCCAGATGTGGGAGTAATTTCAGTTCGCTCAAAACCCAGACCCAATCTGAAATTGGAGAACTCTGACAAAGGCACACCGAATGTCACGCTACCACCGAGCGTACTATCGAAGAAACGCGTTAGCACACTATCCTGAGTCGTATCGGTTTCGCGGATAAACGCATTTAACGTACGACTGATACCGTCATCAGTGAAAAAAGGATTCCGGTTTGCCAGCGAAAGCTGAGTCGTCGTATCAGAACGGTCAAATGAAAACCGCAGATTTTGTCCGGAACCGAACACGTTTTCCTGATTCAGTGCCAGATTAAATGTGGCGCCTTCCGATCCGAACCCGAGACCTGCCTGAAAAGATCCGGAAGCTCCTTCCTGTACGGTGACTTCAACATCCACCTGATCATCAGTACCCGGTACCCGCGGCGTTCGGATACTGACACTTTGCATAAAGGGTAAACGTTGCAGTCTTACTCGAGATCGATCAACCAGTGCCGGAGAAAAAGCACTGCCTTCAAACTGCCGCATTTCACGCCTCAACACAAGGTCACGCGTTTTAAACTGACCTGTGAAGCTAATGCGTCTTACATACACACGTTTACCGGGGTCTACAACAAACGTTATGCCCACGGTTCTTTCAGTGTCATCAACGTCCGGTAATACATTGACGTTAGCAAATGCGAATCCATCCTGACCGAGCCGGTCAGTCATTGCACTGGTTGTATTTACCAGTGATTGCCGGGAAAACTCATCACCCTCTTTGAGCCGTATCAGTTTTTCAAGTTCTCCGCGCTCAACTTGCAAATTCCCCGTTACAGCAGTTTCACGGACAGTGTATTTTTCGCCCTCGTTCAAATTAATGGTAATGAAGATTTCGCGCTTGTTTTCGGATAGTGACACCTGGGTTGAGGTCACTTCAAAACGCAGATAGCCGCGATCCTGATAATAAGATCGCAACGTCTCGATATCAGCTGACAGTTTGACACGTGAATATTCATCCCGACTTGAAAGCGGCCAAAAACCGGGTTCACCTGAACGCAGTAAACGCAATAATGTGGATTCGGGAAATGCCTTGTTTCCAACAATATTTATATGTCGAATTGACGCTACTGCACCCTCGACAATATCTATATCGATCGAAACACGATTTCGCGGTAGTTCAGCGACCTCCGTTTCAATCTGCATACCGTAGTGCCCGATACTGAAATAAACGCGACGAATCTCGCGCTCCAGTGTTTCAAGTACAGATCGGTTGAAAACACGGCCTCGTGCGATGTCCGCCTCGCTAAGTGCGCGCTCGATATCTTCTTTGGATAATTTGTCATTGCCATCGATTGAAATGTCAGCTATCGACGGACGCTCGGCCAGCGACACGACCAGTACATCATCACCACGGCGTTTCAGAGTGACATCGCTGAACAGACCCGTCTCGAAAAGGGCGCGAAGCGACCGCGGACTGTCGACCGTCGGATCGAAGCTCTCGCGAGTCTGCACCGGCAAGTAGGTCAGCACCGTGCCCAGATCAATTCGTTCATTACCCTCAACGACAATATCGGAAATGACGAAATTCTGACTGGATTGAGCCTGCAGCTGCGCAACCGGCATCAGGCCGATGAACATACAAAACAGGAACAGTTTCATCGTTAAAGAGTAACGCGTGGCAAGCCAAGTGGGCGGGGACGACGGAGCTGAACGATTCCAATTCCAACGATTGCAGATACTTCGTCCTGCCAGGGAATCATTCAACACACGGAACCCGCCGAGGAAATGCAGAACAGCACGATACTGAGCAGAGAAAAAGCGCACTAGCCGATATGATTTGGAATAGATTCGATGATGCACGCTTTTGGCCGTATGGTCTATGCCGATGCTCACTGGAGCAAACGCCATATATCATTGTAGAACGCCAAAGCCATTAAGCTAGCCAGCAGCAAGATACCGATTTGTTGACCCAGTAATTGCGCGCGCTCCGGCAACGGTCGACGGAACACCACCTCATATGAATAGAACAGTAAATGACCACCGTCAAGCATCGGTATCGGTAATAGATTGAGTACAGCTAGACTGATGCTGATTAACGCAATGAAATTCAGGTAGTGATCAATACCGACACTGGCTGACTGCCCAGCGAACTGCGCAATACTGATCGGGCCACTGATATTCTCAAGTGATGCCTGTCCGATAACCAGCTTCTTGAGCATTCGCAGGGTGAGCACACTCATTTCCCAGGTGCGTTGGATACCTTTGACAAACGATTCGAGCGGCGGGTAACTTACCTTTACACGCGCTTTCTGCGCTTCCTCGAACGACAAAGTCTCCCATGCACCGACAAAACCAATGACTTCGCCATTGCCGTTATCCCGATTCCGCGGCGTCAAAGCAATCGGCAGGATTTGATCCTGGCGTTCAACTTCCAGCGCTAGCGTTTTCTCCGGGCTGGCTCGGACCAACAATACCCAATCGCGCCACGTGTCAACCGGCGTGCCATCGGCACTGATCACGCGGTCACCCACCTCTAGCCCTGCCTCCAGAGCAGCGCCATCCGGCTGCAGACCACCGATAATTGCCGGAACACGGGGCCACCATTGCTCAAAACCCAGCGCACCCACCACATCTGCCTCCCCTTTGAGGAAGGTTCGCGTATCAATGGCCAGGCGTCTTTGTGCTAATTCACCTGCGGCGGTTTCAACCTCAAACACGATATCCCGCTGATCCGGTTTATCCGTGCTAAGTGCATGTTTTAACAACGCAATACGTGCATCACTCCAGCTCGGTGTGGGAGTAGTCTCAATGGAGACGATGCGGTCTTCGTATTCAAATCCTGCTGTTTCTGCAGCACTACCGGATGACACATCGCCGATAAGCGGCGCTACGCCACTTATGCCCATCATCATCACAATCCAGTAGATAACAATGGCTAACAGAAAATTGGCCATCGGACCTGCCAATACGACGGCGATACGTTGCCACACACTTTTGCGATTGAACGCAGAAGACGCCTCTTCGGGGTCCACCTCACCCTCACGCTCGTCAAGCATCTTCACATATCCACCGAGCGGAATGGCGCCGATCGCGTATTCAGTGCCATCAACTTTACCGCGCCTGCTCCATATGGCTTTTCCGAAGCCCACAGAAAACTTCAGCACCTTGACACCTACGCGACGAGCCACCCAGAAGTGACCATACTCGTGGATCGATATCAGGAGCCCAAGAGCAACGATGAAGGCTACCGCGCTGAATAAAAAATTTCCGAACATAATGTTCCAGGGATCAAGCCTGATTATTATCTTTTAAGGTTAGCACTGTTCAGTGCTAGACGGTTTTTCGCAGTAGCAAAATCAAAGTAGAAGCCATCAGCGACAGTAAAGCGGTAAAACTCACCGGCGTTAAGTTATAGTCAGGCAGCGGTTGTTTCCTGTGTAATGATTTTATGCGCAATCTCACGTGCCTGACGATCTGCATACAGAATTGTTTCCAAATCGTCAGCCTCACTACAATCACACTGCGAAAGTGTTGTTTCTAACACACCAGGTATTTGCGAAAAAGCAACACGTTCCTGTAAAAAATAATCGACAGCGACCTCATTAGCTGCATTCAAAATAGTTGTTGCAGTACCTCCTTGTTTAAACGCATCACACGCTAAGGTTAAACAGGGAAATGTTACGTGATCAGGAGCCTCGAAGCGCATCTGCCCAAGTTTGACGAAGTCAATACTGCTCACGCCAGACGAAATACGCTGCGGCCACGCCAGCGCATGCGCGATTGGAATTCGCATATCAGGGCTACCCATTTGCGCGAGTACCGATCCATCCTTGTAACGCACCATAGAGTGCACCACGCTTTCCGGATGGATAACCACCTCAACGCTTTCAGGCGACATATCAAACAGGTGACAGGCTTCGATAACCTCTAGCCCTTTGTTCATCAAAGTCGCGGAATCAACCGTAATTTTTGGCCCCATTGACCAGTTGGGATGTACAAGCGCCTGATCACGCGTTACCTGTTCAAGTTGCTTTACTGAATAACCGCGGAAAGGACCGCCAGAACCCGTCAGCACTAGAGAATCGACACCCGCGTCGATTGCGGTGACTTCCCGGCGTTGTACTTCGACAGGCAGGCATTGGAATATGGCGTTGTGTTCACTATCGAGCGGCAGCAGGATTGCACCGGCGTGCAACGCTTCCTTTTTGATCAAGTCACCACACATGACTAGTGGTTCCTTGTTAGCCAGCAACAAGCGTTTACCCGCGCGTACAGCAGACAGCGCCGATTCAAGACCTGCCGCACCCACTATACCGGCTACAACCACCTGTGAGTGCGGGTCAGATGCAACCTGGTTGATCGACCTGGTACCCGCCTCAACGATCACATCAAGGCGTTCAGCACTGACTGCTTCAGCGAGTTTGCCGGCGGCCTGTTCGCTTGCCAGAACCGCTACCCGCGGACGACATTCCCGAATTTGATCAAGCAGTGTTTCCCATCGTGTATTCGCGACCAACGCATCAACCTGCAAAGTCGGGTGCTGTTGTACGACATCCAGAACACTTCGGCCAATGGATCCGGTCGAACCAAGAACACAAATCGGCGTCATGCCCATACCCAGATACCCACAAATACCGGTACTGCAGCGACCACACCATCGATCCGGTCAAGAACACCACCGTGGCCCGGGATGATACTGCTGCTGTCCTTTATGCCACGAGCACGCTTCATGCGGCTCTCGTACAAATCGCCGGCCACGGAAATTAACGCCGCACATACAGATGCCGAAATGAACAACAACAGGTTTTGCCTGAATGTGTCTGATAGCACCAGCGCCACACACAAGAGCACGGTTGCAGCACAGATTCCACCGGCAACTCCTTCACGGGTTTTGCCGGGGCTTATAAGTGGGGCCAGTTTAGTTTTACCATAACGTTTACCGACAAAGTATGCGCCGATGTCCATTGCCCAAACCAGAGCAAGTACATACAGAAGTAAACCAATCGAATGAGCTGACACGTGAAACCGCAATGCGTCGAGTGCAACAGCTGTTGTTATCAATACGAATGCACCGGCAACCAGCGAGCCGGGTTCAGATCGATTGCCGTGAGACTGCTTTACCGGCACTTTCACCAGTTGATACAGCACGTAGAGCCAGAATAGCAATGCAGCGTTTGCTAGCAGACGAACGATTACCAGTGGAGCCGGTATATGTAAGAATACAAGCGCGGCAACAGCAATTAGCGCTGCATAAACCAAGCGTTGTTTAGGCGTTGTGTAAAATGCAAGATTGGCCCATTCCCATGCACCAGCCGCTGCAACGAAGACCACGAAAAAAGTGAATGCAACGTCAGGTAACACGAACAAAACACTGGCAACAATCGCCAGCATGACTATCGCTGATATGACCCGGAGTTTAAGCATCGTCTAATCCGGTCACCTGTTCGCCGGTGCGACCGAAACGACGCTGCCGGTTGTTAAATGATTCAATAGCGCGATCCAGCTCCAGCTCATCAAAGTCTGGCCATAACACCTGACTGAAGAAAAATTCTGTATAGGCAAGCTGCCATAAAAGGTAGTTGCTGATGCGTTGTTCTCCACCAGTACGGATTAACACATCGGGTTCTCCCCGGTCGGCAAGCGACAACCCCTCGGCAAAACTTCCTATATCGATTTGATCGGCGGTAATCTCACCTTTTTGTACGCGTCTGGCTATTGAACGGGCAGCGTTTACGATGTCCCAGCGACCACCATAATTGACGGCAATCGCAAGTTTAAGTCCATCGTTGCGCTCGGTTTTTTGTTCAGCGATACGCATCTGTTCGCGCAGTTTCTCGGGAAAAGCGGAGCGTTCACCGATAAAGCTCATGTGCACATTGTTTTTAACCAGTCTGTCGACTTCGCTTTGCAAGGCACGCATGAACAAATCAAGAAGCAAACTTACCTCAGCATTGGGCCGGTTCCAGTTTTCACTACTGAACGCAAACAAGGTCAATGCATCATGGCCACGCTTGCCAACAGCTTCTACAATTGCCCGGGCAACACGAAAACCCGCCTGATGACCCGCAGTACGCGGTAACCCGCGCTTTTTCGCCCATCTGCCATTACCGTCCATGATGACTGCAATATGCAACGGCTTGTTTTCAGTATCATCCTGGCCTGCAATCATGGTGTTTGCGGTCAATCAGAGGCGGGTTGAGTCGTCGGGAGGGATATTCGCAGCCGCGCGATACGACTCGAATCACTGCAGGTTAAAAAGCTGGTTACCAGGCGCAATAACCCTATAAGTTTTTGGTAGCGCATTCTAAAGGCCCAATGGGGTTGAGCTGGCGGGCTGCAGTAAGTCTGTGGTCAGACTTCCATTAAATCTGTTTCTTTTTTCTGCAGTACGCTATCCACATCTGCAATGGCAGAGTCTGTTAATTTCTGCACATCGCCTTCAGCTTTTTTTAATTCATCTTTTGAAATTTCTTTGTCTTTTTCCAGTGACTTAAGATCATTGTTGGCGTCACGTCGAACGTTCCGTATTGCAACACGGGTATTTTCAGCCTCGCCTTTAACCAGCTTGACCATTTCTTTGCGTCGCTCTTCAGTCATCGGTGGTACAGGCACACGTATGACAGTACCGGCAGTATTCGGATTCAGGCCGAGGTCCGAATTTATAATAGCCTTTTCAACATCCGGCACGATATTGGGTTCCCAGGGCGTCACCGTCAGAGTGCGGGCATCCTCGGTATTGATGTTCGCCACCTGCCCTAGCGGTGTATCCGATCCATAGTAGTCAACACGCAAATGTTCCAGCAGACTGGGATGCGCGCGCCCGGTACGCATTCGCGAGAACTCGGACTCGAGCGACTCAACGCTCTTTTTCATGCGCGCCGTAGCATCTTTTAAAATATCATCAATCATGCGCTATTCCGAATAAGCAAAATCAAAGTCAGCAAATGATCAGCCCTGCAATTACAGGTTTATTCTCAAAATAGAATTCCTTGTTTTAAAACTTCCTGTATCAATATCGCGTTGTATCGAGTGCGTGAGTTTTATACGGGATCAACCAGTCACTCTACAGTGGTGCCGATATCTTCGCCACAAATGAGTTTTATCAAATCACCTTCATTATTCATGTTAAACACTTTTACCGGCAAATTATTGTCTCGGCACATAACCACGGCAGTCGTGTCCATAACGCCCAGCTTTAGCTTGACTGCTTCATCGAACCCAAGTCTGTCAAATCTAACGGCGTCATCGTGTTTTGCAGGATCCTTGTCATAAACGCCGTCCACCTTGGTCGCCTTGATCATCACATCGGCGTTTATTTCAACGGCGCGCAAGCTGGCAGCTGAATCAGTAGTGAAAAACGGATTACCCGTACCGGCGGCAAACAACACGATGCGACCTTTATCAAGGTGGCGAACCGCGCGGCGCCGAATATAGTCTTCGCATACGGCGTTAATCGTGAGGGCAGACATTACACGGCAATAGCAACCCATCTTTTCCATGGCGTCCTGAAAAGACAGGCAATTAATGACGGTTGCCAGCATACCCATGTGATCGCCGGTCACGCGGTCAACGCCGGCCTCAGCCAGACCGGCACCACGAAAGATGTTGCCACCGCCAATTACCAACGCTACTTCAACACCCAGATCACTGACTGCCTTAACCTCGCCAGCAATGCGACGGATATAGGCTGGATCAATGCCGTAATCCAGGTCCCCCATCAAGGCCTCACCACTGAGCTTCAATAAAACCCGTTTGAAGACTGGCTTGGCTGTATTCATTTGACCTGCCTCAATGGAATCGATGGAATGTTCAACAAGATCGGGAGTGAAATAATCAGGTTTCGACGCCTTTAACCTGAGCCATGACTTCTTCGGCAAAGTTCTCCTCTTTCTTTTCAATTCCCTCGCCGACTTCGAAACGCGTGAAAGCGATTACCTTGGCACCTTTGGCTGCCAGCAGTTTCTCGACGGTTGTGTCGGGGTCTTTGACGAAAGGCTGTCCGACCAGGGTTATTTCCGCCAGATATTTGCGAATACGGCCCTGCACCATTTTTTCGATAATTTCCTCCGGCTTGCCGCTGTCTGCCGCTTCAGCCATCAGTATGTTCTTCTCCTTTTCAAGCACATCTGCCGGAACCTCTGATTCAGAGACGCAAATCGGATTGCTTGCCGCTACGTGCATGGCAATGTCTTTCGCAAGTTCAGCATCGCCGCCTTCGATGTCGCACACCACGCCGATTCTGCCACCCTGGTGAGAGTACTGACCGATGGTTGAACCTTTACTGGAGCCGGAGGCGAATCGTCTGACCTGGATGTTTTCACCGATTTTGGCAATCAGTGACTTGCTCGTTTCAGCTACAGATTCACCTGACGGCATAGCCAGCGCAGAGAGCGCATCCAAGTCAGCGGGTTGCTGTGACAACACCAGATCGGTGACCTGATCGACAAAGCCTGTGAAATCCTCCGACTTGGAGGCGAAGTCAGTCTGGCTGTTGATCTCCACGATTGCATAAGTATCGCCTGCAGCTGAAAGCTTGATAGACACGACGCCCTCTGCCGCTGTGTTATCCGATTTCTTGTCGGCCTTTGCCAGCCCGCTGATTCGTAGCTGCTCGATGGCAGCATCCATATCGCCGCTAGTTTCCGTTAAGGCTTTTTTGCACTCCATCATGCCTGCGCCGGTTCGCTGCCGGAGCTCTTTTACCATTGAAGCTGAGATTGTCATGAGATGTCCCCGTGCCGGTCTTCAGTGTGCTTATCACCGGCTTGTCACAAAGAGCGGTGCTGCATCTAGCGCAGCACCACAAGTAAGAATTTGATTAGTTTTTCCTGCCCGGCAATCTTTCTTGCGCCCGGACCTGCGTCACGTGTCCACAGCATTTAAAGTCTGCAGACCAGTCGGTGATGCGGATTTTCAACGGAGTGCAGATTACCTGTAATTGCTAACAACGCCTTAATTTCCCGCAACTCACCCTCCACTGTATATAGTCGAATCCGTCGCCTGATCCGACCACTTACACGGTTCACCCAATCAGCTCTCGACAGAGCCGTTCTGTAGACCCGCGTAGCACGCTGGCAACGGATTGCCCATCGCCGGTTACAGTTGTAGTAACCGGTTTAGCGTGGATTACCGATTTAGCCTCGCGATTTAGCCTCGTTTAGCTGGCGGCAGGCGCATCACCAGAAGCTGCGTCGTTGCTAGCCACCTCTGTAGCCGCGGTTGATGCCTCTTCAGCTTCAGGGTTCGCCGCCGGGTCGCCGGGCTTTGCCGCAGCAGCTTCTGCAACCAGCTGTGCCTCGGCTTCGGTTTGAGCAACTGACGCGGGCTCCTCCGGCTCAGGTTCAGCAATGTGCTGTGACACAGGTGCTGCCTGCACAGCCTTCATTTCTTCGCCCGTCGCGCCACCTTTTGGTGCCAGGCGGCGACCTTCTTCGATGGCTTCAGCTGCGGCAGTGGAATATAGCTGAATGGCGCGGATTGCATCATCGTTTCCGGGGATCACATAGTCCACACCATCCGGCGTGTTGTTGCTATCGACAACCGCCACAACCGGAATACCCAGCTTGACAGCCTCAGAGATAGCAATGCGCTCATGACCGACATCGACTACAAAGAGAGCATCGGGGAGACGCTCCATGTGCTTGATACCACCCATACCCCGTTCCAGCTTGTCGTACTCGCGCTGCAGACCCAGTGTTTCCTTTTTGCTGAGCTTCTCAAGGCTGCCATCTTCCTGCATTGCTTCCAATTCAAGCAGTCGCTTGACCGACACCTTGACCGTTTTGAAATTCGTCATCATGCCACCCGACCAACGCCGGTTGACGTAGGGCATATTGCAGGCTTTTGCGGAGTCGGTGATGGCCTCACGTGCGGCACGCTTGGTCCCTACAAATAAAACCTTGCCATTTTTCGATGCAATCTTGCCAAGGAAATTGGTTGCGTCTTCAAGTGCCGGCAGGCTACTTTCAAGGTTAAAGATATGGATGTTGTTGCGCTCGCCGTAAATGTACGGCGCCATCTTGGGGGACCAGTATCGGGTCTGATGACCGAAATGCACGCCAGCTTCAAGCATCTGGCGCATAGTGACTTTTGACATGTGTTTACCTGTATGTGTTGGGTTAGGTCAAGCGATAGCCAGTCTCAACTGACCTGATGAGATATGCTCTGCCGCGAGAGTATGAATTTCGCTAGCTGACAAAGCCATTTCAACAGGCACCCAGTCAAATCTGTTAAACCCTGAAAGTCCCATGCGCGTCTGAACCTGCGCGGGTATCAAAATTTGTAAGGCAATCGCGAGTATTTCCGGCGCGCCTATCACGCATCCGGTAACCCGACAGTATATCATGTAACGATCGGTTTAGCAGCGATTATCCCGGTCAGCAACCGGCATCAATGCACTCGAAAAAGCACCATTCCGAGCGCATGGAGTACACTTGGCTAGTGCCCTGTCGGTTGCGGAACCCTGGGGCTGAACAAGCAGGCTGACCTGGCACCGGAATACATCTGACACCGGCCAGAAAAGTGAATAGAACAGAAAAATCATGTCAATATCGATTAAAAACCCCGACGAGATCCAGAAAATGCGCGTTGCCGGTTTGCTGGCAGCCGAAGTGCTGGACCTCATCGAGGCTTATGTCAAACCCGGTGTCACCACCGAAGAGCTCAACCAGATCTGTCACCACCACATAGTCGATGTGCAAAAAGCCATACCCGCGCCGCTGAACTACCGTGGTTTCCCCAAATCCATTTGCACGTCGGTCAATCACACCATTTGCCATGGCATTCCGAATGAGAAACGACTGAAAAATGGCGACATCATCAATATCGATATCACCGTAATCAAGGATGGCTACTTCGGTGATACCAGCCGCATGTTCTACGTTGGCAAACCGAGTCCAAATGCTCAACGTTTGTGCGAGGTCGCTTACGAGTGCCTGGTCAGAGGCATAGAGGTTGTGAAGCCGGGGGCGACGCTTGGCGATATTGGCCACGCGATACAGACGCATGCCGAGGCTGCACACTATTCGGTGGTTCGTGAGTACTGCGGACACGGTATTGGCAGCCGTTTTCACGAAGATCCACAGGTGCTGCACTACGGTAAAGCAGGGTCCGGCGTCGTACTGGAATCAGGCATGACGTTCACTATTGAGCCGATGATCAACCAGGGCAAACGCCACACGAAGTTACTGGCTGATGAATGGACAGTTATCACCAAGGACAGAACTCTTTCCGCCCAATGGGAACACACTATCCTGGTTACAGATGACGGCTACAGTCTGCTGACTCTGTCTGATGACAAGACACTCTAACCTAAGAGCCAGCGATACTGCTGGCAGCAAGCACAAGCGGCTGGCGTCGATGCCCAAAATCGACATGACGCAGTCGATCGGCGTGCTTGATCTTCCCGCCAAGGTCGCCTCACTGAGAGCAGCTAATTGCTCCCTTGATACGTGCAAAAGCGTACTCGCAGAAGGTCGCGAAGATATTTACCGCTGTTTCGAACGAGGGGTTGAATCTGCAGCGTTAGTCAGCCTGCAAACCCTGCTGACGGACACGATCCTGCTTGAATGGTGGCACCAGGTATTTTCCCCGGCCGAAGCCGATGACATGACCCTGATAGCGGTAGGTGGCTACGGTCGCTACGAGCTTCATCCACACAGCGACATCGATATTTCCATACTAGTCAGCACGCCCCCCGATCAACCTCTAGCCGACAAGATCAGCGAATTTATTGTTCGTCTCTGGGATGTCGGATTCGACATCGGCCACACTGTCAGAACAGTTCAACAGGCAAAAGAAGCGGCAGCAAGTGACCTG
The DNA here is from genome assembly GCA_937951345.1 of uncultured Granulosicoccaceae bacterium. Taxonomy (GTDB): domain Bacteria; phylum Pseudomonadota; class Gammaproteobacteria; order Granulosicoccales; family Granulosicoccaceae; genus CALFCE01. The sequence goes on from CALFCF010000051.1 coordinate 23,236, forward strand.
ACCATTATTACGAACTTGATGGAATCACGGTATATGGCGGGATCCCATGCTCTGTTTGCAGAGATGATGACAGAGATCAGCGAGGAAAAAATGTGGCCGGCTGATACGTTCTTCGATGAAAAAATGGACGAGCAAAATACACGGCGCGACAAATTTCAATCCAACGCCTACCGCCTTGAACCGAATGTCAAAGAAAGTAGAGGCGGCCTGCGCGACATTCAAACGGTCAACTGGATATGTCAGCGCCAGTTCGGAACGACAGAACTCAATGAACTGGTGATCAAGGAAATACTGACACCGGCAGAGTTTGAAACCTTGCAACAAGGTATGGAAGTGCTGTGGCGATTGCGCTACCTGATGCACCACTTTGCCGGTCGGCGCGAGGATCGCATCCTGTTTGACTATCAGCGTGAGCTGGCGCACGCATGGGGATTCACTGACGACACCAACAACCGCTGTATCGAGCAGTTGATGCAATTGTTCTATCGAAACGCCATGCGACTGCAACGCCTTAACGATATTATCCTACAGGGCGTTGGTGGTTTGATCTCCGGTGTAACAGCGAGCACACCACCGGTTTCGGTCAATGCCCGCTTTCAAGTGAGAAACGGATTTCTCGAAGTCAAACATGATCGTGTCTTTGCCGACTACCCCCCGGCAATGCTGGAAATATTTCTGTTGTTTGGTGAAACACCTGAAGCGGACAAGTTTCGCTCCAACACGGTAAGACTGCTGGGCGCGCATTTGGATTTGATCGATGATCAGTTTCGACGCGATCCGCAGGTTCGCGATCTGTTCATCGACATATTCCGGCGCCCGGCAAAACTGACCCGGAAGATACGCCTTATGACCGCCTACGGGGTACTTGCCGCTTATTTACCAGCTTTTGACCGCATTGTCGGGCGCATGCAATACGACTTGTTTCATGTCTATACAGTCGATGAACACACGACGAGAGTGATCAGAAATCTACGTCGCTTCGCGTTGCCGGAATTCAAAGATGAATTACCGCATTGCTTCGAGGTAATGCAGAACATTGAGAAACCCGAGATGCTCTATCTGACAGGGTTGTTTCACGACATTGCCAAGGGGCGTGGCGGTGATCATTCGGAACTGGGCGCAGAGGATGCTCGAACATTTTGTGATTTCCACGAACTTGCCCGCGTCGACAGCGGTATGGTTGAGTGGACCGTGCGTCATCATTTGTTGATGTCAATGACAGCCCAGCGTAAAGACATCTCTGATGTCGACGTGATTCGAGAGTTCGCGAACACCGTCAGTTCCATCAAACATTTGAATCATTTATATCTTTTAACGGTGGCAGATATGCGCGCCACCAACCCGGAATTGTGGAATTCGTTTAAACAGAATCTACTCTACGATCTATACGAGTCTACACGCCGCTGGCTCTTGCGCGGACCAGACAATCCGCTGGATAAAAGTGAAATTCTCGCTGAGAGAAAGCAAACCGCTTTACAGATGCTGAGTGAAGCAGAACTCCAGGAAGAACAAATTTTCGCTCTCTGGGAACAGCTCGGTGACACCTATCACCTGCGTTATCAACCTAATGAAATTGCGCGTCATACCGAAACGATACTCGGACACACAACCGATGAATACCCGGTGGTCAGGCTACGCACATCGATCCGGCGTGGTTCAACCGAAGTGTTTGTTTTTATGCCTGATCACGGGCGATTGATCGCCAATGTGACTGCTGTACTCGGCAACCTGAATCTCGATATTCAGTCCGCGATAATCACCACAACCACTTCCGGATTCGCACTGGACAGTTTTTTCGTACTGGATGACGACGGACAGATTATTGAGGAACCATCGCGGATTGATCATATAAAGTCTGAACTGACGAAGACACTGTCAGAACCGGATAAAGGCCCTACCCCGATAACTGCACGGGCGCCCAGAGCTCTTCGCCATTTTGATGTCCAGCCATTAATTACTATCGATACCATCGATAGTGTCAGTCAGTCATCGGTACATATCGATGCGATGGATCGACCCGGTTTACTGTCGTCTATTGCACGAGTGTTCAGCGAATTTAATCTGCAGATTCACGATGCACGTATTGTTACGCTCGGCGAACGCATCGAAGACACCTTTTTCGTCTCTGACCCGGACTCAAACCCGCTAACAAATCCTGAGCTGCTTGAAAATTTGCGTGCACGTCTGCTCGAAGTACTTGAAGACAACACATGATGCGCTTACTCTGAACTGCAACAGACTTCAGTCTTGAGCCACTACTGGATCCTGACAAAAACGCGCCAGCGATACTCACCTTAAGAACCACATTGAGCGAGATGCCGGAACCAACAGAACAAGAATTACGGCCAATAGTACAGAACACACGGGATCTGTGCCGCGAGCTGATCAAGCGACCGTCGGTTACGCCGGACGACCAGGGCTGTCAGCCCATGCTGGCTGAGCGATTGCAAACAAGTGGATTTACATGCGAGCCGATGCGCTGTGGCGACGTCGACAATTTGTGGGCACGACGCGGTGCAGAAGGACCGTTGTTCGTGCTTGCCGGACACACGGATGTTGTTCCCACAGGTGACTTAAGCGCCTGGACACACCCGCCGTTTGATGCTGTGGTCGAGGGTGACCTTTTGTACGGGCGTGGCGCTGCTGATATGAAAGGCGGTGTTGCGGCGATGATCACCGCCGCTGAACGGTTCTGTAAAGTCCACCCGGATCATCGCGGATCACTGGCATTCCTACTGACAAGTGATGAAGAAGGTCCGGCCGTCGACGGTACAGCTAAAGTAGTGGAACGCTTAAGCGCACGTGACGAGCACATTGATTACTGCCTGCTGGGTGAGCCCAGTTCTGCACAGGTACTTGGCGACACAGTGCGACACGGCAGACGGGGCTCAACCGGTGCTACCCTGACGGTTCACGGCACGCAAGGCCACGTAGCCTACCCTCACCTGGCAGATAATCCAGTGCACAAAGCATTGGCTGCATTAAACACGCTGGCTGGCGCGCAATGGGATAATGGGAATGAACATTTTCCGGCTACCACTTTTCAGATTTCCAACATCAAGGCAGGAACTGGCGCAACAAACGTCATTCCAGCAACGCTGGAAGTCCAGTTTAATTTACGTTTCAGTACGGAACTTACGACCAGAGCTATCTGGCAGAGAACAGATGAAATCCTCGCCTCAGAGGGCCTACAGCCGGATGACTACACAATAAACTGGCAAGTGTCCGGTGAACCGTTTCTAACCGAACCCGCCGCACTGACTGATGCCGCCATTGCGGCGATAAAGGACATTTGCGGTACTGATACAACCCTCGATACGGGGGGCGGTACATCTGATGGTCGATTTATCGCTCCAACCGGTGCTCAGCTGATCGAGCTCGGCCCCTGTAATGCCACTATTCATCAAATCGACGAATGTGTATCAGTAACCGATCTTGGCTTGCTGTCAGCGACGTACGAGAATATTCTGTCGCGTATGCTGCTTTAACGGTTGTAGAGCACTGCCGAACTGACCGGTTTAGCTTCGATTGAAATTTACAGACACTCAAAACAGAGATCACCACGATGGGTATGATGGAAGGCAGACGCGCTTTGATTGTTGGAGTTGCCAGCAAAAGATCGATCGCCTGGGGAATAGCCGAAGCGATGCGCCGTGAAGGCGCAGAACTCGCGTTCACCTACCAGAACGACCGGCTTAAAGACAGAGTGATCGACCTGGCAGCAACACTTGATTCAAACCACGTACTACCTTGTGACGTCGCCAGTGATCAGGATATAAATGCGGTATTTGAGAACCTGAAGCAAGACTGGTCCGAACTGGATTGCCTGGTGCATGCTGTCGCGTTCGCACCACGTGAACAGCTTGATGGTGACTACCTTGAAGTGGTGACGCGCGATGGATTCAACACCGCGCACGAAATCAGCTCATACAGTTTTGCGGCGCTGGCAAAAGCAGCACGTCCGATGCTCTCGAGTGACGCATCTTTACTGACACTGACGTATCTCGGTGCCGTACGCGCAATGCCGAACTACAACGTGATGGGTCTGGCCAAAGCCAGCCTTGAAGCGAACACTCGTTTTATGGCTAATGCACTGGGACCGCAAGGGGCACGGGTTAACGCAATTTCCGCAGGGCCAATCAAGACACTGGCTGCAGCCGGAATCGGTGATTTCAAAAAGCTGCTTGGCCACGTAGCCGACACTGCGCCGATGCGTGAGAACGTCACATTGGAGCAAGTGGGCAACACTGCAGCTTTTCTGGGATCTCCGCTGGCCGGTGGCATTACCGGTCAGGTAATTTATGTCGACGGTGGATTTAACATTGTCGCTATGCCGGACAACATGGAGAATTGAACACGGCAGACGAATCCGCGCTAAAAATCGAACTAATAACCACCGCCGCCATAGTATTGGTTTTCACCGGAGAGAACCGATTCATTGACTTTGATGTTGACCCCGCTTTGAATTGCCTCCAGAACAGCGCTGAACTCTGCACTACCCTTGATCGGATTTGCCAGTGACGCTGATTCTGCAGAACTGGCGCTTTCTTGCGCTGACTCTTCGGTGGATGTGCGGTTAAACGCCATTAGCACACGATCCCCATTTGCAAGGGTCGCTTCATGAATAACCGGCTCTTCCGCCGATGGTTTCGGAAGCTCAAACAATTCTCTGACAACCGCTGGATCAAAATCCGTCGAACGCCGGCCTAAAGCCACGTCAGCTTCCAACGTACCGCCAGTTTGCTCGGCAATATCGGACAAGCCTTTGGAACCTTGTTCAAACAGTTCACGAGCTTCTTTCATCGAGCTTTCAAGCAAGTCTCCTGCTTTACTGTCTGTAACTTCGGCAACAATATCGTCTCGTACATCGTCGAGCGTCTTCTGTCGCTGGTCTTCATAGGCTTCTGTGCGCAATACCAGCAGATCGTTATCACCCAGCTGAATAGGATCTGAATTATTGCCGTTGTCTTTGACATCTTCAGACAACGCCGTTTGCAGGATGCGCGGATCGCTCAACTCAAACGGTGTTTCATCTCCGCCATCAATCCAATCGGTTTCAACGATCTCAAGTCCAGTTGAATCGGCTACGGCCTGTAATGACTCCGGATTATCAAATGCTTCCCGTTCCAATACTTCCTGCAGATTGAGAAATTCAGTTTGCGCCTGCGAACGTGTTATTGCACTAATGACTCTCGGCTTGGCTTGCTCGAAGGTTTCGCCCTTCTCTGCAAGAATTTCGTCGACCAGAATCAGGTGCACGCCATACTCAGTGCGCACCGGTTCGCTGATATCACCAGCATTCTCCAATGCAAATACAGCGGTTTCGAATGCGGGCACCATCACACCGGGTGCGATCTGCCCCAGAGAACCACCGTTTGCTGCTGACCCGGGATCCTCTGAAAATTCTTTCGCCAAATCCGCAAAAGACTCACCTGCGCTGATTCTTTCTCTCAGGGATGTAAGTAGTGCGGTCTTCTCTTCGACCTCTGCATCGGATGCGTCTTCAGCGAGGTTTAACAAAATGTGAGAAGCTTTGCGCTCTTCTGCTGTCACGTAGTTACCTTTGTTTGCTTCAAAGTACGCGAGCGCTTCCTCGTCAGTCACGTCAATTTCATTGGCCAGCGCTTCAGCGCTTAAACGTACATATTTAATTTTGACGCGTTCAGGGAATTTATAGTTTTCTTTATTCTCATCGTAAAAGCTTTGCGCCTCATCGTCGGTTACTTCGATACCTTCGCGTACCTGGTCAATCGGGAATCGCAAAACATCTACATGCCGTAACTGACGTGTCAACTCATCCAGCTGATCACGTTCACTGGGTAACGTAAACGCAGTTTGCACAATACCTGACTGCACCTGCGCCACCGCCGCATCCTCACGGTAACTGTATTCAAAGGCTTCAACTGTTGTTCCACTCGCACGTAACTGTGAGACATAACGCTCTTTGTCAAAGCGCCCTTCGGCATCCTGAAAAACCCCAAGTTCCTGAATGGCTGATGCAAGAGATTTGTCACTGACAGTAAATCCGTTTTCAATCGCAAGGTTTCTGACGATCTGTTGGCGAACCAGCCCATCCAGTGCCTGCTGACGCAAAGCCTGCTCATCTCCAAACCCCTCCGGTATTGATCCACCAAACATTTGCGCAAGCTGGCGGCGCTGTTGTCCGTAGGCATTTTCAAAGGCCTGGGCGGATATTTCCTGACCATCCACTTCCGCCACATTACCGGGACCACCGGCACTGAAATAGGAACCGATACCAAAAAGCACAAACGGAATACAGATGATCGTGATCAACGTGTATTTGATCGGCTTGGAGTTTCTTACTGTTTCTCGTAGATCTAGCAGCATAGGAATAGAACGATTAGCGCAGTTGGCTTATTGCATTGCTACGGATGTTTGGCTGTACCTGACCGTTAGTCGAGCCGCTTTTCTAAAAGCTCTGCATCAAGTTTTGCATTGATTCTGTTCATTCATAGAACAGACCACCGGACTCAGGAAGATAACGATCGGGTATGGGCGAACCAAGTATCGGACGTAGTCGTCACAGGTCAGGCATCGTTGTCAGAAGTTGGCGGAGCGGACGGGACTCGAACCCGCGACCCCCGGCGTGACAGGCCGGTATTCTAACCAACTGAACTACCGCTCCAATTCTGAGATGGCTCGATATATTTCGAGCTACCGTTACCGCATTCCACGTGACGGGCTATATGCAGCGAACTACATGTACCCCGCACGCCGACCGAACGCATGAGTTATGCTGAATACATTTTTAGTACCAAGCATATTTCAGCCGGAGATAACACTCAACCCGCAAGCAATATGCTAGTTGAACAAACCTCCGTTGTCGCCGTCCTGAACCTGTCCGAGCAATCGTATAATCGCTCGGTCATCAGAATCAATCATCAATCTGATTAATCTAGTCTATTTCAGGCTTACTACCAGTTGTTTCATGCGGTAGCAGAACGTCAACGTAACCGTGCTTTTCGATTTTCCTGTGCACAAAGAGTGCAAGAAATGGTGGGTGCTGACGGGATCGAACCGCCGACCCTCGCCTTGTAAGGGCGATGCTCTACCAGCTGAGCTAAGCACCCGGTTTCGAGGTCGGTCAGTTTACAGATTCCTTCAGCGCTTTGCCAGCCTTGAAGCTCGGCATATTCGCTGCTGGTATATCAATTGTCTCACCGGTACGAGGGTTACGGCCCTGGCGCGCCTCTCTACGTCTTACAAGAAACTTACCAAACCCAACCAGGGTGATTTCGTCACCTTTTTTCAGCGTATCAGTGATCGTGTCGAGCACCGCTTCAACCGCCGCTGATGCTTCGGCTTTTTCCATGCCACCTTTCGCAGCAACCGCGTCTACAAACTCTTCTTTTTTCACTATTGTGTCCTCGCTTCTTTACCCTGCCCGATTGAAGTGTCAGACAGAGCCAAAATAAAATCCAAGATCGATCAACTGTTTGTTGCTCTACCAGAAATCTTAGAGCGACCCGAACAACGCGGCCTTTGTGCATCCAATCCGTTGGGCAGCGAAGCTGTCGCCTGCAGATTTTGCTTGTTTCCGTGCTGCAATGCGGCGGAGCATTTGGCCGCAAACCCGGCCTCTGAATACACCCTCGCCAGCTTGCACACGATTACGGGTCAAGCTCCTACAACCTTAGAGTAGCAACTCTATACAGAAATGCTGGCTAGGTCGAAAGAAAATGCAAATATTTACGCTTTTTTCATTCAAATAACATTTAGACGGCGATTTTCGAACAATTCGACCCTGTTTGTACGGTGACTATTGCCAATTTTTATGCGCTCAAACACCTTTACGACCTGTATAGAAGATCAGGTAACCTTGACGCTATGGCAGGCGCTATTGCGCCTTTTGACAGGCTGTTTAAACGGCAGGTCAGTGATGACGCACCGACTCGGTTTTGTCATCATCCTTGTCGTCTGTGCCGCCGACGGCACCACCAAGCTCCGGTGATTCAGTTGCCGTAGTTGATGGCAGTGCAAGCGCCAGTACCTCGTCTATCCAGCGGACGGGCCGGATATCCAAACCCTCTTTAATTTCATCCGGTACTTCGGTGAGATCCTTGGTGTTTTCGTGTGGAATAATGACTGTTTTGATGCCACCTCTTTGAGCGGCCAGTAATTTTTCTTTCAAGCCGCCGATAGGAAGCACTTCACCACGCAGGGTAATTTCACCAGTCATGGCAACACTCGCACTGACTTCCGCGCGAGTTAGCACCGAGACCAACGCTGTACACATGCCCACGCCGGCACTTGGGCCATCCTTAGGCGTTGCACCTTCGGGAACATGCACGTGAATATCAAACTTCTCATGAAAATCATCTGCAAGGCCCAGTACACCCGCACGACTTCTGACAACCATCATAGCGGCCTTGATTGACTCTTGCATGACATCGCCCAGTTGACCGGTGTAACTCAACTTACCTTTACCGGGAACGATCGCAGCTTCGATAGTCAGAATCTCTCCACCAACAGAAGTCCAGGCAAGCCCTGTCACCTGACCAATCTGATCCTTCTCCTCAGCTCTGCCATGACGAAACTTTTTGACACCGAGAAAATCATTCAGATTTTCCGGGGTAACAGTCGTTAACTCTAAACCTGTCTGTTCGTTGTTACTTGCACGGTTATCATCGACGTTTGTTTCCGGGTCATTGACTGCCATACTGTTTTCAGTCGCCGTGTTATCTTCCTTGACAACATCAGAAGATTCAGCTTTTCGCGCCGATTCCAACGAGTTAGCTGTTACAACTTTTCTGCATACTTTGGCAATTTCCCGTTCGAGGTTTCGCACGCCCGCCTCGCGGGTGTAACTTCGCACAATCTCAAGCACAGAATCATCAGTGATCGTCAGTTCTTTCTTCTTTACGCCGTTGTCTTTGCGCTTGCGGGGGATAAGATAGCGTTTGGCGATATTGAGTTTCTCAAACTCGGTATAACCGGGAATGCGGATAACTTCCATGCGATCAAGCAACGGCTCTGGAATATTCATTGAGTTCGCAGTTGCAACGAACAGCACATCCGACAAGTCATATTCAACTTCCAAATAGTGATCGGTAAACGTGTGATTCTGTTCCGGGTCAAGCACTTCCAGCAGTGCAGACGAAGGATCTCCTCGGAAATCCATCGACATTTTGTCGATTTCATCAAGCAGAATTAACGGATTCCGCCGACCTACTTTCGACAGATTCTGGATTATCTTGCCGGGCATGGAACCGATATAGGTTCGCCTGTGCCCGCGAATCTCTGCCTCATCCCTGACACCACCGAGCGCTATTCGACTGAATTTTCTGCCCGTCGCTCTGGCAATCGAGCGACCCAGCGACGTTTTGCCCACCCCCGGCGGACCCACCAAGCACAGTATCGGACTCTTGGCTTTCTTTGCCCGATACTGCACTGCCAGATGCTCGATGATGCGCTCTTTAACTTTATCAAGGCCGTAGTGGTCGTCTTCGAGAATTTCAGCCGCACGTGCCAATGAGAGCTTTAACTTTGACTTTTTCTTCCACGGTAACCCGACCAATGTGTCTATGTAATTGCGCACAACTGTGGCTTCAGCCGACATCGGAGACATCATCTTGAGCTTGTTGAGCTCTGTAGATGCCTTTTTATGCGCTTCCTTGGACAGACCGCGCTTTTCAATTCGTGCGGCAAGCTCTTCAAGTTCATTGGGGACGTCTTCCATCTCACCGAGCTCTTTCTGAATCGCTTTCATCTGCTCGTTGAGGTAATACTCGCGCTGGCTCTTTTCCATTTGCTGCTTGACGCGACCACGAATACGTTTTTCAACCTGAAGCAGATCGAGCTCCGATTCCATAATATTGAGCAAATGCTCTATACGCTCATTCGGGCTGAACAATTCAAGGATTGCCTGCTTCTCAGGCAGGCGCAGCGACATATGCGCAGCGATGGTGTCAGCCAGCCGATCGGGATCATCGATCCCGGACAGAGAAGTCAATATTTCCGCTGGTACCTTTTTATTGAGTTTCACGTATTGGTCAAACATATTTGTGACCTTACGTGTAAGCACCTCCATCTCCATCGGATCGGGTTGTTCCTCTTCCGTTTCCGGGATCAGATAATCGACCTGAAAAAAACCTTCGCTTTCAACAACACCCTGTATTAGTGCTCGTTCTGTCCCCTCGACAAGCACCTTGATGGTGCCGTCCGGCAACTTAAGTAATTGCAGGATCGTCGCGATGGTCCCGACACGATGTATATCTGCGTCGGTGGGCTCGTCTATATCGGCGCTCTTTTGCGCGGCCAGCATGATTTTCTTGTCGCGAGACATAGCTGCATCCAACGCAGTAATGGATTTCTTTCTGCCCACGAACAACGGTATGACCATGTACGGATAAACCACAACATCGCGCAATGGCAGAACAGGCAGGCGTCCGGCACGATCATCGTCATCGGAGCCACTGTCATCACTGTGATCGGGTTGGCCGGGATATTCGTCGTCGATACTGTCACCAACTGTCCGGTAGCCTTCGGATGCACTGACATCACCCGCCTCGTTTTCGGCAGATGGTAACGACCCCGAATCGGTACTCTCCAACGGATCGCCTGTTGGCTCATTCAGCTTTTTGTCGTCGTTAGTTCCCACACATACCCCGTTGGTCAAAAAGAATACGATTTATCGCTTTTGATTTACCGCTTTTTAAAGCATACACAAGAAAGTGGAGTTCATCCGATTAAAATTCAACCATCTGTGCCTGTTTCCAGCCGGTTTTAAGCCGGGTTTTCTGCTGAGTTCTTACGTAGCCGGATGATCAGAAGCTCACTTTCACCTGAAAAAACAGATTGCTGTGATTCTTCACAACAGGATAGCGGGAATTGAAACAGGTCGATATGCAGGTTGGGGGAACACTGAACGCAAACCCTGCTAAACGGCGCGCTCGCATACAAGACACAACATGGCGCGCAGATACTATTTTTCAGTGCAGGCGCCGGGCAGCCACGAGGCAGCTGCCGTTTTTAGAAGACCGATTGTCGATTATCGTTTGCAGTTACTCTTTTGCAAACTGCTGCGGATATCGATTAGTCGTCGGATGCCGCTTTTTTGTATTTCTCTTCGTCCATGACTTTCTCCTGACCTTCCAGTAACAGATAAGGCTTCGACTCGCCCGTTACCACAGCAGCGTCAACAATCACTTTCTTGACGTTTTCAAGTCGGGGAAGATCGTACATGGTTTCAAGTAATACATTCTCAAGGATGGTTCTGAGTCCGCGAGCACCTGTTTTACGCTCAAGCGAACGTTTTGCCACCGCATGCAGCGAATCCTTACGAAACTCAATTTCCACTTCTTCCATGGCCAGCAGCTTTTCGTACTGCTTGGTTATCGCATTTTTTGGTTCGATCAGAATACGTACCAACGCGTGTTCATCCAGCTCTTCCAGCGTTGCAACTACAGGTAAGCGACCGACAAACTCAGGAATCAAACCGAATTGGATCAGGTCCTGTGCTTCTGTATCAGTCAACATCTCTCCGATGTTTTTGGAATCGTCTTTCGATTTGACTTCAGCACCAAAACCGATGCCGCCTTTAGCCGAGCGATCCAGAATAATTTTCTCGAGGCCGGCAAACGCACCACCGCAAATAAACAGTATGTTCGATGTATCTACTTGCAGAAATTCCTGCTGAGGATGTTTGCGTCCACCCTGCGGCGGTACTGATGCTATTGTGCCTTCAATCAGTTTCAACAAAGCCTGCTGAACACCTTCACCGGAAACGTCCCGTGTAATGGAAGGGTTGTCCGACTTGCGCGAAATTTTATCTATCTCATCGATGTAAACAATGCCTGTCTGTGCCTTCTCCACATCGTAGTCGCACTTCTGCAACAGCTTCTGGATTATATTTTCAACATCTTCACCAACATAACCGGCTTCAGTTAAAGTGGTGGCGTCAGCTATCGTGAAAGGCACGTTTAGTGTTCGTGCGAGTGTCTCCGCCAACAAGGTCTTTCCTGAACCAGTCGGTCCAATTAAAAGAATGTTGCTCTTGGAAAGTTCAACATCACCTTTCTTGTCCTGATATTCAAGACGCTTGTAGTGGTTGTAAACCGCAACGGACAGTATTTTCTTGGCATGCTCCTGACCAATCACGTATTGATCAAGCAGCTCGTTGATTTCATGTGGCTTGGGTAGATGGCTTTCACCGGCAGCGGATTGCTCCTGCATCTCCTCTGTGATGATGTCATTACACAGATCTACGCACTCGTCGCAGATAAATACCTGCGGTCCGGCGATTAGTTTGCGGACTTCATGCTGGCTCTTTCCACAGAAAGAGCAGTACAGCAGTTTGCCGTCTTCTTTTTTGTCGTCTTCGTCACTCATTAGCGTGCCTTGTTCTTTGCCGAAACACCATGCCGTTTTTTAGTGGTGTTTTCAAGGTTGCCGAGTATCTTATAGCGGATCCGGGCTGTATTTCCGGCACAAGTACCGTTTTAACCAAATGAAATGCCGCTATCGTCTCAAACAGGGACAGAATTCCAGCATTTACTTCAATCGTCAATATTGCACTATCAGACATATTATTGAGTAGTGCAAAAATAATACAGCGCGTTACTCCACCTACTTCGATTCGGATGCTTCACCGTGATTATTCAGTATAGATGCAATGCCTGAATCTTCACATGACATCGTGCCCCTCTGAAGAATCTATCGGCCTTTGATGGCGCTGCTTGCGGGTCTTTACACCACCTACCGGCATTGAAGCTCAGATTTGTGTTATTGGTTCGGTTTAGTTCGCGACAGTTCAATTAAAGAACGGTTTCGGAACTGTCCGGGTGCTTGCCGATGGTACCCAAAAACCCATCAGCTACGCATTCGGAACGTATTCGGAACGCATTCGGAACGCATTCGGAGAGAATCGCTTGCACCAAACCAAACGTGATATCGCCAGCCAAGGTCTGTCCCCGTGATCAAGGACCACCGTTTTCGGCGGTCCGACCGCATCCAGATTATTGACCCAGTTCCCCTTCGCGCGAACTGACGATTCTGTCGACCAGCCCGTACTCCACAGCATCATCTGCTGTCATGAAATTGTCACGATCTGTGTCCTGGGCTACCTGTTCCAGCGACTGGCCTGTGTGATGAGCCAACAAGCCGTTCAGTCGGTCTCTGATTGAGAGTATCTCGCGGGCATGAATGTCGATGTCGCTTGCCTGACCCTGAAAGCCACCCAGCGGTTGATGGATCATCATGCGTGAATGAGGCAACGAAAATCGCTTACCTTTCGCGCCACCTGCCAACAAAAAAGCCCCCATGCTGGCCGCTTGTCCGATGCACAGCGTACTGACGTCCGGCTTGATAAACTGCATCGTGTCGTAAATGGCCATACCGGCGGTCACAGAGCCGCCCGGCGAGTTGATGTACAGAGAAATATCCTTGTCAGGGTTGTCAGATTCAAGATATAGGAGCTGGGCAACAAGCATATTGGACATGTAGTCTTCGACCTGACCAACAAGAAAAATTACCCGTTCTTTGTGAAGTCGCGAATAAATGTCGTAAGACATCGATCCACGCGGTGTGTCTTCAACAACACTGATCATTTTCGGGTCAAACAGTTTTGGATCCATCAGGATCTTTTCTCCTCGATTTGATTAATCTAATCAGCCACCCGGTCAGCACTACAACCGTGCGGAGAGTCATCGTTTGCGACAGACAGTATTTTTTGACCAGCCAGCGCGTTTGATGATCGTGATTACCAAATCAAGTCAACGCTATTTGTCTGATCCGTCGTCTGCTACCTCTTCATCGTTTGCGCCAACGGCTGGTGCCGGATTCATAATGTCTTTAAACGAAGACTGAACCTCGTTAACCGTAGCCACTTCCAGAATGCTGTTGGTCACTGCCTTTTCAAGAACCAGTCCCTCGACATTTTTCAGCATCTCAGGGTTACCGTAATAATAGTCAATTACGTGCTGTGGTTCCTGATAGGTTGAAGCAATCGTCTCCACCTCTTCACGTACCGCAGCAGGTTCTGCACGAATTTCCTTCGCTCTGACGATTTCGCCAACCACAAGACCGAGCCGAACACGTTTGTCTGCCTCATCGGCAAAGAGTTCATCGCTCAAATGCGTCTCAGAGCCTTCCGGCATCTGCTGCATCATTTGTTCGCGCATACGCCCTATTTCATCTTGAAGAAGCGCGCCAGGAACTTCGATCTCGTTGAGCGAGAGCAAACCTTCCATTACCTGCTGCTTAACATCAGCCTCCTGACGTTGCTGCAATTCCCTTTCCATGTTCTTACGTATATCGGCACGTAACGTTTCAACGTTACCGTCCTCTATACCAAAACTCTTGACCAGTTCTTCATTCAGCTCGGGAGTCACTGGCTCTTTAACTTCATGCACTTTAATTCGAAATTCAGCGAGCTTCCCAGCCAGCTCACTAGCATGGTAATCGTCCGGAAAATTGACTTCGATGGTTTTCTCGTCGCCACCACTAACCCCTTGCAGTTGATCCTCGAAACCCGGAATCATGGCACCCGATCCAAGCACAAGTGGCGCCTTCTCGGCCTTTCCACCGTCGAATTCCTCACCATCAATACTACCGGTGAAATCGATGACCACCTGATCATCATCGCCCGCCTGACGTTCAACTGTTTGATAATCGGTGCGCTGCTGCAACAGGTTATCGATCATTTCGTCAATATCCGATTCCTCGACACCCGCCTGCTTGGACTCGATTTTTATCGAGTCATCGAATCGGGGTTCAAACTCCGGATAGACCTCAAAGGTTGCTGTGTAGGTAAATGGCAGATCCGTTTGTTTTTCTTCCGGGTTACCGAGTGGTTCAAATTGCGGGCTACCAGCCGGACGCAGTTGCTCCTGCATAACAGCATCACGAAATGATGAGTTGATAACATCGCCCAGCACCTCAAGACGTACCTGCTGGCCGAAACGTTTTTCCACGACTTTCAACGGGATTTTACCGGGACGAAAACCCTTCAAACGCGCAGTTTTTTTAATGGACTGAAGGCGTTCAGATACCACAGTGGTTATCTCTTCGGCCGGTACCTCGACGGTCATCTTCCGCTCAAGGCCCTGAGTAGTTTCAACTGATACTTGCATTGACTTACCTATTAATACAGCTTCCGGTGCGGCGTCCGTCTACGGTGCCGTTGTACTTAAAAGTTATTCGATTACTCAACAAAACCTGCCAACTAACTGGTGTGGCCAACTGCTCTTGCGCAAGACCTTTACTTTATTCTGCGGCGATGGATCTAACGTCGCACTACATCTTTGTCCATTTTCAGCCCCGAGCGGTCACGACCGGCAACACACGACCTGCAGCATCATTGAGCTGATATTGCAAACGGTTGCACTTCATGCAGACCTGACGGGGAAAGCAAGCTGGTTTACCTGAGATTTGTGGCAAGTGGTGCGAAAGGAGAGACTCGAACTCTCACGTCTTCCGACACTGGTACCTAAAACCAGCGCGTCTACCAATTCCGCCACTTTCGCATCCGGGGCAAGTATATCAGCGAGCAAGCGTGCTTCAAAACGCGAAATCGCCGTTTCCGGAAGGGCTGACAGGATACAGCCATTGAGAGGCATTGTCAGCTAGAGTGCGCTATTGAGAGGGCAGATGGGGTGGACGATGGGGCTCGAACCCACGACCACAGGAATCACAATCCTGCGCTCTACCAACTGAGCTACGCCCACCACGGGTTGTCATCTGCGCCGCAGAGTGTAACCCAGCATTCTGACTACGGCAATTTCCGATGCGCAAGGCGCGCTTTTGAGGATATATCGCTGCAATTTCGGTGAGCTCAATGGCTGCGACTATCAGGAGAAGTGGCGCGCCCGGCAGGATTCGAACCTGCTACCCTCGGCTTAGAAGGCCGATGCTCTATCCAAATGAGCTACGGGCGCTTAGAACTCTATTGCTTTAAAACGCTGTTTATTGGACTGCTGGTTATAAAGCGAAGCTGACGAGACAAACCGGGTCGGTTTGGGAAAACGCAGATTGATCAGCCTGTAGTGCAAAAGCCCAAGTGCAAAAGCCCATGTTGCGAAAGCCTGAATTGCAAAATACCGTACGGTAAAAGACTGAAAATGGTCGGGGCAGCAGGATTCGAACCTACGACCCTCTGCTCCCAAAGCAGATGCGCTACCAGACTGCGCCATACCCCGACACCTGAGGCGATGCAATTATCGCACTCAATACAACGAGTTTACGTCAATCCTGCTCAGCGATCCATTGCATCTGGATCGCCTCGAGAATCTTTTCGTTGGAATTTTGCGGTTCATCGTCGAATTCCTCCAACGCACAAATCCAATCATGCATATCAGTGTAGCGCACATATTGCGGATCGACATCAGGATGTGCATCCAAAAGCGCCAGGGCGATATCCAGCGAGTCACTCCATTTCATAACGGGTCTTCCCGGTTTGAGGACAATGGCCGGTGCCGACAATATAGCAGCCGGAATTACTGTTAATGGACGCTAATGGTTCTCGGACACCATGTTAATGGTGTAACGGGGAATTTCGATCACCAGATCGTCGTCTGCCACAACAGCCTGGCAACTGAGTCTCGATTCCGGATCGAGCCCCCATGCCTTATCGAGGTAGTCCTCTTCAAGCTCCAGTGCTTCTTCCAGACTGTCATAACCTTCACGTACATGCACATGACATGTCGTGCACGCACAGGATTTTTCGCAAGCGTGCTCAATGTGGACACCGTTGCGCAGCAACGCATCACAAACAGACAGGCCGGGTTCAACATCGAAGGTAGCACCGGCCGGGCACATTTCTTCATGTGGCATTACGGTAATTCTAGGCATGGTCAGATTCTGCTTTTAATTCATTGAAATTCGATTCGCAGCTAGCAATGCGCCAACGACAGTGTGCTGTAGGTGCTGAGTTAGATCACTGAATCAGGTTGCTGAATCAGTGCTTGCTGTATCCGTCAGAGAATCACCTACCCGATCGATCGATTGACCCGACATTGCTGCTCGCACGCTTGCATTCATGCGTCGTTCAACATAGCTTTCGCTGCCGCGTTCCAGCGCTTTGACGCTGTCCTTGATACGATCAACATCGTCACTATCGATCGCAGACGCTACCGCGCCGCTTAGTTTATCAATTTCAGCGAGCTCATCGGCATTTAAAAAACGCTCCCCGTCAGCCTGCAGGGCACCCTGAAGTGCCAGCAGGACCCGTTCAGCTTCAACCCGCTGCTCAGCCAGTGCCCGCGCCTGCATATCCTCTGAGGCGCTGGCCATAGCATCTTTCAACATGGACTCTATCTGCGTGTCTTTCAACCCGTAGGAAGGCTTCACGTCGATGCTCGCGACACTGCCACTTTCCTTCTCTATTGCGCTGACGGTCAGGAGTCCATCCGCATCCACTTGAAAAATCACCTGTATTCGAGCCTTTCCGGCAACCATGGGTGGTATATCGCGCAACTCAAATCTGGCCAGCGACCGGCAATCATCCACCAGTTCGCGCTCTCCTTGAACGACATGAATAGACATGGCTGTTTGCCCGTCTTTATAGGTGGTGAACTCCTGTGCCCTGGCAACCGGAATGGTCGTATTGCGCTGTATTACTTTTTCAGCCAACCCTCCCATGGTCTCAAGACCAAGGGACAATGGAATAACATCCAGTAACAACATGTCAGTGTCCGACTTATTACCGGCCAGCACATCAGCCTGTAGCGCGGCACCAACAGCGACCACCTGATCCGGGTCGATATCGCACAACACTCGGCGTCCGAAAAATTCACTGATTGCTTCGCGTACCCGTGGAATTCGCGTCGAGCCACCGACCATTACCACGGCGCCAACCGCTGCAGCGTCTATCCCGGCATCGCGCAACACCCGGCGACAGGGTTGCAGAGTCCGGGCAACCAGCGGTTCGATCAGTTCTTCGAATTCACTAAGGGACAACGATCGATTAAACGATGCGCCGCTGCTTAAAGTAAAACTGATGGTCGCGGATTCGCTTTCGCTCAAAGCTTGCTTTGCCGCTTTGGCCTGCATTGCCAGCAATTTACGATCTCCCGCATCAGTGATCTCGCCCAGCTCTCCCTTCTGTGTTATCCATGCGACCACGGCCGCATCCAGATCATCCCCGCCAAGTGACGTATCGCCAGCGGTGGCCAACACTTCAAATAATCCCTGTGTCATCCGCAGCAACGAAATATCAAACGTACCACCGCCAAAATCATAGATGGCAACCAGACTACCCTCATCAGTCGCCGTTTCCTGTCCGGCGGATGACAGGCTCTGATCAAGCCCGTAAGCGATGGCTGCAGCCGTCGGCTCATTCAGCAGTCGTAGCACATGCAACCCGGCGAGCCGTGCGGCATCCTTGGTTGCCTGGCGTTGTGCGTCGTCAAAATAAGCTGGCACGGTAATGACGGCACCGACCAGTTCACCACCGAGACTTGCTTCAGCCCTGCTTCGCAATGCCTCAAGTATGTCTGCTGAGACTTCAATCGCCGTAAGATCTCCACAGGCGGTTGCTATGGCAGGTACCTGATTGTCTTCGTCAGCTTGCGCAAACTGATTACCTGATTCTGACAAAGCCCGATCACCGTGTCCTTTACCCATCAGGCGTTTGACTGAACTGATCGTGTTAAGTGGATCAGAAACAGCGTGATCGCGTGCAGCGTCACCGACAACAACCGTGCACTTACCACTGTCATCGTTACGGCTGTAATGCACGACCGAAGGCAGGATGACATTTCCTGACTCATCGGGTAACACAACCGGCGAACCGCTACGCACCGTTGCAACCAGCGAATTCGTTGTACCCAGGTCGATACCCACAGCCAGACGATGCTGGTGTGGTGCCGTTGATTCACCCGGCTCGGCGATTTGCAACAACGCCATGACTAATTGCCCCGTTTATTCATAGATGCAATCCGTACAAACTCAGCTCGCTAGCCTGCTCTATTCATGAAGGGTTCGCCACCAGAGTCTGGCTACCTAAGCAGGTCGCTCGATTCAGCGAAATTCGTAGAAATCTACCGGTTGAGCTCAATCGAGTGAGCTGCGACGGCAGACTGGCACTGGGGGTGAATAGAAAACAGTGTACGCATACCCGCAGCGACGCTAAAACTGCTTTCCTAACTGGAAATGGCTTAATTTTCATTGTCACTGTTGTCGCCTTCGTGAATAGAGCAGGCTAGTAATCACTGTCCAGACGCTCTTCGGTGTCTCGAATTTCAGCGAGCAGCTTATCCAGAAATTGCCATTCGCGGGCCTTCTCACGCGCTGTTGATAATTCTTCCAACTGAAAACTGATACGAAACGCTTCTGAGGTTTGTTCGATATGTTGATCGACTTCTTTACGCGCCGCTTGCGCCGCGGTGTAGGGATCTGCTGCTGTCTCGAGCGATTCAATCGATTCGCGCAATTCCATCTGCATCATCAAAAATTCAGGTGCCATGCGCGTATCAGTTTCCACCGCCAGATCCACGTCTCGACGTTGCAGAAGATAAATTGCGCGCGACAATGGTTTGGATAAGGTTTGCTCTGCACTGTTGATATGTGCAGCTGCCTGCACAGACCAGCGTTTCTCGGCATCACTGGCTGACGCGAATTTATCCGGGTGAGTCATTCGTTGCAGCTCACGAAATCTTCGTACTAACTGCACTTCGTCAATCTCGAACTTTTCCTGAAGAGCAAATAGTTCGAAATAATTACTTGAGAGATCGACCTGCATCGTGATAGCCCCGTCAACCAAACCGTTTTTAGTTCAACGAATTCAGTTACGTGTTTAGCGTATTCTGTGATTGTATAGTTTCGCTTGGCATTCAGGTTCCAGATGCCTTCAGCTCTGCGCGCTCGAAGCGTAACGAGCCCACCAGGCTGGATACTAAAACCGAAAATAGAGAACAATTTCAGGCAGGGGCACCCTGTCCAGATTCAGCGCCTTCTTGCTGCAAGTTCACTCCAGGTCCACGGTCCACTCCAAGTACATCAAACCCTTTCGTCACTACCTGTTTTGGCTGCTGGGGTTGGCTGCTGGGTGTGACAATCTATGACCTTGATAACCGTAGATACGGACGAAAGCGGTCACAGAATGGGCGTGACCGCCGTTTCAAACCCTGCACGTCACACGTTGAAGGATTCCCCGCACCCGCACTCGTCTTTAACGTTGGGGTTATTGAATTTGAACCCTTCGTTCAGACCTTCCTTGCCGTAATCAAGCTCTGTACCGTCAAGATAAACCAGACTTTTGTCGTCAACTATGACTTTGACATCACGGTCTTCAAACACATTATCGTTGGCAGCGACTTCGTCGGCGAACTCAAGCACGTATGCCATGCCTGAGCAGCCAGTTGTCCTGACACCGAGTCGCAACCCGAAGCCCTTACCACGCTTCTCGAGGTAAGATCTGACGTGCTCAGCAGCAGTTTCAGTTAGCGTAATTGCCATGCATTTCACCGACGTTCAGCCGGACTCCGGGTAATCCTGATCAAGCTACCTTTTCAGGATTTTTATCTGATTGCTTCGCTTTGATA
The DNA here is from genome assembly GCA_937951345.1 of uncultured Granulosicoccaceae bacterium. GTDB lineage: Bacteria > Pseudomonadota > Gammaproteobacteria > Granulosicoccales > Granulosicoccaceae > CALFCE01. The sequence continues at coordinate 43,737 of CALFCF010000051.1, forward strand.
TCAGCGATGGCCGCAGCGATAGCATCCTCTGCCAATACCGAGCAGTGGATTTTGACCGGTGGCAACGCCAACTCATCCGCGATGTCTTTGTTCCTGATTTGTTCAACTTCGTCGATGGTTTTGCCCTTTACCATCTCTGTAACCAGTGAAGAAGATGCGATTGCCGACCCACAGCCGTAAGTCTTGAACTTGGCATCTTCGATAATGCCATCGTCGTTAACTTTGATCTGCAGACGCATTACGTCTCCACACGCAGGCGCGCCAACCATGCCCGTACCGACGTTTGGATCGTCTTTATCCATTGTGCCGACGTTGCGCGGATTTTCGTAGTGATCAAGTACCTTATCGCTATATGCCATTTTTGATTCCCCTGAATTCCTGGATGTTTGATTTTCATCAGCACAGATTATGTAGCCCTGAGTCTTACAGGCCGGGCTCTGCTCTATTAGACAGATGCACCCGGCCAACAAATTTTCTACATTATACCCTGCTTATGCCTGCACTTATTAAATGACCTGGATTGCTTAGTAGCCTGCTCAATGAGCAGCCCACTCCACAGTATCCAGATCGATACCTTCCTTGTGCATATCCCACAATGGCGATAACGCACGTAGTTTATCGACCGCTTCACGTATTGCGTTGATGGTGAAATCGATCTCTTGTTCCGTAGTAAACCGCCCTATTGTGAAGCGGATCGAACTATGCGCCAGTTCATCGTTTCTGCCCAGCGCACGCAGTACATAGGATGGTTCAAGACTGGCACTGGTGCAGGCGGATCCACTGGATACCGCCACATCTTTCAGCGACATGATCAGGCTTTCGCCTTCTACAAAATTAAAGCTGATATTGAGATTACCCGGAATGCGCTGATCGAAGTCACCATTGAGGTAGATTTCTTCCATGTCCTTGACACCGTTCCAGAGACGATCGCGCAACATTCGGAGTCGCTCGTTTTCAGCCCCCATCTCCTCCGACGCCAGACGGAAGGATTCTCCCATCCCGACAATCTGGTGCGTCGCCAGCGTGCCAGAGCGCATGCCACGTTCATGCCCGCCGCCGTGAATCTGGGCCTCCAGACGGACACGGGGTTTACGGCGTACATACAGTGCACCGATACCTTTGGGCCCATAGACTTTATGGGCACACAGAGACATCAGATCGACGTTCATCTTATCGACATCGATTTCCACCTTACCCGGGCTTTGGGCCGCATCAACGTGCAATAGAATTTTTCGCTCACGTGTTATCCGGCCAATAGCTTCAATGTCCTGGATTACACCAATCTCGTTGTTGACGTGCATGATCGACACAAGTGTCGTGTCGTCGCGCAATGTGTTTTCGAACTCCTTAAGATCAACCAGCCCGTTTTCCATCGGATCAAGGTAAGTCACTTCAAAACCATCACGCTCCAGCTGACGGCACGTGTCCAGTACGGCTTTATGTTCCGTTTTAACGGTGACAATATGTTTGCCTTTTTTCTGGTTGAATTCAGCAGCACCCTTGATCGCCAGATTATCGGACTCAGTAGCGCCAGATGTCCAGACGATTTCCCGAGGATCAGCACAGATCAGATCAGCCACCTGCTTACGCGCAAGTTCTACGGCCTCCTCAGCCTGCCAGCCAAATGGATGCGAACGCGACGCCGGGTTTCCGAAATTACCCTGCTGCGTCAGGCATTCATACATTTTTTTGGCCACACGCTCATCAACCGGCGTGGTGGCGGAATAATCCAGATAGATGGGGATGTTTAGTTTGCTCACTTATCCTGTAACCTCAATGCCTTTAACTTCTCTGCTCGTAAAATAAAGGTCTACGCCTGCGATGTTTCGATCGCGTGACGCAATACCCGAAAATATGTTCGCTGGAACTGTTTTACCCCAACGGGTTATCCCAACGCTCTTGCCGACAGAGGTCTGTGGTTGTTACTGCCGTCAGTGACTCGCGCTGCGATACCCGGAATCGAATCTACGCGTTTCAAATGTTGCTCTTGCTGCGAACTGTGTTGTCCATCAAGACGATTAAGCGGGAAAGATCCTGCTATCCCCGGCGCACGCTCAGCGTGTTGATCAATCAGGTCCTGTAAAGAGACATTACGTAAAAACTGCTCTAGCTGATGACTGAGGCTTTCCCACAAGTCGTGCGTCAAACACCGGCCATCCGAATGACAGTTTTCACGCCCGCCGCAATTGGTCGCATCCACTGACTCATCGACCGCAAAAATTATTTCGGCTACCGCAACGTCGCGCAGAGGGCGCGCAACTCGATAGCCTCCGCCGGGTCCACGAGTACTTTTGACGAGTTTATTTTTGCGAAGTTTCGCGAACAGCTGTTCAAGATAGGACAGTGACAGTGACTGTCTCTGCGAAATCTCGGCAAGTGCGACCGGTTTACCTGCACCGTGCAACGCCAGATCGAGCATTGCCGTGACCGCATAACGGCCTTTAGTTGTCAGTTTCATTCGACACGGATTTACTACGAAGCACAGAGACCATTGGATGTTCACATAACCAAGTAAACAGGTCAAGTATTATTGTTCGCGGAAAAGCCGGCGCGAAGGTTCGTGCGGCAGGCCTTCGATCAATGGGTTCCAGTTCTTTCGTTTAGCGGCAAATTTGAACTATCTCTTTGTTTTTTCAATTCTTTTTCAAGATTTTCAACCACCTGCTGCAACGTGTTAATTTGTTGTTGCATTTGTTCCATCTCACCATTGGCCGACATCGTCGAAGCATCAACTGCATAGGATTCAAATCCTTCTGAACGCCTGCTCTGCTGTTTATATTGATCAGCGCAGTCGTCGTTATTAACATCGCGGCACGCCACGATTCGACCCGGTATGCCTACGACGGTAGCACCGGCAGGCACTTCCTCTAACACAACCGCATTGGACCCGATCCGCGCGTTATCACCGACGGTAAAAGGTCCCAATATTTTGGCGCCTGCCCCTACGATGACATTGTTACCGAGTGTCGGATGCCGCTTTCCTGGCAGCATAATTCGCCCGCCAAGCGTGACACCCTGATATAGAGTGACATCGTCGCCTATAACTGTGGTCTCACCGATAACTACACCGATACCATGGTCGATGAAAAATCGTCTGCCTATCGTCGCACCGGGGTGAATTTCGATCGCAGTCACCCAGCGGGCGAAATAAGAAATGAAGCGCGCGAACCACTTCAGCTTTTTGTTCCATAGCCAATGATTGATTCGGTGAATAAGAATGGCATGCACGCCGGGGTAGCTGGTCAGTATTTCAAAAACATGACGCGACGCCGGGTCCCGGTCGAAAACGCAGGTGACATCCTCTTTAATCAGGTTCCACATGCAGGTAAGACTCACTTTTACTGATTAGAACCAGGCTGGCCCGGCACAATAACCTATTAAACTACTCAAGTATTATAAGGACTATCGGATAGACTTTTCAATAGCTGTCAGCAAACCTCTGACAATCTGAACCTCTGACTGCAGTATTGAGGCCCGCGAGAACAAGCGTCTGAACCGCTGCATCAATAGACGCGGGTTTGCCGGATCCAGAAAACCCGTGTGTTCAGCAACTTGTTGCAGATGCGTGTACATATTCTCAACAGCATCGTGGGTTGCCAGCGGTTCTGCGTCACCGGCAACTGCATCAACAGCGCTTGTTTGCAACGCAAACCCGGTTTGACGCTGCAATTCATACGTCACGATTTGTACGGCACTGGCGAGATTAAGTGAACTGAACGACGGATTAGCCGGAATGACCAATCTGCCGTCACACAGCGCGAGTTCTTCGTTAGTCAGTCCCGAGCGTTCACGTCCAAACACAATTGCCGTTGGTTGAGCTTCCGACACGATCGATTGCGCAACGTCAGGTAGATTTTTCGGTGCCCAGTCAAGCGATCTGGCGCGCGCACTCGTCCCAAACACTCTCACCCGGTCGGCGATTGCGTCTTCAAGCGAATCATACACACGCGATTCTGTAAGAATTTCGTCAGCACCGGAAGCTCTTGCCAGTGCTTCAGCTGTTTTGTATTTGCACGGTCGCACCAATCGCAAATCTTCAAACTGCATGGTTTTCATTGCCCGCGCAGCTGCACCAATGTTGCCGGCGTGACTGGTTTCGACAAGAACAATGCTTATATCTCGATTCATGTTTTTGTATCGACCGGATTAACCCATTGCACAACTAAAAAAATTGAAAACACAACAACGCTGCAACAGTTACACTACGTGCTAATTGAGGAATATTTATGCACCCCATGCTAAACATAGGTATTCGCGCTGCTCGAGCAGGCGCGAATATCATAACCCGAAATATGAATCGTCTCGATACGATCAAGATTGACCAGAAACAACGCAATGATTTTGTTAGTGAGGTCGACCGCGCATCTGAAGCCGCTATCATAGAAACACTTCAAAAAGCCTTTCCGGAGCATGCCATCCTGGGTGAGGAAAGCGGGCTTATTGGCGACCCTGATGCCGAGTATCAGTGGGTCGTCGATCCGTTGGACGGTACAACAAATTTCCTGCATGGCTTTCCGCATATCAACGTGTCGATTGCACTCAAACACAAAGGCAAAACAACACAAGGCATTGTTTACGATCCGGTCAGCCAGGAGCTATTCACTGCCACACGGGGTGAAGGCGCATCTCTGAACAACAAACGCCTGCGCGTAAGTAAAGTCACCCGGCTCGAAGGTGCTCTGGTGGGTTACGGTTTTCCAAACCGGGAAGGTGATGACCTCGACACCCATATCCGGATCGTGCGCGAAATGATGGACAGCGTTACTGGCACACGGCGCATGGGCGCCTGTGCACTCGACATGGCGTACGTGGCTGCCGGACGTCTCGACGGCTACTGGATTTCAGGATTTTCGGAATGGGATGTAGCAGCAGGCGCTTTACTAATACGAGAAGCCGGTGGGCTTGTAAACGACTACAACGCTGGTCATGAATATGTCAGCAGCAGCACGCTGGTGTGTGGCAATCCGAAAATAGCGCACGGCATGCTACAGATTATTAAACCAGCCGCCGCACACCTTGTGACAGGCTAAAATCCTGCAGCCGGCAACCACGCCCGATACATCAAAATTTTGCCTATACCGCGCGATACGGCTATACAACACTTTCCTGATCAGCGCCCTCTTTTTCAACAGGCATCAGGTCTTCACGCGTGATACCTAGTCTAAGCACAGCTGCACTGGCTATAAAAATCGACGAATAGGTACCCACGACGACACCGACTATCAGGGCAAGCGCGAATCCACTGATTATCTTGCCGCCGAATATCAGCAGACACGATAAAACCAGCAACGTCGTTAATGACGTGATAACGGTTCGCGATAGCGTTTGATTGATTGATGTATTAATAACTTCCGCCGGTGAGCCGCGACGCATGCTACGGAAGTTCTCCCTGATCCTGTCGAACACAACGATCGTGTCGTTCAATGAGTACCCGATCACTGCCAGAATTGCAGCCAGGACAGTTAGATCGAAATCGAGTTGAAACAACGAGAAAATACCTAGCGTAATGACAACATCATGAACCAGCGCAAGTACAGATCCCACCGAAAACTTCTTTTCAAAACGAAACCAGATATAAACAACGATAGCGAAAAGCGCGCTTAATACAGCAAGCCCACCCTGCTCCCGCAAAGCCTCTCCTACCTGCGGCCCCACGAATTCCACACGACGCAGATCAAGCTCACCATCCGTTGTGCCCGCTAGTGATTCGATTACCCGCTGGCTCACTAACGCTTTATCAGCACCCTCTTGCGGGACCATTCGGATTAACACATCCTGACTGGAGCCAAAGTTTTGCACCGATGCATCGGGAAACTGGGCTGTGGCCAGCGCTTCGCGGATAACAGTCAGATCGGCTGCTTGCGGGTATCCAACTTCTACGATGTAGCCACCAGTAAAATCGAGTCCGAAGTTCAAGCCCCGGATCAGCAGAATAAGCAGTGACAGAATGACCAATGCGCCTGACATTATCCAGGTGGATCGGGTCAATCCCATGAAATCGATTTTCGAATTGTGTATCAGGTTTCGCATCATATTGACTCGTGAATCTAGATAGCGAGCTTGGCGCCGCGTTTATTGCCGTATACCAGATTAACAAGCGCTCTAGTGCCGAGTATCGCTGTAAACATCGATGTCAAAATACCGATGGACAACGTAACCGCAAACCCCTTGATCGGGCCTGTGCCCAGACTGAAAAGGACGATAGCAGCAATAAGCGTCGTGATGTTCGCGTCAGCAATGGTCGAAAAGGCCTTCTCATAACCGGCGTCAATAGCTTTCTGTACGGTACTGCCCGCCCGGATTTCTTCACGTATCCGTTCGAATATCAAGACGTTGGCATCCACAGCCATACCGGTTGTTAAAACTATTCCGGCAATCCCGGGCATCGTCAATGTCGCCTGCAGGGTCGACAGAACGGCCACAATTAAAATCAGATTGACGACAAGTGCAGCACCAGCGATCAAACCAAAAACTCGGTAGTACCAGGCCATAAATATCAATACAAGCACCAAACCGGCTACAGCGGACAGGAACCCCTGGCGAATATTGTCAGCACCCAGACTGGGGCCGACAGTCCGCTCTTCTACAATTTCAACGGGGGCTTTGAGCGCACCTGCACGCAGCAACAGCGCAAGATTGGCCGCCTCATCTGCGCCGAGTCCAGTGGTTTGAAAGCGATGGCTTAATACGTCACGGATAGTCGCCGAGTTGATAACCTCTTCAACTCGTTCAGTTACTTTGACACGTTCACCATCGACTTCTTTGTAGTCAATCAGATTTTCGATATACACAACAGCCATCAGATTACCAACGTTCTCAGCAGTGACTGCCTGCATACGCCTTGCACCTTTGCCGTCAAGATTTACAAAAACAGCGGGAGTACCCGACTGCTGATCAATACCTGAAGATGCGTCCTTAATCTGGTCGCCAGTGACAATAATATCCTGGCTGAGCAATATTGGTGCGCCATCCAGACGCTGTGTGTACAGCCGTGATCCAGCCGGTGCGGTTCCTGAATTACCAGCTGCGTACCAATCAGCAGCGGTCCCCTCGACCAGCCGGTATTCAAGTGTTGCGGTAGCTCCAAGTATTTCACGCGCTCGCGCCGGGTCCTGCACACCGGGCAGCTGAATAACAATTTGTTCAAGCCCTTGTTGCACGACGATAGGTTCTGCAACCCCTAATTCGTTAACACGGTTTCTGAGAGTGGTAATGTTTTGCTGAAGCGCCGCTCGCTTTTCTTCATCCGCCGCCAGTTCAGTTAATTTGGCATCAATGTAGAAGAATTCACCTTCCTCACGGGTATCAAAATCAAGGTCGAATGCATCGCGGCGAAATACCTCATACATTTCATCACGCTGTTCGGCTGACCTGAAACGCGCGCTTATTCTGTCGTTTCTATGTCCAACTGATACGCCACGGATACGCTGCTCGCGTAAATCCCTGCGCCAATCACTTACATAACGCTCTTCAGCCGATTTGATGGTGGCTTCCATATCCACCTGCATCAGAAAGTGCACGCCACCACGCAAATCCAGTCCAAGATACATCGGTTTAGCAAAGCTGCGTAACCAGGCAGGTGCCGCCGAAACCAGATTCATCGCGATGATATTCTGGCGGGATTCCAACGCATTATCGATCGCATCACGTGCCTTTAACTGGTCATCATCACGCGTAAACAGGGCCAGCAGTCGGTTGTCATCCTCGCGTAATTCAACGTCGCTGAGTCCAGCCTCTTTCAGGGCCTCAACCACAGTAAATCTCACGGATGGATCAAGCTGCCCGTCCCGGGGTGTTACCTGGACTGCTTTGAAATCACCAAAAAGATTTGGCAAGGCAAACAGGAACCCGGCGAGTAATACCACCGCAAGCAAAACATATTTCCAGAGAGGATACTTATTCATGTTCCGTTAGTGACCATCGAAAAACATGGCAAACGAGTGAAAACTACTGCCATTGCTGTGATTGAAGACAGCAATCATTGCACCGTATTCCTGATCCCTTGCTGAAAGCGGCAATATTCTATGAAGGCGAATTCTGCCCTATCAGATAAAGATCGGTTTCCTGCTTAACTTTTTACATCAAAGGGTCTTCAAAGTTCCCTTAGGCAGGAGTGTCGCAACGGCCTGTTTCTGCACGTTCACTTCAACGTTATCAGCGACCTTGATGCTGATAAAAGCATCATGCACCTTGGAAATTGTGCCGCCAAGACCACCATTGGTCACTATTTCATCGCCCTTTTTCAACGCTCCCACCATAGCCGCATGCTCTTTCACGCGCTTTTGCTGCGGGCGAATAAACAGAAAATACATCACCGCCAGCATCAACAGCAGCGGCAGAAACGTCAGTAATCCGCCACCAGCGGGGCCAGCAGCCTGAGCATGGGCCGGGGAAATGAAGAAATCTAGTAGGTTCATTTGGAATCACTCGCTGGATTGTCAGAAAAGCCTGTGAGATGACAGGTTGGGTATTCCTTACTTGTCGACCAACCGACTTTGGTAAAACCCGGAAATATCACAGCCGCGCATTATGCCACAGTTGGTGGCGACCTCCTGCAAACGCATGTTGGTCAATTAGATTGATTCAAAGCATCATCCAGGGTCAGCATGCCCTGGCGTTGTGTTCGAAAATCGGCCACGAACTGGTCATATCGGGACATTTCGATTGCCGCCCGAATCTCTGACATCAACTCTTGATAATAGTAAAGGTTATGCAGTGTGTTCAGACGGGAGCCCAGAATCTCACCACATTTCGACAGGTGATACAGATAACTTCGCGAATAGTGCTGACAGGTATAACAGCCGCAGGATTCATCGATCGGTCGGGTATCTTCCCTGAACCGCGCATTGCGCAAACGCAAATCACCGTTGCGTGTGTACAGGAAATCATTGCGCGCATTGCGCGTCGGCAGTACACAGTCAAACATGTCGACACCCTGTGCTACAGCAGCGACGATATCTTCAGGTTTGCCAACACCCATTAAATACCGCGGCTTATCTAATGGAAGGTATTCAGTTGTCTCGCAGAGGATGCGCTCCCTCTCCTCAGGTGGCTCACCTACTGCCAACCCACCAAGTGCATAGCCCTCAAAGCCAATACGTGCCAATTCGGCACTCGATTCTTCACGCAAGTGAGAATACGTACCACCCTGCACAATGCCAAAAAGGGCGTTCGGATTTGAGGATTCAATATCTTGTAGCTTATTAAATTCATCGCGGCTGCGGGCAGCCCAGCGCATCGACAGCTGCATGGATTCTCGCGCTTGTTGCTCTGTGGCCGGATAAGGCGTGCATTCATCAAAAGCCATTACAATATCCGACCCGAGTGCATGCTGCACCTGCATCGAGACTTCAGGACTCAGAAAAACCTGCCCGCCATCGACAGGTGATCGAAACGTCACGCCCTCTTCTGTGATTTTGCGTAGCTTCGCCAGACTAAAAACCTGAAAACCACCCGAGTCGGTCAGTAGCGGACCGGACCACTGCATGAAATCATGCAGGTCACCATGTTTTTTTATAATGTCAGTGCCTGGTCGTAGCCACAAATGAAAGGTGTTGCCAAGCAGAATGGATGCACCGGTGTCCGCAACTTCCTCGGGAGTGAGTGACTTAACAGTCCCATAGGTGCCTACCGGCATAAAAGCCGGTGTTTCCACCGCACCGCGGTTGAACACCAGCCGTCCACGCCGCGCACGACCATGGTTTGTCAGCAATTCATATTTCATTTGTTTTCTGGCCACACAAGCATCGCGTCACCGTAGCTATAAAAGCGATAACGTTGTTCAACCGCTTCCCGGTAGGCAGTCAATGTCTGTGTTTGCCCGGCGAACGCGCATACCAGCATGATCAATGTTGATTCAGGTAAATGAAAGTTGGTGATCATGCCATCCACCACGCGAAAGGGATATCCCGGCCGGATGAATAACTGAGTCTCTGATAAACCGTTAGTCGGTAAGACCAGTCGATCACTGCAATCAGTTTGCTGCGCAGCCGATTCAAGTGTTCGAACACAGGTGGTGCCGACTGCTATTATTCGCCCTCCTGCTGCACGGGTTTTTTCCAGTTCATCCGCTGTTGTATCTGACAGGCTGTAGCGTTCGCTGTGCATAACGTGCTGATCAACGTCATCACAACGCAGAGGCTGAAACGTACCCGCCCCCACATGCAGGGTAACAAAGCTCGAGTCGATTCCTTTATCTGACAACGCGCTTAATAAGGCGTCAGAGAAATGCAATCCCGCCGTGGGTGCGGCCACAGCACCGTCATGGCGCGCATATACCGTCTGGTACCGCTCTGCATCTTCATGACCGGCACTGCGATCAATATACGGAGGCAATGGAATCTGACCAAAGGCATGAAAGGTTTCAATGATGGGGCTACCATCGGACGTCTGCACTGTAACAAAATCCGTCTGGCGCGCGGAGATTAACAGTTCTTTGGCCGCACCTTTTTCAACCTCACCACTGCGGCGTTCAACTAACACGGTTTGACCTATGGATGCAGGCTTGCTGGCTCGAAACTTAACCAGTGCAGTATCAAGAGACAGCACCCGCTCCAATAACAATTCAATGCGGCCACCGGTAGGTTTGCAGGCCATAAGCCTTGCCGGTACGACACGGGTATCGTTAAAGACCAGCCGGTCACCCGGTTTTAGCAAATCCACAAGCCCGGAGAAACATTCATGCCGGATATTTCCCGTCTCGCCGTCCAGACACATCAGTCGACTGGCGGTACGCGATTCCGTGGGAAACTGCGCTATCTGTTCGGTTGGAACCTCTATATAAAAATCGCTTTTTTTCACACGCGCATGGTATCAAGCGAATGCTTTACCGGACACCAAAAACTCACTACACTTGCGTGCTATCGACAAAAGATCTTGTTCCCCTGCCGGGGTGGCGGAATTGGTAGACGCGCCGGATTCAAAATCCGGTTCTGGTAACAGAGTGAGAGTTCAAGTCTCTCTCCCGGCACCATCTCACTTATAATTTCCAAGAAAAATAGCCGGATTCAAAATCCGTCTGGTTTCCGCGGCAACAGAGTGACAGTTCAAGTCTCTCTCCCGGCACCATATCTAACACGAGCAAGAATCAGGGTTTGATTATTTCAGCATCTGCATCAGTCGAGTAATTCTGCTGAGCGAGCAACATCAACGCAGCCCAGAACACGACCACCGCAACGAGCGCATATTGCGCCGCATAAAATCGAATCCAGTTGACGGGAAACAGCAAAAAGTGAGCACCCACATAAAGGACAGATGAAACGATTAGAAACAGCAGGTTCTGGTGTAGTACGGATACCCGTTGCTCAGGATGATAGACAAAACGCGCTGAAAACATAAATATCCCAATAACCACCAGCGCACCAAACACGAAGAACCTCGGTTCGTAGGAAAAACTTCTAATGCCTTGCCACAAATAGGAAAGATAGTTCTCTAAAGTTACGACAAAAGAATATGTCTCAGGATGGGTTGGTTTAGTTCCAAAGTTGTAGCCAATTAAAGATGACCAAGGATCGCCATCGACTATGTAATTGTTTAGTACCAGATAGGCTCCAATGGTTGCAAACGAACTTAAAAGAACCCACTTACGTGAAAAACGGGCAGTCATATACAAGTAACCCAGAAAGAACACGGCAATAATTATCAAATCGGTACGAACAAAAATACTGGCCGGCAATAAAATCAACAAAAACCAATTGCCGCGAAACAATAGCCAATACATAAACACTGTAACAAGCGCAGCAAGAGCATCCGGTGACGAGAAACGCGCCAGTTCAAATAGACCAAAAGCGAAAGCTATAAATGGAATAGAAAAACATACTCCATAGGGCAGCGTGACAGGTAGAAGATTTGCCAGTAAAAAAATACATACAATCATGCAAATCGTAGAAATAAAATAGCTCGCAAAAAAGGGGTCCATACCCAAATGCATCAACCCGCTCAGCAGACCGATATAAACAATGCGCGCATCATAAAAAAACTGACTGGTTTGCCTGAACGCTTCGTGGTCGGCGGCAATAATTGTTCTACTCTCAGATGCAACCAAAAAGCTATAGTCTTCTGCAGAAACCGATTCTGCCAATTGCGCATAGACTATTTCGTGAATATCGGAAAACGGAAGTTGAGTCAGGTACTTGGTGGCATTGGCAACATAAGCCAACATATCCCATTCGAGGATCGGCACTGACAACGATAGCATTCCGAACACCAACGAGAAGCAGGCGATAAACGCCCTTTGCATTAATCGCCGGTGCTTTGCAACAAAGATGCTCAGCTGATCGCGCATGCTATGCCCGGATTGTTCCGTTACCTCACGAATGCTCGAACCCACTAAAAAAGCCCACACTGATGCCATAGAAAAATACTCGTCAGAGCATTGTACAAACCCTGAAACGAATCAGCCCACCGTTCGAATTAAAAACTATCGCTACTGTAACGCGACTTCAGAGACTATAAAGTTTCAGACAACGCGTTACTTCGGATATCCGGGCAATGATCGGCGAATCACTTGCTATGCGCGGATTCCAAAACTGCGAGACTTTTCGGCTGCTATTTTTCAGCCAAGGCGACCGCAACCGACGTCACTGAAATCAACAATTCAGGTCAAAAACTTACGTTAGAGCGCCGAATAATCGGATGTTTTCGAACAATTCTGGTATCGGCGATAAGTTTCACGAGCCAATCGACGTTGTGGAAATTTGTCGAACAGGCCACATCAGAGTGGGTAAATTACCCCAAAGCCCTTAACGCCAGAGCGCATATTGGCAGCCCATTTGTGCAAAAAACTGCTCGATGTTACGCGCTTGTACGGTTGCCAACCGGTTGGCGATCAACGGGTTTAAAGGCACCTGACGTATCCAGTATCGGTCAGCAGGCTAACAGCTTTGTAAGATTTAGCGGGTCGCTGGCGATTTCGACCATCGAGTATTTATGTACCTTCGAGCCGGATTTTCCACAAGAAAGAAAGAGCCAGTACCAACAATTACTGACAGAAACAACGCGGTCAGTGCACCTCCCGGCAGCGCGTAGTAAAGCTTGTAGAAAATTTGTTGCCAGAGATAGATTGAATAGGAAAGAACGCCCAACCAGCGCAGCGGGGTAAAACAAAACAACTGTCGAACAAGCCTCGCACTGTGCAACAAATGATTAACCGCTATACCCAATAACACAGGGCAAAGCGTGAAGGTCAGCCAGATCGGGAATAGACGGATATAACAGATAAACGCTATAACCACACACGCGAGCGGTATATAGCCATTTATTTGCAGATTTTTTTCCTTTATCCAAAGATTGTATCCGGCGGAGAAAGCGATAAAACCAATAGTCGTTTCCGTCCTGATTAGCGTTGCCTCAAACTCGCTCGCTGGAACAGTTAGATAGTAGTACCAGGAAAAGGCGACCGAAATAAAGAACAGGGAAAATAGAAATGCTGTAATTCGCCCACGCGCTATAAGTACCACGGAAACAATACTCATAACAACGTAGCTGTGCTCTTCAACACTAAGCGACCATAAATGTCCGGTTGGCAACACGGTCGAATAGTAAACAGGTTCTGCAGGAAAATAGGTGCGAACAAAAAATAATGATGCAAGAAATTCGATTGGACTAAAGTCGTATTTGAGCAGAATTGCAACAGCAAATGACGCCACCAAAAAAACTACCAGCGCGGGCATAACCCGACTAAAACGTCTGATGTAGAAATCCCTGAGTGGCATCCGGCGAACAAATAAAATATTGCTCATTAACATTCCGGATAACACAAAAAAAACATCTACCCCCATACGTTCTTCCCACACCCATTTGCTGAAAGTAAAATGACCAATAAGCACCAGCATTATGGCCAGGCCTCGCCATCCATCCCATTCAGGAATATGTGAAGAAGAATTCATTACTTTTATTGTTTTCTTGATACCGGAATCAAATCAAATACACCACAACCACGATGTATTGATCGTGAAGTAAAACATGCACTTTTTAACATATATCGATAACGTTGGATAATATTTGTTGGATGGATGTAGAACTATGCTACCAGTGTCCAACTCGCACACAGTAAGATCCGTTTCGCCGAAACGCTGAAATAGCCTGATCGGAGGCCTTACGGCACACTACCTGCGTTTAAGTTCCGATTTGAGATACAGTGCTGATCGCTGTAATTTGCGAGAGTGCTCCCTGCTCCCTAACCGATTCCAGATTACCCCGCGAACTTAAAAACCCGGGAGAACTTGAACATGATCAAGTTATACCTGTAACGGGATAATTTTGTGGCAGCCCGCTGGCTGTAGTGAATAAAGTCGTAGAACCAATGATCTTCCTAACGATCAAACTCGAAAATACCACTGCAGCGGATGTGGTTGCGACCAGGGACATATCTGTTCTACTAATTACAGTGTATTAAGTATTGGGTACTGAGTACTTTGTGCTGTGTACCAATGCATTTAGCCCGACAATGCCAGAACCAACAAACAAAATATCCAGGCCACTGTGCGTCGATCTCGATGGTACGCTGGTGCGCACGGATACGTTGCACGAGCATCTCCTGGCAACATTCAGCCAAGCCACACTGCAAACTCTTCTATCGTTCAAGCACCTGCTAGCAGGAAAAGCGAAATTTAAAGCTGAACTTTCAAAAATCAAAAAGTTCTCGGCTGACCACTTACCAGTCAACGAACAGGTCGCGCAATTCATTGCCGAACAACCCGCCAATCGCGAGAAAATTCTTGTTACAGGTGCTTCAGCCGATATTGCTTCCGCGGTCGCAAAGAGCACCGGTCTGTTTACGTCTGTCCTGGCATCTGATGATGAAACAAATTTGACCGGAGCTAACAAGCGTCAAAAACTTGTTGATCAATATGGTGAAAAAGGATTCGACTACATCGGCAATGATTACGTAGACTGGCCGGTTTTCGAATCAGCAAATGAAGCGTACCTGGTCAGTGAAGACAGAAAACTGATTGAGGAAACCACTAAAAGTTATGATCATGTCGCGACAATCGAACAAGAAAAAAGTGAGTTTGGCGATTGGCTGAAATTACTGCGCGTCCATCACTGGGCAAAAAATCTACTCGTGTTCATACCGTTGTTACTCGAACACAAAATATTCAATACTCATCTGTTATTGCAGTCAATATTATGCTTTCTTGCGTTTTCGTTGCTGGCGTCGATGACTTATATTCTTAATGATCTACACGATATAAGAGCAGATCGACAAAACGCATTCAAAGCCAGCAGACCGCTTGCATCCGGTGCGATTACGATAGCCTCCAGCATCAAAATGGTGGGTTTGCTTTTTCTGGCATTTGTTGTTCTTCTATTTTTCTTACCACCAATGCTCGTTGGTGTACTTGTCTTTTATCTATTTGCCACGCTCAGTTACACCTTCATTATAAAACAGGTTTTATTTCTGGACGTTGTAACGCTTGCCGGCCTTCAAACCTTAAGAATTATCGCGGGAATCGTAGCAATAAATGCCCTATGGTCGTTTTGGGTACTTACTTTCTCAATGTTTTTCTTTTTAAGCCTGGCATTGGCAAAACGGGTCGCCGAGCTAAAGAATTTGAAAAAGGAAAATCGTACAGAAACGGTAGGTAGAGGTTACTCTGTTGGCGACGTTAGTATACTCATGCCGACTGGAGTTTCAGCAGGCAACATCTCAGTATTGATCGTTGCGCTCTATATTAATAGCGAGAAGGTGGTAAAGATGTACTCGGTGCCCGAAATTCTTTGGGGTTTGTGCCCTCTATTAATTTACTGGCTGGGCCGAATCTGGATTGTTACTGCGCGTGGTTACATGACAGAAGATCCCCTTGTGTACGCCCTAAAGGACAAAGTCAGTCTGTTGATTTTCTGCCTATTCGTCCTTTGCGTTCTTCTCGCTTTTCCGTTGTGACCATAGTCGCAATGAACCCGCTAGGTAACAATTTTTTGGCTATCCCACAGCTATCTGCACTGACAGACATTGAAATTTCGCGATGACGACGTATTCCAGTTGGGGGCTCCCTGATCGCGGTGAACAGACTGCCATTCGCCCACCGTGGCGCCCGGGCGACCTTAGGCAGTTTTCGTCATCTGAGCTCAACGACTCAAACTCAGTGCTCGCATACGGAAACGGGCGAAGCTATGGCGATTCGTGCTTGAACAAACAAGGCTCACTCATCGATTGCCGTTCGCTCAACCGATTTATAAGTTTTGATAGCTTATCAGGCCAGCTGTCGGTTGAATGTGGCGTACTCTTCGACGACATCATCAACAACTTTGTACCCAAAGGGTGGTTTCTTCCGGTTACGCCAGGTACGCGATTTGTTACCGTAGGTGGCGCCATCGCTAATGATGTACACGGTAAAAATCACCATCGCAATGGGACGCTTGGTCGTCATATTCTAGAGTTGCAGCTACTACGAAGTGACGGCCAAAGTCTAACCTGCTCGCCAAACGGAAATACTGAGTTGTTCAATGCAACTATTGGCGGTTTGGGTTT
The DNA here is from genome assembly GCA_937951345.1 of uncultured Granulosicoccaceae bacterium. Lineage (GTDB taxonomy): Bacteria > Pseudomonadota > Gammaproteobacteria > Granulosicoccales > Granulosicoccaceae > CALFCE01. The sequence continues at coordinate 60,211 of CALFCF010000051.1, forward strand.
GACTGGTATGATAACCAGCGCGACTATACAGCTGACACCCATCCAAACAGCCAACATGGATGTGCTAACGGTAACGTTCAGTTCGTTGCAGGAATTTCTGGATCTATCGCGTCAACATGACCTCGAATTCGAATATTCTGTCGCCTGGCTCGACTGCCTGAGTGTGGGATCAGGTTCATTTCGAGGTTTATTGTATTTCGCCAATCATTCGAAGTCGCTTGATTCCGACGTGTTGAATTCGTTCAGGCTTAAGCCCGCACGTCTCGCGGTACCTTTCGATATACCAGGATGGTGTCTCAACCGACAGAGCGTTTCTTTGTTTAACAGATACTACTTTGAATCGGGGAGACGAAAATCCGGCAACTCAACGCAAGCACTGCAGCCCTACTTTTACCCACTGGATGGCATTAACAACTGGAATAGAATTTATGGTCGTTCAGGCTTCTTCCAGTATCAGTTCACTATCCCGGAATCGCGACACTCAACATTCGAGAGAATTCTTAAACTTCTGGCTGAACGAGCCATGCCGTCGTTTCTTGCTGTGCTTAAATTATTTGGTGATCAACCTTCACCCGGGATTTTGTCGTTTCCAAAACCAGGCATTTGCCTGGCACTGGATATCAAAGATCAAGGGCCAAAAACACTAAAAATGCTCGATGATCTCGATCGGGAAGTCGTTGAAGCCGGAGGCAGCGTGTATCCGGCGAAAGACCGACGTATGAGCGGTGATGCCTTCAGGGCCTTCTACCCGCAGTATCAGCAATTTAGCGAGTACGTCGACCCGGCAATCAGTTCTGATTTGTGGCGCCGCGTTATCCAGTGATATCTAACTGACATGCAACAGATAACGTCTCAGGAAATCATAGTTTTCGGTGCCACCTCCGAACTCGCGCAGTGGGTATTGCGACTGCACGCAGAACGATCGGACACGGTAACGCTGATCGCACGTGATCCGCAAAAGTTGGAAGCTGTGGCGCAAGATGCTGAAATCCGTGGTGCTAAAATTCGCGAAACTGTTGTCGCCGATCTGGAGCAAGTTGAAGACACAGCCAACCTGACGTCACGACTTTGTCAGAACAGACAAGGTAATGTCGTCTGGTATTTCTTTCAGGGAGTTCTGCCTGAACAACAACTCGCACAAACCGACCGGGAAATCGCACAGCAGGTACTGGATACGAATTTCATCGCGATCGCATCATCGCTGCATTATATAGCGCTACACATCGAACAACACGGTATGGGTACAGTTGTTGTTATTACGTCTGTGGCAGGGTTACGTGGTCGGCAATCGAATTACATCTACGGCACCAGCAAAGGTGCACTAAATATCTATTTGCAAGGACTTCGAAATCGATTGCACCCCCACGGAGGCAAAGTCGTCACTGTCATGCCGGGTTTTATAAAAACTGCAATGACTAACGAAATGAATAGGGGCGGAATATTGTGGGCGACACCTGAGCGAGTCGCCAGGGATGTCATCAAAGCAGCAGATAAAGGCAGTGAAGTGCGCTATTCACCGTGGTTTTGGCGCTACATTATGGTGATTATCCAACACATACCGGAAAAAATATTCAACCGGATGAAACTCTAAAACTGCAACTTTTTCGTTTTAGACATTTTCATACAGCAATATTCAGCTGAAAACTACCTAACTATAATAGACCTGCACTTTGAAAGCCTATATTCCATTAATCCTGTTCACTGTATTGACCAATTTCTTCTCGCAGATAATGCTGAAGAAAGGCATGACATCCATAGAACAATTCGATCTATCGCTCGGCGGTGTCCTTCGATCAGCCGGAGATATACTGTTCAATCCGTATGTATTCGGCGGCTTGATCGTCATGGTAATAAGCATGGCAAGCCACTTGATCGTGTTGTCGCGCGTCGACATCAGCTTTGCCTATCCCTTTCTGGGATTATCATTTGTACTTATTACGGTGTACGGTGCATTCGTTCTATCAGAGCCTTTGAATATCTGGAAAATCGCGGGTGTGGTTTTTATCGTTCTAGGCGTCAGTATGGTTGCGCAGAGTTAGTAAATACAGACTTTATAAAAAAATGAAACATATTATTTTTGGTGGTGACGGATTTCTCGGCACAGAGCTGACGAAGAAGCTTGTCGAGCGGGGCGAAGCTGTGTTGATCGCTGATATAAATAAAAGCGAAAGCAGTGGCATCTACTCTTTAGCCGGAGTAACCCACATGACGATTGACGTAACTGATCGCTCGCAACTCGAAAATGTACCGACAGACGCTGACGATGTTGTTTATCACTTCGCAGCTAAATTGCTTGTTCCCATCATGCCGAGACACAAGCGTAAAGACTATTTCTGGCAATCGCTTTATGTCGGGACTCAAAATGTGCTTGAATTTATGGCATCACGAGGGCTGGCAAACCTCGTCTACTACACAACAGACATGGTGTACGGCCGAACAGTCACTAACCCACGACCTGAATCACATCCCCGCGTACCTCTCGGCCCCTACGGTGAAGCAAAGTACCAGACAGAACTTCTGTGTGAATCCTATAGAGAAAAAGGTATGAATATACCGATATTCAGACCACGTTTGATTATCGGACCGGGCCGTTTAGGTATTCTTGAAAAACTGTTCAAACTAATCGATAAAAATCTGCCGGTTCCAATGATTGGTAACGGCCATAATTTCTATCAATTCATTTCAGTAGCCGATTGTGCGGAAGCTTGTCTGGCAGCAGTTGAACACGATTTTCCAAATGCTGAATTCAACCTAGGATCTACGAATCCGCCCACAGTCAGAGAACTTTTGGGTGGACTTATCGATCACGCGGGCAGTAAATCGATTCTGCTCCCCACACCCGCCTTCGCGGTTAAAGCATCGCTGGCACTTTTGGATAGAATAGGTATGCCACTGATGGACCCCGAGCAGTATCTTATCGCCGATGAAACATGCGTTCTCGATTGTTCACAAGCCGCCAAAATGATCGGTTGGGAACCGAGCGAAGACGATACTTCCATGTTGATCGCAGCATACGATACTTATGAAAAGTAACGCCAAGGCACAGTTACAATAACGTTTGCAACGTTCTAACTGACATCCAGATATAAGTAAGCACAGCGAATGTACAAATCGCTGAAAAGGTCGTCAACACTCCCAACAGAGGGCGGGCAATCCAGCCAAGTAATCCGATAGACACAACAAAAAGGCAAAAGCCTGTGGTAGCACACCGGGTACCAATCAATCGAATTTTAGCCAGTAGCGCACTTGCCTCGTCACTTAAATTCTCTGCGTTCGCAATTTCAATGGTTAGTCGCACTTCAGTATAGAGAGCCACCATAAAGAACATAGTTGTTATCACCAGCAGATAGAACACTATCTGTGACATAGGGTCCCGCAATCCTCTGCGAAGTATATGAATTGCAACGGTGATTGAAAATCCAGCCATCAGACCGCTTAGAAAAGCAACCTGACCTGTACCGAGTTCCGCCAGCGCCGAAGTAAACATGTTGAATCCTACAAATCGAATGGATTATCGAGACTTTCAGTCATATAAATTGCGCATCTACCCCTACCCTGTACCATCGCTTTAAGCATATACGACAAGAAGGTATTATCACAGGTATCCAACTTTTTATTGTAACCGCTCAGTGATGAATGCCAATTACCAATATTGTAGTTCGATAAACAATGCGTGAGTCAGTCGATCAAATTGACGCGAATTGGATACCTGATGACACAGCGACGCTTGTTTTCGTTATTTGCGATAAGCAGGTATTGCTGATACGCAAAAAGCGAGGGCTCGGCGCGGGAAAAATAAATGGACCGGGTGGCAAGCAGGAAGCTGGTGAAACACTGCTGGAATGCGCTGTTCGCGAGATCATGGAGGAGGTAAGAATAACCGTGTTTAACGCAGAAGCCAGAGGCATCCTGCGGTTTCAATTTATTGACGGCTATAAAATGGAAATGCATATCTTCGTCTCTACTTCCTTCGAAGGAGAACCACAGGAAACAGACGAAGCCTTACCGTTTTGGTGCGACCTGTCATCGCTGCCGTTGGATCAGATGTGGGCTGATGATGAATTCTGGTTGCCACACGTGCTTGACGGTTGCCATGTCAACGGAAAGTTTCTATTCGACGGTGATCAATTGGTCGATAAAAATGTTCACCTGACATTCCCCTGATTTCAGTCCGTTCTGAAACTGCCCTGATCAACTGCTATACAACCATGAAATAAATTGCGAGGCTGGAACCTCGCGGCCTACAAGCTGTTACACAATGTTGCAATGTACCGGTTTTTGCGTTGTGCTCCCCAATAACCAGACTCGCAAGCGCCGCTGACATAAGTCAAGCACACCGGTTGACCGCTACTACGCTATATCAATCGGAAAATCTGCAATGAAAATCGGTCTCTTTCACGGCTATAACCTGGGCGGCTCGGGGAGCAACGAATACACGCGTTACCTCGCTCAAGCATTGATAAATGCCGGCGCCGAAGTTCACTTGATCTGTCGCGAACCGGAAGCAGAATCACTGGGTTTTGTAGACATCGCGATTCGCTACAGTGGAAGCGGCGAAGCAGAACGCCTGTTCGATTATTCTAAAGAGCCAGCCGGTAACAACGATACTCTGTGTTATTTGCACGAAATGCCACTCGGTTCTGTGACACCGGTATACGTGACCGATAAACAGCGAGAAGGCGTCGTTAAGTCTTTTTCCAATTTGACTGACGAAGAATTACAAGAGTACGACGATGTATCTTGTTCTGCTTTGCGTAGAATCCTCAACGATTACCCGCTAGACATTCTGCATTGCAACCACGTGACCTATCAGCCGCAAATCGCAGAAAAAATTTGCGTAGAAACTGCCACTCCGTATTTGATCTACCCACATGGCAGCGCGATCGAGTATACCGTTAGAACAGATGAACGCTATTTCAACAAAGTACGCGAGTCGATTCAACTGACAGACGGTTTGATTATTGGTAACAATGAAGTCAGAAACCGGATAATTTCACTCTACCCGGAACTCGAGCAGCTGATTCTGGAAAAATCCGATATCGTCGGTGTTGGTGTTGATACAAATCTCTTTACCGATTGCCCGCACAGTGAGCGCCAGGCATCACTCGATACGATGTGTCAGTTACCAATCTCCGGTGGCAAGAGCGCCGAGCTAACCCACGAACTTCAAGCACGTCTGGATAAAGGTGAGCTCGATGCGGTGACCGACTACCGGAATGCCTACGTTCAAAAGCTAGCCGATGATAACGCCACAGAGAAATTGTCCAGCATCGATCTTGACAAGCCGTTACTGCTATTCGTCGGCGCGTTAACCGCTGGTAAAGGACTGCAGGGGTTACTTTGCGCTATGAGCATGGCGCTTCGAAACAATCCGGATATACAGCTCGCGATCGTAGGTGCAGGCGCTTACAGAGAATCTCTTGAGGGATTTATTCATTTACTATCGACCCGTGATCGCGAATTGCTTGATGTCATGGCATCTCAGGGTTTCGACCTCGACTTCAGTGACATGACCGGCGGTTGGGAAGATGTGCAATTCGCCCTTGCTAACCATGCAGACGATATCCTGGCATCTTCCGAGCTGTTGAAAGAGCGTGTACATTTTATCGGTCGACTGAACCACGACGAATTAAAGTATCTGTTCCCGATCGCGGACCTGGCTGTATTCCCATCAGTGGTACCCGAAGCCTATCCATTGGTATTGATGGAATCGTTGTCCAACGGAGTACTGCCAATGGTTTCCTACTTCAGCGGATTTACCGACGGTATCGACGAACTGGAAGATGTCATACCTGGCAGTCTGCTGCAGTTCATGCGTATACCGATGGATCCGACGCAGCGTATAACGACGATGGCGAAGAATCTGGAATCGCTTCTTGCGAGTCCCGAGTTGCAGACAATAAAACCGCAACTAAGAAAAGTCGCCTGCGAGCGTTATGACTGGAAGCTACGCGCAGAACAAATGATTGTCGGCTATCAGCGGGTTATTGATCGAAGCAATGCGGCGCAGCGTAAGGCAGCGTAAGTATGATGGCTCGTTTTCGAGCAGGTTGTTTTTATAAGGCTACACTTGTCCGAGAAATAGCTGCAAGTATTCCACCGCAAATTCTGGAATCGATCTGATTAAAAACAACAAATCAAACTAGCATTAGTTTTCCATCAATGCTGTTGGTTTGGGTGTATAGTGACACAGACACTGCGGTGATATGGATCAACGTATCCGCGCGTTATCCCACAAAATTCCTTGACTATTTAAGATATTTTTGACTCGACGACACTTAACCTTTAGAGTTTAAGGGTATTTTCGTTGGAGGCATGCAGTTGTATCGTTGTAAATATGTTTACCGACAACTATATTCTCGTAGTTGCGCATCTCTTTCGTATCTTCTCGCGTATCTTCTCGCGTATCTTCTGGCGTATCTTCTGGCGTATCCTTTTGCGCATCCCTCATGTAACTATAAATTCCGTTTTTTAGATCCCCCCACTTTAACTAGATTTCATACATTCATGCGTCCTCGATGATAGTGCTATCGAAACACAGTCCATTAATTACTTCCAACTAGATGTAAGCTAACCATATCTTCTACTTTAGGACAAATAGCAACTCTATTTGTATTTACGACAGAATACGAGGTTAGCTAGTAGTTACCACAGACAATAGATGTAAATGTCATGAGAGTAGCTTTAGCAACGGGATTCTATAACCATCCAGCCTATCATTCGCAGGTGGCAAATTGGCAGGCAACGGGGCGTATCCATCACGAAGCGGTTGACAATTTTGAATCGCTTTTTCACAATTTAAATCAATCGAAATATGATCTGGTTTTCCTTGGACTAGACCACGCCCCGCTTAGTCCGCTGTTGGAAGTAATCGTACGGGAATACAGCAATTTGGAATCATTGCCAATTCTCGTAGCTCTCACTCAGCAATACAGCTGTTGCATACGTTCTGATCTACTGTTATCAGGTGCCGACTGGGTTCTTGAATTAAACGACGATCAACTAGTGGTTAGTGCAAGAATTGATGCCGTTCTCCGCAGGTGTCGTAAGAGCTATGAAAGCCAGGTATTCGACTTCCCGCCCTATCGTTTGAACAAAGGATCTATGGAGATCCAATATAATGGGCACACAAAATATTTGTCCAAGCTGGAATTTCGCTTATTAGAGTACCTGTTTATTCATCGCGACGTACCACACTCCAGAGATCTGCTTATGCACAAGGTGTGGGGTCGACCATATTACGAAAGTGATCGACGCGTGGATACAAAGATGAGTCATTTACGGACACGGCTGAATCTTGATGGAAGCTTTGGATGGAAACTGGAGGCAGATCGTAAAGAGCGAGGATACAGATTGAATAGAGTGGTTATATGACGGAGTTGGTTAGCCGGAGTGTTTTTTGATTTACTTTGCCATGCTACGGGAAACCCGCAATGAAAAAGATGGCGAGCTGAGAACGTTTCTTCCGAAGAAATACGTTCTTTTAAGCAGCAACATGAAATAAATATTACTGACTCGCTACCGCCCGCTTTGGCCACGCAGCAGGCACCCCCTATTCTGACTAAGACGGTTAGAGCCGCTGCCCAAAGCCGCCATTCGTAGTTCGTAGCGTTTCAGAAAAATTTATAGCAGAAAGCACAAGTCGATTGAATATTAGCTCTGTGTGAAACAAGTTGGTATATAGCTTTAAGAAAAGCTACTCACAGCCGAGTAAGGTTGATATGACGTGTCCATATCCTAGGTTTCCGTGAAAAGGCCTGACCCTTCGAAAACGCCTGGCACAGTACAAAGGTCTGACAAAGGCGGGTGGGTAATGCTCTCGGCAATTATCCCGGTATTTTTATTCTACCTGGGTGCGGTAGCGTTAAGTGACTTTGGTGCGCCTGCTGTTTTGACCAAAGTCCTCGGTCTCCTGTGTTTGATAGCTGTGGTGATCTTAATGATCAGCGGTATGCTGATGATGCGTTGTCCACTTTGCAACTACCTGAATGCCGGCCGGTATCCATTTGGAACGGTTGTGCCTTACTGCAGGGGATGTGGTGTTGAATTCACCGAACGGCGATACAAGCTTTGGTAGCCAGGTATGTGGCAAGCCAGGCGACGCTTCGCCGTGAGTCAGCAGTGCTAGATGACGTTAGATCGGCTTAATTCTAACCGGCTCCGGTAGGAACTTAAGCGGACATATATTCAGATGAAGTCACACATCGCTTGTTGCAGCAAGCGCCTACTTTTACAGCCTAAATCTAATTCTGATAATCCCTTTCATCGGCAATTACCAATCCGTCGTTCGGAAAAGATTCGTTTGCAATAACCACCTCGCCTTTCAGCTTGAGTATGCGCTGCATGTCATTCGCTAACGCAGGCGTGTCTACCGCATCCGGATGATCAGCCTCTATCTGCAATGTCATTTTATCTGCATCGCCCTCTCGGGTGACGACAAGTCGCGCACGCCTGATACCCGATTGCGATTGTGCTAGTTCATCGATCTGTTTCGGATCAACAAACATCCCTTTGATTTTGGTGCGTTGATCTGCTCTGCCCATCCAGCCTTTGATTCGCAGATTGGTCCGACCACAGGGCGAAGGCTCATCAATGACTGCTGAGAGATCACCGGTGCCAAAGCGGATCAGCGGGTAAGATTTATTAAAACAGGTAACAACCAGTTCGCCGACCTCACCGGCTTTGACGGGTGTATCAGTTCCCGATCGCACAATTTCTACAATAAGATTTTCATTGCAAATCATACCCGGGACGATCTCGCCATTTACCGTTGTCTCATACGCAATAACACCCAGATCGGCAGTCGCATAACATTGCATCACTCGGATGCCGCGTGACAGGTACTCATCACGTAACGTCGGGAAAAGCGCGCCGCCCGAGACCATGCCGGTTTTTATCGACGACAACGGCATATTCATCTCGTCTGCACGATCAAGCAGCACCTTCAAATAATCCGGTGTGCCTGCGTATACATCCGGTTGATAGAAATGCGCAGCTTCAACCTGCGCATCTGTGCCACCGACGCCCGCCGGGAACACAAGACAACCGAGCGCAATCGCACCCTGATCCATAATAAATCCGCCGGGGGTCGTATGATAGGAGAACGCGTTATGCACCTTGTCACCTGGACGTATACCTGCCGCATGCATCGCGCGTGCAACCTGCCAGGGGTCAGAACCGGGTGCCTGGGGCTCCCATACCGGCCCCGGTGACATAAACATGCGTGTACCTGCACCCGCTTCTATCCCTGACAGATCTGCAAAACCGCCAAATGGCGGGTTGTTCTGTTGAGCCAGTTGCAATTCAGGCTTGCGTAAGACCGGTAAGGACGACAACGCATCACGCGTGTTAATCGTTGATGTAGAGATCTGAGTGAGGCGCTCAGCATGACCGGGACAATGGGCTTTAGCGTGATCAAGGAGTTCAGGCAGTCGCTGGAATAAGTCCGTTTCTCTGTCAGCCGGGACTCGCGTTTCAAGTGAATCAAAATTGACTGCGTTGTTCAAAAAAGTCTCCTGTCTGCTAATTTACAAACGCCCGTGCTTCACTCGCTGTAAATAGGAAAAGCGAATAACGACAATAATGTACAACAGTGATTACTAAATACACTCACTACCAACAACGGTTATCCTTAACAATGGCGACCGTTACACGCAACTGAATATCAGAACAGGTGTGTAGCAAGATTGGCAGATCTCGCACAACAAGATCCTATTGAATGCTTCTTATGACAACCAGCGCTTACGCCGTCGATAGCTTCTGACGTTACGGAAGCCGCGCTTACCCTCTTCGGCAACCCCGAGGTAGAACTCACGCACATCCGGATTTTCGCGCAAATCGCTCGCAGATCCATCCATCACAACGCGACCCGATTCCAGAATGTAGCCGTAGTGCGCGTATCGTAGCGCGATGTTTGTGTTTTGCTCTGCTAACAGAAACGACACCCCTTCTTGTTCATTAAGGCGTTTTACAATCTCAAAAATCTCCTCGACTAACTGCGGGGCTAAACCCATGGAAGGTTCATCAAGCAGAATTGTTTCAGGACTGGACATCAAGGCCCGGCCGATCGCACACATCTGCTGTTCACCGCCCGAAGTATAGCCCGCCTGTGATTTACGTCGCTCTTGCAGACGCGGGAAATACTCATAAACCATTTCAAGGTCTTTGTTTACAGCCGCTTTACCATCGCTGCGCGTGTAGGCGCCGGTAAGGAGATTATCCTCAACGGTCAGATGCTCGAAACAATGCCGCCCTTCCATAACCTGAACCACACCTTGCTTGACCAGATCAGACGGACTGAGATTAGTGATCGAGTTGCCGCGATACTGGATGCTGCCTTTTGTCACAAGGCCTCGCTCAGAGTGCAGTAGATTCGAAACAGCTTTCAGTGTTGTTGTTTTGCCCGCGCCATTACCGCCCAGCAAAGCAGTGATACCACCTTTAGGCACAGACAAGCTGACACCCTTTAGTACCAGTATCACGTGGTTGTAAATCACCTCGATATTGTTTATTTCGAGTAGCGATTCAGCAGCCGTAGCGGCACCTTGTTGCGAGTCGTTTTCGACGGTGGCGGCCTGATCCATGAAGAAAAAGAAAATTCAGTAAGTGAGTGAGCACAAGGTGTATGTCGAATTGAACCTAAACATACACTGATCAAATTATCAAAAATTCAAGAAACTACCCAATGCAACCGAAGCTGCATCGGGTAGTTATCATCAGTACTACAATCATCAATACCAGAAGAACATCAAAACAGACTAAAGACTGCTACCTAAAACGTCAGGCTAGCCGCACTTGCGCGCTTCGATGTTATTTTCACCGGCAAAAGCATCACTGTCTTCAGTGATCAGTGCAGATATGACATCCATATCCGATGGTTCGAATTCGCTGATGAGCTTCCAGGTACCTGCATTCGCATCCCACTGCTGTACCGCGCCGAGACCCGGGCCGCCGTGATTGTCGCAACTAACATTGAACTCGGGACCAAAGGCAGACATACCAGCAGATGCCATGATGTCCGATGTGATCTCAAGCGCTTCCATACCATCGCGCATCATTTCTGATGTAATGTCAGCGGTACCGTGAATTTCCTGCGCTTTCTTCACAGCCTCGACTGTCAGGAAGCCTGCGTAGAGTCCGCGGTTGTACAACACAGTGCCAACTTGATCGCCGTTACCTGCAGCTTTTCCTGCATCGACGACATATTTTTTCAAATCTTCAAACACCGCGTATTCGGTACCGACCTGATGGAAGGTTAATGCTTTATATCCATTGGCCTTGGCACCGGCTGGAATAACATCGTTCTCAGAGCCTGACCACCAGACGCCAATGAAGTTTTCCATCGGGAAACGGATATTCGCGGCTTCCTGAATAGCCACCTGATTCATAACACCCCAGCCCCACATAACCACATAGTCGGGACGTTCACGGCGTATTTGCAGCCACTGGGATTTCTGTTCCTGTCCCGGGTGATCAACCGGAATCAGCGTCAGGTCATAACCGTGTTTGGCCGAGAGCTCCTCAAGGGTACGGATAGGCTCTTTACCGTAAGCAGAGTTGTGATAGACCAGCGCAATCTTCTTACCTTTTATATCACCGTCATTCTCGGAAAGGATGTGATTAACGGCGTGAGAAGCACCGTTCCAGTAATTGGCCGGATAATTAAAAATATGGCTGAAGACCGTACCGTTGGCTGCAGACGTGCGCCCGTAACCCATGGAGTGAATCGGAATACCATCCGCCGTGGCTTTCGGTATCAGCTGGTAGGTGATACCCGTTGATAACGGGTGGTAGACCAATGCACCTTCACCTTTTGTGGATTCGTAGCACTCCACACCTTTTTGCGTGTTGTAACCAGTTTCACATTCCAGAATGCGGGCTTTAACACCACCAACACCGCCATCACGCTCGTTAACCAGCGTCATGTAGTCCGCGTAACCATCAGCATAAGGTATACCGTTAACCGCGTAGGGGCCGGTTCGATAGCTCAGTGACGGAAAGACCAAATCTGCGGTTGCAGGTGCAGACATCAACACCCCTGCACCACCTACGGCTATCGCCAGCAGCGTCGCTTTTAATTTTTTCATTCGTGATCCTCTCTATTTTTTCTCTGCTCATTAAATTATCTGACAATCAACCCGTCAGTAGGAACCTGCCGGGAAGATATTGCTGTCAGTGTGGGAAAGGCCAAAGCAGCAGCTTTTCTTTGGCGACTCTCCAGAGTTGGGCCAGTCCATGCGGTTCAACGATCAGAAAAATCACGATCAACCCACCGACAACCATAAATTCTATGTGTGCAGCTATATCTGTAGGCCAACCTAATCCACCAACCATAATATTTTTCAACAGTACCGGCATTAACACCATGAAAGCAGCACCGGCGAAGCTACCGAAAATCGATCCAAGTCCGCCGATTATGATCATAAACAGTATCAGGAACGATTGGTTGATACCGAACACTTCACCGACTTCGACCGCACCAAGATACACTGAGAAAAAAAGTGCTCCTGCAACACCGATATAAAATGATGATACGGCAAAAGCTGAAAGCTTGGTTTTAAGCGGGTTAACACCGATTATTTCCGCGGCTATATCCATGTCACGAATCGCCATCCAACTACGCCCTATTCGACCTCTCGTCAGATTCCGTGCAATTAATGCGAGAACAGTCAAAATTGTCAGGCAGAAAAGATACGACACAGCCGGTTCGGCATTAGCCCCCGTGACTTCGAAACCCAACATAGTGCGTTCCGGTGCGTTGATTTGGCCAGATGCTGAGTAGTTATAAAACCAGGGTACTTTGTTAAAAAGCCAAACCAGAAAAAACTGCGCAGCAAGCGTTGCCACTGCCAGATAGAAACCTTTTATACGCAGCGATGGAATTCCGAACAACAAACCTACTGCAGCAGTGATGAACCCGGCGAGCAACACAACAATCATCATGTTGAGATCCGGAAACGCAGTCATCAATTTGTAACAGGCATAAGCCCCAACTGCCATAAACCCGCCGGTTCCCAGCGATACCAGACCACAATAGCCTGTCAGGATATTTAAACCGAGTGACGCGATGGCGAGTATCAAAAACGGTATCAGTACCGCACTGGCCCAGTAATCGTTGATGACAAACGGCACGACAAGAAATGCAAATGCCAGCATCAGGTAATACGCAATACGGTCCTGACGCAATGGGAAAGTCTGGATATCACCGCGGTAGGTGGTTTTGAAATCACCGGCTTGTCGATAAAACATGGTTATACCCGCTCAATAATTTTCTCGCCAAACAAACCTTGCGGCCTGAAGACAAGAAACAGAAGTGCCAGAACATAGGCGAACCAGTTTTCAGTCGCACCACCGATCAAAGGTCCAATCGTAAACTCAAACAGTTTCTCTCCGACACCGATAATCAAACCACCGATGATGGCACCGGGAATCGATGTAAACCCACCGAGTATCAAAACCGGCAGCGCTTTGAGTGCAATCAAGGAAAGCGAGAATTGCACACCGGACTTAGCTCCCCACATAATGCCTGCTACCAGTGCAACAAAACCGGATATCGCCCATACAATCACCCAGATACGGCGCAGACTGATGCCAACGGATAACGCGGCCTGATGGTCATCAGCAACCGCTCGCAGTGCGCGTCCGGTTTTGGTGTATTGGCTGAACAACGTCAAGGTGATTACCAGCAGCAGTGCAACCAGTGTCGCAACAATATCGAGCTTATCGATATACATGCCGTAGTAGTTAGAACCCTCCGCTGCCCAACCAATGGTTTTATCTTCCAGCCACAAAGAACCACCGCTCGGTATACCGACATCAAGTACCTTGATATCGGAGCCCCACATCAAATCACCAAAACCTTCCATGAAAAACGCAAGGCCAATCGTCGCCATAAACAGAATGATCGGTTCCTGATTGACCAGATGCTTCAGGATCAAGCGTTCTACCAGGATGGCAAACAGGATCATTACACCCAGCGTCAGAATGATCGCAAACAGTGCAGGCAGGTTCCAGCCAAACCCATGAATGTTTGTTCCGAAGACTGCGTTCACCAGGTGTGCAAAAGGTACTTGCCCGTTTTGTATGCCAACCAGTGTCATCGCCGCAAAGAGCGCCATGACACCCTGCGCGTAATTAAAAATGCCGGATGCTTTGAAGATCAACACAAAGCCCAAAGCCACGAGTGAATACATGACACCAGCCATCAGGCCGTTCAGCATTACTTCAATCGTATACAGAAACTGCGGTGACATAGCGTATCAGTTCAGTAGGTAATCAATTTTTGGAAAACACGGATGCAACAACTTGCTAGTCATGGGCAACACCCAGATAAGCATCAATCACCGCCTGGTCATTGCGCACTTCATCCGGTGTTCCATCACCAATCTTGCGACCATAGTCAAGCACTACCACACGATCAGAAATATCCATCACAACACCCATATCATGTTCAATCAACGTGATAGTCGTACCAAACTCGTCTTTAACATCCAGGATGAAGCGCGACATATCCTCTTTCTCTTCCACGTTCATACCGGCCATGGGTTCATCAAGCAACAGCAAAATGGGTTCGGCTGCCAGCGCGCGTCCCAACTCGACCCGTTTTTGCAATCCGTAAGGCAACCGTCCAACCGGTGTCTTGCGAATCGCCTGAATTTCCAGAAAGTCGATTATTTCTTCTACTTTTTCCCTGTTCTGAACTTCTTCACGTTCGGCCGGACCCCGCCAGAAAGCCTGCATCAGCATATTCTGTTTCATGTGGGTAAAGCGCCCGGTCATGATGTTGTCGAGTGTGCTCATGCCATTGAAAAGCGCGATATTCTGAAAGGTTCGCGCAATTCCCTGATGCGCTATGTTGTGCGGCTTCGGGTTGCGGCGTTGACTACCGGCAAACCACACTTCACCCTGCTGCGGATGATAGAAACCGTTTATGACATTCAGCATTGAGGACTTGCCGGCACCGTTCGGCCCGATGATCGCCCTGACCTCACCACGAAGCACATCGAACGAAACATCAGTCAGTGCTTTTACACCACCAAAGGATAACGAAATATCGTCAACCCGCAGAAGCTCTGCGCCTTGATCTATGGATTGTGCTGCGGCTCTTGCACCCATCAGGCAGACTCTCGCAAAACTTCCTGTCCGTAGATCTTCATGTCACGGATTTGTACAGTGGCTGATAACTCGCCGCGCCGGCCATCTTCAAAAACCACTTCTGTCGTGATGAATTGCTCTGTCTTATCACTGTAGAGCGCTTCGATCAGCGCGTCATAACGTTCAGCGATAAATGACCGCCTTACCTTCAAGGTACGGGTCAGTTCGCCATCATCAGCATCGAGCTCTTTATGCAACACCAGAAAGCGCCTTATCTGCGCACCTGCCATTCGGTCTTCGTTGGATAAATCGCGGTTAATCTGATCAACATGCTCCTCCATCATCCGGTACACCTCAGGGTGCGCAGCCAGTTCCTGATAGGATGCATAAGCGATGTTATTGCGTTCAGCCCAATTACTGACCGCCACCAGATCGATGTTTAAAAACACTGCCGTGTAATCACGCTCGTTCCCAAACGCAACCGCCTCTTTTATGTTCGGAAAAAACTTGAGTTTGTTTTCGATGTATTTCGGCGGAAACATGTTGCCATCGTTGAGCTTTCCAACATCTTTTGCGCGATCGATAATTTTCAGGTGTCCGTTCGAATCAATAAACCCGGCGTCACCTGTCTTGACCCAGCCCGCTGCATCTTTGGTCTCACGAGTTGCTTCCTCGTTTTTGTAATAACCCATAAAAACACCAGGCGAGCGGTATAAGACCTCGCCATTTTCATCAATTTCGAGCTCCACCTCCGGCGATGGCTTACCGACAGTATCTGCGAAGATCTCTCCATCGGGTTGCGCTGTGATATAAACGCTGGCTTCCGTCTGGCCGTAAAGCTGTTTGAGGTTAATACCGAGAGAGCGGTAAAAGCTGAAAATCTCCGGGCCAATGGCTTCGCCCGCGGTGTAACCGACTTTAAGTCGCGTCATACCCATGCGGTTACGCAATGGTCCGTACACCATCGCATTGCCTATCGTGTAGAGCAAACTGTCTTTCAGTCCGACAGACTTGCCGTTAAGACGGTCTTCACCGCAGCGACTGGCAACAGACATGAAATAGGAATAGAGCCAACGCTTGAACCGACCGGCATCCTGCATTCGGACCGTGATGTTAGTAAGTAAATTCTCAAATACACGCGGCGGGGCAAAAAAATAGGTAGGTGCGATCTCTCGACGATCAACTTCCACGGTGTCCTGACTTTCCGGACAACACACACAATACCCGGCTGTCAGGAACTGGCCGTAGGAAAAAATATGATCACCGACCCAGGCGAGCGGCAAGTAAGCGAGAACTTCTTCTTTTTCGGTCAGGTTATCGAATAAATTTGCGTTACGGGATGCGCTCATTACGTTGTTGTGGGAGAGCATGACGCCCTTGGGCTTACCCGTGGTTCCCGATGTGTAAAGCATGACGCACAGCTCGTCTCCGCGCCCTTGAGCGATCGCGTCGAGCCAGGCTTGCTCGGCATTCGTGTCGTTCGAGAGTTTGTCGCGACCGAGTTGCTGCACCTGTTCGAAGTGGTGCAATCGCGAGTGATCATAATCGCGCAGGCCACGCTCTTCATCGTAAATAATATGCTGAATCAATTGAGAGGCTTCGCTCATCGATAGCAGCTTGTCGACCTGCTCCTGATCCTGACATACAGCGTATTTTGCATCTGCATGAGTCAGCACGTACTCCATTTCTTCAGCCACAGACTCCGCGTATACAGGTACCGGGACCGCACCCAGCGCCTGCACGGCAGCGAATGTCCAGTAAAGTCGCGGCTTATTTGAACCGACCATGGCAACCTTGTCGCCGGGCGAGACACCCAACTCCTTCAGGCCAAGCGAATAGGCACGAATTTCATCGAGAAGCTGCGACCAGGTCCAGGATTGCCAGACGCCGTATTCCTTGTGTCGCATGGCAGGTCTGTTTGCATGCACACGTGCGGTGTGCAACAGATGTTTGGGAAACGTGTCAAGCGAGCTGTCCTGATTCACTTTTCTTGGCTGCCTTTTCTTTTATCTCTTATTTGCTAACAAATTATTAAAATCAATAATCGCTTTTGTCAGGCATTTAAAAGCTCACATGCCCCTCACGCGCACCGTCAGGTGTCAAGGAATCATCGCCGGTGGAATAACCGTGTGCGCAGCTGCTGATTGCAAAGTCTTGCAGCCCAAAATCACCGGTTTTCAGAACCCAATGTAACTTAAGTTAAGGTAATGTGAACAATGAATTAATCTTAAGTTAACGTTTACGTAAACGTCAAGCACGTTACACTGCTCAATAGGCAGACCCGGTGTACAGTCCCGGTCTACACTTCCGGTTAAAGAGCCGGTCGCAGGTAAAACATTCAGGGGGCTAATTCGACTGAATCGAATTGATCGAGTCGATAGTGTTTAAAAGGTAGGGCTTGTGCGTTGCTATCTCATCACGGCTCATACCGTCCATCTCGTGCGGGAATACCAGCCATTGCTCGTTTTCGTGCACATAATAATCAGGGCGATGGCTGGTTCGGTTACGCGACGGCTTATAGTATGCTGTCGCGACGCGGATATCGTTCGGCAGGTTTTTACGGCAGCGCCTCGACAGACTGTCGAGAATGGCCTGTATCGATAGCCCGGTATCAAACACATCATCTACGATCAACAATCGATCCTCTGCGTTCATCGCGCGTGTCAGATAGCCTAAACCATGCACTCTGACTTTCTGCGCACGCTTGTCAACGCCAATATAAGATGACGTCCGAATAGCAATATGATCTGTTTCAATGCCAAAGTAATCGAGTAGCTCCTGGACGACAATGCCAACCGGCGTGCCACCACGCCAGACGCCGACGATGAAATTCGGGCGAAACTCATCCTCTATGATTGCCTGACCAAGCGCGACAGAATCCTCCAACAGCTGCTGAGCGCTGATGTAATACTTTTCTATGGGTGCTGACGACATGCGAATAAATTTCGGAATTCAGTATGAGTCTTGTTATGTTCGTTGCCTGTGATATTTCTACGACTCGGACTATTGAGACTATTGAGACAATCGAGACTATTTAGCCTGCGAGCTCTGAACAAATTGCCCGTAGTGCGGCCACCGGATCAGGTGCTTTGGTAATCGGCCGGCCAATAACAAGAAAGTCACTACCCGCTTTGACCGCTTCTGCGGGCGTTATGATACGTCGTTGATCATCAACTTCGCTACCGGCGGGCCTTATGCCCGGTGTCACAAGCAAGTAGTCGCTGCCGAATCGGCGCCTTAGTTTCTCGGCTTCAAGTGCAGAGCAGACAACGCCGTCCAGCTCACACTCATGCACCAGAGTCGCTAACGAAGCGACTTGCTGCTCCGGCTGACGTTCGACATTAACCTCGTTGAGCTCTGCTTCATCCATTGACGTCAACACAGTGACAGCGATCAATTTGGTCGAAGCTGACGCAGGAACTGCAGCACGTGCTGCCTCCAGCATGCGTCTGCCACCTGAAGCGTGCACGTTCATCATCCAGACGCCCATATCCGCTGCCGCTGCACAACTCCTCGCTACGGTATTGGGAATATCGTGAAATTTAAGGTCCAGAAATACATCAAAATCGCGCTGTTGAATAGTTTTCACGATTGTCGGTCCCGCGCGGGTGAAAAGTTCCAGACCCACCTTCACGCGACACAAATCCGGATCGAGCACATCGAGTAGTTGCAAACAGTCGTTAGCATTTGCAACATCAAGCGCCACTACGATGGGTGTTTCAGCTCTACTCACCTTCTGCCCCTATAACAGTGGCTACAGTATTCCAACTGCCACACCCGGGACATCGCCAGTGCAGCGTCTGTGCACCGAACCCACAGGATTCGCAGACATAGGCAGGCTTATCTTCAACAACACTATCAAGCATGTCACACATGACGGCCACCTTGCCACGCTCACCCGAGCGACTGTGTTTTAACTGGCCTCTTGCCCAGTCTCGTAAGCCCTTCAATGAAGGGCGTTTGACAATTTGCTCTTTGAAAAAAAGATCAGCGTGCTCCGGTCCATCAAGATTTTCGATCATGTCACGCGTGGTTTTAATTACGGAGTAAGCATTGTAACGTGAACGTATTCGATCAACGTAGCGGCGTAATCGTTCGCTGTCACCCAATTGCTCGAGTGCACCGAACAGGGGTGAAATTATTTCAGGCATTAGTTCAGGAGAATGCTTTTCAACTTCTTCGTAATACTCAATCGCTTGTTGAAAATCACTACGCTCAAGTGCAAGCTCGGCAAACAACATGTTCGCACGGGCGCAGTGCGAATCGATTTCAAGAGCAGCACTCAACTTGCTCTCGACCAATTGGTAATCATTTTTACGCCGCGCCTGTTCAGCAAGTTCGCAATTATAGTGCGATATCCGCTCCGCTAAATCACACTCACAACGCGCCTGATATTCATGTGCGAGCTCAATGGCACGATTCCAGTCACTGGCACGTTCAAATATAAGCAACAGGTTCTCGTAGCTTTCCGCTACGTGAGCATCATTATCGAGCAACTCCCGGAATTGCTCCTCGGACCGATCCATCAATCCGGCTGATGCATAGTCCCGGGCAAGTTCAAGTCGGGCTTCGGCACGCAGATCATCACTTAATTCCGCTTTATCGATGAGACTGCCATGTAACTGAATTGCGCGCTCCACATCGCCACGGCGGCGAAACAGATTACCAAGAGCGAGATGGGTTTCAGCAGCATCGTGTTCGACACTCCCGAGCTGCCCAAAGTCCAGTGCATCGGCATTATTTTCATCAGTCTGGCGTTCTGTCAGCAGCTGATGGAGATCACGGTGGTAACTGGTGGCGTGGTTCCACAGATTGTCTGTACTTCGTTTGTTGAAGCTATGACGCCCGGCGATCCAACCGCCTGCGGCCGCAACCGGAAGCAACATCCAGAAAAACTCATTCATGGAGGGGCCACATTTTCAAAGGAACTAATACCGGTCTCTGACTACGATGTAGACAAATGGAATATCAGGAAACGATGCAGAACAACGATTCGACAAGGCAAACGCTTTTATAACCCATGTCGAATAATGATGCAGCAGAAATCGTCACAGCACTTGAAGCGTACTGATCAGGTACAACTTTCGGGATACGCTTTTGTATTGAACTATCAGGATTTGTCGGAAAGCAAGGGCGAATTGTTTCTGTCACAGCCAGAATCAACTGCCGGGTTTCGCGTTTCCTGTTCTGATTGTTGTTCTGAAAGACTGATCAGCCGACGGGCATCACGTTCTTTTCGGCTTAGTCCTACCTTGGAAGGATCTGTGTTAACGAAATTAACACGCTCACGCAATGCTTTTCCCGGCTTGAAATGCGGTACGTACTTTCCGCGTAAAGCAACGGTATCGCCCGATTTGGGGTTTCTACCCATCCGGGCTGGTCGGAAGTGCAAGCTGAAACTGCCGAAGCCTCGCACTTCTATGCGTTCTCCGCTTGCCAGTTCCTGGCTCATTTTTTCAAGCAGGCTTTTTACCGCAAGTTCAACATCACGCAGGGGTAGGTTATTCTGGTTGTTCGCCAGAGATTCAATCAGGTCAGATTTGGTAAGACTATTGTCCACTGCTGCACTACCTTGTCACGTTTTTTTACGGCTACTTGTCTTTCAAATACTCTCTTAAGCGATTGTCGCTTTGATCTTTCTTAATTCTGTAACAGTGCTGTATCTGATCCGGGGCAACAACCCCGGATCATTCGAGCCCTAGCCTCGTAGCCCGCCTATCGCGTATCGAGATAGTCGGGGAGCCGCGTTCACGAACCCTCGCCTTCCGGATCGGATCCTGAACCCATTTGCTCTTTCATCAGATCTCCCAGCGTTGTTGCCGGTCCAGCCTGGCCACTCTGACTGTAATCACTGATCGCTTCCGCTTCGTCATCGTAGTCCTTGGCTTTTATGGACAAGCTGAGCATTCTTGATTTACGGTCGATACCGGTAAATTTAGCTTCTACTTCTTCACCGACCTTCAGCTTGGCGCGTACATCCTCGATCCGTTCCCGCCCCAGTTCGGATGCGCGAAGAACGCCTTCTACACCTTCCATCAATTCAATGACGGCATGTTTGGTGTCGACCTCCTTGACAGTACCAGTAACGATTGTACCTTTCGGATTGTCCGCCACAAACTGACCGAATGGGTCGCGCTCAAGCTGTTTAACACCAAGGGATATGCGCTCACGCTCTGGATCGACAGCTAGAACCACCGCCTCGATCTCGTCACCTTTCTTGTAATTTCGAACAGCTTCTTCACCGGTTTCGTTCCACGATAGATCAGATAAGTGAATCAAACCATCAATTCCACCGTCAAGGCCAATAAAAATACCGAAATCTGTGATGGATTTAATAGTTCCTTTGACTCGATCAGTCTTGTTGAACGCTTCAGAGAAGTCTTCCCACGGATTGGGCTTACATTGCTTGATCCCCAACGAGATGCGACGGCGCTCCTGATCGACGTCAAGAATCATGACTTCAACCTCATCGCCTAGCGCAACCATTTTGTTCGGGTTGACATTGCGGTTGGTCCAATCCATTTCCGATACATGGACGAGACCTTCTACACCTTCTTCAATCTCAACGAAACAACCGTAGTCCGCAATATTGGTGACCTTACCGAAAAGACGTGAGCCTTCGGGGTAACGTCGTACTAAATCTACCCACGGATCTTCACCTAACTGTTTCAGTCCCAGCGATACTCTGTTGCGCTCGCGGTCAAACTTGAGCACCTTAACTTTCATTTCACTACCGACTTCAACCACTTCAGACGGGTGCTTGACCCGCTTCCACGCCATGTCTGTAATATGCAACAAACCATCGATGCCACCGAGGTCGAGAAATGCACCGTAATCGGTGAGGTTTTTAACAATACCGGTAATTTCCTGACCTTCCTGCAGATTCTCAAGCAACGCTTCGCGCTCTGCGCTGTATTCAGATTCCACAACTGCACGTCGAGATACCACAACGTTATTGCGGCGCTGATCTAACTTGATAACCTTGAATTCAAGCTCTTTACCTTCAAGGTAGCTGGTATCGCGTACTGGACGTACATCGACCAGCGATCCAGGCAGAAATGCACGGATATCACAGACTTCAACGGTGAATCCGCCTTTGACTTTTCCAGTGATGTTACCCTTGATAACTTCGTCGTCAGCCAGTGCCTGTTCAAGAATTTTCCACGACCGCGCGCGTCGTGCTTTTTCGCGAGACAGCTTGGTTTCACCAAAACCGTCCTCAACAGAATCCAGTGCCACCTCCACGGCGTCACCGATATTGACATTGGGTTCTTCGCCTTCTGATGCAAATTCCTCTATCGGAACGGCACCTTCAGATTTCAGACCTGCGTTGACGATGACAAAGTCACCAGTGATATCTACAACAGTACCGATAATGATCGAGCCGGGTTTCATCTCCGACTTCGAGAGACTCTCTTCAAAGAGCTCAGCAAATGATTCAGACATTCATGGAACCTATTAGAAGTGTCACACCAATGCCATTCCGTGGTAAGGCGTGGTAGCTAAAAAAACCCGGTGCATCAGTGCATTCCGGGTACATTAAAAGCAATCCGATTATCGGTTAAGCCAGCTAGTCGGGCATAACCGGAAATCAAATTGCTCGGGTTGCTTCTTTTAAACAGCTCTGCTGCTCGCAGCTTGTACCGCCAGGTAGTCGCCAGACGGCTTTAGAAGCTACTGGTTTCGAAGCCGATTTTGAAACCGACTTTGCAACCAATGGTTAGCAGGATGTGATTTCACCATCCGGGCATTTTTTGTTGCCGGAAAGGGTTTGCCTGACATGGTCAATAACCAATGCTACAGATGCTTCAATATCCAGTGACGTGGTGTCGATATGGATAGCATCTTCCGCCTCTTTCATCGGGGCGTGCTTGCGATTGGCATCGCGGTTGTCGCGCTCAGCAATTTCCTGTACCAAGCTCTCCAGTTTAGCGTCGATACCGTGATCCTTCAACTGTTCCAGGCGCCTTTTCGCCCGTATACCGGCGCTGGCGGTCATGAATATTTTGATCCGGGCCGTCGGAAATACGACGGTCCCCATATCCCGACCATCAGCCACCAGGCCCGGGGGCTTGAGAAACTCCCGCTGGATGGGCAAAAGAACCTCTCGAACCGACGGTAGCACAGCCAGTCGCGATGCCGAATCTGCAGCAACCTCACTACGCAACCGGGCAGTTATATCGTGGGTTCCCAACAACACACGCGATGTATCAACCAAACCGGAATCAGCATCTTGCGGTAAAAAGCGAATATCCATTGCTTTGACAGCCGCGGCAGATGCCTTTTCATCAGCCAGATCTATGCCGGCTTCAACGCACCCTAAAGCCGCTGCACGGTAGACAGCGCCACTGTCAAGAAAATGGTATCCCAGTTCAGTTGCAACTCGCCTTGCGATGGTGCCTTTACCTGCGCCGGACGGTCCATCAATTGCCACGACGGTCATGATCGATCCTTTGTTGTCAGTACTTTTCATTAAGAAACCGCGCTTCCATCTGATGTCGTGATACCAAGCCCGATGCCACTGGCGAGTTCTGCATAGTGTGGAAAGGATGTTGCCACATTAGCGCAGTCTGTCACGGTGACAGAGTTATCACTTACTAATGCTGCCATGGAAAACGCCATCGCAATTCGATGATCCTCGAAACTGTCAACCACTCCACCACGCAGTGATTGAGCCCCCTGAATGACGGCACCGTCGGGTAATTCCGTGATGTTCACACCCAGTTTGGTCAAACCGTCGGCCATTGCCTTTATCCGGTCCGTTTCTTTAACACGCAGCTCAGCAGCGCCGGTGATTCGGGTTTCCCCGACAGCACATGCCGCCGCTACAAACAACACGGGAAACTCATCTATCGCCAGTGGTACCAGATCAACAGGAACATCGATGCCGTTCAAACGACTGTGCTGAATGCGCAAATCGGCAACCGGCTCACCGGCAACACTGCGCTCGTTGGTTATTTCTATGTTCGCGCCCATCAGGCGCAGAATGTCCAGTATGCCTGTGCGCGTCGGATTCATGCCGACGTGTTGCAACAGCAGTGATGAACCGGGCGCAATACTGGCGCCTACAATAAAGAAGGCGGCTGAAGAAATATCAGCAGGCACATCCACACTGGTAGCACTCAGTTTCTGCCCTCCGTGCACACTCACGGACAGATCATTTACACCCACATCAACACCAAAACCCCGTAGCATCCGTTCGGTGTGATCACGCGATACACCGGCTTCATGAATCCGTGTTTCGCCGTTGGCATATAAAGCCGCCAGCATCAGACAGGATTTTATTTGTGCACTCGCCACAGGTGTCGTGTAGTCGATCGCATTAAGCGTACGCCCACCGGCGAAGGCCAACGGTGGCCGTTTATCGGCGCCTGAGGAGATCTCCGCACCCATTTGCATCAATGGATCGATAACCCGCCCCATGGGCCTGCCATGTAATGACTCATCACCGATTAAAGTCGACGGAAATTTCTGCGCCGCCAATACACCTGCCATCAGACGCATAGCGGTGCCGGAATTACCCACATCAAGCGGATTCTCCGGTGATTTCAGCCCGTGAAGTCCAACCCCGTCGATTACAAGGCTGCCACCCTCGCCTTCGGATCCGGCGATATATTCAATCGGTACACCCATGGATTGAAAAGCCGCTAGCGTGTTCAGGCTATCCTGGCCTTCAAGAAATCCACTGACGCGTGTTTGACCTTCAGCCAAAGCACCCAGAATCACAGAACGGTGCGATATGGACTTATCACCCGGCACACGCAGTTGTCCGTTAAGGCTGCCTCCTGGATTAACAACAAACGTAGTCACTCTTTGCTCACTTTGACTGGCTATTATCGGGTTTAGAAACAAATGATCTAAGGAACCTCTAATTTATCGCCCGCGTTGCCAGGGCTGCGTTGAAATTCGGCTCAAAACGCTCATGTATTCGCATATACACTCCGCTTTTTCGCCAAATTTCGCCTTGCGCTGCCTGCCTCGCCTAATAAATCAGAGGTTCCCTAAGTATATTTACAATTACATTTAAACAAATATTTGTACTTCGTTTGCAGAACCTATTGATCAAGACAAAGGCAGCCGTTAACTTTGTTGTGCACGCTTGGCTCTGTCGTATTTATCAATAAGTTTATCCCGCGTTGTTTTGGCGTTGGTGAAGAGAGCTTGTAAATTTTCAGCATCACCTTGTCCAATCAGATCCCTGACATGACTCAACTGTGCCGTCAGACTATCCAGTATTTCTACGATTTCGTCACCGTTACTCAGACAGATGTCACGCCACATGACCGGATCACCTGACGCGATTCGGGTGAAATCACGAAAACCACCCGCGGAGTATCGAAACACATCTTCACAAGCCGGACTTCGAGCCAGCATATCAACGACCGCGAACGCCACAACATGGGGCATGTGGCTGGTTGCAGACAAAATACGATCGTGGGTTTGCCAGTCCAATGTTTCAACAAACGCACCGCAAGCACGCCACAATTGCGTTATTGTTAAAACGGCATCCGGGTGGCTTTCTTCAAGCGGCGTCAGAATCACTGTATGCCCGCGGTAAAGACCGGCATCGGCAGCACCCACACCAGAATATTCTTTGCCTGCGATAGGATGGGCTGGCACGACATGCGTGCAATCATCCAGTACCGCTCGCGCATCCGCGATAAACGGACCTTTGACACTACCACCGTCAGTCACAATACAACCAGCGGATAACGCAGGTTTGATAGCTTCAAGGGCAGGACGCATCGCCAGCATGGGTACGGCTAGCATCACAACATCGGCACCAGCGACAACTTCAGTATAATCGGTCGTCGCCGAATCAATCACACCCAGCTCCAACGCCTTACTCAATGTATTGGCTGTTCGTGCACAGCCAGCGATATGCCCTTTGTAACCATTCTTTTTAAGCGCAGCTGCGAACGACGCACCTATCAATCCGGTTCCTATAATTGCCAGACGTTCAACACCTTTCAGGTGCTCCAGTGATATCGAATGTCCATCACTATCATCCACCGATTTCACGACTTCACTCTCAGGTGTTTTACCGATCGAATTTGTTTCAACGGACGCATATAGTATCGATCGACTGGTATTAGCAGGTGTAGCACGTTGCGGACGGATTTAACGTTGCCGAATATGCGCTTACAGACCGTCAGTCTCGCGCAGTCGGGTACGAACCCAGTACACGCATAAATCGGGTTTCTTCAGACAATTCTGATAACGCACCGGCCAACACCTTGTCGTCCTTGTGTCCAGCCACGTCGATAAAAAACACGTAGCTCCATAACGCCTCACGTGCGGGGCGCGACTCAATTCGGGTCATACTTATGCCGGCATTCTCAAAGGGTTCAAGCATGCGTCTTAACCCGCCGGGCCGATGCGGTGCACTGACAACCAGCGTGGTAGCATCCTGGCTTGAGGGTGATGACTGTTGATTGCCGATGACGATGAAACGTGTTGTGTTAGATGCATCATCCTCTATGTTTGAAGACAATATTCCCAACTCATAAATATCCGCTGCCGTCGTGCTGGCAATCGCCGCGGCTGTCTTATCTGAAGCGGCCAGCTTGGCTGCCGCCGCATTGCTGCTGGCGGCCTTGCGGGTAATTCCCGGCAAGTTTGCAGACAGCCATTGGCGACACTGGGCGAGTGCTTGTGGATGGGCATAGACACACTCCACATCCTTAAGTTGACTGGCAAGTGACAAAAGGTTGTGTTCAATACGCAATAATTGCTCACCGCAAATACTTAACGGCGAGTCGAGAATGCGATCAAGTGTGCGATTTATCGTGCCTTCAACAGAATTCTCTATGGGTACAACACCTAGCATGCACTGCCCGCTCTCGACACTATGAAATACATCATCAATATCGCCACAGGCAATAGTCTGGGTTGCCGAACCGAAAAACTTAAATGCGGCAGCCTGTGTAAAAGTACCTTCAGGCCCAAGGTAAGCAACACTCAACGGGCTTAGACTGTCGCGACATTCAGAAATAATTTCGGTAAATACACGGCGTATACGTTGCGGCAGATCGGGTTTATCTTTTTCTAATTGCTGGATCGCCGTTTCCAGCTTTTGTAGCTGTAGCGTCCGGTCAGCAGCAACGTTGTAATCAGATGTTGAGGTTGGCAGGGTACCGACAAGATCAAAACGCTGGACCAGAAGATCGACAATTGCGTTGTCGAGCCGCGCAAGTGTTTCGACAGCCGACGTCGATGAATTCGATGAAGACTCATCAGTGCCTGGACTCTGTCGGGAGGCCATCAATCAGGCGACCGGGTAATTCGTCCGGATAAAAGGGGCCGGGACGAATTGCGCTCGGATAAATTACCACCGTCACTGGCGACGCTAGCGAAATAACGCCTGCAATGACACCGACAAAGGCATTTAAAAATAGCTGTATTCGTCGCGATGCTGTTGCTATCGTCAGATATCAGCTCAGTCATCCGCGTCACCGGCGTTGCCTTCTGATTCCGCGCTACCCGCATCGGTACCGTCAGCGCTGATATCACCCGTGCCTTCACTTCCCGCATCGGGGTTTTCATCGGAAGATTCGTCAGCGACATCTTCACCGGCAACTTCTTCATTGATGGCTGCAACTTCAACCAGATTTTCTTCGGCCCCGACCTTGATCAGTCGAACACCCTGTGTGTTGCGCCCCAACACACTGACTTCAGAAACAGCTGTTCTGACCAGCGTCCCGGCATCGGAAATCATCATGATCTGATCTTCTTCGCGCACCTGTACAGCGCCGATAACCGGACCATTACGATCAGTGGTCTTGATATCGATAACGCCCAGCCCGCCGCGACCTTTTGCCGGATAGTCTTCAGCACGGGTTCGCTTGCCATAGCCATTGCGGGTAGCAGTGAGTATTTCACCGTCACCTATAACGATCAGCGCAATAACAACATCAGATTCAGGCATCTTGATACCACGTACCCCGGCCGCCGTTCGCCCCATGGTGCGCACATTTTCCTCTGAGAAACGCATGGCTCGTCCGCCACTGGAAATCAACATAACATCGCTCTTGCCGTCGGTTAGAGCAACATCAATGAGGAAGTCATCAACCCTTAAATCAATGGCGATAATGCCATTGGTGCGAGGGCGTGAGAAATCCATTAACGAGGTCTTTTTAACGACACCCTTATTGGTGGCAAAGAACACGTATTGATCAGCAGAGAACTCACGGATGGTCAGTACCGCATTGACGCGCTCACCTTCTTCGAGCGGCAGCAGGTTGACGATCGGTCGTCCACGCGAGCCACGGCTTGCGACCGGTAGCTCATACACGCGCTTCCAATAGACTTTACCCACGCTCGTGAAAAACAGCACCGTATCGTGCGTGCTGGCGATAAACAATTTATCGACAAAATCTTCGTCCTTGACCGCAGTCGCTGACTTACCCCGACCACCACGTCGCTGTGCGCGATAATCTGACAATGGCTGGGCTTTTGCGTAACCACCGTGCGACAGTGTTACGACTACCGCCTCATCCGCGATCAGATCTTCGACGGTCATTTCCGAATGGTCGATCTGAATTTCAGTTAGCCGCTGGTCGCCGTACTGGTCAATCATTTCGACCAGCTCGTCGCGAATCACCCGTCGCAAACGTTCCGGGTCTGTCAGTATTTCGAGTAAGTCCTCGATTCTCGTCAGAAGCTCTTTGTATTCTTCAACGATCTTGTCCTGCTCAAGACCGGTCAGGCGATGCAAGCGCAAATCGAGAATGGCTTGCGCCTGCACTTCAGTTAGTTGATATTTGCCATCAACCAACCCGAATTCGTCACTCAGATTATCAGGCCGCGAAGCCGATGCACCGGCACGCTCCAACATACTGCTGACAACACCCGGCTCCCAGGTTTTTGCGACCAGGCCCTGTTTGGCAACAGCCGGTGATTCTGATTCACGAATCAGCTTAATGATCGGATCTATGTTCGCGAGTGCAACGGCCAAGCCCTCGAGAATATGGGCGCGTTCACGTGCTTTACGCAGTAAATAGAGCGTTCGGCGAGTAACGATTTCGCGTCGGTGTCTGATAAACGCGCCGAGCACTTCTTTCAGGTTAAGCAAGCGAGGCTGGCCATCCTGCAGCGCAACCATGTTGATACCGAAAACCACCTGCAGCTGCGTCTGCTTGTACAGCTGGTTGAGCAGAACATCACCGTTTTCGCCACGGCGTAGCTCGATAACAACACGCATACCGTCTTTATCTGACTCGTCGCGCAGTTCGCTGATGCCCTCGATCTTTTTCTCTTTGACCAGCTCAGCTATTTTCTCGAGCAGTCGGGCTTTATTTACCTGATAGGGAAGCTCAGTAACAATGATGGTGTCTTTTTCGTTTTTTTCGTTGTGCTCCACTGTCGCCAGGGCACGGACATATATCTTGCCGCGACCCGTACGATAAGCTTCCCGGATACCACGAGCGCCATTGATGATGCCGGCTGTCGGGAAATCCGGTCCGGGCAGATGTTCCATCAATCCTTCGATAGAAATATTCTCGTCGTCCAGCATCGCAACCGTGGCGTTAACGACTTCGCTCAAATTGTGTGGCGGAATATTTGTCGCCATACCAACGGCGATACCGGAAGAACCGTTAATCAGTAAATTCGGAATACGCGAGGGCAGAACCGACGGCTCGTGCTCTGAACCATCGTAGTTGGCAACAAAGTCAACGGTCTCTTTGTCGATGTCGGCCAGAAGTTCATGCGCAATTTTTGCCATGCGTACTTCGGTGTAACGCATGGCCGCAGGATTATCGCCATCGACCGAGCCGAAGTTACCCTGTCCGTCAATGAGCATGTAACGCATCGCGAAAGGCTGCGCCATTCGCACCATCGTGTCGTAAATGGCAGAGTCGCCGTGTGGATGGTATTTACCCATCACATCACCGACGACGCGCGCTGATTTACGGTAAGACTTGTTCCAGTCATTGCCCTGCTCGTGCATTGCGTAAAGCACGCGACGGTGAACCGGTTTCAAACCATCACGGACGTCAGGCAGCGCCCGACCGACAATGACACTCATCGCATAGGACAGATAAGAATCCCGCATCTCATCTTCGAGAAATATCGGGACTATCTCGCGAGCGAAATCTGTCGATGTATTTTCGTTATCGTCGTCAGACATGACCTATCGGCGCTAAGAAACTTACTCGGGAACGGGGCAACACCCTGAACCTACGCGTCGTTCTTATGTGTTGTTTATCGTGGATCGTGAATAGTCGTGATCGAGTTTCCAGCTCTCAGACCGGATTTTTTACCCGGCTCACGACCGGTTTTTTACCTTTATTACGAGCGGTTTGCAAGCACCTCAAAGGCGCTTTTACCTGGTTGAAAAGTTGGCGAAATTATAGCACAGAAGGTCTTGCGGCTGCGTGCAAAAGTCCTCAGTCCTGACGTCTTGCAATGTACACTAGCGCGCACTCCGCTGCTGCGCCGGAGATCACTGCAAAACAGCGTTCATCGCAACGGCAACCGCGCACTTAGACCAGCACCGGGAAGGTTGCCGCGCTGCCGCCTGCACGTTAAGGTGCGCGCATGACACCTTGCGATTTATTGATCTCCGGCGGCTGGCTTGTTTGCGTTAATCCGCAAAATGAGGTGCTTCAGAATGCATCTGTCGTAGTCATAGACGGCCGCATCGAGGCGATACTGCCAACAGCCGAAGCAAAGCGCCGCTACGCCCCGTCTACACATGTTGAACGTTCCGACCATATCCTGATGCCGGGGCTGATCAACGCGCACACGCACCTGGCGATGAATCTCTTTCGGGGCATGGCAGATGACCTGCCACTTGAAACATGGCTCGAAAAGCATATCTGGCCTGCTGAACAACGGGCTATGAGTCCGGAGTTTGTCAAACTCGGCACCCGACTGGCTCTGGCAGAGTCCATTCGAAGCGGCGTAACCTGCGTAAACGATATGTATTTCTTCCCCGATCAGGTTTCAGACTGCCTTGACGAGACCGGTATGCGCGGAATGGTCGGCATGCTGGTGATCGATTTCGCCAGCGCCTGGGCCGCAGATGCTACCGCCTATTTCAAAAAAGGCATCGATCTGCATGATCGAATGCGCAGTCATCCGCGCATAACCACAGCGTTCGCGCCCCATTCCACCTATGCTGTTTCAGAAGTACATCTACAGAAGATTGCAGTTCTTGCAACAGAAATGGATGTGCCGGTACATATCCATCTGCATGAAACCGCCACTGAGATACAACGCAGTATGGAACAGCACGGCAAGCGCCCGCTTGCAGTCATCGAAGACTGCGGCTTGCTGACACCGTCGCTGATCGCGATCCACATGACGCAACTGGAAAAAACTGAAATTACCAAGCTAGCTGAGCACGGTGTCAGTGTTGTTCATTGCCCGGAATCGAATATGAAACTGGCAAGCGGTACTGCTCCCGTTGCTGAATTGCTCGCACACGGGTGCAATGTCGCACTAGGAACTGATGGCGCTGCCAGCAACAACGATCTTGATATGCTCGGTGAAATGCGCACCGCCGGGTTACTTGGCAAACTTGCCAGCAACAACGCCGCCGCCTGTGATGCGACGAGCTTATTGCGTCAGGCAACCATAAACGGCGCGCAGGCACTGGGCATCGATGCGATCACCGGTTCTCTTGAGCCGGGTAAAGCTGCCGATGTGATCGCGATCTCTACGGATGCCCCCGAGATGCAGCCGATCCACAATGTCTGCTCAACACTTGCCTACTCAACATCCCGGCACAGCGTATCGGATGTGTGGGTTGACGGTAAATGTTTGATGCAATCCGGAGCGCTTACAACGCTTGATAGCCAAAGCATTGTCTCCGACACACGGCAGTGGTTAAAAGATAACGCAAACTAACAGTCTGCAAATAATGCCATGAACACCTCAGAACAAAGAGGATCAGACAACCAGCAAACAACGCTGAACGTCGATCCGGCGGAAATTGAAAAATTCGGTCAGATAGCGAATCGCTGGTGGGACAGAAACGGAGAGTTCAAACCACTGCACGATATAAATCCGTTACGCCTAAACTACATTGACTCGCGCCATTCGATCGCAGGACAGCATGTGCTGGATGTAGGCTGCGGCGGTGGCATTTTAAGCGAAGCTTTGCATAAACGTGGTGCACGGGTCACTGGCATCGATTTGTCCGAAGAAGCGTTATCGGTTGCAAAACTGCATTTACTGGAAAGTGGTCATGAAGTCGATTACCAATGCATTTCAGCTGAAGAGTATGCCGATCAAAATGCCGATAGCTTTGATGTTGTCACCTGTCTTGAGATGCTTGAGCATGTACCGGATCCGGCCAGTACGGTAGCCGCCTGCGCATCCACCGTTAAACCCGGCGGATCTGTATTTTTTTCAACCCTTAATCGCAATCCGAAAAGCTGGTTGTTTGCTATTGTCGGTGCCGAACACCTCTTGAAACTTCTACCTCGCGGCACGCACGATTACCGCCGTTTTATCAGGCCGTCCGAGCTGGCTGGCTTTGCCCGTGCAACCGGACTGGAAACAGTTAATTTAACCGGCATGACGTATAACCCGACAACCAAACGCTATCGTTTAACCAATGATATTGATGTTAACTATCTGATGCACTGTCGGCGCCCCTCTGCCCTGAACCCCGACAAACAGGTTTAGATCTTCAGCACAGACACGGTCGCTGCAACGATGGCACAACCAGAAAACGACCAACGACCCGGTAGCGAGGCGGCCAACGACGAATGGCCACGCCCCGGATCGACTTTTTACTATGCGTTGCGGCACTACCCTACCGACGGTCATGCTCGTGTCCGCTCAACCCTGAAACTTATAGAAACCGTATCTGAATGCTTGCTCGACGTTAGTGAACCAACCGTCGCTGAACAGAAAATACACTGGTGGCATGAAGAAATAGACCGATTGCACAACGCAGAACCACGCCACCCGGCAACCGTGAATTTCGCCGCCAACTGCCTAAACATGCAAGCAGCAGAGCGAACAGTCGTTAAACAATCCCTGTTGAAACTATTGTCTCTGGGTACAGGTGAACGGTTTAACAATCTGACAAATGAACAGGAAATGCTCGACAAGCTAAACCGGGATTTCTCAATCAGAACACAGCTTATTGCAATAGCGCTGGACACCCGGTTTAACGATACAGCGAACGTGGTATTCACTGAAAATCCAGACTCAACACAGAACCCGCTGATGACCGGACTGGGGTTAACACATCGCCTGATACGTTTTCACCGCTACCACTTTGCCGGCATGGCTGTCTGGTCAGATGATTTATACCAGCGATTCGGCCTACGGCCCGAGTCTTTATCGCGCGAACAACCAACTGCCGAACAAACGAAAATGCAGGCGTACATTATTGATCAAGCGTGTAAGTATCTCAAAGACGGGCTAGACAAGACGCATACACTCATGTCTGGCGGCGGTTCCACCGAAACACCGGCTCGTGGGTCCTGTGTATTAACAGCATCGAATCGAAGTTTCACCAAAGCTACACACTTGTATGCTGCTATCCGTCTCACACAGCTCGAACGCTGGCAAAAACAAAATACAAATTTGCTTGATCAGTACAGTACATTAACGCCACTGCGCAAATACTGGATCAAGTTTCGGACAGAACGTCATTTTAAGAATTGATTTCACCTCATACATCATTTTGATAAGTCCGCAGCTCCTACAATCTACTTATGCCTGATATCGAAAACCAACCTGTATACATAATCACCGGGGCAACTGGCGGATTAGGCTCTGCAGTGGCGCGCGAACTCAACAAACGATCGATCAGCACAGTTTTGTGTGGAAGAAATATCAAAATGCTGGAAGATCTGTACGACGAGCTGGAAGCCACCGGCAACGCCAGACCATCAATCTACCCTGTCAATCACAGCGGCGCGACCATGCCGGACTACGAAAAGTTGATGCAGACCATCGAAACCGAATACGGACGTCTGGATGGTCTACTGTATTGCGCAGCAGAACTTGGGCGTTCGACACCACTGGATGTGTACCCGCCTAACCTTTGGCAACAGGTGATGCGCACCAATTTTGACGCAGCGTATCTGATGAGCGCAGCTGCTCTGCCGCTAATGAAGAAAACCGGTAACGCCAGCATCTTGTTTGTCATTGACGATAAAAAGAGCGCGTTTTGGGGAGCGTATGCCTGTTCCAAATCTGCATTGACAACACTGACTCAGGTGCTTGCTGATGAAACCGAAGGTTTTAAAGACGCAGAAGGCAATACATTGGTTGCAGTTAACGCGCTGCACCCGGGTCCGATGCGTACACGCTTAAGAGCCACTGCCTACTCCGGCGAAATGCCCAATCAATCGCCGTTGCCCGAGACAAAGGTCGACGGCATCTTGCCGGTTTTATTGCGCGAGAAAATAGACCGATCCGGTGACATTGTTTATTTGCAGAAAGCTGGCACGGATTAAAACCTGTTGCACAAACGACTCCACCCGTTTTCTAAGATTAATACTGCGCTCGGTTGTTACCAATAAGTGCTTTAACTATCAAGCCCATCCAAAGTACCGAGACAACAAGTGGAACGCAACCCAACAATATCCACGATAAATCCTCAACATCATTTACATCGTCGGCAAATAGCAGCAATACATAAGAGCACGAGCCCCACAGCAACATCATCAAAACCACAATAGATTTATTTGAAAAGACACACAAAATCAATCCGACTACACCCACGCCTCCACCGATTAATACTAAGTAACCTAAATAGTCGAAATTTTCTCTACCAATATTGCCCTCTAACGTTGCTACAGCAAGGATAACTCCCAATGCACCTATCGGCACAAGCCAAAAAATAAGAATAATTAAAGTAACTATCTTCAATTTGTTTTCGATAGAACTCTCCGTAGCAATTAAACCAATCAACCTTTACGCGTGAAACCAATCCAGCAATCCATACTTACTGACCTGGCTTAAGCAAACCATGCCGCGCGCCATTTTCATGTATAGCTTTGCACTGCAGCGGATTCAGCAATCGATTGTGTTGCGCAGTGACCGTATTCATCAAGTTATTCGTCTCATCAGTATGGCTACCGTCATTCATCAACACATGCACCAGTTCGTGCGCTGCCGCTAAACCCACGTCCTGCACATTCTCACTGATCCAGACAGTATCCCTGAGCCAGTCCCGGCCACGTGTGTTGGCATGTCCAAATGCTTCAGCGTCAAATCGATAGGCCTGCCCCGCCTGCTCGTACAGTGTTCGCGTTGATGTCGCGAGATACAGTGTCGGTTTAAGCGGATTCAACTGTTGACGTAAAGTTCTTGCGCCACCAACGCTCATGGTTGCAAGGTGAGGCGCTGTTGTGACTCGACGCTCGCGCCATTCGTTCACATGAATATTGCATTGCGCCAGAACGTCCGCCAACGCTGAATGTATCGCTTTCATCCGATGCTCATCCCAACGGGAATCAAGCACCACCAGCTCGTAATTCAAAATTGCCGCTGGCGCTTTGGCATCACCGTCTTCACTTGCGCTCTCGCCGGTCTGCAGTAAGGGATTTGTATAAGATCGTTGAGAGGTTTCAACGATCAATGGTTCAGGTGCTGCTACCGACAGCGGATCACCGATGTAGCCACCACCGATGTACTGCGCACGCGCGCCATCATGAAAGCGGCGGCGCAGCTCGGATTTAATATCGTCTATCTGCCAATCGGGATTCTGCTGTTGTAGCCGAACCAACAAAGCCAGCATGCGTGACACCGCATAGCTCGACCCTGAAACGCGTGTCAGGTTGCCATCGAAATCCAGCGTATCGATGTATTCTGCCGGCAACAGGTAGTCAACATGCTCGCGCCCCCAATTACTGCCTTCAGCCGGTCGCGTCGTATCATCCGCCGAACTGACGACAATCATGTTCTCGAGCAGTAATGCCGCCGGATAGACCGGCTGTTGATCAATATTGCGTCCGTTATTACCGGCAGATACAACAAACAACATCTCAGGGTGGGCCTTCGCAGCCTGTTCAAAAACTTGCCACTCGCCTTCCCGGTTACCACCCAAAGCCATGCCAATTAGCTTGATATCCAATGCTGCAATATGTGCGACCAGCTCTTGCATACGGTGCATGTGAGGACGTGGAAAACGAAAAGGAGCTATGCGAACACCCGGTGCTTCGGAGACAAGGAGCGAGGCCGTGCGCGTACCGTGGCGCTGAATATTAAAAAGTGAACCGCGTGGGTTCATGTCAAACGGACGATCATCGTCATCCCAATAGTCATACCCTACTGGCTGACCTGACTCGTCACGCAACAAACTCGCGTTTATTTCAGGCAAAAGATAGTTGACACCCGAATCAATGAGTGCGACCCGTACGGTCGGAACATCCGGAGAATTGCGCGTTGCAGTAACGGTGTTGTTGAGTAGTGCTTCGGATTGCTGTGGCGAAGTTTCTGGCCAATCCGGATTGAGTAGTAGGACGTCACCTGTTACTTCACCGTCTGTGTTCAACTCGACCAATTGAAGCGCTGATAATTTCCTCGCACTACCTGATTGACCGTTTGTTACTTCGATAGTACGGTACTCCACACGCTGCGCAACAAAAGCATCACAACTTCGCGTAGTCATCCGAAGCACCGGGTATTCAACACCGAGGATTAACTCAACAAATCGACGATCAGAGGTGCCATAAAACGACAAATTCACTCGGTCAATGATAGCGCTTCGCCAACTATAGCGTTGTCCTACGGTTCTACCGCGACGTTCAATATCTTCAACAAGCGGTTGTTGTTCCGAATTGTCGTTGGCGGTGAATTTTGGCCGCCACGGTTGCGGCAACTGTAAAGGTTTATCATCCAATCCGTGCTGTTGAAAAAGCAGACAGGCTTTGCGCGTCAGTTCGCGGGCTTGTTCGAATACGCTATGCGACGAAGCAGCAATGATTTTTTCGTCAATACGTTGTTCAATACTTTGAAGGTTTGCGGTTACCCGTTCGGCCTGATCGTCATTGGCGTAGCCGATTGACGTTAAATTAGCAAGTCCGAGCAATATACCGAAGCTTGTAACCACAGATATCGCTTGCGCAGGCACCCGAACAAGCCAGCAAAGCTGCATGCAGTATTTTAGGCTGTCAGATATTTGCTGTTTACTCATAGATTGGGTGAGATTTCACGTGCAAAGATTAATGCAAGCTTAAGAACTGTATATGTTTTTCGGCCTGGAAAAATAAGAATAACCTTTCACCACCCAAAAATAGATTGTGTGAAAACGCACTAATTACGATAAAGGATTTTCCGACGAGTTGCCAATCGCCGAATATTGCCTTAGCCTGCGAGCAATGCATAACGCTCGAAAACGAATACACTCGACAATAATCTGATCACTGTGCCGGAGGATTCGCTACCAACAATCGAAAAAGGATTGTATCGCCATTACAAAGGTAACCACTACCTTGTTTTAGGACTGGCGAGGCACTCGGAAACCGAAGAGGTTCTGGTGGTATATACCCCGGCGAACCAGCCAAGTGATTTGTGGGTAAGGCCATTTAGCATGTTTACCGAAACTGTTGAAACGTCGGATGGCCTTGTTAAACGCTTCGAGTTTATTTGCGAGAAACATAACGAGTCAGGAGAAAATATAGCTTGAATATAAGCAGAAGCGGATGGAACCGCGCAGTCTGCATACCAAATTACTTCCATAAAGCGCTCACAGGTAAAGCGCGTATAACAATATTTGTAAACCGGCTCAAGAATTAACCAGCCGGTTAGTCGTAATGCCTTACACAGTAATCAAAAGTGTCGAATCAGAAAAAAACACGTGACTGTAGGCATAACTTCCGGGTGAGACCAACACATCAGTATGATCGTGTTGACAAGGGCAAATAATGACAGTTATCGAAGGATGTAACGCGCACACATATTTCTATAATCAATCCATAACACGCATTCACAACCGATACAGCATCCCGCGCGATCTGTGCTTTATCTATGTGCAACATGCATTTTCACCACTGGAGACTCACATTGAGTGTCTGGGCGGCAGATTTGCCGGGCTAATACCAAAGGGAAGCTCAGCACGCAGCAACCCGTCGGTGGTCAAGCGGCTCGAAACACGCTTTCCGGGCAAAATATTTACCGGCGCTTCCCGTCAAAAACTCAAAAGCAGCGAGTACGCTATACGCCTGCTCAAAGACATCACTAAAGGTCAACGCTTTGCTATTCTTGAATACGGCGGCTACTTTGCAGCGAGCGCTCAAGCTATTTGCAACGACTCGCAACTTGGGACAAGGCTCGTCGGTTTTGTTGAAGGCACTGAAAACGGTATTAAAGGTTCCGATGACGGAAATACAGTTGGTTACCAAGAAGTTGCCCGTCATATAGACAAACCAATCATCTCAAAGTCCAGATCACGTATAAAACAAATAATGGATCGAGATATCGGTCCTGCCATTGTCGAATCCTGTAATGGCATACTCCAGCGATCAACAGAAAAAGGTATTAACGACTGGCAAGGTAGAATCGGTGTGATCGGACTTGGTTCGATCGGCAAAGGTGTGCTTCGACACTTGAACAGGTCTGGCATAAAACCGTTGGTATCAGACCGTGATCTGGCGATCATG
This sequence comes from uncultured Granulosicoccaceae bacterium, assembly GCA_937951345.1. Classification (GTDB taxonomy): domain Bacteria; phylum Pseudomonadota; class Gammaproteobacteria; order Granulosicoccales; family Granulosicoccaceae; genus CALFCE01. The sequence continues at coordinate 98,880 of CALFCF010000051.1, forward strand.
GCCGAGCTGGCCCACAGTCAACACATGGCGGTTCCTATCGAAGTTTTACTAAAGCACTCTGATATTGTATTTCTGAACACCGGCAGTTGCTTTCTGGCGCAGAACCCTGGACTTCTAGCACATATAAAAGATGATGCTTTACTGGTTCTGTGTACTTCGGGAGACGTTGAAGCAGGTATTCCTCAATTACTCGCCAACAAACAGATAAAATTGGCTAACCTGCAAGTAAACGAAGATATCGCCACTTACAAAACGTGCTTTAACAAATCAATTCGCATCATGCTTGGTAGTGACGCAGTAGGACAGGCACCTAACATGGTAGTCGAAGACGGATCCGGTTCGCTTGCAAATCTGATGTCCGATATGGAGTTCTATGCGCTGGGTTGTTATCTGGGGAGCAACGCTTGCCAACTACCAACACATTGTGTGTCGGAGTCACCCGCACATATTCAGAATTTGATCATCGACCAGTGGTTAAAAGTCTTTCACCCCCACAGCACAGGACAACTGCTTGATGCAGAGAATTTTCCTACGCACCCCGAAGCTGCACCACTACCCGCACCTGTACATCCACACAAAAATAATGAAGTGCTTAGAGAAGAAATCAATATTCAGGTTGAATAGCAGTCCGTTTGATTTTCATGTAAACAGGCTTTATCCGTTTCGATAGGTATAACTGTAGCCGTTTAGCGCAGGCGCACCGCCGAGGTGCGCGTACAAAACTTTCGCGCCTTTTTCAAAGAAGCCTTTTCGTGCCAGATCGATCATACCCTGCATCGATTTACCTTCGTAAACCGGGTCAGTAATCATTGCCTCAGTTTTCGCAGCCAGTCGCATAGCCTCATTGGTTTCGTAACTAGGTACACCGTAGGCCGGGTAGGCATAGTCCGGATTAATAACAATTTCGTCATCACGAACCGAACGCCCCAATTCCACCAAAGACGCGGTATTGTCAACAATACCGCGCATTTGCTCGCGCAGTTGATCAGGTGTACCGGATCCGTCAATACCGATAACTCTGTCGGCACGATCGTCAGCAGCAAAACCAACAATCATTCCTGCCTGAGTTGAACCGGTGACGCAGCATACAATGACGTAGTCAAACTTGAACCCAAGCTCCTGTTCCTGAGCGCGAACCTCTTCAGCGAAACCTACGTAACCGAGTCCGCCGTATTTGTGAACTGATGCGCCAGCCGGTATAGCGTACGGTGTACCACCCGCATCTATGACGGATTGCAATGCATCCTCCCAACTTTTCCGTATTCCTATATCGAAACCCTCGTCAACCAGTCGACTATCAGCACCCATAAGCCTCGTCATAAGGATATTCCCGACCCGATCATAGACAGCGTCTTCATGTGGTACCCAGCTCTCTTGTATCACGACGCACTTCATGCCAATTTTCGCAGCCGTCGCAGCGACCATCCGGGTGTGATTGGATTGCACGCCACCGATCGAAACGAGTGTGTCCGCACCAGACGCAATGGCATCCGGCACGATATATTCAAGCTTGCGCAACTTGTTTCCACCCATGGCCAGGCCTGAGTTGCAATCATCCCGCTTGGCGTAAATTTCAATATCCGCCCCGACCGCTTCAGTCAATCGTGGCAAAAATTCCGTCGGCGTTGGACCGAAGGTCAGTGGGTAGCGCTCAAATTGGTCGAGGTTCATTCGCCCATTCTCCGGTATGGCTGCAAAGTCGATACTTTAATCAATAAGCCGCGAAATGTGTTTTCAATATTACGATTAAAATTGAAATATTTTTTATATCATTCTGTTTATATTTTATGTTCAGTAAATATTCACCTAAATATTTGGAAGAATCGTTCATAAATCTCGAACTGGATAGCATTGACCGGTAAATCCTCAAGGCACTCCAGATCGATGTTCGCCTGTCGAACTCAGATCCGGCCACGTAGCTCGGGGTAAGTGCGCCCACCTGCCATTGCAGAACACAACGTTTGATCGAAGAAGGCGTGGCGTCTGACTTCCGCGCGCAGGTAATTCTGTCAGCTGTTGGCTACAGCGGTATGGTGATCTTAGGAGCGGTGGTGGAACAATCAACACCGGAGAGTTTTGCCGACTTCGACGAAGCGGGTTCAGGGTTTCCGTTCATGCTGGAATGCCAACGCGTTGCGGGTGATTTTGGCTACTTTTTAAAGGTCAGAGTCAACGATATTCCGACTTCAATAGATTACATCGCCTGCAACTGCTTACACTACCGAGCGTTCGTCAAATCAAAAGCGTCTTTGTTTTGAAAGCGATTATCACCGACGCACCACTGGATTTTTGAAATACAGCCACTAAACCAATTCACGTTCAAGTAGCCGTTCGCCCTGCTCGTCTATCAGCTGTCGTCCTTTTGCTAGCGCATGGTTTGCAGAATGCTCACGGTCGGTTGAATTATCTGCACGTATAAAGCGTACCGATTTTTTTATTCCGTCGACTTCCCGGCTTATCGTGCCGGCAGTTCTGAACTGACCAGCCTCCTCCATGGGCGTTGCTTCAATCAGGAAGCCGTTATATTCCTCTGATGCAGCCACCGTCATCACAGGCTCACCTTGCTCAGCATTACCGCCGCCAAACATATTCTTGAAAATTGATCCTATTCCCATAACAGTCACCTGTCTTGTTTTCGGTAATGAATTTTACGTTTGCAAGGTTATCTGCGGTGTTTGCTTAACTGTGTTCAGCCTGCATTGACTCTGCAAAGTGGTAAATATTACTTCAGGATAAGCAATGACCTTCCAAAACAAATACGCTTCCAAGCGCTAACTACATGAACGGTGCTGACTTTTATACCGATCAGCACGGGCTGCGACACGCTGAGCAACATCGATCAACCACCGCTTGTTCTTATAGTTTTCCCTCTGGTAACCGTACCATCCCTCATGGTAATTCAGATAATGGCGATAGGCATCTGCTGTGTCCACGCCATTTCGCGATGTTGTTTTAGTAATGTACCAATTAATAAAATCCAGCGCGTCGACAAAACTGTCACGACGCCTCCAGCGGTCACCTGTGTCTTTACGGTATTGATTCCAGGTTGCATCAAGTGCTTGCGAATAACCGTAAGCTGTACTGACCGGCTTGCCGGGAAGGATTCCGAGATGGACTTTTCGAGGCGGTGTTGCTGTAGCACGAAACGCGGACTCCTGCGCCATGATGGCCAGAGGAATGTACATGGGCACATTCCATTTCGCTTGTTGCTGTAGCGCCGCTCGCTGCCAACCAAATTTCTGCGAAAACACAGCGCAGATATTTTCCGTTTGCCGCGGTGGGCCACCCGCGCATCCAGCCAGCATCAAAATAAGCAACATCAATAGCAAACGCGCCAAACCGGCACTTAACAGGTCGTTCTCGCCACGCGGATCGCGTCGGTTGATCATCGCAGCACCTTTAGGGTTACAGCTCACACTTAAGCAGATTCTCAGTCCTGATTTTAGTGGTAGACAGCAAAATCGGTTTTTTATCATCAGCGCGGCCTGAAACCCACGGCCAGACGCGGAAGTGTGAATTGCACACATATAAAATCAATAACTTAGAAGCGAAAATCAGTAGGCACAGCTTGTCAGCGAATTTTTTTCTACAGACATAAATTACATAACTATCTGATTTAATTAAACTTAGTACGAGTATACAACGCTTGATGCATGATAACGCAAGCCTTAGAGTGGCGCGTTTTAAAGGCACAGGAATTATCATGCAGAACAGTAAAGATCCAGCGAATTCAGCGCTTCGCACAACTCACCGTGCGCGGTGGGTATTACTGACTTTGCCCCTGATCTGCGCAAGTCTGTTGCTACCCGGACAAGCCACTGCAGATCGATATCTGGTGCTGAGTGCTGCAGCTCTGCATTTCGAGAATTTCAGCGAACGACGCGCCTTCACCCCGGGAATCGGTCTGGAGTATTCCCCGACGCGAAAGCTGGGATTTCATGTTGGTACCGTCAGTGACAGTTTTGGTTTCCAGGCGAGCTATGCCGGACTTAACTGGGCAACCAAAAAACGCAGTTTCGGTCCGTTGAATACGCGGTTTATCGTCGGTGCGACAGTGCTGCACAAGCAATTCCACAAAAACACAGATCCCGAGACAAAAATTGTCCCGTTTCCAGTAATTGAGTTGGGTTTGACAAAAACCAGTGTGTTGAACATCAGTGGTTCACCGCAGCTGGACTCGGTTGGTTTACGAAACAATGCTGTACTGTTTTTTCAATTCAAGCTCGACTTGAGCTAAGACAAATCAAACGAAAGCAAATAAAAAACTAAATGAGGATGATTCGGCGTTATAGGATTCCGATTTAAAGGTTTTAAAGCGGCAGTTGTTCGCGCGTTAATGCAAAAACACCTGCACCGCCATTGGCAAACTCTAGCCATAAAAAGGGGGTATCAGGGAAGGCAGTTTCCAATGCTGGCTGACTGTTCCCCACTTCGCATACCAACAAACCAGCGGGTGATAAAAATCGGTGTGCCTGCGCAATAATATCCCGCGCCAGATCAAGCCCATCGTCACCAGCGGCGAGTCCCAGCGACGGCTCATGGGTGAATTCCGTGGATACACTTTGCATGTCGCCAGCGTCAACGTATGGCGGATTGGACAAAATAAGATCGTACCGGTGTGGTTGCTTTTCAGATGTCAGTGCGTTAAACAAATCACCTTGAAAAAGCGCAATCCGATCCTCTAGTGCATGCTTTTTTACGTTAATACTTGCAACTTCTAGAGCATCTGCAGATAAATCAGTTGCATGTACCAGCGCGTCAGGACAGGCATGAGCCAACGCAACTGCAATACAACCACTCCCCGTACACAAATCCAATGCCGATCTTACATGGCCAAGATCCACCAGGCCAAAGCCATCCTCTGTTAGAAATTCTGCTATCGGGGAGCGCGGGATCAGCACGCGCGGATCAACTGTGAATTCCAGGCCGGCGAACCATGTGCGCCCAGTGATGTACGCAGCAGGTATACGCTGCTCTGTTCGCAGTCTGAGAAAATGCTCAACCTGCTGCAGCGTCAGCTCATCAAGCTCGCGGTCATAGTCTGGCATCTCAACCGGCGACAGGTTGGCAGCTTCAAGTACCAGCCAGGCAGCTTCATCTTGCGCCGTAGATGTGCCGTGCGCATACTCCAGTTCAAAAGATGTCAAATACACAGTGGCAGCCTTGATTACACTGGCCACATCAGCGGAGTATTGCCTTGGTATTATTTCTCTAGCATGCATAGGGGTTGTCACGCCGCGCCGGTCCTGCACACGTAGCAAATTCAAAAAGACGCAATCCATGCGAGTTGTGAAACGTATAACTCCAGTAACAATACGTATAATTCTGCTTTCCGGGCAGATCATTGCCAGCGATCGAAAATGCAGTGTTATTAAATTTGAGCATCCTCAATTTTTAGTATCGCTGTATCGATCTTACGGATAAGGTCTGAACCCTGCGAATCAGTCTGCTGAACCCACCTGAAGTGGCCTTACTTGTCATAACATTGTTATTAACCAAACCTCGATGAAAAATCAGGCGCATCACAGATTGTACCGCTCTCAGCGTGGCTTTATAAAGTTTGGTTATTTAATGCTGCTGGCGCTTATCGCAACCAGTACCGGCATTGGCTACCGGCAATGGCAACAGTCTCAAGCGGCGCCGTCGCTGGATCAAATTCAGGCGAATCTGGAAAACGCACTAATCTTTCCCGACGACTACCAAACACTTCCGGCATTCAATCTGGTTGATCAGGATGGCCAGTCAATCAGCGAACAATCCTTTGCAGATCGATGGAGCATGTTGTTTTTCGGCTTTACGCAGTGCCCCGACATCTGTCCGATTACTCTGGCTGTTCTACGCGATGCCACGACGCTGATAGACCAACAAAGTGACACGCCAACGCCTTTTGATATTGTTTTCCTGTCGGTAGATCCGCAGCGCGACCCACCCGAAGTGATCAAGCCTTATGTACAATCATTCGGCAGTAATACCCGCGGCATGACCGGTGAACTGAATGCAGTACTGGAATTTGCCCGGAACATGAACATTGTCGTGTCCTACGATGCAGACCCCGATGACCCAACCTATTACACGGTCGATCACACGGCTTCCATCCTGCTTATCGACCCGCAGAAACGTGTCAGGGCAAAGTTTAATTTACCCCACGAACCCGATACAATAGCGTCAGACTATTTACAAATTACACGAGCACTCTGAGCTGGCTCGATGCTGCACCTGGTTTCCGGCAAACAAACCGGATCACTCACTTGAGCATAAAACGCGTTCGCTGCGAAAGACACAATAACCCGAAATTTAGCTGCACGGCGCCTGTGCCACATAAAGTAAATGTTGCGCAAAGCACGTGTTGCGTAAGCTCAGTGTCGCGTGAAATAAGTACTGCGTTAAATAAGTACTGCGTGAAATAAGCACTGCGTGAAATAAGTGCCGGGTTAAGTGTCACGCTGCAATACTCCTACATGAAATCAAACTATGGCAATTTTCAGCAACAAAGGATCCGCTAAGCGACACACAAATAGCAGGCGAATAGTTCGAGTAGCTGCCGGCTGGAGGATCGTCTGTTTGCTGTCAGCAGTGATTCTTAGCGCAGCTACTTTCCAAGACTCGCTCGCCTCTGACGAGACTCTGCACGTCAACGATGCAACGATCGTGATGCCGGTCAGGTCAGCACGTGTCATGGCGGGATATGCCACTCTGATGAACCACAGCCAATCAACACAGACTCTGGTTTCAGTGTCGTCAGACGTATTCAAGCGCGTAGAAATGCACAAGTCTGTCATAGAAAATGATGTCGCTAAAATGCGCAAGCAACCGGAACTGACCATCCCTTCGCACGGCGAACTAAAGCTTGAGCAAGGTGGTCTGCATTTCATGCTCATGCAGCCAGCCAGACAACTCAATGCCGGTGACAAGGTGACACTGGTGTTCAATTTCGATAACGGGAAAAAACAATCCATTGAATTCAATGTCGTGCCACTGACGCACCAGAGCGGTGACCATGCTGCTACACATAAATCAGAGTCCAATAACCACGATTACCATAACTCGGATTGGAAAGCTGATCATGGAAATCACGGCACTGACAAAACGACGAGAGAGTAACCGGTAAAATTTTCCACCTGCAATATCTGGTAATCAAAAAACTTTCTGTTCAAATCTTTTCTGCTTACAACAGAACGTTCTAGACAACATCTAACAACATCTAACGCCACCTGACGCTAACCGAGGTTAGCTAAAGATTATTGAACAGACAGTATTGTGGAACGTATCAAATCACTCAGCCAGTACCCGCTACCCCATCATCTGATATCCCGACTGGTTTTCCATCTGACACGACTGCCGCACCCGCTTACTCGTCAACTGATCACGTGGTTTGCAAAGCAGTTCAATGTCAATCTGGCAGAAGCAAAAAACCCTGATGCGTCTTCGTATCGCACGTTTAATGCGTTTTTTACACGTGAGCTGTCAGCATCTGCACGTCCATTGTCAGACAACACGTCCATGTATTTGTGGCCGGCAGACGGGAAGATTTCAGCATTTGGTCGAACAGAATATGGCCAGCTCATACAGGCAAAAGGTCATAATTATTCCGTCGCATCACTGCTTGCCAATGACGAATTGAGCGATCGCTACCAGTCGGGATCATTCGCGACAGTCTATCTGTCACCCCGTGACTACCACCGCGTACACATCCCCGCGTCAGGCACACTTCAGCACATGACGCATGTACCCGGCCGGCTATTTAGTGTGGCTCCTCATACAGTTAATACCGTGCCCTCGGTGTTTGCACGCAACGAGCGCGTGGTTGCTCATTTCCAAACGACCGACGGATGGATGGCAATCGTATGGGTGGGCGCTCTTAATGTAGGCGCTATTGAAACTGTGTGGCAGGGTCTGATTACCCCGGAAAAAGGCGCAAGAATTCCCGGTTTGATTGGAATAAATCGATGGCGTGGCGGGCTTACGCCAACGCATTGGAGTTATTCAGCGCCAGGCAATCAAGACGACACGACAAAAACCGATTACATTCGCGGCGAAGAAATCGGCCGCTTCAATATGGGGTCGACGGTCATCGTGTTGACCGAATCACCCTTATCGTTTGTTACCGATACGGCACTTGAAGGCGGCGTTTTGATGGGACAGGCGATGGGATCCAGTAAGTAACCGGTAACGATACTTCTCATCCAAACACAGGCTGCAAGCCAAAATGCGACCAGACACCACGCTGTAGAAGAAACTCCTGCGCGTCATCAGCATCCTGTTCAAACCAGGCACGGGTGGAGCCCAGACGAAATGAATAACCCCATCGATCCATGTCGGTACATATGCGTGTAGCACCAACACCGGGCAAACGATCAGCCAGACATATCTGCAAATAGCAGACAGCAGACTCTTCGACAGCGCTCCCCCCGGCATCCGTATGCAACACAGCGCGACGCTCATCATCCATGACAAAGTAATGACAAGCCTCGTGTAATACGGAATGTACCGGCGTATCCGACCGCGCATACAAGTTCGCGGCAATTAATCCGGCTTCATCATCACCCCAATGGCTACCGGGAATAGTTTCATTGTCGGCAACGCTCACCAATGTCATATTTTGCTCAGATAACAATTGCTCCAACGGCGGATGCTCGATGTCTACCAATCGCAAAACATCAAATACTGTGTCCGCTTCGTTGTTTGTCATAACGTAAACAGGACTCACGCGCGCCCGACAGGAAAATTCAACACATCAACTAACGAAGAGCGACCACTGAAAACCTGATGCAATCGATCTACCCCGATCGCAACCCCTGAACATTCCGGCAATCCCGACTTAAGCGCCTCGATCAGATGACGGTCATACGGTACGCTCGCCTGATTTTGTCGTTTACGGATGTTGATATCAGATATAAATCGTTGTTCCTGCTCGATGCCGTCTGTAAGCTCAAAAAATCCGTTAGCAAGTTCAGTCTGCCCGAAAAAGAGCTCGAATCTGTCCGCTACCGGTCCATCCGCCGATTCATAAATATTGGCAAGCGACGCCTGTGTTGCCGGGTAGTCATAGACAAACGTAAAACGCCTGGATGGAAGTTGCGGCATAACCACCAAAGACATCAGGAAATCGAGCCAGGTATCCAGTGACTCAGAACCATCAAGCGGGCAGTCAATCCCCCGCTCTTGCAGAAACTGTCGTATCGCGTCAGTAGATAAACTATTGCGCGAAAATCCGGTTAACTCGTGCAATAGGTCGTAATAACGGATTCGGAAAAAACCGGTATGGTCAAACGAATATTCGGGGAACTCTACTTGTAGCGCGGAGATACAGTCTGCCAGCAACCCTTCGATATCGCCCATCAACTGCAAGGTAGTCATACCCAGCCGGTACCACTCCAACATCTGAAATTCTGGGTTATGAGAAACGCCAGCCTCACCGCTGCGAAATACACTGCAAACCTGGTAGATATCACCTGCTCCGGCACAGAGCAGGCGCTTCATCGCGAATTCAGGGGACGTGTGCAGAAAATGAGACGCAGTGTCTGCCTGACCTGATGGCGACGCAGGCAGCACACGGAAACTTTCGATATTAGGATCGGTGGTGGCACCCCGGGACATCGCCGGTGTCACCACTTCGAGTACACGCTGGCTGAAAAAGTAAGATCTTATCGCCGCCAGTAACGTCGCCCGGACCCGTAATTCACGGGGCGTAGCACAAGGTCGCCAGCTATTTGACTCTTGAGACGTATTCACCTGTTCGGGTGTCGATCTTTATTAATTCACCTTCTTCGATAAACAGGGGCACTTTAACTACTGCACCGGTTTCCATATGTGCTGGTTTTGTACCGCCAGTCGCCGTGTCTCCACGCAAGCCCGGATCCGTTTCAGTGATTTTCAGTTCGACAAAATTGGGCGGCGTGATGCTCAGCGGTTCGCCGTTCCACAGCGTCACTTCACACATATCCTGTTCCTTAAGCCAGACATCTGCCTCCCCGACAGCGGCTTTACCGGCAGCCAGCTGCTCATAAGAAGAAGGATCCATGAAGTGCCAGAACTCGCCATCGGAGTAGAGATATTGCATATCCGTATCGACAACATCTGCCGCTTCCACGCTGTCACCGGACTTGAACGTCTTCTCGACGACCCTGCCGGTTTTGAGATTTCTCACTCTTGTACGGTTGAACGCCTGCCCTTTTCCCGGCTTTACAAATTCGTTTTCAACAATTGTGTGCGGATCACCATCAAGCATGATTTTGAGTCCACCTTTAAACTCATTGGTGCTATATGAGGCCATTCGTGCTCCAGAGGATCAGTATCAATGAATTATACCCTTATGCACTGGTAAGCGGGGACACAAGGTGGACTGAAAAATAACTGAAATCCCGCTGCGTGTAGCTACACTTTTTGTGTGGAATCTCTAATGCACAACGTGGAAATACTGTCCCTGGTATCCAATGTAGGACAGGCAGAGACGCTTGCCAGCTATCTCAGTGAAGCCGAAGTACCCAATCACCAGTTCTGGGTGGAAGACCATTATAGCTTCGCCCGCGAACTGGGCCGTCGCCGCTGGGGTCTGGTCATTCTGGCAATCGATACCAAGCGCGATCATATTCCAGCCTGCATCCTGCGCTACCCTGACACCCCGTTTCTTGCGATTGTCCCGCGCCGGCGGCAACACCTGATTGACGAGCTCCTTGATTATGGTGTGATCGATGTCAGCTCGTTTTCGAACCATCGTCGACTTCAACACACCATTGCACGGGCATTGCGTGAAGCCGCAGCCAATCAACAGCACAATCTGATGGCGCGAACTTATCGTGAGCATGAAACGCTGTTGAGCAGTCTTTTGCATAACCTCGACGAACCCATTGCTTTCGTACATCAGGGCGCGCATAGCTATGCAAATCCTGCCTATTTACGCGCACTGGGGCTAGCCAATGACACCGAAGCCACGGCTACACCGTTACTCGATTTAATTGCTACGCGCGATCGAAAACGAATGAATAAGCTCCTGCGCGATTTGCAAAACAGAAAATTACTGTCAGCCGAGTTACAGACAAGAATCAGACAGAGCAACGGTAACGTGACGCAAGTAAAGTTTCAGTTAGAACAAAAACATTACCAGGGTGAGTCTGTTACCCAGATTCGCGTTAAACCCTGTAGCCCTAAACTTTCAAACAACGCCCCCGGGACAAATCACGGCAGACAGCTAACCCCTTTCGTCAACCAACCGGGTGCGTCGGAAAACGATCTGGTCACGCCGCTTACCGCATGGGCAGAAGTGGCTTCTGACTCACTTCGAGGGGCAAAATTACAGATTGCTGTGCGATCGATCGATACCGCTACTGCAGTTTCTGGTGGGGAGGCCCGACGTTCATCATCGACAAGGTTTTCACTTGCACCTGAACTGCAAACGACTGCAGACAGCGTCCAAAGTGTCGAAAAACTAATTGCCGATTTGAGGCGACTCGATCTGCTGGACGGTTTCGATCAATGGTTACTTTACAACGCAGCTTCGTCACTGGCGAAGCGCTTGCAGAAACAGGAAAATTGCTATTTTTACGTCAACCTCTTTAGCAAAGGAAAGCAGCTACAAACACTCGCTGATTGGTTGCCACAATTAATCGGTAAATTTCAACTACCTGAAAATCGACTTAACCTGATTGTAGATATCGATGGACTGACTGACCTGAAAGAACAGTCGATGCAGATAGTAAATTCCCTTCGTGCGGTGGGTGTCGGTGTAGGCTCGGTTGAAACGATATACGGCAACGATTCAAATACCCATTTGGAGCTGATGCGTCATTCGCAAGAAAGACACAACAACATTGCAGGTATTAGCTCAAAAACAAGCGCAAGCGTAAACACCGTCGGGATGCCAGTCGACTTTAAACTGCTTGAAGCTTACAGGCTCGACACTGAGACACTACCTTCAACAGCCAGACACAACCCCAAACCCAATGGCCTCAATGGCCTGGTTGAACCTGAAACATCTGGCCGACCTACGGCTACGGCGACGTTCAATTTGCAAAAGCCGAATGCAGACGGCGTTCCTGATTCCAGGTACCACCCGCTTAGCGACGAAATAGCCTCTAAAAGCAATACCGACTCAGATACGTATCAGGATTCAGCTAAGGAGTCCCTGGATCTGACTTTGGCGATTGTCAGGCCACTAGCCAAACCGGCGACTATCAGCTGAATTCCTTTCGACTGGCTGCATAGCTGTTGCAGTGGTATTAAACACATTCCGCCGCCAACAGGCAGTGTACCGTCGGAAAATAGCATTCTGTTAACACATTTCACTGTACCTTTACGGCATAATAAGATGCAGTTGAGTAGCCCGACATGCTCCGGTACCCGGCTTCATGATCACAGTTGTGCTTTTCAGATACCCATCCAAACGTTTAACACGTTGTATTTGGACAGTTGCGATTGTTTGCAGATTTTGTGTAATGTATCAGCCACCGCTTAAATCAGGGTTGACCGGTTTCTTCCCTAAATTCAGTTTCAACGTAGTCACATGCTGCGTTGTTATATGCCACATAGGTGTAAGGGTACTTTGCACTACTTTTAATACGAGTCCCGTCATCCAGAGACTCATGTCTGGTGAAATATAGACGCATCCACATCGCGGCAGATTCTTATGTTACGAACAACAATAACTCAAGCAAGCTTGTTGCTAGCTTTAACAGCGCTTTTACTGACACCACTGGTGCATTCCAACACAGACGACTCGGTTGTACTTGTTGTCAGCGGTAAGCACGGTGTTGAGACTCAACAAGAACCGCTGGAAATAACATTCTCGCAACTCAAGGGTTTGCCCTCAGAAACCATAACAACATCAACGCCATGGACAGAGGGTATCGTGACATGGGAAGGCGTTCGTGTAAGCACACTTATGGCATACCTGAAAACGCCGTCAATGCGATTTAAGGCCAGCGCACTCGATGGCTATGAGATTATGTTTGAAGGCGTTGATATCGAGAAGTACCCGATAATTATCGCTTACAAAAAAGATGGAGAATACATGTCGGTACGCAAGCTTGGCCCTCTCTGGATAATGTTTCCATTCGATGACTATAAGGAACTTAGTCCCGCAAAATTCAGAAATTTGGCTGTGTGGCAACTCACTTCAATAGAAATCCTTTGAATCAACGCAACCTCATAATAACCGGTATTGTCGGAGCACTTCTAAGTGCTTTGCTGCTTATTTACGTTACGCTACAGATTGAAAAATCTCAACGAGATGTAGCCTGGACATACAGCGGCTCGGGGTTGTCTTTGCTCCAGTTCAATACGCAAAATTCAATTAATACATTGCGTTTATCAGAAGCACTTTTTAACTATCGTATCAATACAGATGAGAGTAAGAATTCAGAACTGCGCGCAGCATATCTACAGGAATTCGACATTGTCTGGAGCGCCACTGTATATCTGAAACAGTTCGATTCGATAACAGAGTATCCCGAACTGGTAAAATTCAGAAACAGTTCGAGAGAGACTCTTGAATCACTCGATCCACTGATGCAACCTGATATCGTGCTGACAGAAGACCAGCTCGATGAGGTCAACAGCAGTATCAAAGCACTTTCCACGTTGAACTCCAATGTTTCTGCCGCGCACTTGAGTCGAATTGCAAATAGAAGCCTGGAGCTTAATGCTGCAATCGCCCGACTACAGACACTGGCTCACCTTTTGGTGCTTGTATTCATTGCGTCACTGGTCATCACCGGCTACGTAATCTGGCGAATGCTCCAACAGGAACGCGCACAAGCCGAAAAACTCAAACTGGCTCACCTGCAACAAAAAGTATTGGTAAACGACTTGCGCAGTGGCGAAGCTGAGAAACGTGCTAAAAGTCAGTTTCTCGCTGCGGTCAGTCATGACTTACGACAGCCATTGCACGCTCTGGGACTCTTCCTGAACTCGCTTGAAAAAAACGTTACGGGTGACGAAGGTCATAAAATTCTGGGTAAGATTCGCTCGTCAACCTCGGCACTCAACGGATTGTTCAACGGCATGCTGGATATATCCCGGTTGGATGCGGGCGTTGTCGAGGTCGAACAAACTCAGATTTCTTTGAACAAACTGTTTCGTCTATTACGCGAGGAATACCGTGAAGCAGCTATGGAGCAGAACGTTACACTGACGATCGAATCTACTGATCTGTACGTCTATTCTGACCAGCTACTGCTTACCAGAATTCTGCGTAATTTACTCGAAAATGCACTGCTGCATGCCCCGTCCTCGCACGTTACTCTGGAAGTCCGAACCCGCGAAACCAAAGATACAGAACGGGTAGCCGGAAACGATGACAGCAACAAATCAGTTCAACCCGACTCAGCGCCTGATAACGGTTCGAAGAATGTAGAGATAAGAGTCTCTGATACCGGCCCCGGTATTCCTGAAAAACTTCGCGAAGTAGTCTTTTCTGAATACTATCAATTAAACAATCCGGAGCGCGACCGAAACAAAGGCCTCGGGCTCGGGTTGTCAATCGTTAAGCGATTGTCCAATCTCATGGGGCATGATCTTACCCTTTCATCAAATGAGCACGGCGGCAGTGTTTTTACGATTCGTCTGTCGCAAAGTGAGGCACCAGCGATACCGGGAGGCGCCTACACATCCCCTGACGACAGTACTGTGTCAGACCTGCTGCAGGGTTTGAACGTAATAGTCATTGATGATGAAAAAGACATTCGTGAAGGCATGGCAGTAACGCTCGACAATGCCGGATGTATGGTTCGCACCTGTGAATCAGCTGATCAGGCGCGCGATCTGTTGGTTAGTGAAGATCTGGTACCCGATTTAATAATCGCCGACTACCGGCTTCGCGAAGATAAAACCGGCAGCCAGGCGGTCGAGCAGCTCAGAGAAGAACTAAACGAAGACGTTCCTGCTTTATTGATCACAGGCGACACATCTGCGATACGTGTTCGGGAAGCAAAAGCGTCTGGAATTCGCTTATTACACAAGCCCGTTCTCCCGGAAGAGCTTTTACGGGTTATGAGCGAAGTAGTGACGCATCCTATCGAGGTTCAGCCCGATATTCTCCGGCAAGCTTGAGTACATACCCTAGTTACACCTTAATCTCATAACAACTCCCCGCTACCGCAAAGCGATAACAGGGAGTCGTTATACTTCTCGTTTCTGACCTTTAGTTTTCAAAGCTTAAGCCAACGCGTTAGCATGGCTTTCTAATCAACATAAGCGTCAACAAATCAGGCTGCAGCCAGCCGGTCTGTTTCAGTTACACTACTATCGGCTTTCATACTTCCGATAGCAATCTTCTTCGGCTTCATCGCTTCCGGAATCTCCTTGACCAAAGTAATGTGCAGCAGACCGTTGCTAAGTTCAGCATCGACAACTTCGACATGATCAGCTAACTGGAACTTGCGCTCAAAAGAACGTTTGGCTATTCCACGATGCAAGTAGTTCTGTTCGCCATCGTCGTCGCGCTTACCGCGAACACTTAGTACGCCACGCTCTGTTTGAATATCAAGCTCGGCTTCAGAGAATCCAGCTACAGCTAACGTTATTCGGTATTTTCCTTCTTCTATCGACTCAATGTCGTAAGGTGGATATGAGTTAGTCGCACCCTGTTGCATTGCTGAATCAAGTATATTGAACAGGCTGTCAAAACCAACAGTGTTTCGGTACAAAGGTGAAAAATCAATTGCGTTCATTGCATATTCTCCTGTGAAGCAATATGAGCATTAAAGGATTAATGCCGGTAACGACCTGACATGCAGCGTCGTCATCGACAACAACAACATCAGGGCATTACAGGAGATTTCAAGACTTGCAAGATATAAATAGGTATCGCTTTGCGTTGCTTGGTATACGCTTCACGAATATTAGTGACTGATAAATCGATGTTTGTGCCGGGTATTTTTCACCATTTAATTACCGTCTGATTAACGTTTTTTGAAGTGACCGGCAAAATAAGTAATTGATGACTTCTTGTGCAAATTTACACTATTGAAATCGCACAACACGCCCTTAAATTACGTTGGTTGGAGCTAAAATTCAGGCATCCACAGTTAAAGGTTTTAACAGGTAGGTTATAACAGAGAAATTGATTAAACCTTAAAGACGATAATACCCGTTTTATTTTTTCGGGGGTGGTGGTGGCATTTCGTCGAAATTCGGCACCTTATCCGTTGTAATATCCCATTCAGGACGTTGGCTGCAATAGACAACAAAGTCCGGTGCAAACCAATTGTTATCGTCAGCACAACCCACATGCACACCGACAATACCCGGCCTTGCCGTGATTTCGTTATAGATTCTGGAGCCACACTCAGGGCAAAAATAGCGCCTGTTGACGTTGCCGCTATCCGCTTCTGTGTCAAACGATTTAAGCTCACCTTTGACATTAAATTGCTCTGACTTGAAAAACGCATTGTTGATGTGACCAGTCCCGGTTGCCCGCTGACAGTCTTTGCAATGGCATTGACCCATACGCGCCGGCTGCCCGGTTAATGTAAAAGTCACGTTGCCACACAAGCATCTTCCTTCGGTTAATAATTCGCTCATCTATGTTTGCCTCTTTAGATCAAATTTTGATCCGGCTTGTTCACGATCCGGACGCTATCTGGATGTAAATACGGGTTTGCAGGTTACCGTTTGTCAAAAGAATAACCTCAAAAATACTCGAAAACTGAATTCCGCTAATATTCCAATCCGGATGACTATTCGATCTCTAATTGCTGTACAGATTGAAAGCCACGTGGCAGTTTACGACCACGCTGCCCCCGTTCGCCGAGGTAATTATCCAGTTCAGCATACTTGATAGTGGTGTGACGCTTACCGCTATAGATACGTAATTTCGCACCAACAGGTACAACAGCCACGGCAATCATGGATTCGAGGCCATCGCGAAACTTTTTGCCCGGTATACCAAACAGTCTGTTACCTTTACCGCGCGACATTTCCGGCACATCTGCGAGCGGGAACACCAGCATACTGCCATTGCTGGAAACAACCGCAACCCGATCGGTTGCTACATCAGTTATTTTTACCGACGGTAGGACATCCGCACCCTGTGGCACACTGACCACCGCTTTGCCTGATTTGTTTCGACTTTGCAGATTGCCAAGCTTGCCTACAAATCCGTAGCCCGCGCTGGTAGAAAACAGGTAACTCGTGTCATCTGCACCCATCATCACACTGACAAAGCTGGCACCATCAGGCGGCTTCAAACGACCACTGATTGGCTCACCCAGCCCGCGTGCTGACGGAAATCCGTGTGCCGGCACACAATAGACACGTCCGGTTGAGTCCAGAAACATCGCAGACGCATTAGTACGACCCTGTGCGGCACTCTGAAAATTATCACCACTTTTGTAATGCAACGAGGATGGATCAACATCAAATCCTTTGGCTGCACGTACCCAACCACGCTCCGACAGAATAACCGTAACGGGTTCGCTGGGAACCAGATCGCTCTCTGACATTGCCTGCGCAGCGTCGCGCTTGACGATTGGCGAGCGTCTGTCGTCACCATAAATTTCGATATCTTCCTTGAGTTCGTTTTTAACCAACGTACGCAAGCGTCGGTCAGAACCCAGCGTCGCTTGCAAACCATCACGCTCTTCGATAAGCGCTGTTTGCTCGTTCTGAATTTTCATTTCTTCAAGTTGCGCCAGATGACGCAGCTTGAGCTCGAGTATGGCTTCGGCCTGCTCATCTGAAATACCGAAGCGCTTCATCAAAACCGGCTTGGGTTCGTCGTTGTTGCGGATAATCTCGATAACCTCGTCGATATTGAGGTAGGCAACCATCAAACCCTCAAGAATATGCAGCCGCTTTTCAACACGATCAAGGCGCCACTGCAATTTTTTTCTAACAGTCTCGATGCGGTATTCCAACCACTCCTTTAATATAACGCGAAGATTCTTGACCTGCGGGCGTCCGTTCAAGCCAATCATGTTCATGTTGACCCGGTATGTTCGCTCCAGATCAGTGGTTGCAAATAAATGCTGCATAACCTCATCCTTGTCAATGCGGTTGCTGCGTGGCGATATAACAAGTCGTGTCGGATTTTCATGATCAGATTCGTCGCGCAAGTCCTCGATCATCGGCAACTTTTTAGCCAGCATTTGCGCTGCAATCTGTTCAAGAATTTTAGAACCGGAAACCTGAAACGGCAGTTCGGTTACGACAATGTCAGGGCCTTCAGCACGATACACGGCTCGCATACGTAACGAACCATGACCAGTCTCGTAGATTTCGGTTATTTCATCCTGTGATGAAATAACTTCAGCGGCAGTTGGGAAATCCGGCCCCTTGACATGCTGCATTAAATCAGCAACGGTCGCTTTCGGCTTTTCCAACAGATGCACACAGGCAGCGCCCACTTCGCGTAAATTATGCGGCGGTATATCCGTTGCCATTCCCACTGCGATACCGGTCGTGCTGTTCAACAGGATATTCGGCAAACGCGACGGCAGTAACGTGGGCTCTTTGAGTGTGCCGTCGAAATTCGGCGCCCAATCAACCGTCCCCTGATCCAGCTCCTGCAGCAGAGATTTAGCAAAACGCGTTAGTCGCGATTCTGTGTAGCGCATGGCGGCAAAGGATTTCGGATCATCCTGCGACCCCCAGTTGCCCTGACCATCGACCAGCGGATAGCGATAGGTAAACGGTTGGGCCATTAATACCATCGCTTCATAGCAGGCGGAATCACCGTGCGGATGATATTTTCCAAGCACATCCCCCACCGTACGCGCAGACTTTTTGTGTTTCGA
Organism: uncultured Granulosicoccaceae bacterium; assembly: GCA_937951345.1. GTDB lineage: Bacteria > Pseudomonadota > Gammaproteobacteria > Granulosicoccales > Granulosicoccaceae > CALFCE01. Next base: position 117,611 of record CALFCF010000051.1, read on the forward strand.
TGCAGCCGATAAGCCCAATTCAGACATTGCATAAACAATGCGTCGCTGCACCGGTTTTAGCCCATCGCTTATATGCGGCAGTGCACGATCGAGAATGACATACATCGAATAATCAAGATATGCTTTCTCGGTGTATTCGCTTAACGGTAGTTCTTCTATTTCAGTATCAGCCATTGCACCAGCTTACAGAATCGGGTTAAAAATTTCACTACGACAGAGGGAAAATTCGGGAGCGTGGTTAAGCCAGCGTATTTCGCCGTTTGACAATGCAGTTAATCAGTCCGTTGGTCGAGGCATCGTGAGCTGTAGCGCTTTTGCCAGCCTCAATCTCCTGCAACACCTGTTTGGCAAGCTGTTTACCCAACTCCACGCCCCATTGATCAAACGGGTTGATATCCCAAATGACTGACTCGACAAACACTTTATGCTCGTAAAGTGCGATCAGCGCACCAAGGGAGCGCGGGTCTATAGTCTCTAACAATAGGGTATTGGTCGGGCGATTGCCGGAGAATGTCTTGTGCCCGGACAAACGTTTTATCTCGCTATCGGAGGCTCCCTGATCCTTCATTTCCATTGCCAGCGTTTCACGATCTTTGCCACGCATGAGTGCTTCAGTTTGCGCTATACAATTCGCCAGCAACATCGGATGGTGACGCCCTACGGGGTTAAGACTTTCAACCGGCACAATGAAGTCGGCTGGTATCAGATGAGTCCCCTGGTGAACAAGCTGGAAATAAGCGTGCTGACCATTAGTGCCCGGTTCACCCCACACAATGGGCCCTGTGTTGTGGGCAACAGCACCTCCATCGCGCATCGCAGACTTGCCGTTACTTTCCATCGTCAGTTGCTGTAGGTAAGCTGGAAAACGATGTAAGTACTGATCATACGGGGCTATCAAATGACTGACTGCACCAAAAAAATTCACATACCAGACAGTTAACAACGCCATGATTACCGGCATATTCTCAGTCAGCTTGGCACTCTGAAAATGCAGATCCATATCATGCGCACCCTGCAGTAATTCCTCAAAGCGCTCAAAGCCAACCGCACAGGCGACTGACAAACCAATCGCAGACCAGAGCGAATAGCGGCCACCCACCCAATCCCAGAATGCAAACATATTGGATTCATCGATACCGAACGCGGTGACAGCATCCCGGTTGGTTGACAGTGCAACGAAATGCGAAGCGACATGCTGCTTGTCTTTGGCGGACTCCAGAAACCAGTCACGTGCCGTGTGTGCATTGGCTAGCGTTTCCTGGGTCGTAAAGGTTTTTGATGCAATGATGAACAACGTTGTTGCCGGATTAAGATTCTGCAGCGCTTTGGTGATATGACTACCATCCACATTGGATACAAAGTGCAACGACAGATTCGGTTTACAATAGCGGTGCAGCGCCTCTGTGACCATCTGTGGCCCGAGATCTGAACCACCAATACCTATATTGACAATATCGGTTATGGCCTCGCCGCTATACCCTTGCCACTGACCGCTTCTGACAGCCTCGCTAAAGGTACTCATCTGCGACAGTACTCGACGGATGTCCGGCATGACATCCTGACCGGCAGTCATCACCGGACGATCAGAACGATTGCGCAACGCTGTGTGTAAAGCGGCACGCTGCTCGGTGTTATTCACTGTCTCACCGGACATCAAATCGCTGATGCGATTTTGCAAATCCCGCTCTTTAGCCAGATTAACCAGTAGCGGTAACGTGTCGTTGCTAATACGGTTTTTGGAATAGTCAAGAAAGAGCCCAGCTGCTTGCATTGACAGATTGTCGAAGCGCCCGGTATCGCGCGCGAACATATCCAACATATGTTCACCTTTGATTTGCTGATAGTGATCAGCCAGTGGCTGCCAGGCATTCAGGGACATCAGGTCAGACATTAATCTATGCTCGCTCAGGTGGTTGGTGCTTGTTCGCGCTGTGTGCTTGCTGGATGACACCCATCGACCAACCGCATTGAACGATCGGCATCATCGGTTATCGTTATTGTAGTGCAAGGTGTACAGCAAACTAGCCTGGCTCGACAGATGCCGGTAGCTATCACTGTGCATCCGGCAAAATATAGCCGCGGATAGCACCTCCGGATATTGACGGAATCGCTCTTATAGCGACACACTAGCCGTCAGGGTATCGCCTCATGCATGCCACTTTTCGAAACACGCTCGCCAACACAGGCACTCAATGAAACCTGCCATCTGCCCTGAATATGCCAATCTCAGCCCGTCTGAGATGCTGTTGAAACATTTGAGAAATGAACATGCAGCGTCGCAGCAATCGGGCTGCTCGGAATTGATTATTGTTGAAGGTAAATCGGCTGCTGATGCGGTAGATCAGGTCAGGGACAGACAGTTCCAAAGTATTTACCGACTGCAGGGCAAGATACCCAACCCGGACAATTACAGCAGGGAACGACTGCAGCAACATGCCCAGCTCGGTCCGCTTTTACAGCTGTTAGGCGAGCAGACAGTTGCCGGGGAATCCCTTGACTCGTTAGCACCGCAGGCACCTGAGTCTATCTCTCAGATTGACTTTGTTATTCTGCTGCAGGACCCGGATATCGACGGTGTTCACAACATATCACTATTGCTTCGCTGGTTTCAGCGTTATCTGCTACTGTGGATTCATACCCGGCGCTTGCGAGTCTGCCAGCTACCACTGGCAATAGTCTCCGGCGACGACAGGCGAACGCAGTATGTATATGATAAGCACAGGCTCCAGGATGCTTTAACAGACCCTACGATGCGCGCAGACTATTACAAAGGTGTTGCTTCCATTAACAAGGAGCAACGCGCGCGGCTACTTGCGTATCCATTGAACGAGCGATCAAGACCTGTAGTCTCAAGCGTATCCAACTAAAAGAAATTGATTAAATCAATTTAACTGAAATATCCGATTAAGTTTTCTCACCCTGACGCGAGCTGATATAACGATAAGGACATGAACAGCACAATCGAAATTCCACTGTGGTTGTTATTCGTTCTTGTAGCACTCGCTGTGGTGACGTCACTCCAGTATTTTCTTTTACCACCGGTAAGACGCTTGATGCGCCGCCGCGCTAATCGGGTGATCGATGAAGTCAACTCGCGACTCGCGCTGGAACTACCTTCGTTTAAACTGACAAAACGCGAAGTGCTGATCGACCGTCTTGTTTATCACCCCGATATCATGCAGGAAGTAGAGGAACGCGCACGTGCAGAAAACACCTCGCGCGATGTAATTCTCCAGCAGGTGCGTGACTATGCCACTGAAATTGTTCCCGCCTTCAACGCCTGGCTGTATTTCAAATGGGCATACTGGGTGGCGCGACGCATAGTACATGTTCTGTATCGCGTGCGACTGGGTTTTTCCAATGATCAGGCTCTGAAGAACCTGCCTGCTAATGCCAGTGTTGTGTTTGTTATGAACCACCGCAGCAACATGGACTACATTATTGCCACCTATCTTGCGGCGGAACGAACGGCACTTTCATACGCCGTAGGAGAATGGGCACGTGTGTGGCCGCTGCAACAATTAATTCGATCAATGGGTGGTTATTTTGTCAGACGTGATTCAGGCGACAGTCTGTATCGTCAGGTGCTGCAATGCTATGTTCAAATGGCTGCCGAAGGTGGTGTACCACAGGCGGTTTTCCCGGAAGGCGGTTTATCACGCGACGGTAAGCTTCGCGCGCCAAAGCTCGGTTTACTGGGTTATCTGACCAAGCCATTTCTCGATCGCCAACGTTTACAACACAGCGACGAGCCTACATCTACCGGCATACAAGGCGTCACCGAATCAGACAATACGCCTTCGACAGACAGCGCACACGAACTTGTGTTCATACCTGTAGGAATAAACTACGATCGTGTTCTGGAAGACAGAACACTATTGGCTTCACAGGATAAATCCCGACCTCGCGCAGGTACCTTTTTTACCATCAAACGTTTTTTCGGTTTTGTAGGCCATCAAATTCGACTCGTGTTGACCGGGCGCTGGTATCGTTTCGGTTACGCTTGTGTCAATTTCGGTACACCGTTATTGCTATCAGACTGGCTCGCATCCAGCAAGCTAGCTGGAAAGAATAACGCCGACTGGCATCATCAGGTTGAGGCGCTGGCAGAGGAATTGATGTCCCGTATCGGTTCAATCATTCCTATATTGCCTGTTGCCGTTGTTGCAAGCATCGTTCGGGATAGAGCATCCGCTCTTCCGGAAAAGGGTCTTAGTGAGATCGATATCAAACAACTGTCAGCAACCATGATGGACCGATTGTCAACCGGTAACTCACCTGTCTATATACCGAGAAACGATCTTGATTATGCGGTAACTGTCGGGCTTCGGATGCTGGTACTGCGCCATATGCTGATTGATGACGATGGGTGGTATCGCATCAATCCGGACAACGCTGATCTGCTTGACTATTATGCTTCCTCAATTGAGCACTTGTGGCCGGCAACCGATGACACCGGAACTACCGTCGAACAGCAGCAGCAGGCGCCGGCAGACTTTGCCTGACTTTATCTGATATCGACTTGCGCAACGAACGATCTGTAGCGATAACAGAATGACAAACAATTCCTCTCAATCCGGAAGACAGCCCGATGCTGACTACATTATCGTTGGTGGTGGTTCTGCCGGATGCGTGCTCGCTAACCGCTTATCCGAAAACGGCAAACACAAGGTCATCCTTTTGGAAGCAGGCGGTAGTGATAGCCGCTTCTGGGTAAAAGTTCCGATCGGCTACGGTAAAACGTTTTTTGATGCCCGCGTAAACTGGAAATACCAGACACAGAACGACACGGGCACCGGCAATAGATCCATGTACTGGCCACGCGGAAAGTTACTCGGTGGCTCAAGCTCGATAAATGCGATGGTGTATATGCGCGGACTTGCGCACGACTTTGACGACTGGTCGTTAAAAGGAAACGACGGCTGGGACTATAGAAGTGTACTGCCCTACTTCGTTAAGTCTGTCGACAGTGAATTTGAGGATAGCAACTATCATCAAAAAGGAGGGCCACTACACGTAACCCGCACTCATAATGAGGTGCACCCGCTGTGCAGCCACTATTTAGAAGCTGCAAAAGAGTTTGGCTTTAATGTCACTGACGACTTCAACGGTGCTAACCCGGAAGGAGCCGGCATCTACTCGATAACAACCCGGCGAGGCTTCAGAGAATCCACTGCCACTGCTTTTCTTGCACCCGCCAGAAAGAGAAAAAACTTAACTACAATTACCCATGCGCTGGTTGAACACATCGGGTTCGAAGGCAAACAGGCAACCTGTGTTACCTACAAAAAAAACAATCAGCAGCATACGCTCTATGCAGCGCGCGAAATCATTGTTTCGGCCGGTGCTGTCAACTCACCCGGAATACTGGAACGCTCAGGCATTGGGCGTAAAGATATTCTGGAACAACACGGCATTACACCGATATCTATAAACAATAATGTCGGCGAACATTTGCAGGATCACCTGGCCGTTAACTACGTCTACCAGACCAATGTACCGACACTCAATGATCAGCTTAATTCGGTAACCGGGAAAATAAAAATCGGTATCAACTACCTGCTTAACAGGCGTGGCCTCTTATCGCTCAGTGTTAATCAGGCTGGCGGTTTCGTTAAAAGTCATCAGCAACAACCATCACCGAATCTGCAACTGTATTTTAATCCTTTAAGCTACAGCTCAGTACGAACAGACAAACGCGAACTGATGAAACCAGATCCGTTCTCGGCCTACATACTATCGTTTCAACCGTGTCGACCAACCAGTCGTGGCAGTATACACATCGGCGCTACCGACGCAGAAGCCCAGCCGTTAATCACACCTAACTACCTGAGTACCAACAAAGATATAAAAGAAGTACTTGAGGGCTGTCAGTTGATGAGACAACTGGTCAACACACCGGCATTACAGCAAATTACCGAAAAGGAGATAGAGCCAGGTGATGCCTTTTCTAGCGACGAGGATTTAATCAACGACTTTCGAGAGCGTTGCGGCACGGTATTTCATCCGGTTGGCACCTGCGCGATGGGCCCGGATGCGGCGAGCGCCGTAGTCGACAGTCGATTGCGTGTTCACGGTATTGATGGACTGCGAGTAGTCGATGCGTCGATTTTCCCGAATATCACATCCGGTAACACCAATGCACCCACCATTATGGTTGCAGAAAAAGCATCTGATTTAATCCTTGAGGATGCGCTTTAGGCTGGGCATTCCGCGGTCCGTTATTTGTGCCTGTTAGTTAACATGGTCTCGTTAAGCAAGACTTCGCGCAGAAAAGGCTCCAATGCTTTTGCCAAAGCTTTGCCCACAATTTCTCATAAATACAATACCTACCAAAAATTTAAGTTCAGCACCAAAGAGCTTTGGTAGACTCATGTGTCGGACTATCACACAATTCAAGGAGATTAGACTTAATGAATATCAAAACTTTTTTTCACTAGGCAGTGTCGCGATAGCTATCAGCCTCGTTGGCTGTGGCGGAGGGTCGAGTAGTTCAGCTGATGAAACAGCCATGACTCCTATGGACCCTACAGCACCTAACACACCTACAGCACCTACAACTCCTACAACGGTGTCAGGTAATGTTTCACAACTTGGATTTATTGGTTTCGAGCAGTTCGAGTCTTTCGATGGAGCCTCAGAGGAATCGGAAATTTTCGCAGCCTTCTTTAACGCGACTGACGCTTTCGACGCCACACTGGCGCAGGGTGCTATTTTCCCCGCTAACGACACTTGCATTATCGAAGACGACGAAGACTTCAACGACCTCGATACCGCACCTGACATCGACGGAGTCGATTTCGATAACATAACCCTGTCTGCAGGCGACGTTATTACTGTTTCCAGCCCAACAGGAACGTTTGCATCGTTACAGCTTATATCGGCTTTTGGCTTTTCTGGCTACCAAACTGACGCTGAAATTACAGGGCCACTTCCCACAGGATTGACTGTCGATATTCCCGGTGATCAATTTCCAGCCTTTGCTAATGTTTCTATCCCTAACGCAGCACTTGTGACCGGTGCAACACCTGATTCAGATCAACCGATCGCAGCCAATACAACATTCAGTTGGAACGCAGGAAATAATCCAGATGCTCGTGTGACTATCTCGGCGGATGACGTTTTCTGCACGGTGGTCGATGACGGAAGTTTCACGTTGCCAGCTAACATACAGGCGCAGCTGGGTAGCGATTTTGGTGTTTTTGGTTACGACATAACTCGTTTTGCTGTGAACTTTGTACAATCCGGAAATGCCGTTCTGGTTGTTACCTCTGAGGGTGAGGAGGGTTAGAAACGGATCTAACGGACTGAGGATAGAGCTTTCCGATATCGAAAGCTCTATCCTTTATAAGCAAAGAGGTTCACATGGATGTGAACACCCGAAAAGAGGATCGCTGCCACCCCCTCTTCCTAACAACTTGCACAGATTGTGTTTCACAAGAGTAGTCAAGCAGTAAGTTTCTGCTCTGTCGGGTTATCAAGATCCAATCTGGTGAACTCTTCATACGGTACTGGCCGACCAAACAGGTACCCTTGGTAGTAGCCACAACCGATCTTGGCAGAGACAATTTTCTCTTCCGTTATTTCTAAGCCCTTGGAAATTGTTCCGATTTCCAGCTCCTTAAGCCTATTGAAGATGGATCGCACGATCTTCATGTTTTTTAAATTACCATCGATCAGCTTAATACCGACATTGTTTCCTGGGTTTTAAATCACTTTCGTTGGTTCGACCCACCCATAATGGTAAAATGCAAGGCATTACAGTCAGACTTTTAGGACACACGTTTTGATCGATTTTTCACATGTAAATAGAAACTACGAGACCGCTTGTACTAGCTACACGGCTGACATCCCGGAGTTTTTTAATTTCGCCTTTGATGTTGTTGATGTTCGTGCCCACCAGGCGAACAAGGATGCCTTGATCTGGGTAGACACCACGGCAGGGAAAACGACCCGTATCACCTACTCCGATCTCGCTGATCGATCGGCTCAAATAGCTAAAGCGCTGGGTGCTTTGGGTATGGAGCGTGGCGATGCTGCTTGTGTCGTTATTGGTCGCAGACCCGAATGGCATCAGGTACTGCTTGGGTGTATGAAGGCAGGCGTCATTTCGATGCCCGGTACTAATCTCCTTACAGCAAAAGATATTGAATACAGAGTCAATCAAGCGGGTGCGAAAGCTGTCATTGTATCCCCCGAGCATTGCGAAAAACTTAGTAACATTACTGCGTCGTGTCCGACGCTTGAACATTTGATTGTAGTGGGCGCACCGGCTCGAGACAATTGGCTATCAATGGATGAGCTTAGTGATGTGCAAAGCACTGAGTTAAACGCATCTGACTTGGCGCCCTTTTCCTCCAGCGACACCATGCTGATTTACTTCACATCAGGCACGACGGCTATGCCGAAAATGGTGCCCCGTGATTTTGGCTATGGCCTTGCACATGCTGCAACGGGGTTGTTCTGGATGGACTTGCAAGAATCCGATATACACTGGACGCTAACAGATACCGGGTGGGCCAAAGCCGCGTGGGGTATGCTGTTTCCGCAGATGTTGCTCGGTGTGACTACGGTGCTCTACGACGCTCCCGGAATGGATGTTAAAGAACATTTAAATCTGATAAAAGAACTTGGTGTCACCACTTTTTGTGCACCTCCTACTGTGTACCGTTTATTTGCCCAGGAAGATTTGTCGAATTATGATTTGAAATCTTTGCGTCGCTGTCTCGGTGCAGGTGAGCCACTCAACCCTGAAGTGATTCGTTATTGGGAAAAGCATACAGGTACCACGATTGCTGATGGTTATGGGCAAACTGAAACCATCAATATTGTGGGCAATTTTCCAGATGTTCAGACTCGGTTTGGATCCATGGGAAAACCGGTTCCAGGATTTGATGTAAATGTAGTGGACGATGACGGTCAAGTACTGGCCAATGATGAGGTTGGACACATCGCGGTACGCACTGGCGAAAACTGGCCTGCAGGTTTGTTTCACGGCTATTTGAACGACGGGGAACTCGTAACTGATGCATTCAGACATGGATGGTACTACACCGGTGATACAGCATCACGCGACAAGGATGGCTACCTGTGGTTTGTTGGACGATCGGATGATTTGATTTCGTCAGCAGGTTATCGCATCAGCCCGTTTGAAGTGGAAAGTGCATTACTGGAGCACAAGGATATTATAGAAAGTGCGGTTATCGGCGTGCCGGACGAAACCCGCGGACAGTTGGTCAAGGCGTTTATTGTATTAACGGCAGACGCAACACCATCAGATGAATTGTCAGTCGAGATTCAAAGTTTTTGTAAGGAGCTAACCGCACCTTACAAGTATCCGCGAATTATTGAATTCGTTGACAGCTTGCCAAAAACGATTTCTGGCAAAATACGACGAGTTGAGCTTCGACAAAATTCTTAGGGAACCACTGATTTATCAGGCGAGGCAGGCGATAAATCAGTGGTTCCTTGGAATTATTATTACTGTATAACTAAGTGTTCCGAAATATCTGGGAAGCGGAATTACGGAATCCACCGCACCGTTTCAATTGCTAAATGCTTGAGACAAAGGTTCCAGGCAGCAGTGCCAATCGATTGCTCATTCCAGACGATCTGATAGGTGATTGATGCGCAGTGCATCAGTACGCTAATCGTCTTCGAAAGACTCTGCCCAAAAGGTACGCTGAAACCGGTTACCTATGTCTAGACCATCAGAACCTTCCGGTTCTTCAAGGCCCACTACTACCATGACATCACCTTGTTGTGTTAATAGCACTGATGGACCTGCTGCAATGCCCGGTGTTCTTAGCTTTACCTTTCGATCAGAAATCGATAAATCTGATGATTGGGCGTTGTCGTCAAGGTTTAACACTGCTCTGGCCGTTAACGCATCGATTGCATAAAAGTTACTGCTACCGACCGACGCCTGACAAGATCCTGCGATGTTTTCCTCTGGCAGGTAGGTAGAAAACAACACATTTGAATTTATCGTAAAGGCTGTGCTAATGATCTTCTCACCGCTGCCTTCCATCCGGATGAAAAAACCGGTTTTTGAATTGTTCGTGGTATCTGAACTTGTGTCGCTAGTGGTTGCGTCAAACAGGTTGGTTTCACCTATCGATGTATAGCTAATCTGGCCACTTTCATTTCTTGGTGGGCCAAATACCGAACTGTCGCGAAACACATACATGCGATCATCCACTACTTGATCAAGTGGCTGTGCTCTCCAGCCAGAACCGATAGCAATATTCAGGTAGCGCTGGCCGTTCTCTCCCGACAGCACTGACACATCAGGCTCATAAAAAAAGCGACGATTAGCATTATTTGCACCCGCTGAAAAATCAGCGATGACGCCACCGGTTACCGTCGCGTTTAAGCTGTCTGTTGATAAATTATCAAAATCAAGGCGCCAGATCTGGCCACCCATATCACCGACAAACAGATAGTCTGCAAGACCGTCCAGGTTTATATCAACGACGCGGGGCGACGATGGAATGCTGTACGTCATATCATTGTTGTCAAATTGATCAAATTTTTTCAGTAGAGCTCCTGTGTTTGAATTGACAATAAAAATAGCACGCCCTTTGGTGTCCAACAACGACAGATCGTCCCGTTCTTCACGTAAATCGTTTACATCGTCATAGCCTCCTGAGAAAATCAACACATCCGTTTCTACACCGTTGTTTTTGAGCCTTGTTTTAACAGGGCGAGACCAAGTCTCCCCTAGCTCAGTAAAACCATCATCGGTATTGTGGATAGTCCATGCAACCGTAGGGTTAGACGGATTACTGACATCAAACACGTAGTAGCTGTGCCCTCCTCTGCGCATACCTATCGCTATATAGGATTTTTCACCCGCATCGACTACCCGGTTATTGTTGGAATCTTCAGTCCAGCCGACAACGTCCCCGTCCAGTCCATAAGGCCTATCGCTTGCCTCTACCGATTCGTTGTTATAAAAAACATCGAGATTGGGTAGCAATTGAGGAGGAACGATCGCATACTCCTCAGAGCCAGATTCGGCATCGATTGCGTGGAGGTAGCCTTCATTGGTACCAACAAAAATAAGCGACTTTATACCATTACCCGTGGCATAGTGAGTGATAAAAGGCGCCGAATGCAGAGGGTCACCCATCTGTGTGCGCACTTCATTCACGTTCCCGTCATCATCCATATCCTTAATATCAACACCGCGCGCCCATTGCAGCAATTGTGTTTTATAGGAGGCATCGGTTAATCCTAGTACGGCTGCACTCAGGTAGGTGTTGTTCTCATGTAGATCCTCCAGACTCCCTGCACCTGTAGCGCCTGGTTTGAACGTATAGATATTACGTGGTAGCGTTAACTCCCCTGCTGCGCCGCCTTTAGCGACCACTTCGCCGTCTTGTTGTCCAGACCAGTAGCTTTGTGCCGTTTCAGAAATAGCGCCAGTAGCTGGGTCAATCGCAGCCTGGCCTAAGGCATCTACAACTGCAGTGTCACCATTGACCGTGCCAATCGCGTAACGTTTTAAATTTCCATCCCAACGGGCGGTTACCTGGGGTTTGAACATTGCATAGTAGATTTCACTACTATTAGACAATGAACTGAGTTGGCTCACTGATACAGAGGGTGCAACAAAGGACGTATTGAGATCAGACGCCTCTCGAGTAATTTTAGAAAATGCTTCTTGTAGAGCGTTAGCATTATCAACCGTATGATTCTGACCGTCGCCACTCATGGCCATATCTGATAGAAAACTGCTCGAATGGCTAAATCCGATGGTATGTACCTTGATGCGCTGTATACCTGGCAAAGAAGGATCGTGGTCAGTCTTGTTCAACCAATCAGCCAGCTCAATACCGCACTCTTCATCTTCAATCGCGCGCGCAGCGCAGCTGTCAATTCCCGGCAAGGCTTGCACCAGATGTTTTGAATTATTTCCTGCCGCATCACCATCAGTGAGCAAAACGATATTATTAGAAAGACACGACGCCGCTTTTGGTGCCTCATATACCGGGTTGCCAAGAATCTCTTCATCTAAACAGGCTACGTTATTAAGATCAAGCTCACTACAACCAGGTGGTTGAAACAAGGAACCGCCGATATAGGCTCTCTCATGTGACACTCGACTGGCAATATCGTCCGGTTTGGCCTCACCACGTGTCTTGCCAAAGTGTACAGGATCATTACGAAAGTACAGCCCGGCTTCATACAAAGAGTCCACCAGTGGTGTGCCGCCATGAGCCGGTAGTCCATTAAGTACGTCAATCAATTCATCTCGCGCAGTGCGCAGCGTTATGGGCGAGCCTTGCAGCTCCGTTTCATCCAGCTGGTATTCGATTTGTAACTGCGGAGCGGATGATGTATCACTGTCATGAGACCCAAAAAGATATTGGCCCGTTGCCGAAGACGGATCAATCATCAATGATAAACTGTTGCCACTTACCCAGCCTGGCATTGATACGATTTCTTCAATAATCTTGCTAACGTCAGGGCTACTGACAACATCACTCTCACTTTGTGGAATATTGCTCCAGTTCACCGTTGCAAAAGTGGAACCTCGCGCACTCAGGTTCTGAGTGAACTGAGAATCAAAGAATGCAGAGTCCGCTGCACGATCACCATAAATAGTGGCATTTATTGGAGTTCCCGAGTAACCTTCAGATTGCAATTTTAAATTCGCACTCAGTATGCTGGCATTTTTAGGGATGGACAGATTGTTAAATCTAAATCCCAATAAATTACGATTGCTGTCCGATTGCGTAGCCAGCGTTTTGTCAGTTCTGGTTACCACACCCGTAGGCAAGTACTCTTGCGCATCATCGCCAGAGCTGGTAACGCTAAAGCTTGCGCGATTACTCAAGCAAGTATCGTTAAAATTTACAGAGCCCGGATCGTAACTGATCTCTAATTCAGGCGCGCGCGACGCACCGTTCTCTATGGAGCGTATGGATCGAAATCCTGGCCCGTCAACAATAAGCGTTAATGCGTTACCGCCACACCAGTCAGAACGGTTGATTACTTCATTGATGACAGGGTCGATATCAACTCTATATATTTCGTTTCTTACGAATGCTTCAGGCTCCCATGTCACAGCAGCACCGGTCGGTGTTCGGCTGCTGATATTGTTGTCAGTAGCCAAAATTGGTGGTGAGTTTCCGATAGCCTCAGCCTTGACAGTCAGGTTGCCCGGTATGTTGTTTGTACGGATTGCGAACATTTTGAGCCTGGCGCTTTTCAACGTGGCGCCACGTGGTATTCGCACGCTATCAAAACGCATGGCAACCTGATTTTCTACTCGAGGCGTGATCGCATAAGAAATCTCTAACCAGGGTATCTTATCGGATGTAGCAGACGTGAACGAACGCATGTTATCCGCGTCAATTGCCTCACCGGCAAGTGGTTCCAATATAAAGGTCATCGGGTCGCCAGCCGACCAATCCGGCTGAGCGATTCTTGCTCTGACCATGTCGGTTATATCGGGGCTCGTGGTTTCTCTGCCCACGACGGTATGTCTTTGTATGTTATCCCAGACTACTGTCTCGGGTAGTGTTGGTCGATTTGATACCTTAAGCCCCGGCGCATTGGCAAACTGGGGGGAATCGGGTGTTGCGTCAATCTTGATAGTTACACCAACGTCACCAACATTCGTGGTGTCAGCTGTAAAGAAACCCAATCGGGCCTCGTATATTTCAGCGCCCGGTGGCACACTCACAGAGATAAATCGATATCCTACATGAGAGCGATTACCATCTGCTGAATAAAACAATTTATGGCTATCGTTGTTCAGTAACAGGGTTCCATCAGCTTTTTCTTCTGCATCGTCAGCAGCAGCATCTGGATGAGACCTCCTCACTTCCAGTTCCCCGTCGGGGACCGATGAACCCAGGTCTAGAAGAAATCTATCTCGATCTACCTCGCCCGATGGAAACTGTTGTGCATCACCATTCGGATCGTCGATCTTGTGTTTTGTAAAGACCGTATCGCAACTTGCATTTAGGCAAACATCCGTGTCCAGATCACTCGATGGATACAGTATTGCACCGCCAATTCCTGACCCCGCAAATGCACCAACACCAACATTGACATTCTCGACAGTGTTCACAAGATCAATCGTTGCATTGCGAATGGCATCCAGGCGGCTTTCACCATGAATTCCACTTCCCGATGGTTCGCTCATTGATCCGGAGGTGTCGAGCATTAACATTACATTGGGACGAACCTGTTCATCAGACACCGCTTGAGAGAAAAATATATCGGTATCATCGGCTGCGGAGAAAGCGCTGAACAGAACACCGGCGCTAAGCGTAGCTGCCCTGAAAAGGATATTTAGTTTTATCACGTTGTTTTCCAAACCTATTGAGACAGGCTCAAATGTTGTGCGCCTTGCAAAACTGTTTTTGTTGTATCAACACCTTCTAAACTGGCATTCGATTCGGCGTAATAGAAATTCATCTGATAACCGTTAATACCTTCGCCTATCCGGAAACCTTCGGCAAATCCGTAACCATTCGGGCACAGCTCAGTGTCTATGGTTATCTTCGTATCAACGCTATCGTTCGAGGTGATACAGTCATTGCTTTGGCTTTCAGATATTGTCATGATATTGTCGCTGGAGAGTATCTGTCCTGCAGCGCTTTCAGCACTGAGAAATACCAGCTCATGAAATTTATCGTTATTGACAAGCTGTGTTCCAAGATCACTGTTGCGAAGAACAGACATTCCAACCAGGGTACTCACTCCAATCAGCACCAAGGCGACAACAAGCGACGCGCCCTGTTGTTTTTTACCTGCGTTATTCGGGATATTAGGATTCGACATATTGATGTTCATTTTTAGCCAATCAAGGTTGGCGATTCCTGATCTTTACTGATAAGTTATATGCGACCCGAATTCTTTCATCATCGGCATAGCTTGTGTCTGTGTTACCTCCCTCGACTACAACCTTGGTATCCGCGAGAAAATAAGGTCGATTGACCGTTGAGCTCTCTCTGTCCCTTGTCGCGAACAACAAACCTACCTTCACCAGGTCAACTTCAGAAAAGTCGAGTCCTGCAGCGTCAGGTAGACTGTACGAAATGTTATCTCCGTCTCTGACGCCCAGGCTTACTTGCAACTGTTCTACGCCCTCGGCGATTTCCTGGGGCGGGTTTGTATTCAGATCATAAGGAAATGTTTGCATGTAGAGAGAGTAGATCTGACCACCCGAGTTATTGCTGCGGCCTGTATCTCCGATGTAGTACATCGCAGTTCTGAATGGCATGACACGCACAGACAACGCCGCATCATCGTAAAAAAGATAGGCTTGAGATAGATTGGATTTCGGACTGACCGACATATCTCCACCTGAATTGCTAATGCTGTCAATCTGAAAAAGATCACTACTGTTGCAGTTGGAGATTACCGCAAAGCCGTCGTCAATTAGATCGCCATTCTCACCTGCAAGCGTAATATCGGAACCTGTGCCAGTCATTGAGGTTGAGATCGCATTACCGGGGGCCGCAGCATATTGCACCATTAAAACGTGAGTACCTGGTTTCGGTACACCGATATCTGTTGGTGCGTTATAGCCCGAGGGCTTACCAGGCAGCCAGCCGTTCTGTTGTACAAGCGCTGCTCGCACAGCAGTTCTACCGAAGTCGTTAGTTGGCGCGTCGTCGGCGCTAATCACCAAACTGCCGCTATTATTGCGAGCACAACCCTGATGGCTAGCCATGCGTAAATCGTTAGAAATCATTTCGATAGCGAACAGTGCGTTGGATTGCAGACTAGTCAGCGATTGATTTAGCCTGGCAGTTTGTAATGAACCCGTGAATATGGACAAAGTGCCGGCTATCACCGAAATGCCGAGCACCATTGCCACCATCAGCTCGACCAGTGATAAGCCTTTTTGATTCAGCATGTGTCGAGTATTCATCAGGGTATAAATTTCGCTGAAAACGATTCAGGAACTGGCTCGCCATCAATTAGTCCTTGCCAACTAATGCTGATCGTGTAAACACCATCAATCGGATTGCTGATTGAGCCAGTCGCCGGCTGCGTTGCACTTACACCTGGTAGTGTGGGTAAGTAACCATTACCGACGCCTCGCACATCCATGAAGTGGGCACTCCATTCGAATAAATCTCTGGCAGCTAGTTGGGCAGGTGAACACCCAGCAGCCCCACAAGGAGCAGCATTGGCACCAGAGGTTGTTTTATTACTGTAATTGCCATTTTCAACGCCAACAGGATTGTTACGCATCTTCTCCATGATCTCAGCGCTCAACAGTACGGCCTTTGAATTCAGTAGAGATGATTGATTACTGCGTAAAGCAGACACCTGCATTTTTGCTGTAGTTAAGAAACCAATTGACAATAAAACAACGGTTACCAACACTTCAATCAAACTAAACCCGCGTTGTGCACTGCGACGCCTTGAAACTGGTTCTAGCATGATATGTCCTGATCGTTAGCGTCTTTGGCCGGCTCATCAACTGATGCAGAAGTTGTTCTGATACTGCCAGTGCCCAATAGAATTATTGAACGCGCCGCATCCGTGCCACGACTATCACAGATAGAGAATGTGCCGGCATTCCAGCTACCGAAACCACGTGAGCTAAAACGCAAGTTACCGGCAACTACATTTGCGCTGGTTCCAATACGAGCTGTTGCCGCTATATCTATATTGCTCGTATCAAGATTAACTACGCGTATTATGGAATCGCCCCCGTCTAGTTTCCCCGGGTCGCCATCGGAACGTCTATCCGTGTAGATCAACCACCCTTGCGACCAGTCATTACCCGTTTTACAACTGTTATCTGTATTCCGTGCACAAATAGAGACTGAGTGCGAGCGTTTCAGTGCTTCAGAGCGACCGAAGTGAAGAGATTGGCTTAACAAATTGGTGTTTGACACCATGCGCGACGTCTGCATCACTGACTGAAACCCTGGTGCAGATAAGCGAATCAAGATCACAGCGATAACCAATACGATCAGTAATTCAATCAATGTGAATCCATGTTGATTGCTCACTTTGGGTGCTACCGCGACGTTCAATTGCTGTATTCCTCTGTTCTTGAGATTGTTGATCTACATCACAAAACGTATTTAAAACGTAGCATGAGCTCAGTAGATATTTATCGGCTCTCGACTCAAGAGATTGAGGTGCTGAGGGTTTTTACACGAAGGCGCGAGCTTAAAGTTGGCGCAGGGTCAAAAAAAAGACGCTCCTTTCCGTAACCGGTCCGGTCATTTTTACGCTGATTGCACACCGTTGTCGGCCCAATGCTTCTCGGCCACTCTCCTTGGTACCTGTTGCACTCACAGCAATCTGTGCGCTGCGTCGGATTTTGTTTCGCCCAATTTGTTCACAGACAAGCCGAATGGGTGCCCACGCCCCACGCAAGCGGCCAGAATGCGATTCAATTGGGTTGCTATGGATTGACCGAACCCAATGCAGTTTCACACCACCGCGACAAGAAAATGCAGGTTATAAAAAACACCCAATGTCGACCGATAAAAGGTTAGCTAGATGTAGATATCGAATAGCTTGAGTGCAGATCTTTTTATGGTGTCGGCAAAAAAGACTTCCACAACAACAGGATGAAGGGATATTTTTTTGAAAAGGTTCTTGAAAAAGGCATGGATGGGATAACTTCCCAGAAATTTAGCGGCAAACTATCCCTATATGCGTCAAAAGTGTTTCTGAAAAAATAACAGCTATTATCTGTTTAAAGACGCTAAGGAAGAAGAAGCCACCACAATCTTGGGGTGGCTACTTCATCACATTCATAAATCGCCTGCCTACTGTTACAACCGTTTAAGCGACTTCAACACTAGGCTTGCGATCGTTTATATTAGTGGTGTTCCCTTGAAGGTAACGACCGCAGCATACACGCAAAAACGATGTAAAATTTGTGTGATTGGTTTCACTGGATTTTGACAGCTCTGAAAAGGCGGTCATTAGCACTGGTAGTGGCATATTCTGTTTAGACGCGATATCGCGAATTACTTGCCAATAAAAATTTTCAAGCCGAACACTGGTGACTTTGCCTTTGATTCTGATTGATCGAGTTGTACTGTTCCATGCATCATCAAACGGCTCGGAAAGTACCACAAGCGTTGGAGAAAGATCGGTTTGCCCGCTCATATTCGTTAATCCCCTTCATAGCAACTCTAAATAGTGCTTTAAAAAAGCAGTTGCTCAATAAAATAAAAAAAATTATATTTATTATTATTACGGAATGGTTCTGACCATTTTTTATAGCCAATTTTTACAGAAATCTGTAGCGCGGTATTAACACGCCAGGGCTTGTAGTGAAAACACAGATATTTTAGATTTTTGGTCACTGTGTTCCTGTAGCCTTTAAATTCTTAATGGTTGCTGATGCTGTAGAACCTCTAACAACAAGATCGGCCGGCAAACGTGATTTGGTATTGCCGTTAGAATTTCCCTGAATTACTTGCTGTAACTGATACCAAGCGGTTTCAGCCAGCTGCCCGGTCGGCTGCCGAATAGCACTGATTCCTGGCTCAACCAGAGATAGCCAATCAACATCATCGAATGCCAGCAGTGAGATGTCATGTGGCATCCGCACTCCGTTTTTTTGTAAACTCCTCACTGCCCCTTTTGTTATGAGATGATCCGCTGTGAAAATGGCTGAGGGTGGATTGCTTCTTTGCAGAAGTTTCGTAACTCCCGATTCAGCATCAGCCTCTGACATACCAACGATCACAAGATCAGGCTCAACCCCTGCTTCTGCCATTCTCGCCTTGTACCCTTCAATACGCTCGAACGAGTTATAAATTTCGGGGGAGTTAGATACCATCGCGATGTTGCGATGCCCAATAGACAACAAATAGTCAGTGCCAGCACGGGTTGCCCCTACATTATCAGTGGCAACAGTCGGAAAAGAGTCCTGCGCTGAAATTCTGTCTACAACAACAATTGGAAAGCTGTTTCCATTCTCCGGGATAAGCAACTCTGAGCCATTAAAAGATGGGCTGATGATAGCTCCATCAACATCACGATCCATGAGCGATCTAATGCGACCTTGCATTTTTTCGGGATTTTCGCCTCCGAAAGTAATTATCGTCGAGTATCCGCTTTTAGTGACACAATCTTCGATCAGGCCAACCAGTTCAGCATAAAAGGTATTTGATACATCAGGCACCAGAATCCCAATGGATTTCGAGTGTTGTCGACGCAAACTTGCTGCAACCTGATTTGGGCGGTATTCCAGCTCCCCACATGCAGCAAGCACCTGCTCACGCAACCTTGCTTTGACAGTAGGGTCACCGTTTAAAACCTTGGACACAGTACCAATCGAGACAGAAGCTCTCTCGGCAACGTGTTTTATGGTTTTTCTTGCCATTTGAGGTGTTCTAGCTTTTTAACCCTTACAGGGGATTTCTTAAAATTTATGAAACGTTTCATAAATATAGCCCCCTTAATGACGCATGTCAATTTGAGACGAACTGAATTGAGAGGTAATCGCTATCTGAATTCGTAACGATAACCAAGTTTCAAAAAGTTCTGCCTGACAATATCATCAGCAGCTCGACCCTCGATGAACAGAAAACCGCTGTGACCACCTTTCATCACCACACTACTGCCTATACCGTAGTTGATGTAACTGGTATCTCTTTCAGTACCTTCCAATATAAATAATGTGTCGTTTGGATCAGCCTGAAAGGTTGCAGGTATACCGTCTCTGGTTTCTTCTGTCTGGGTTTCAAACTCAAATCGAAATTGCGGTACAAAAACCGCTCTCTTCGTTGAGATATTGGTCGATATCTGGCCGCCAAAAGTAAATAATGAAGAGCTCGCATCGTGGCCACGCACATCAAGCACGGAGCCAAAACCCGCTTCTTCACTACTGGAGCGTTCTGAATAGCCATCAACCGTTGCTCGAGTGGCCGAATAACGAATATAGGGCCCTAGCTCCCATTTGGATAATCTGAAGTTTCGTCCTGCCCCAATAGTAAGTGCAACATAGTCGGCATCGGTTTCACCGATGGCCATGACCTCATTCTCTTCTGTCGTCAGGTTGATCTGACGCTCAATATCGTAACTGTTGTTACCAGCGTCCAGAACCACATCCAGGTACCCGACATTGGGGTTAAACCATGTACCGAACAGTGTAAAGCTCAATCCATCGACCTCGGCACCACCTTCACTACCGCCAAAATCCGTTTCACTATCCACGAAACCCAAACCGGCTCCAAGAACAAACTGATCCGTAAACCGATAGTCAGCACCTATCGTTAAACCAGTAGTTCGCACATCAGCATCTTGCTGCTGGCCCTGACCGTCCACCTCACCAAATCCTATCGCTCCATTGGCAAAAAAACCTAAACGACTACCAAAACCACCACCGTCCGCCGCTGCACCTCCACCTGAGGCCAGCCCGTACAAGGCGTTCTGCGCTGCGTTGACTACGCTACCCGGTATGGTCTCATCGAGAAACGAGAGATTAAGCCCCGATAGATCCAGCCTTTCAATATTATTTGAACGAAGAGCATTGATGCGCGAGTACACATTCGTTACCTGAATGTCTGCCGTATCTACAATGGTGTCTGATAAGACAAACAGCTCCTCATGAGCTACACGGTCAAGATCCGCTGACAGGTTTTCTGACATTTCAAGCTCAGTACACGTGTCAATCAAATCTTGCTGCGCTTCAGCACTCAGCATTTCACCAGCATCGTTAACATTGCCTTCGAGAGTGTCGATGTTCGCCACACCATTTAATTCGAGACAAGCATTGTCAAGACCCATTCCAGTTTGAGACTGGTTTTCAGTTAATCCCGGTGCTGTTTCAAGCCCTACACGTAGAGTGAAAAACGCACTACCAATTGGAACGTCAAATGCAGGCGTGTCTATTCTTGTAGTTAGTTGCGGTTGTCCTTTCAGGCTTTGTGCTGTTGTTGTATCAAATTGAGCTTCAGCAATTATTCTGATAAAACCTGTGCCAGTTACGACAATCCTGTTGCTTGCGAAGCCTTCCGAATCCGAAATGGTTACTGCTCCGTCAGGGAATTCAACCGCCCCTGCAGGTTCAACTGACCAAAGCACTGGCAAGCCACTTACAGCTGCGTTGTCCAAACGAGAATCGCGAATCTGAAAACTCAGATTTACATCATCTCCCAGCTCGGCATTTTGCTCTGTAGGGCCAACCACTTCTACTCGGAAGGGGCTTTCTACTACGATGTCATCATTAAGAGCCAACTGAGTATCCGAATCAGTAATAACAACCTGGGCTATTCTGTTCAATCGAAATTGACTTTCATCCCCTATAGGTGACGCATTAACCAGTTGAACAGCGAATTGTTCAGTTTCTTCCGGCCCGTTGTCATTGATTAGTTCAATGACAATTTCCCTGGGCTCGAGGTCTCCTGCTTCCCAAACGACTTGACCATTGTTAGCAATATAGTCTTCCCCGGCCACTGCTGTGCCATCGATAAATGTGTAGTCAGCACTCACTCGTAAATCAGAGCCACCCGTACGGCTAACTTGCAAGCGTGCTAAACCATCATTTTCCTCAGCAGCAATTTCAGTGACGACAAACTGAATAATACCTGGATTGGCTGTTTGTTCCGGTATGGTGATTGTTGAAGAAGCATTGGAACCGATTAGGGTCACTGCATCATTGGCGGTCAGTGTTACAGTGAATTGTTCCGTTGTTTCCAATTCATTGTCAGCAACAATTGGTATGCTGACCGATATCACTTCAGCATTAGCGGGGACCTCAACCACGATGCTATTAGCAGCAAAGTCCTCCCCGGCCGTGGCAGAATCGGTGATAGGTGTAATTAGAACTGAGCCCGGAACATTCCCGGCTATCACCTCCAGGTTAATGACTGCAGCACCGAGAGCTTCCTCCACGGTAACACTGGTCGAACTACTGGCTATTTGGACTGTGGGACCCAATATAGTGGTGTCAACAATAGTTATTTCAGCAACGTCATTGTCTCCCGTTATGGTGCCACTGCCTGGTGTAGGGCTCAATGTAGCGCTAAACACCTCACTACCCTCAACCGAATCATCATCGTTAATTTCAATCGTAACAGTAGCTGACGTTGCGCCTTCTGCAAAAGAAACGGTTTGCGTTGCACCAACGAAGTCTTCCCCTGCGGTGGCCCCGGCATTGGATAAAATAACATCAACAGAAGCAGCCACAGGTGTACCACTTAACTCAAGCTCAAGAGTAACGGAGCCTGCATTTTCCTGAGCTGAAACAAATAGTGATGATTCAGCAAACTCAACCACACCCGGAACCGTTGAATCAACAATGGTGATGGTAGACGTCGCGGGATCGGCGATTTGCGTCGTGCCATTAGCAGCGCTTAGCTCCACAGTAAAGGTTTCAACCTCTTCTATTTCAGCATCTGAATTTATATCAATTGTGATCTCAGCTGATGTGACGCCCGCTGGTATAGTCAATACCTGGGAAATTGCATCAAAGTCGTTGCTGTTGCCATCACTGCTTGCTGAGCCATTAACCGTGGTGACATTAACGGTAGCCGGACCTACGCCTTCTGTTACCGCCAGGGTTAATGTAGTAGCACCAGCTGATTCATCTACAGTGACTGATGTAGAAGCCGCAGCAAAGGCGACTGTTGGCGGCAATACTGTTGAGTCGGTAATGCTCACAGTTGATACGTTATTGCTGCCTATCTCCGTGCCGCTTCCGGGCGTCGGGGTTAGAGTGACAGTGAAATTTTCAACATCTTCTATCAAATCGTCAGTATTGATTTGAATGATAACTTGCTGAGCAGTCTCACCGGCTAAAAAAGCGATCGTCTGAGTATCAGCCACAAAATCTTCGCTCGCAGTTGCTGAGCCCGCAGTAATAATCGCATCGACTGACGCAGCTAGAGGGGTACCGGAGAGCACAAGTTCCAGCGTTATGCTACCGTCAGCTTCGGCCACGGTCACATTAGTAGACTCTGTAGAAAAAGCTACTGATGCCGGTGATGTGGTATCCACAATACTGATTGTAGCGCTATTGCCAACACCAACTAGCGTGTTGTTACCAGAAACTTCGCTCAGCTGCACGGTAAATGTTTCAGCATCTTCCAGTTCGGCGTCTGCAGCAATCGCGATCGATACTTCCACCTGAGTCTGTCCCTCCTCTATGGTTACCATCTGCGAAAAACCGGTGAAATCAGCTGGAGACGTAGCACTACCATCGATAGTATTCACTTGAACGGTGGCGGGTGCGATTCCGCTAGTCAGTTCCAGTAACAGAGTTACTAAAGAATCATTTTCATCTACGGTCAAAGAAGTAGATGCTGCCGCAATTTCCACGGTAGGCGGTAAAACAGTGCTGTCAATTATCGTAATGGTTGATACCGAATTTGTACCAATGAGTGTGCCGCTGCCGGGCGTGGGTACCAACGTCGCAGTGAAAGACTCGGGATCTTCAATCAACAAATCGGCATTGATCGGAATCGATACACTATTGGCTGCAACACCATCCGCAAACACGACAGTTTGTACCGTAGCGTTAAAATCCGCAGGTGAATCTGCCGTTCCATCAGTCAGCATGACATCAACGGATGACGCCACGGGCGTGCCCGTAATAATCAGATCAAGTGTAATTGAGGCCTCATCTTCCGCCACTGATACGTTCAAAGACGACGCGGCGAATTCAACCACTCCTGGAACAGTCGTATCAGCGATGGAAACTGTAGAGGTAGCATTGGCTCCCAGCTCTACATTTTCACCCTCCGGTATGGCTAAACCAACGGTAAACGACTCAGCCCCTTCAATCAGAGAATCAGGGCTAATTGGAATGGAAAAATCAACACTGGTAGCGCCAGCAGGTATCGTTATTGTTTGAGCGATAGCACCAAAATCAGCACCCGACAAGGCTGTGCCATCAATAGTTGCCACGTCCACCGAAACAGGCCCGGTACCAGCAACCAGTTCAATGGTAACGGATGCTGATCCTGCATCTTCACTAGTGTTGATTGATGTTGAAGTGGCGGCAAATTGAACAGTTGGAATCGGCGTTGTATCAACGATCGTAATACTCACTGTATCGTTATCGCCAATCAATGTGGTACTGCTTTCAACCGGTGTTAAAACAACAGTAAACGATTCATTGCTTTCCAACAAATCATCCGTATTTATCGGAATAGCAATACTTTGAGTAGCTACACCGGCTGCAAAGGTAAGCGTTTCAGCTACTGGCGTGAAATCAGGTGGAGTTGCTGTTCCAGACACAGTATTTACATTAACCGTAGCTGGGGTTTCACCAGTTGTGACAACAACAGCAAGAACTTGAGCTACGCCATCTTCGTCAACAGTCAGGGTTGTTTGCCCTGGCGCGAATTCCACAATGGGTGGCATTGGCGTTGAATCAGTAATTGTGATTATAGATACATCGTTTATACCGGCATTCGCCGAAGATGTGCCCGAAATGCTTGCTGTGAATACCTCATCTATTTCAATATCCATATCCGTCAGGATCGGGATGGTGATCGTTTCAGTTGAACCCACCACGGCAGTAGCAGGAAAACTTACTGAAAAACCCCCGGGTAAAGCGGTATAGTCCTCACCAGCGGTTGCGGTGCCATCAGTCGTTGCCACAAAAACCGTAGCCGAACCGTCTCCAGCTGTCATCTCAAGCGTTAATGAGATACTGCCAATTTCTTCAGACGCATTCACCGTCGTTGATACGCTAGCAAACTCGATTGTCGGGACCGGGTCATCCGTTATAAAAACGGTTGATACTATATTTGCACCCAGCAGCGAGTCACCGATAGCAGCAAGATTAACCTGAAATTCTTCACTGACCTCCGTTTCTGTATCCGATGCAAGTGTAAGCGGTATTAGTAGCGTATCTCCTGCAACAGCATCCGCCGGGAAGTTAACTGTTTGTGCAGCAATAGCGGTATAGTCACCTGGTGCAATGGCAGTAATATCAGCGGTGGAAACCGATACCGAGGCAGGCCCCGCACCAGCAACCAACTCAAGCTCCAGGTTTACTATATTTCCTTCCACGCCACTGACTGATGTACTTGCTGTAGTGAACTGAACCGTTGGCAGCACAACATCCAGTATCTCAATCATCGCTAGATTGTTCGTCCCGGCATTCGCTGATGGCGTCCCAAGGATGCTTACAGTGAAGACTTCATCACCCTCTACAACGTTATCTGCGAGTATGGGAATAGTTACTGTTTGAGTTGAGCCTACTACGGCAGTTTCAGGAAAAGTTATCGAGAACCCACCGGTCAACGGTGTGAAGTCTGATCCGGCAGTAGCTGTGTCATCAGTTGTTGCAACAATCACGGTACTCATACCAGGACCGCCTTCTGCTGTCATTTCCAGAGTCAGAGTTACGCTGCCACTGTCTTCAGGGGTACTCACATTGATTGACGCACTGGCGAACTCTATTGTTGGTAATGGGTCATCAGTTATTGTTATGGATGACTGCACGTTTGTGCCGAGCAGCGTACCGGGGCCTGCGGCCAACGTCACCTGAAACTCTTCGCTACCTTCTGTTTCTGTATCCATTGCCAGCTCGAAGGGCACAAGAATCGTGTCTCCGGCAACTGCTGCGGGTGGAAAGCTGAAAGTCTGTGCAGCTACTGCAGTGTAGTCACCGGGCGCTATTGCGGTAACATCAGTGGTTGACACGGTAATTGAGGCAGGCCCTACACCGGCTATCAATTCTAACTCCAGGTTTACCGTAGTTCCCTCTAAACCACTGGCCGAGGTACTTGCTGTTGTGAACTGAACCGTGGGTTGTACAACGTCCAGAATATTGATAGTTGAAACATCATTCACCCCGGCGTTGGCAGATGACGTGCCTGAAATACTGACTGTGAAGTCTTCATCTCCTTCAACTTCTGTATCCGGTAAAATCGGGATCGTGATTGTTTCTGTAGAACCCACCGCGGCTGTGGCTGGAAAGCTGACTGAAAACCCACCTGCCAATGCTGTGTAGTCTGCTCCAGCGGTTGCTACGCCATCGGTAGTTGCAACTAACACCGTGCCCGGGCCGTTCCCCGCCGTCATTTCCAGCGTAAGTGTGATGCTGCCACCGTCTTCGGGTGCGCTAATGTTGGTTGATGCACTGGCAAACTCGATTGTCGGTACCGGATCATCTGTTATAAATACCGTTGACTGTATGTTCGAGCCGAGCTGCGTACTACCCAGAGCTGTAAGGTTTACTTCAAACTCCTCACTAACTTCTGTTTCGGTGTCCATTGCCAATGTCAGCGGCACGATCAACGTATCCCCTGCCACTGCTGTTGGCGGAAAATTAAACGTTTGTGCCGCAATAGCTGTGTAGTCTCCTGGCGCAACTGCGGACACATCCGCTGTCGACACGGATACCGAGGCGGGGCCTACACCGGCGAGCAACTCCAGTTCCAAGTCAACTGTACTTCCCTCAACACCACTGGCTGACGTGCTTGCTGTTGTGAATTGAACCGTGGGTTGTGCGACATCCAGTATCTCAATAGTTGCAAGATCGTTGGCTCCAGCATTCGCTGATGGGGTCCCCAATATATTTACGGTGAAGGATTCATCACCCTCAACATCTGTATCGGCAAGAATAGGAATGGTTATTGTTTGGGTTGAGCCTACTACTGCAGTTTCAGGAAATGTTATCGAGAATCCACCAGCTAGCGCTGTATAGTCTGACCCCGCTGTAGCCGTACCATCTGTTGTTGCAACAATCACGGTACTCATACCGGAGCCTCCTAAGGCTGTCATCTCCAACGTCAACGTGACGCTGCCACCATCTTCAGGTGTACTTACCGTCGTTGACGCACTGGTGAATTCGATTGTTGGGACCGG
>CALFCF010000052.1 GCA_937951345.1 uncultured Granulosicoccaceae bacterium
GAGATGGTGATGCCGGGTGATAATGTGAAGATATCGGTGGAGCTGATCAGTCCGATAGCGATGGAAGATGGGCTGCGATTTGCGATCCGCGAAGGCGGGCGAACGGTTGGGGCTGGCGTTGTCTCCAAAATTGTAGAATAATAGCGTGTTGTAGCCGGGGTTGAAGAACCCCGGCCAGTAAATTTCTTAAGGCTAGAATTGCAGTTGAAACCACCGGCGGGAGCGCTTGCGCTTGTCCGCCGTTTGTCGTTATCTCGAGCTGTATTTCCTTCGGCAGGTGCACGACCGACGGGTACAGCCAGAATGACAGATTTATGCCTGATCTAGCGATGCCTGATTTAGTGTCAGCGCGCTGTTGGACCAGGCAATCTGAGTGTGACAACAGGCCAGTAGCTCAATTGGCAGAGCGGCGGTCTCCAAAACCGCAGGTTGGGGGTTCGATTCCCTCCTGGCCTGCCAGTTCACACCGGCAGGCTTAACCAAATGTCATCGGTTGTGGGCCCGGGTGGCTGGGGTTTCAAACGATTTATGTGTTGATTTATACCTTTGAGCGGCTATCGGCATTGGTGCCTGGACACCAATGCTTATACGCAGAGGTTGCAAGCCTCTGTGTGGCAAGCGTCAGTAAAGGTTTAGTGGAACAAACAAGTAAACATGGTTGCAAAAGCGGAAGTTCAGGAAGACAGCACGGACAAGGTAAAACTGATTGGTGCTGCCCTGATCGGCATTGCAGGTCTGGTGGCTTTCTATGCCCTGCCGGTCGATTCGCTGCTGGTGCGTGTGCTTGTTCTGCTCATCATGCTCGGTGCAGCAGTCGCGTTGTTTTATTTGACGGCGAAAGGCAAACGTACAGTGGCCTTTTTCCGGGACGCACGTACGGAAGTCAGAAAAGTAGTATGGCCGACGCGTGCTGAAACAATACAAACGACACTGACGGTAGCAGTGCTCGTGATTATTATCGGTTTATTTTTGTGGTTGCTGGATTCGATACTGTCCAGTCTGTTCCGATTGATTACCGGAATTTGACCGCAGTTTTGTTTGATCAAACGAACCACAAGGTTCTCGATATCGCTTTCCAGACCGAAGGCTCTTTTAGATTAATTGCGGTTTTAAATTAGTTGCGAAATATGGCAATGCGTTGGTATGTCGTTCAGGCATTTTCGGGCTTCGAGACTTCAGTGAAACGATCACTGGAGGAACGTGTGCAGCGCGCCGGTCTTGAAGATAAATTTGGTGACATCCTGGTGCCGACCGAGGAAGTCGTTGAAATTCGAGGCGGGCAAAAACGGCGGTCGGAAAGAAAGTTTTTCCCCGGTTATGTTCTGGTGCGGATGGAAATGGATGATGAATCCTGGCATCTGGTCAAAGAGGTGCCGCGAGTACTTGGATTTATCGGTGGTACGGCTGATAAACCGGCGCCGATCTCGGATAAGGAAGCCGACCAGATATTGCAGCGGGTTCAGGAAGGCGTTGAAAAGCCCAAGCCCAAAGTACTATTTGAGGTGGGAGAGGTTGTACGTGTGACTGATGGTCCGTTTAACGACTTTAATGGCGTTGTCGAAGGTGTGGATTTCGACAAGAATCGTCTGGAAGTTGCGGTACAGATCTTTGGTCGTTCAACACCGGTAGAGCTTGAATTTAGTCAGGTCGAAAAAGCCTGATTGAAGTTTGACAAGAACGTATATGAATTACCCGGCAATTTTTTAGCTAGAAATTTTTTTAGCTAGAAACATTTGCCGGTCAGGTACACGGGATTTTTGATCGTGTGCACAACCCGTTTGGGGAGCCGTTAGAAGACTGTTAACAGTGAAGACTGGTGATGGTTTTAGAGCTGATGGCGCTAGCACCCGCAGGAGATAGAAAATGGCAAAAAAAGTCGAGGCTTACATCAAGCTTCAGGTGCCTGCTGGCCAGGCAAATCCCAGCCCACCTGTTGGTCCGGCACTCGGTCAACACGGCGTTAATATCATGGAATTCTGCAAGGCTTTTAATGCGGCCACGCAGAACCTTGAGCAGGGATTACCGGTACCGGTTGTTATCACGGTCTACAACGATCGCAGCTTTACCTACATCCAGAAAACGCCACCTGCAGCCATCTTGTTAAAGAAAGCGGCGGGCATACCCAAAGGTAGTGGTGTGCCTAACCGCGACAAAGTTGGCAAGGTAACTCGTGCGCAACTCGAAGAGATCGCTACGGCGAAAGACCCCGACCTGACCGCTGCTGATATGGACGCTGCTGTTCGTACCATTGCAGGTACAGCGCGAAGCATGGGCATTGAGACGGAGGGCGTATAGATGGGCTTGAGTAAACGAGCAAAATTAATTCGCGACAAAGTTGATGTCGAAAAGAACTACTCCCCGGAGGAAGCTTTCGGACTGTTGAAAGAGCTATCGCGTGTCAAGTTTGATGAAACTGTTGATGTTGCCATCAATCTCGGTATCGACCCGCGCAAGTCGGATCAGGTGGTTCGTGGTTCAAGTGTGCTGCCAAACGGTACGGGTAAAACTGTTCGGGTAGCTGTATTCGCGCAGGGCGAGCAGGCGGAAGCTGCGAAATCTGCCGGTGCCGACATTGTCGGGTTCGAGGATCTCGCTGAACAGGTCAAAGGTGGCATGATGGATTTCGATGTGGTCATCGCCGCACCGGATGCGATGCGCGTCGTTGGTGCGCTCGGTCAGGTGCTTGGCCCCCGCGGTTTGATGCCTAACCCTAAGGTTGGCACAGTGACGCCCAACGTAGCCGAAGCTGTCACCAACGCTAAAGGTGGACAGGTGCGTTATCGCGCTGACAAATCAGGCATTGTCCACTGCTCGGTGGGAAAGGTTAATTTCGAACCCAACCAGCTCCTCGAGAACTTGCAGCACCTGCTTGGCGATCTGGTGAAAGCCAAGCCGGCCTCTGCAAAAGGCATCTACATGAAGAAGGTAACAGTCTCCAGCACGATGGGGCCTGGCCTGAGAGTTGATCATAGCGCGTTGATCTAACAGTTCCGACTGTTGATTGATGCGTAACAGTCAAATGACGTATTGAAAAATCTTAACGCGTTATCTGATTAGTCAGTTTCGATCGCCGCTACAGTGCGTTGTTATGCAACGTGTGAACAGGCATCGATGTTGTGAACTTTGAGTGAGGCAGCCTCGGGTGCCTCGTCGAAGACCGCAGGTGCGGGTGAGTCCTGCTTAGCCGGTGCAACGTAGTTGCTCTCGCTAGCCAGGTATCAGCTGCTTAATTGCCTGCGTAGATGGGGGGATGTTCGGATTGATGCAAACTGAATTGGCTGTATCGATCAGGATTTAATCCATCCGAAAAGGCTGCGAGACTGTTGTCTCGTGATTGTTAAACGATATGTCGAGGTATACACAATGGCTCTGACACAGGTAGAAAAACGAGCTGTGGTAGCAGAGGTGGCAGAAGTTGCCGGCTCTGCCCATTCGGCCGTTGCCGCGGAGTATCGCGGACTAACTGTCGAGCAAATTACCCAATTACGCGTCAAGGCGCGTGAAACGGGTGTTTATGTTCGCGTTGTCAAAAACTCCCTGGCTCGTCGCGCTGTTGAAGGTACCGAATTCGAATGCATGCAGGACCGGCTTGCTGGTCCTCTGATGCTTGGCTTCTCAACCGAAGATCCTGGATCGGCTGCACGCCTTTTCAGAGATTTCGCAAAAGATAACGAGGAATTTAAAGTGACTGTTGGTGCAGTCGCTGGCGAAACCCTCGAAGCATCTGAAATAGGCAAACTCGCCAACCTGCCCACACGTGACGAAGCTATAGCTCAGTTGATGTCAGTGATGCAGGCGCCGGTTGTCAAACTTGCACGCACGATGAACGAAGTACCCGGCAAACTGGTTAGAACGTTCGAAGCTGTTAGACAGCAGAAAGACGCTTAAGCGGTTAGCGCAACAATTAATTTTTCACTCAACGCCGGTTACTGATTTGAACCGGCTGAATTCGGAGTAACACGTTATGGCTGTATCAAAAGATGAAATGCTTGAAACCATCTCCAATATGTCGGTGATGGAAGTGGTCGATCTGATCTCTGCAATGGAAGAAAAATTCGGAGTATCAGCTGCTGTTGCAGTTGCTGCTGCCCCGGCTGCTGCTGGCGGCGATGCCGGTGGTGCTGCGGCAGAAGAGAAAACTGAGTTCGATGTGGTTCTCGCATCATTCGGTGACAACAAGGTAGCGGTTATCAAAGCTGTTCGCGGTGCGACTGGTCTCGGACTTAAAGAAGCCAAAGATATGGTCGAAGGTGCACCCACACCGATTAAAGAAGGCGCGAGCAAAGAAGAAGCAGAGGAGCTCAAGAAGTCTCTTGAGGAAGCTGGCGCAAGCGTCGAGCTTAAGTAAATCAGTAAGTTGCTACCTGCAATGCTACCGCCTGTGCGGCAGTATTGCAGGTAAGTATGGATGCACAGGCACAGAACAATATCAGGCGTCGCATAAAAGATTAAGTGCTTCACTGGAGTTGTATTTTTTTTGTATATATGTGCATTTGAAAGGTTTCAGGCAGTTCCGATCACTGCCCGGCACCAGTACCTCATTGTCGGCTCGATCTGTTTTTTAGTGTTTTAGTTGTTGGTACGTTACGGGTGAATTGCTGGTTAGCTTGTTACCTGTCAGTCAGCTAAAACCGCGAGAGTCGGCGGACAAGATCACAAATCAGCGTCAGTACGAGGACGATACATGGCTTTCTCCTTCACAGAGAAAAAACGAATTCGCAAAGATTTCGGTAAGCGCACACCTATCCTGGAAGTGCCATTTTTGCTGCAGACACAGCTTGATTCCTATCGTTCGTTTTTGCAGGAACATGCTGATCCGGATGCTCGTGAAGACAAAGGTCTGCACGCTGCGTTCAACAGCGTTATGCCGATTGTCAGTTATTCCGGCAATGTCGAGCTGCACTATGTTCGCTACCGTCTGGGCAAACCAACATTTGACGAGCGCGAATGCAAGATAAGGGGTCTGACGTATGCAGCTCCTTTGCGCGTTATGGCGCGACTGATGATCTACGACAAGAATGCTCCTGCCAGCAGTAAAGTCGTAAAAGACATAAAAGAACAAGAAGTGTTCATGGGCGAATTGCCGTTAATGACTGACAACGGTACGTTCATCATCAACGGTACAGAGCGCGTCATCGTATCGCAGCTACACCGGTCACCGGGTGTATTTTTCGACCACGACAAAGGTAAAACTCACTCCTCGGGCAAGTTGTTGTTTTCGGCACGCGTTATTCCCTACCGTGGCTCGTGGCTGGACTTTGAATTTGACCCGAAAGATTGCATCTTTGCGCGTATTGATCGTCGCCGCAAACTACCCGCAACCATAGTGCTGCGTGCGCTAGGCTATACAACCCGGGAAATCCTGGAAACGTTTTTCGAAACCAACAAAATCTCGGTAACTAAAAGCGGCAAGATCGAGATGGAATTGATTCCGGAACGCTTGCGCGGTGAAACCGCGGCGTTCGACATTATTGTCAACAAGAAGGTAATCGTCGAGGCCGGCCACCGTATTTCTGCCAAACACGTGCGTCAGTTGCAGGAAGGGAAAATCAAAAAACTAGAAATTCCTTCTGGTTATCTGGTCGGCAAAGTACTGTTCGAGGACATAGTAAACACTGAAGACGGGGAAGTGATTGCTGAAGCGAATTCGGAATTAACCGTCGAGTCGCTTGAACAGATTTTCGCCATCGGCACTAACAAATTTGAAATCCTGTTTACCAACGATCTTGACCGCGGCCCACATATCTCGAACACGTTGCGTATTGATCCGACTCGTACGGAGCTTGAAGCACAGGTTGAAATCTATCGCATGATGCGACCGGGTGAACCGCCCACCAAGGAAGCAGCGCAGAATCTCTTCAAGAGTCTGTTTTTCACCAGTGATCGTTATGATCTCTCGGCGGTCGGACGCATGAAATTCAACCGACGCCTCAGCCGTGATACGACAGAAGGGCCGGGTACGCTCAGCAAGGAAGACATTCTTGAGGTGTTGCGTGTACTGATCGATATCAGAAACGGTCATGGCAGCGTCGACGACATTGACCACCTGGGCAATCGCCGTATACGAAGTGTCGGTGAAATGGCCGAAAACGTCTTTCGTGTTGGTTTGGTTCGTGTCGAGCGTGCGGTTAAAGAGCGTCTCGGTATGGTCGAGAGTGAGGGCTTGATGCCTCAGGACATCATAAATGCGAAACCGGTAGCTGCAGCTGTAAAAGAATTTTTTGGTTCCAGTCAGCTTTCGCAGTTCATGGATCAGAATAATCCGCTGTCGGA
This sequence comes from uncultured Granulosicoccaceae bacterium, assembly GCA_937951345.1. Taxonomy (GTDB): domain Bacteria; phylum Pseudomonadota; class Gammaproteobacteria; order Granulosicoccales; family Granulosicoccaceae; genus CALFCE01. The sequence goes on from CALFCF010000052.1 coordinate 6,274, forward strand.
AGTTACTCACAAACGGCGAGTATCTGCATTAGGACCCGGTGGTCTGACACGCGAACGTGCGGGTTTTGAGGTGCGCGATGTGCACCCGACGCACTACGGTCGAGTTTGCCCGATTGAAACGCCGGAAGGCCCGAATATCGGCCTGATCAATTCGCTGGCCGTCTACGCGCGTACCAATCATTTCGGATTCCTTGAAACACCGTACCGCAAAGTAACCAACAGCGTAGCGACATCAGAAATTGAATATCTGTCGGCAATCGAGGAAGGCCAGTACATGATTGCGCAGGCCAACACCACGCTTGATGAAAATGGAAAATTGACTGATGAGCTGGTGTCCTGTCGAAAGGAAAGTGAATCGCTGTTGACTACCCCTGATCAGGTGGAGTTGATGGACGTGTCACCGAAGCAGATAGTGTCAGTGGCTGCGGCGTTAGTACCTTTTCTTGAGCACGACGATGCTAACCGTGCATTGATGGGATCAAACATGCAACGTCAGGCTGTTCCGACCTTACGTGCAGAGAAACCTCTGGTCGGTACCGGCATTGAACGAATTGTGGCTGTGGACTCTGGTTCTGCGGTAGTCGCCAAACGCGGCGGTACTGTGGACTCTGTTGATGCGGCACGTGTTGTTGTTCGTGTTAAAGACGATGAAGCTGAAGCTGGAAGTGTCGGTGTTGATATCTATCAGCTGACCAAATACACGCGATCCAATCAAAACACGTGTATAAACCAGCGACCATTGGTTCAACCGGGTGATCAGATTGAACGTGGTGATGTGCTCGCTGACGGGCCATCAACCGACAAAGGGGAATTGGCGCTGGGCCAGAATATGCTGGTCGCGTTTATGCCCTGGAACGGTTACAACTTCGAAGATTCGATTCTGATCTCGGAACGTGTCGTTAAGGAAGACCGTTTCACCACAATACATATCGAAGAACTGACCTGCGTAGCCCGTGATACCAAACTGGGCTCTGAAGACATCACGGCAGATATACCCAATGTCAGTGAAGGTCTGCTGTCAAAGTTGGATGAATCCGGTGTTGTGTATGTCGGTGCTGAGGTAAAACCTAACGACATACTCGTCGGTAAGGTTACGCCCAAAGGTGAAACCCAGCTAACACCTGAAGAAAAGCTGTTGCGTGCAATATTCGGTGAGAAAGCTTCAGACGTTAAAGACACGTCGCTGCGTGTGCCACCGGGAATGGACGGTACTGTTATTGATGTGCGGGTTTTCACTCGCGATGGTGTTGATAAAGACGCGCGTGCGCTGCAGATAGAGGAAGACGAGCTCAAGCAGGTCCGCAAGGACATTGATGACGAATTGCGTATCATCGAGTCAGATATATATGCACGTATTGAACGATTGATCGTCGGTAAAAAGGCGCTTAAAGGACCTGAAGGATTGTCAAAAGGTGCGGATGTTACTGCAGAGTACCTGCAGAGTATCGAGCACGATAAATGGTTCACCATCAGCATGGATGATGAAACCTTGAATGAGCAGCTCGAAAAAATGGGCAGCCAAATATCCGAGCAGCGTGAAGCATTTGAGCAGCGTTTTCTTGAACAGAAAGAGAAAATCACATCAGGTGACGATTTGGCGCCCGGTGTTCTTAAAATGGTCAAGGTCTACATGGCGGTCAAACGTCGCTTGCAACCCGGTGACAAAATGGCTGGCCGGCACGGTAACAAAGGTGTGATCTCAATGATCGTACCGGCAGAAGACATGCCGTACACCGATGACGGCTCGCCGGTTGATATCTGTCTGAACCCGCTGGGTGTACCGTCGCGCATGAATGTTGGACAGGTGCTTGAGATGCATCTGGGGCTCGCAGCAAAAGGCCTCGGCAAGAAAATCGACGACATGCTGAAAGCGCAAAAATCTGTCGCAGATCTTCGTCAATACCTGGAGAAGATTTACAACCACGAAGGTGCAAAGCGTCATACGCCGGTAGAAACCTTGTCTGATGATGAAATCATTGAGATGAGTAAAAACCTGGTAGGCGGTGTACCGATGGCTACTCAGGTATTCGATGGTGCTGCTGAATCTGAAATTCGCGAAATGTTGCGTTTGGCAGATCTTCCGGAATCAGGTCAGATGGTGCTCTACGATGGTCGCACCGGCGATACATTCGAGCGCCCTGTGTCGGTTGGTTACATGCACATGCTGAAACTCAACCACCTGGTTGATGACAAAATGCACGCGCGATCAACAGGTCCTTACAGCCTGGTGACACAACAACCGCTCGGTGGTAAGGCGCAGTTTGGTGGTCAGCGATTTGGTGAGATGGAAGTCTGGGCGCTGGAAGCATACGGTGCCGCCTATACATTGCGTGAAATGCTAACCGTTAAGTCAGACGACGTTAAGGGTCGAAACACCATGTATAAAAATATCGTTGATGGCGATCACCGAATGGAAGCGGGTATGCCTGAATCGTTTAATGTTTTACTTAAAGAAATTCGGTCACTCGGGATCAATATCGAATTGGAGCAGGAGTAGGTGCAGCTGATATTTAGCATTTTTAAAAAGCAGCACTTATCCAGATTATTTCGATAAACAGATTCCCGGAGTTTGCAGAGGAGACAACATGAAAGATTTGCTCAATCTCTACAAGATGCAAGGACAGACCGAACATTTTGACGGTATCCGCATCAAATTGGCATCACCAGACACCGTTCGTTCATGGTCTTATGGTGAGGTTAAAAAGCCGGAGACCATTAACTACCGCACGTTCAAACCGGAACGTGACGGTCTGTTTTGTTCCAAGATTTTTGGTCCTGTAAAGGACTACGAATGCCTGTGCGGCAAGTACAAACGTTTGAAGCACAGAGGTGTTGTGTGCGAGAAGTGTGGCGTTGAAGTAACTCAAACCAAGGTACGCCGGGAACGCATGGGGCACATCGACCTGGCTAGCCCGGTCGCACACATCTGGTTTTTGAAGTCACTACCCTCGCGAATTGGTTTGCTGTTGGATATGACACTGCGTGAAATCGAGCGTGTGCTGTATTTCGAGGCGTATGTTGTTATCGATCAGGGCATAACCGACCTGGAGCCGGGGCAATTACTGTCGGACGAACAGTACCTGGAAGCGGTCGAGCAGTTTGGTGATGACTTTGACGCCCGCATGGGTGCCGAAGCTGTGCATGACATACTCAAATCCATTGACCTGGAATCAGACGCGATTACGCTGCGTGAAGAGATCGGCGCGACAAAGTCGGAAACAAAACTGAAGCGTCTGACCAAGCGCCTGAAACTAGTCGAATCGTTCATTGCTTCCGGCAACCGTCCGGAATGGATGGTCATGACAATACTGCCGGTATTGCCACCTGACTTGCGCCCGCTTGTACCGCTTGACGGCGGACGGTTCGCAACCTCTGATCTGAACGACTTGTACCGTCGCGTAATCAACCGTAACAACCGTCTGCGTCGTCTGCTCGAATTAAATGCGCCTGACATCATTGTGCGCAATGAAAAGCGCATGCTGCAGGAGTCGGTTGACGCACTGCTCGACAACGGTCGTCGTGGACGCGCGATCACTGGTAGCAATAAGCGGCCGTTGAAGTCGCTTGCTGACATGATTAAGGGTAAGCAAGGGCGATTCCGTCAAAACCTCCTCGGTAAGCGTGTTGACTACTCAGGTCGTTCGGTAATTGTTGTAGGCCCGACCCTTAAATTGCACCAATGCGGATTGCCGAAAAAGATGGCGCTTGAACTGTTCAAGCCATTTATCTTCAGTAAGCTGCAACGCCGTGGAATGGCCACCACCATCAAAGCTGCCAAGAAAATGGTGGAACGTGAAGGTGGAGAAGTCTGGGATATTCTCGAAGAGGTTATCCGCGAGCACCCGGTGATGCTTAACCGCGCACCGACATTGCATCGTCTGGGTATTCAGGCATTCGAACCAGTACTAATCGAAGGTAAAGCGATTCAACTGCACCCGTTGGTTTGCGCTGCGTTTAACGCAGACTTTGACGGTGACCAGATGGCAGTCCACGTGCCGCTCTCTATCGAAGCGCAGCTCGAGGCACGTGCGTTGATGATGTCCACCAACAATGTGCTGTCACCTGCGAATGGCGAGCCCATAATCGTGCCGTCACAGGATATCGTACTGGGTTTGTATTACATGACACGGGAACGTGTTGATGCAAAAGGCGGCTGTTCCTGTAGCCCGACACTGGCTGACTTGCCACGGGATGAAAACGGAAAGCCGGTTTTTAAAGAAGGTTGCAAGCGGATGAAGTTCCGTGACGTCAAGGAAGTACATCGCGCTTACGAGAATGACGAGGTCGACCTGCATGCTCGTGTGACTGTCCGTATATCCGAAACCATAGCGGATGAGAATGGTGATCATGTGCAGCAGATGCGCCGCGTTGAAACTACGGTTGGACGCGCGATTGTGTCAGAAATACTGCCAGCAGGACTGCCGTTTGAATTTGTTGATCGTCCGTTGACGAAAAAGAACATTTCCAACCTGATTAATCTTTGTTACCGGCGTCTCGGCTTGAAAGATTCTGTCATCTTTGCTGACCAACTGATGTACATGGGCTTTCGTTACGCAACACTTGCCGGTGTTTCGATCGGTGTCGACGATATGGTTGTGCCGGATGACAAGTCCACGATTATTGGCGAAGCCGAAGAAACGATCAAACAGATCGAATCGCAGTACGCGAGCGGTATCGTGACTCACGGTGAGCGTTACAACAAAGTCGTTGATATCTGGGCTGCTGCGAATGAAAAAGTTGGTCACTCGATGATGGCCAAACTTGGTAAAGACACGGTTGCGGTCAATGGTGGCGAAAAAGTCGAACAGGAATCGTTCAACTCGATATACATGATGGCCGATTCCGGTGCTCGAGGTTCCTCGCAGCAGATTCGCCAGCTTGCCGGTATGCGTGGTTTGATGGCGCGTCCCGATGGATCGATTATCGAAACACCAATCACAGCAAACTTCCGCGAGGGCTTGAACGTACTGCAGTACTTTATATCTACTCACGGTGCACGAAAGGGTCTTGCGGATACCGCACTGAAAACTGCGAACTCCGGTTACCTGACACGACGCCTGGTTGATGTTGCCCAGGACATGGTGGTTGTCGACCCGGATTGCGGAACCACAAACGGACTCACCATGAAACCGCTTATCGAAGGCGGTGATGTGCTCGAGTCGCTGCGGGAACGTGTGCTCGGTCGTGTGTGTGCAACAGACGTGTTAAAGCCCGGTACAGAGACAGTATTGCTACCAGCCGGCACTCTAATTGATGAAGCCGCCGCTGACGTGCTGGAATCCGAAAGTATCGATGAGCTTCTTGTCCGCTCCGCGATTACCTGTGAAGCCGACTATGGTGTGTGTGCAGCCTGCTACGGTCGTGACCTTGCCCGTGGTCACATCATCAACATCGGTGAGGCGGTGGGTGTAATGGCCGCCCAGTCTATCGGCGAGCCGGGTACACAGTTAACGATGCGTACCTTCCACATCGGTGGGGCCGCAAGTAAAGCCGTATCGGCAAGCAGTGTGGAATCAAAATCTGCCGGTATGTTGCGTACGCATAATATGAAATCCGTTACCAATTCAGATGGAAAGCTGGTGGCGGTATCGCGTACGGCAGAGCTCGGCATTGTCGATGAAGAAGGCCGCGAGCGTGAGCGTTATAAAATTCCATACGGTTCGACGGTTCTCTACAAAGAGGATGACAAGGTTGAAGCCGGTGCAGTGCTGGCCACCTGGGACCCGCACACGCGACCCATTGTTACTGAGGTTGAAGGTAAGGTGGCGTTCTCTGACTTTGTTGATGGTATTACTATCAAAGAAGAGAGTGACGAGATCACCGGTCTTACCGACATTGTCATCATGGACCACAAACAACGTGGCGGCTCCAGCAAGGATCTTCGCCCGATGGTAAAACTGATCGACAAGAAAACCGGTGAAGATGTCTGCATCGCCGGTACCGATATTCCTGCGCAGTACTTCCTGCCGGAAGGTGCGATCATTAACCTGCAGGACGGTGATGATGTGAAAGTCGGCGACGTCGTTGCACGTATCCCGCAGGAATCTTCCAAAACCCGTGATATTACCGGTGGTCTGCCGCGTGTTGCTGACTTGTTCGAAGCGCGTAAACCGAAAGAGCCAGCAATACTTGCTGAGAAAACCGGTACGGTAAGTTTTGGTAAAGAAACCAAAGGTAAGCAACGCCTGGTAATAACCGGTGCTGAAGGCGAGCACTACGAAGAACTGATTCCGAAATGGCGCCAGATCGATGTCTTTGAAGGCCAACAAGTGGTGCAGGGCGAGACTATCGCTGAAGGCGAACCCAACCCTCAGGATATTCTGCGCTTACGTGGCGTCGAGACCCTTGCTGCCTATCTGGCCAAGGAAATTCAGGACGTTTACCGCCTGCAGGGTGTACGCATCAATGACAAGCACATTGAGGTAATCATTCGGCAGATGCTGCGCAAGGTTGAAATTTCAAAAGCAGGTGATACGCGTTTGTTACGCGGGGAGCAAATCGATTACTTCCGCGTCAAGGAAGTAAACAACGCGCTGCTCGAGGAAAATCCGAATGCCGAACCGGCGGAGTTTGATAACCTGCTGCTCGGTATTACCAAGGCATCGCTCGTTACAGAGTCGTTTATATCTGCTGCTTCTTTCCAGGAAACCACGCGCGTTCTGACCGATGCAGCCGTGCGTGGTGCGCGTGATGATCTGCGCGGCTTGAAAGAAAACGTAATTGTGGGGCGTCTCATACCTGCGGGTACCGGCCTGGCTTTCCACGAAGCTCGTAAGCGTCAGCGTACCCAGCTTGAACTGAATGAGGCTTTTGAACAGACGCTTGAAGCCGAGTCAGCTGGTCAGGGAGCTCAAGGTGTCGATATTGCTGGCGGTGCTGTTGGTATCCCGATCGATCAGCCTGAGGTGGCGGCAACAGAGGGTGCGGCTCCAGGCGAAGATTTGATGTCAGCTGATGAGATTGATGATTTGACCGCTGCATTGGCTGCTGAGGTAGCTGCTGTTGATTCACCTGAATCGTCTGACAACCCGGCAGAAGATGGCGGCAGTCCGGCGACCGGAGACGATCCGGCTTAGCTGGCAGTGGAGTGATGGTTGACAGTGGGGCGTGCAGGGACTAATATCCGGCGGCTCAGCTGAAGTGACGGCAACCACCGCCCGTCACACCAAATCTCTTATCGAAACAGGCTCGTTTGAGCCTGTTTCCGTATGGTTGTTTGGCCTTTTTTAGGGCCAGTTAGCGGTCATCCAGGATTTTTTGCCACGATTTGTGTGGAACGGTACGGGGTTGACGTCAATTTCCGGTCGTTATGTGCGTGTATGGCCAAGGCTTTGGCCGGCGTGCACCAGTTCATGCCTGTCGGGCATGGTTGTAGCCAAGAAGGGTAGTTATGAATGACGGTAAATATTAAGAATGGCAACTATTAACCAGTTGGTGCGCAAGCCGCGCAAACGTAAATCGGCAAAGTCGAATGTGCCGGCACTGCAGGCGTGCCCGCAGAAGCGCGGGGTCTGCACGCGCGTCTATACGACGACACCGAAAAAGCCCAACTCAGCCATGCGCAAGGTCGCGCGCGTGCGCCTGACAAACGGGTTTGAGGTTACATCCTACATTGGTGGCGAGGGTCATAACCTGCAGGAGCACTCTGTGGTGTTGATCAGAGGTGGACGGGTCAAGGATCTTCCCGGTGTTCGCTATCACACGGTGCGTGGCAGTCTGGACACTCAGGGTGTCGAGAGCCGTCGTCAAGGTCGCTCCAAGTACGGTGCCAAGAAGCCTAAAGGTTAAGTTATGTCTAGAAGAAACGAAGCACCCAAACGCGAAGTTCTGCCCGACCCGAAATACGGATCGGTAAAGCTGGCCAAGTTCATCAACATCCTGATGCTTGACGGCAAGAAAGCGGTTGCCGAAAGAGTTATCTACGGTGCGCTCGATGTTATGCAGGAAAAGGGTGCGCAAGACCCGCTTGAAACTCTTGAATTAGCGCTTGAGAACGTCAGCCCCGGTGTTGAGGTGAAATCACGCCGCGTTGGTGGTGCGACTTACCAGGTGCCTGTCGAAGTCCGGCCGGTTCGCCGCAGTGCGCTCGCTATGCGATGGGTAATCGAAGCTGCACGAAAGCGTGGCGAGAAGTCGATGATGCTGAAGCTTGCGGGAGAGCTCAGCGATGCAGCTGAAAAGCGTGGCGCTGCAGTTAAGAAGCGCGACGATGTGCATCGCATGGCTGAAGCCAACAAGGCTTTTTCTCATTACCGCTGGTAAGCGTTAACTTTGGTTGCATGAGCTGAAACCAAAACAACAGCCTCAGCTGTATCGAATTGATAACAAGGAATATCTAAAAATCTCTGCCTTTTCATCTGTGTTTCGTCGGATGAACAATGTGGCAAGAGACTGATTTTTTTGGTCGCAATAAGCAGGCTAACCGGTGGCCAGAACAACTCCATTAGACAGGTACAGAAACGTGGGCATCATGGCCCACATTGATGCCGGAAAAACAACGACGACGGAGCGGATTCTGTTCTATACCGGCGTGTCTCACAAGATCGGTGAGGTGCACGACGGAGCTGCCACCATGGATTGGATGGAACAGGAGCAGGAACGCGGAATTACGATCACGTCCGCAGCAACGACCTGCTTCTGGAAAGGTATGCAGGGTGAAGGTGACGAGCACCGGATCAATATAATTGATACACCGGGGCACGTTGATTTCACTATTGAAGTTGAACGTTCTTTGCGGGTGCTCGACGGTGCTGTGGCGGTTTTTTGCGCGGTCGGCGGTGTTGAACCGCAATCAGAAACCGTGTGGCGGCAGGCAAACAAGTACAACGTCCCGCGCATGGCGTTCGTCAACAAGATGGATCGAACCGGTGCTGATTTTTTGCGCGTTGTCGATCAGATAACTGAACGGCTGGGTGCTGCGCCGATACCGGTTCAGCTGCCGGTTGGTAGTGAAGAAGATTTTCGCGGTGTCGTTGATCTGATTCGTATGAAGGCGGTGATCTGGTCCGATACGGACCTGGGCATTACGTTCGACGAAGAAGATATTCCGGCTGACATGCAAAGTGATTGCGAGCAATGGCGGGAAACATTGCTGGAAGCTGCAGCTGAAAGCTCTGAGGAACTGATGGATGCCTATCTCGAAGGCAACCTCTGTGAAGCGGATATTCGCAAAGGGCTCAGGATTCGCACGCTCTCGGGCGAGATTGTACCGACGATGTGCGGCAGTGCGTTCAAGAACAAAGGGGTTCAGGCGTTGCTCGACGGAATCGTCGAGTACATGCCCTCGCCATCAGACATACCACCTATAGAGGGTGAAGTGCACGGTGGTAAAACAGGTACGCGTCCGGCAGATGACAACGAACCGTTTGCCGGGTTGGTGTTCAAGATAGCTTCAGATTCGTTTGTTGGTTCGCTGGCGTTTTTCCGGGTGTATTCCGGCGTGGTTAAAACCGGCGACATGGTGTTCAACGCAGTACGTCAGAAAAAAGAACGCGTCGGACGCCTGTTGCAAATGCACGCGAACAACCGTGAAGAGATCAAGGAAGTCAGGGCCGGCGATATCGCGGCCATGGTCGGATTGAAAGAAGCGAGCACCGGGGACACCCTGTGCGAACAGAAATCTGCCATAACACTTGAGCGTATGGAATTTCCTGATCCGGTGATCTCGGTGGCCGTTGAACCGAAGACAGTTGCGGACCAGGACAAAATGGCGCAGGCGCTTGGCAAACTGGCCCGCGAAGATCCGTCGTTTCGTGTCTCGACGAACGAAGAATCGGGCCAGACGATTATCAGCGGCATGGGTGAGTTGCACCTGGACATTATCGTTGATCGTTTGCAACGTGAATTCAGCGTGGTTGCCAACGTCGGAAAACCGCAGGTGGCCTACCGCGAAACGCTGCGGACAGCCGGTGACGGTGAAGGAAAATTTGTTCGCCAGACAGGCGGTACCGGACAATACGGTCACGTTTGGTTGCGGCTTGAACCGACTGAACGTGGCAGCGGGTTCAGTTTTATCAGCGAGATTGCTGGTGGTAGTGTGCCGAAAGAATTTATACCGGCTGTTGAAAAAGGTATCAGGGATGCGCTCAGTAACGGTGTGTTGGGTGGTTATCCGGTTGTTGATGTAAAAGCTGTTTTGTTTGATGGCTCGTACCACGAAGTTGATTCAAATGAACTGGCGTTCTCGATTGCTGGTTCAATGGCGTTTAGAACCGCCTCGGAAAACGCATCACCGGTAATACTGGAGCCTGTGATGCGTGTTGAAGTGGTGACACCTGAGGAGTATATGGGCGACGTCATGGGCGATCTGAATCGTCGTCGCGGACTTGTCGACGGGATGGATGAGCAACCTGGCGGTAAAGTTGTCAGGGCAGAGGTTCCGCTGGCAGAGATGTTTGGTTACTCTACGGCGTTGCGCTCAGCAACACAGGGCAGGGCGGTCTATTCGATGGAATTCGAGAAGTACGCAGAGACGCCGCCGAACGTGTCGGACGCTTTGTTAAATCGGCCCTGAATGTCGGCTGATTGTTGACAGGTTTTTTTAAAGGGCACCGTTCGATAACGGAATCTTGAGATTTTGCAGTAAGGTTGAACTGAACATTTACAACTACAACTGAATTTTTTACGTAACGAATAACGGCAGTAAGCCGTCGTAGAGCGAGAACGAGATGTCGAAAGAGAAATTTGAACGTACGAAGCCGCATGTGAATGTGGGCACGATAGGTCACGTAGACCATGGCAAGACGACGCTGACGGCGGCGCTGACGATCTGTCAGGCGGAAGCGATGGGAGGCGAGGCGAAGG
>CALFCF010000053.1 GCA_937951345.1 uncultured Granulosicoccaceae bacterium
GCGAAAACAGTGATACTGAAAACTAAGCAATTTCCAGTTAGAAAAGCAGTTTTAGCGTCGCTGCGGGTATCCGCACACTGTGTTCTATTCACCCCCAGTGCCCGTCTGCCGTCGCAGCTCACTCGATTGAGCTCAACCCGTAGATTTCTACGAATGTCGCTGAATCGAGCGACCTGCTTAGGTAGCCAGACTCTGGTGGCGAACCCTTCATGAATAGGGCAGGCTAGAGTAATTCGAACAGGTTATTGAGGTTCGCGATACTGTTGTACACTACGGTTTTAAGTTTGGCAGAAACCGTTGTCTAGCACACTACACGAGACAGGTCTATCTGAGACGTTGTCGAGTCTGGAACAGTTTAAAGGCTTTGCGAGCGCCGGAAACGTCGAACGCGGTGCTGCATCGTTACTTGACGGCTCCAGAATCGGGCTCGAGAAAGAGAATCTGCGCGTCCAGGCTGACGGTGTCATCGCCCAGTCTGATCATCCAGCGGGCCTGGGTTCCGCTCTCTGCAATCCATACATTACGACGGACTATTCTGAAGCTCTGTTAGAACTGGTAACACCGGCTCTGCAGTCGACGCACGATGCGCTTGATTTTTTACATCAGACGCAACGCCTTGTTCAGCGCAATCTGGCCAAGAATGAATTTGTCTGGAATACCAGCATGCCATGCCTGTTGGGCGGATCTGACAATATTCGTGTGGGTTGTTACGGAGATTCGTACCCCGGGCGCATGAAATCTGTTTATCGTCGCGGCTTGGGTTTGCGCTATGGACGATCCATGCAAACCATTGCCGGCATTCATTTTAACTATTCCTGGCCGGAGACGTTCTGGCAGGCAGTTGCGCATATGATTGTCGATGCACCCGGCAGGTTTTCTGTCGAACTGGTGAACCTCGCCGCGCGTGCCATTAACGACTCGTCCTACACTCGCTTTACAAGCGAAATGTATCTGTGCGCGACGCGCAACGTACTGCGCAGAACCTGGTTGATACCGTTGCTTTTCGGCGCCTCTCCTGCAGTGTGCAGAACTTTTATGGAAGGCAAAACTATTTCAAAAGATTTTGCTGTGCATGGTAACGATACGCTTTATCAGCGTTACGCAACATCTCTACGGATGGGTGATATCGGTTACAACTACAGCAAGAAAGCGGCTGAGAGTATCAGCGTCGATTATTCGGATCTTGCGAGTTACACGAATGATCTGCATCGCCTGATTACGACAGAACATGACAGTTATGCCGAGCTCGGGCTTTTGGATGAAGCTGGCGAGCATCAACAGTTGAATCTGAATTTGCTGCAAATCGAGAATGAGTACTATTCTCCGGTGCGGCCAAAACAGCTGGCTGAGCGATTTGAACCACCGGTAGTTGCAATGCGTAGCCGTGGCATCCTGTATCTTGAATTGCGTTGTATTGATGTCAACATGCTTGAACCAGCAGGTATGAGCCAACAGCAACTCGACTTTTTTGAAATTTTCCTGTTACAGGCGCTGCTGGATCGTTCGCCACCTATTGATAAACATGAGTCGCGCATTAACGGCACAAACATATCCACTGTAGCGCATCGTGGTCGGGATCCGCAGGCGAATGTGATTTTCAAGAATCGACAGATGTCAGTACGTGACGCAGCAGCAGCACTGCTTTCAGATATGCAGCCGGTTGCCGAGTTTCTTGACAAACATCGCAACACGGCCGCCGCTGACGCCGCAGTTGCTGACAGGTACAGCAGCGCGCTGCGATCTCAGCAGGAGAAAGTAGCGAACCTTGATCAAACGCCCTCGGCTGTTATCCTTGATGAATTGCTCAGTTCCGGACAGTCGTTTATTGAATCGGCGCGGGCGCATTCGAATGAAGCTGCGTCGTTTTACGCGGATCTGCCAGCCGACGAAGACACACAGGCCTCACTTCAACAGGCCGTGGATGCGTCGACCCCGGCTCAACGGATGCTTGAAGAGCAAAGCACGGGTAGTTTTGAAGACTATCTGGATAAATATTTCAAACAACTGCAAACGTTATCGCCGGTTTTGTAGATCGATTGCGCACGATAGATTAAACAATTGGACAACACCGCTACACAACAAAATGTCATTCGGATCGGCGCTGTCATACTGGCAGGTGGACTGGCAAGACGTATGGGTGGTGTTGATAAGGGGCTGGTGCATCTGGCAGGCAAACCGCTCGTGCAGTGGGTGGTGGATCGGGTTTCACCACAGGTCAGTCAAATGATGATCAACGCCAATCGCAATACCGACAAATATGCTGAAATAGCACGCCCGGTTGTTGGAGACGCAATGCAAGGGAATCTGGGACCGCTCGCCGGTCTTTACACTGCGCTCGATCATTTTCGAGGACAGGTTGACAGTGTCTTCATGTGCCCCTGCGATTCACCTTTTGTACCGTTGAATATCGTGAACCGAATGCATGACGCACAGACAGCACGGGGTGCAACTATATCAGTCGCTTCAGATGGTCAACGACTACAGCCTGTGTTTCTTTTGGTAAAGTCCACAGCGATGGAGTCGCTTGAGCAATTTCTTCACAGTGGTGAGCGTAAAATAGATCAATGGTTCGAAAGTGAGACAGTGGCGGAAGTTAATTTTTCAGACTGTCCTGATGCATTCCTGAACATCAACACTGAAGACGAACGTTCACGGATTGAGTTGGAACTTGAAAACCAGCGTGATGGGAGGCGTGACTGTTGATCGAAAAAGCAGCTTCCTGTGAGGATGTAACAGAACCGGGTTTGATGCCCGTTGAGTCCGCACTGGCGCGAATCCGGTCTCTGCTACCACAACCGGACGACACTGCAATAGAGGAGGTGCCGCTGGACAAGGCACTGGGCAGGATTTTGTCACGTGATTTAACCTCGCCGATCGATGTGCCCGGGTATACAAACTCGGCTATGGATGGCTACGCAATACGTGCGGCTGATATTCCGGATGACGGGCAGACTCTATCTTTGCAGGTAGCAGGTACTGCCTGGGCCGGTCGGCCTTTTAACGGTGATATCGGTAGCGTTGATTCCCCAACTGCGGTTCGCATAATGACTGGTGCGATGATGCCGCATACGCTTGATACCGTCGTCATTCAGGAGCATGTCGAGATGGCACCTGATGGTGCGACAATCAAAATCGATTCTACGGTTAAATCCGGAAGCCATGTACGTCATGCTGGTGAAGATATAAAGCAGGGTGAAACAGTATTGTCTGCAGGTGAGCATCTGGGACCTGCTCAGCTCGGGCAGCTGGCGTCTCTTGGTATCAACCGTGTGCCGGTTTACCAAAGATTAAAAGTCGCATTCTTCACCACCGGTGACGAGCTGCGTTCACTGGAAGAGTATGCCGGTCAAGCACTGGCGCCGGGAGAGTTGTTTGACAGTAACCGTTATACGCTGCGCGCCATGCTGGAGCGCCTCGGTGTCGAAATTTTTGATCTGGGTGTTGTAGCTGACAATCCTGACGATACCCGAGACGCGTTTATGCGTGCCGCCGAAACTGCCGATCTGATTGTAACGTCAGGTGGTGTTTCAGCCGGGCAAGCAGACTACGTTACACGGACCATTCACGAAATTGGCGAAGTGGGTTTTTGGAAGATTGCAATGAGGCCCGGTCGGCCGCTGGCATTTGGCACGCTGGGTAATTCTGTGTTCTTTGGCCTGCCGGGAAATCCGGTTGCTGTGATGGTGGCCTTTTACGAGTTCGTACAGCCAGCTATTCTTTCAATGTCGGGTGCGACGAAAACCCAGGTGGATGTGGTTTCGGCCATCTGTCAGTCAGCGCTTAGAAAATCGGCAGGCAGAACCGAATATCAGCGAGGTGTGCTTTCTCTGGATGCAGAAGGTAACAGTGTGGTTGAGAGCACCGGCAAGCAGGGTGCAGGGCGCCTGACGTCGATGGTAATGGCTAATTGTCTGATAATTTTGCCACCTGAGGTTGACAGCGTCGTGCCCGGTCAGCGGGTAATGGTTAGACCGTTCTTTGGTATGGTCTGATTGGCTGTGATCTGCTTCACAGTTGCGTCCGAACATCATGTTGTAACGTTTCCTATTGCTGAGATACCCGGGTCTTGGCGTTACAATGGCAGGCGGCTATTGTCGGTGCCACGGGTACTGATGATGACGCCCGTGATACCGGTTGACCCGGGTGGCTCTCGATCGGCCCAGTTTGGGTCTTTAGCCCAGGTTAGCCTTGATTGGCAACATCGCTCAGACACCCTGCAAGTGTGACTAACAACGACCCCGAAAAACCTGCTGTTCCGAACGTTACCGCTGGCGGTGCGAATTCCAATACGGATGACATCCCGGTGTTGCAGACGCGGGGAAGACGGTCAGCTCCTGGCAGTTCGAACACGTCGGAACCGTCTTCCGGCTCAGATTTGGATGCTGCACAAGCCCGCGACGTCTCTTCTTCGCCACTCGCACAAGAGCAACACTCACCGGTACCTCCGCAGCGCTTGTTGCTGGTGGAGCCGTCGACGACGATGCGTTATGTGCTGAAAAAATATCTGTCGGAGCTCGGATTTGACGTGGTTTCGCTCGACGATTTCAAGCAGGCACTGGCAACGCTACGCACCCAGTTTGACGAGTTTGATTCCGGTAACGAATTTGTCGCGGTATTGTTTGGTTGGCAATCGGCCAGAGATGCGGTCGTTGAGCGTTTTCTTGATCAGTTGGAATCGCCGGATTTTCACGACTTGCCGGTTATTGCGCTTTCACAGGAAATGCGCGCTCATTCACGTGCGTGGGTAGCCGGGCGACAGTACACGGAATTGGTGAGGTGGAAGGATTACCGGCAAGTGGGTGTCCGTCTCGAATATATGCTGGATACGGATCTGGATGAACCTGCGTCGGTAGCGGCTTTGACGCCCGAACGTCAGCAGCTCTGCATTCTTGTTGTTGATGATTCAAACAGTATCCGGTTGGCATTGCATGATCTTCTCATGTCGAACGGACATGATGTTACGCTTGCCAGTACGCACGAGGAAGCGTTGCAACTTGCTCTTGATAACCGTTTTGATCTTGCTCTACTTGACTATTATCTTGAAGAGTCGACCGGCGACACGCTTTGCGCAGAGTTAATAGCGCATAAAGATACAGGGGACATCACCTGCGCCATCCTGACCGGCAGTTTCTCGGATCACATCATTAAACGTTGCCTCTCTGCCGGTGCGATCGAATGCATGTTCAAAAACGAATCAAGCGAGCTGCTACTGGCGCGAATCACCGCTATTGGTCGCATCGTCTCGCAGCGCGCGCAAGCGTTAACGCAAGTGCAACAACTTCGTTCGGCATTGTCGACGCTTGCTGCAGATGAGCTGGTGATCGATACCGGGCACAACATCGCGCATATCGGCGAACGCGCCGCTGCTCTGCTGGCCAATGATGAGTCTACTAAGCCTCATCGTTGGTTTGGCGAACCGCTTTCCAGCTTGCTTGATGGGCCCGAACTTGAGCACATCGTGACACCGGACAAAAAAGCTCAGGTATTAAATGCATCGATCCGGCGTGGTATGCAGGTTAGGCAGATCGCGTTTCAGCCGATCGCGATCTACCAATCACATGAACACCGTGGTATTGATTCAATCTGGAAGTTAAGCACTCAAGCCGATAAAAACCGCACAGAAACTTGTGAATCAGCTGGCTTATTATCCGATGCGGTATCGGATCCGTTATCGGATACCGGATCGCGCGCTGACAGTCATGCTGCCGACGTCTCGCTGGGCATCCGGGTTGACCAGCACGAGAACGCACCATCCAATGCGGTATCCGGCGGTTCAGATGAAGAATATAATTCGCAGAGCCGGGCGCTGGAAGACAATGATCGGGCAATGGCGTTCGTTAAAAATCTTGATGCCTTGCTTGGCAGCCCGATCGTTGATGAGCCGGGCAAAGCGACTGATTCCACCGTCACAAGTGCCTCGGCACAATCGTCGTCTACTGAATGGCGCAACAGCCTGTTGTTGATAGAGCTTGCCTACGAGGAACCGGACGGGCGCCTCAAACCGGTGACAGCTGATTCGTCCCGACTTGATGAATTTCTGCTTGCGGTGCGTCGTCAGGTATCTCTTGAGACAGAAGTTGCTTACTTTGGCAGCAGTAGAATTGGTTTTGTGATGAATCATGATACGGCAGCTACCGGATTGATGCATGCGCGGTTAGTGATGCAGAAATGCAACAAACTCGCTGTCGCTGCGGGTTTTTCGTCGGCGAGTTGTGTCGGTGCTCTGGCTCGATTGGACTTGCATAGCAATCAAAACGCTGAGACGCTGTTGGCCGATTTACATCGTGTTTTACCGAAAGTCGCGAGTGCCGGGCGAAACCGATTGTTGCTCAGTGACTATGAACGTTCTCTGCCGGTATATCCTGACGGTAAGCATTAAGTGCAATCAAGCTAACGGCTTATCTATTTTCTGCGATCTCGCGTGAGAGTCTAAGCGCTTGATAGAATTGGCGTCCTGCACTGTGTTGAGTTGCGATGGATGTGTTATTTCCAATCCCTGTAGTGTGTCTTGGTGTCTTGGTTTCTGTACTCAGTATACGAATACCGGACCGCCGCCATCTGCGCCAATAAACAAACGACTGCCATCTTCACTGAAGGCCAGAGATGACCCGAAGTTGTTGGGTTCAAGTAGCGGGTTGGTTAGCAGGTTAACAGGACGCCAGATCTCAGCGTTCGAATTCGGACTATCACTATCACGCGAAAACACGGTGACTGTGTTGTCTGATTCAGCCCCGTTTAACAGTGTACCGGCAATCGTTTGTCCATCGCCGGCAACAGATAGAACAACATCAGTTGTCGCGCTTTGAACGCCATGAAGCGCCAATACGGCGGTTTGTTTGTAAGCGCCGTCTGCGTCTGGCTGGTAAACGATCAATCGCACTTCAGGTTTTTCGACGATTTCGTTTCTATTGAATGCAACTGCGGGTATTACTTGTTGCGCGGTAACGATAACACCTGCGTCGCTACTCATCGCATGTGTCAGGGTTGTGTGCATTGCAGGTGACGAACTACTTTGCATTGTCGGGTTTGGCACTAGCGTATCTGTGAGAGTGAAAATGCTGTTTTGTGCTTCGTAGACAAAGGTTGCGCCACTGACATCGTCGCTAGCCATTTCCAAAACACCCTCACGATAGCTTGTTGAGGAGATTACAAGCGTTTGTGCATCGTGACTCAGCGTTAGGTTCGCCCCGAATCTGCCCCCATCCTGAAGAAGTGGAGAGTGCAATTGCTGACGCGCAGACCATGGCCCGTTAGTGTCGGCCTGGCGGTAGATCGTCACACTTCCGCTGGTATCACCAGTGTTTGCAAACGGTTCACTCGAGTTCGATTGAGCGGGTGCTGCAACCGCAATCAAACTTGCCTCTGAGTCGATAGCAACAGCAGCGCCGAATTGTGCAAATTCCTCGCTGGCAGGTGAGATCAGCTCTGCTGACTGTCGCCAGGTTTCACCTGTTCTTTCGAAAACAAATGCACTGCCGGCGAGGGCACCGGCATGACTATCTCCAGGTGCCCCGATAACCAATGTATTGCCATCGCGACTTGATGCCAATGCGTCACCGAATCTCGCATTGAAACCGGGAGTAGTGGATTCGAGCAATGCGCCGTGCCACCAAGTGCCATCGACAGAGAAAAACAATTCAGCAACCCCTGCATCTGCCACTTCCTGTTCGAGTTCATTCTCGCTGCTACTTATGCGGTTCTTACCCGGTGCACCGGCAATCAGCAGACGACCGTCAACAGCTGCTGCCAGACTCGCGCCATACTGATCGAACATCTGGCCATCAGTTGCGCTCAATAGTGTAACCGTGTCATCGCGTAGCGTTGCCACGCCAGTACTCAGTGAGTGGATACAGTCGGTAGCAGAGCACAAACTCAGGATGAATTCGCTGTACTCCCAGGCAAAAAGATGTGGCACAACGGGTAAACGAAATTCAGTTTGATCTGCCGGCAAGTCGCTGATGATGCGGGTTGTGGTACGCAAACGGGTATTGAATAGATCGATACTGGCGCTGGTTGTATTCACATCACTCTGCCATTGCAGAACAAGTTCCCCCGGTTGTGCCGATATGAACAATGCGGCAGGTGGTGGTGGAATCAGAATATCGCCGCTGAGATCGATGCCGTCTTCAGACATTGCAGGTGATGGCGCAGCATCATTCTGAATGCCGGGATTGTTCGCTGTCGGCTCATCACTTGATGAGCAGGCACCAATGGTAACTAGCACCAGTGTAAGTAGAGCCCTGATAGCCAATGTTCGTGCCGCGCTGAATACACTCAGCGTTGCACTGACAGTGTACCGGTGCTGGCTGGCAGGCCGCTGTTGCATGCTGCGTTGAAGCTCGTCGTTTAAGGGCAGAATAGTTACTATTTAGCAGCAAGTACCGGACCGCAGTTCCGAAGCGGATACTGACAGCAGGGGTTTGCTGTGTTGAGCGGATGCGTGGTGGTAAGCTTAGAGTATGGCGCTGGCACAATTCGGCTGATCCAAATACATTTCGGTTTTAGCCGTCTTTCATTTGATCCGAAGTTTGGCCAGCGCCACGCGTTACACGATGCAATATTCAGGCTAGTGATAAGGCTTCGACGGGATTTTCAGGTCGGAGCAGGCCAAATGTGCAGCTTATCGCCGCAGATGTGTTGCATTACCCCGGCAGGCGCCGGCAGCCGGCTGCTAAACCACGGCCGACGAGCCTGGGCGCTTCAGGCAGGTAATTGCATCTTCAATCCCGGACACTGTTAGCGGGAACATACGTTCGCCGATAAGCTGGCGCGTCATGCGATTGGATTGAGTGTGCTCCCAATAGCCAGGATTTTCCGGGTTTAACCAGGCCAAATAGGGAAAGTGTGCGACGATACGCTGCATCCAGAGACCGCCGGGTTCTTCATTCCAGTGTTCGACACTGCCGCCTGCCGCCGCTATTTCGTAGGGACTCATCGCTGCATCGCCAACAAACACTACACGGTAATCGCTGTTAAACGAACGCAACAGTTCATGCACCGGCAGGGTTTCGGTGTGACGCCTTAGGTTATTTTTCCAGACATGCTCATACGTGAAGTTGTGGAAGTAAAAGTATTCGAGGCGCTTGAATTCGCTTCTAGCTGCTGAGAATAATTCTTCGCATGCTTTGACGTGATAGTCCATCGAACCGCCGACATCGAGAAACAGCAGTACCTTGATGGCATTGCGTCGTTCCGGAATCATTTTCAGATCAAGGTATCCGGCATTTCGCGCTGTTGAGTGAATGGTAGCGTCGATATCCAACTGACTTTGCTCGCCTTCGCGTGCGAATCGTCGCAATTTACGTAACGCCATTTTTATGTTGCGTGTTCCTACCTCGCGATCGCTGTCCAGATTTCTGTACTCACGTTTATCCCAGACTTTAACCGCACGCCGTTGACCAGTGCCTTGCTGACCAATACGTATACCTTCGGGGTTGTAGCCGTGGGCGCCGAAAGGTGATGTGCCACCAGTACCAATCCATTTACTGCCACCTTGATGTCGTTTTTGTTGCTCACGCAGGCGCTCGCGTAATTTCTCCATCAGTTTATCCAAACCACCCATTGCCTCGACGCGCTTCATATCCTCTTCAGAGAGCGCAAGCTCCTTTTGAACTTGTAACCATTCTTCAGGGATTTGGTCGATGAGATTCTCAAATTGTGTTTCCGCACCGCTGATGTAGTCGCTGAAAACCTGATCAAAGCGGTCATAAAAGCGTTCATCCTTGATCAGTGACAAACGGGCCAGATAGTAGAATTCTTCGAGATTGAAAGCGGTTGTATTCGCCTCGAGACTTTGCAGCAGCGTCAGATACTCGCCAAGGGTGACAGGTATAGCGCTGTTTCGCAGGCGTTGGAAGAGATCAAGCAGCATCAGATGTCAGTCTGTGAGCGTCAGCTGCGGGCGTTGTTCTTCTTGTGCATAAATACCAATCTTTCGAATAACTGAACATCCTGTTCGTTCTTCAAAAGCGCACCATGTAGCTTGGGGATCAATGATCTTGGGTTGTCAGCTTGTAGTACATCGGCAGGCAAGTCCTCTGCGACGAGTAGTTTGATCCAGTCCAATAACTCTGATGTGGAGGGTTTTTTCTTCAGACCCGGTACATCGCGCAAATCGAAAAACACTTTCAGTGATGCTTCGAGCAGGTTTTTTTTAAGATCGGGGTAGTGAACATTGACAATTTTGCGCATTGTCGAATCGTCCGGAAACGCAATATAGTGAAAAAAGCAGCGTCGCAAAAATGCATCGGGTAGTTCTTTCTCGTTGTTACTGGTGATGATCACTAATGGACGATGATTGGCTTTGATCAGTTGCTGCGTTTCGTGGACGAAAAACTCCATGCGGTCGAGTTCCTGCAGCAGGTCATTTGGAAATTCGATATCTGCTTTGTCGATTTCGTCGATTAACACAACGTTTTGATGGTCAGATGCAAATGCCTGCCACAAGGTTCCGGGCACGATATAGTTGTCTATATTTTTAACCTTGTCATCGCCTAATTGTGAGTCACGCAAGCGTGATACCGCATCGTACTCGTACAGGCCATGGTGTGCTTTTGTGGTGGATTTGATATGCCATTGCAGCAGTGGCATATCAAGCGCTTTCGCCACTTCGATGGCCAGTTGGGTTTTACCCGTGCCGGGCTCACCTTTGACTAACAGTGGTTTGCCAAGAGTGCGGGCTGCTCGAATGGCTAATTGCAGATCGTCAGTTATGACGTAGTCTTCTGATGTGATTTCTGTGAGTTTCATGCTGACGGATGCATTTTGGTCGTTTCGTGATTATTTTTTTCTGATTAACATCGGGCCGACTTTGTGACCGCCGAGCAGGTGCATATGAATGTGCATGACCTCCTGGTGTCCGTCATCCTTGCAATTGATAATAAGCCGGTACCCATCTTCCGCAATCCCCTCATCGCGTGCTATTTTTGCAGCAACCGTTAGCATTCTACCGAGGGCTGGTTCGTCGCTTTGCGTCACGTGGTCCATGGTTGGAATCCATTTATTGGGCACGATCAGAACATGAGTGGGCATCGCCGGACTGATGTCCCGGAAGGCCGTCACCAGCTCATCCTTATAGAGCGTGTCAGACGGGATCTCGCCGTTGATAATCTTGCTGAAAAGGGTTTCTTCGTATCCGGGGAATTCACTCATGGCTGGGCTTTGTTTCGTGTGATTTTAAGTGTAATTGGGGCGTTATAAGGGGTTGAAGTTGAAAAACGGGAGAGCCGCAGACTCAGGATTATACTCGCAGCGAGTGCCTGTTGTCCGGAAGCACGGCCGATAGCTTGCGCTCGGCGGCACGACTCTGTAACGTCCACCACCTCAATGTAACGCAGTGAATGTCGCGAACACCACGAATTTCCTGATAGCAATCTTTTACAGGTGGATCTAAAACATGGGGCACAGACTATCTAAAATCTACACACGTACCGGTGACGACGGTACAACGGGTCTGGGAGACGGTAGTCGTGTGGATAAGGACGGTCAGCGAGTTACCGCCTATGGCACGGTCGATGAGCTCAACTCGGTTATCGGCATGGTGCGGGCGCACGTTGACGGCACACCGATTGATGAGGTGCTCGGTGAAATTCAGCATCATCTGTTCGATCTCGGAGGTGAGCTTTGTATTCCGGGGCACAAGGCCATTTCAGATACGCATGTTGCGTGGTTGGAGACGTCACTTGATAGTCTTAACGATGATCTGCCGATGCTCAAGGATTTCATTTTACCGGCTGGCGGGCATGCGGCGTCGGCTTGTCATCTGGCTCGAACGGTATGCCGCCGCGCAGAGCGTGCAGTGGTAACGCTTGCACGTACTGAGGAGGTATTTGCTGATGGTCAGAAATACCTGAACAGACTGTCTGATCTGCTGTTTGTGATGGCTCGCGTTATTGCGCGAATGAATGGCGGTCAGGAAGTGCTGTGGGAAAAAAATCGCGCAACCCGCGTAGATGCGTGACGAGCAGTAACGGGCAAACAGAGAATAGATGATGGACGAAACCATAAAGCGCGACGACTTCGCCTGGTTTATGAAAATTCCAACGCGTTGGATTGACAATGACATGTACGGGCATATGAACAATGCCCGTTATTACAGTATCTATGAAAACCTGATTATGACGTTTCTCGGGCCGGTGAACGGCCTGGATACCGGCACGGGTGCGATCCGCTGCTTTACTGCAGAGAACGGGTGCCGTTATTACGATGCACTGAAATATCCCGACGTCATAGATGCTGGTCTGCGGGTGGCGAGAATCGGAAATTCAAGCGTGCGCTACGAGATGGGACTATTTGCTGAAGGTAATGACAACATTGCATCGAGTGCGTTTGTGGTAGATGTGTTCGTTGATGCTGACAGCGAACGACCAACACGCGTACCCGATAATTTCCGACAGGTTCTTGAAGGCGTTATGCTCCCGCAGTCTGAATCGAACAGCTGACGATGAATGGCGAAAAAGCGCTAATTATTCATCAACTGCATAAAACCTATGCAGGCGATGTTATAGCGTTAAAACAAGTTGATCTTGAAGTCGAAAAAGGCGATTTTTTCGCACTGCTTGGCCCTAACGGTGCTGGCAAATCCACGCTTATCGGCATTTTGTCGTCATTGGTAAACAAGACGTCCGGCCAGGTGCATGTGTTTGGTCATGATATTGATAAACACCCTGCTGCCGTGCGCAAAATGATAGGCCTGGTGCCGCAGGAGTTTAACTTTAACGTATTTGAATCTGTCGCTAATATTGTTATGACATCGGCCGGTTATCACGGGATCAAGCGTTCCGTGGCGGCCGAGCGCACCGAACGCTACCTTAAATTACTGGATCTATGGGATAAGCGCTCAGCTGCTGCGCGTACGCTTTCCGGTGGTATGAAGCGCCGTCTGATGATAGCGCGTGCGCTGGTTCATGAACCGGGGCTGCTGATACTGGATGAGCCAACCGCTGGCGTTGATATCGAAATTCGACGTTCAATGTGGGATTTCCTTCGAAAGCTGAATGAAGAAGAGGGGAAAACAATAATTCTGACGACGCACTACCTGGAAGAAGCCGAGTCGCTATGCCGCAATGTTGCTGTCATCAATCACGGTGAAATAATTGAGCAAGGATCGGTTGCGCGTTTGTTAAGCCGCGCAATGACACAAACTTTTGTGTTTGATATCGAACAGCCGGCAAAGGCAACCGGTCATCAGGCGCTTGGCGATGGGATTCAATTAAAGTTCATGGATGATCAGCTGGAAGCTGAAATACCAACCGGGGTTCCGCTCGACAGCGTATTGGATTTTCTGCGCAAAGAAAACATTCAGGTCAACAGCATGCGCGCTAAAAGCAATCGACTGGAAACGTTTTTTCTGCAACTGGTGGATCAGGACTGACATTTATCGATGCTGGCACTTAACCTGACGGCTTTTCGCACCATTGTTCGTAAAGAGATTCGGCGTTTTATGCGGATATGGGTGCAGACCATCACACCACCCGCAATTAACGCGTTACTTTACCTTGTCATTTTTGGCGGTTTGATTGGCAGTCGAATCAGTGAAATGGGCGGTGTGAGCTACCTCACGTTTATTATGCCGGGTATCATCATGATGGGCATCATCATGAACTCCTATGCAAATGTATCCTCATCGTTTTTCAGTGGTAAATTCCAGCGCAGCATCGAAGAAATGCTGGTGTCACCGGTCAGTAACCTGACTATATTGCTGGGCTTTATAACGGGTGGAGTTTGCCGGGGGTTGCTGGTGGGTTTTATCGTTGCAGTGGTAGCCTTGGGTTTTACACAGACTGTCCCGGCTCATCCGCTTATCACCTTGTTGGTCGCGACGATGGCCTCGGTGGTCTTTTCGCTGGGTGGATTAATCAATGCGGTACTTGCCCGTAGTTTTGATGACATATCGATTATCCCGAATTTCGTTCTGACACCGTTGACCTACCTGGGTGGTATTTTCTTTTCTATAGAACTGCTATCGGGATTCTGGCAGGCAATTGCAAAACTAAATCCGATACTCTATATGATTAACGGCTTCCGCTTTGGTATCCTTGGTTCAAGCGACATACCACTGCTGCATACGTTTGTTGTCCTGTTACTATTCATACTGTTTCTTGGATCGATTGCCATGCGCATGCTAAGTACAGGTAAGGGAATAAAAGGCTAAGCCAAGCTATGTTTCGCTTGGAAACACTGATACACGTTTAATCTAACCCAGCGCAATTGAGACGAGATCGTGGTCACCGGGACAATTGTCGAGTCCTTGAGAACTCTACACTCACCCTAAAACCCCAATCCGGGCTAAATTCGACAGAAAAGTCGAATCTGGCATGATTTGTTCATATCGGATGCGCAATACTGCAATCCTCAACACAGGTATCTCATGAGTACAGCAACGCTACGCAAAAACAGAAAACCAGCTCGTCTGGCCAAGCGTCAAGAGCCGACCATGGCAGAACAGGCGGATCTTCACGCGCTGTATCAGGAGTCTGTTCAGAATGCTGAATTTGAACTCGACTTTATGGAAGCTACGTTTAAAGAATGGACGGGCAGAGAAGCGCGTTCGATGCGCGAGGACTTTTGCGGTACAGCATTGTCGTCTGTCGAGTGGGTAAAGCGGCATGAGAAGAACACAGCGATCGGGATTGATTACGAACAATCTGTTCTGGATTGGGGACGCGACAACAACATAGCTAAAATGAATGCAGATCAACTCTCTCGAATTGAACTGGTTAACGCTAATGTCCTTGATGTTGAAACCGGCAAGTACGATGCAATTCAGGCGTTTAACTTCAGCTACTGGATCTTCAAGCAGCGTGCGGTAATGTTGCAGTACTTCAAAAGTTTACGTGAGTCACTGGTGGATGATGGTGTGTTGTTCCTGGATTTTTTCGGTGGATCTGAGTGTTATCAAACGCAAAAAGAAAAGCGTAAGCTCGACGGATTTAAGTACGTATGGGAGCAGGCTGACTTCAATGCGTTGACCAATGTCATGCAGTGCTACATCCATTTCCATTTCCCGGATAAGTCTAAAATCAAACGTGCGTTTGATTATCAATGGCGTGTGTGGGGGCCAAGCGAAATTCGTGAAATTCTCGAAGATGCCGGCTTCAGTAAACACGGCCTTTACCGCCAGAAGTTTGATCCTAAAACTGATGAACCGCTTGATGAGTACATCATGACAGACGAAGGTGAGGACTATGCATGCTGGTTGGGTTATATCATCGCTCAAAAATAATCTTACCCATTAGTCGACGGTTGCTGTCAATATCTGGTTGGCAGCCACTGTCCGATATCCAATCAACAATACCTGGTACTAGTGCCAGCAATAAATTCTCGCTATCTATCATAGATTCAGCTGGAGTCCGGTAGGGTCCTGTCCACCGCAGATTCCCTCGTTTTCATCCCTTAAGTTTCGCGGGTTAGAAGGGTTTCGCCCCGCATCTGTACTTGTTTTTATCATCCCCACTGTACTTGTTCTTTGAAATTCGGCTACAGCTCGCTTGAGTAAAGCGGTAAAATACGCAGATCTTCTTTTACCACTGCACGGATCTGATGTGCCATGCCTACTATCACCTGTATCGATGACCTGAAGACCGTTTACAAGCGACGTGTTCCGCGCATGTTCTTTGACTACACGGAAAGTGGTAGTTGGACAGAGCAAACGTTTCGGGATAACTGCTCGGATTTTGAAAAACTGAGATTGCGCCAGCGGGTCGCGGTTGATATGACTGGACGTAGTACCGGATCGGAAATGATTGGGCAGCCAGTGACTATGCCGGTTGCTTTGGCTCCGGTGGGGCTGATTGGTATGCAACACGCTGATGGCGAGATAAAAGCTGCCCAGGCAGCTGAAGAGTTTGGTGTGCCCTTCACGTTATCAACCATGTCGATCAATTCGATAGAAGAGGTAGCTGAAGCGACCAGAGAGCCATTCTGGTTTCAGCTGTACACGATGAAAGATCAGGACTTTATGAATCGTCTGATCGAACGTACCCGGGCCGCGCAATGCAGTGCTTTGGTTATAACACTCGATTTACAAATTCTCGGGCAACGTCACAAGGATATAAAAAATGGATTATCTGCGCCGCCAAAGCTAACGCCACGGACTGTAGCTAATCTATCAACCAAAATAGCCTGGGGTATGGAAATGCTGCAGGCTAAACGCCGTAACTTCGGCAATATTGTGGGTCATGTCGAGGGTGTTACCGATACCAGTGCATTGGGCGCATGGACTGCTGAACAGTTTGATCCGGCACTTGACTGGAACAAGGTCAGCAAGTTGATGGAACAGTGGGGCGGTAAAGTCATTCTAAAGGGCATACTGGACGTTGAGGATGCCAAAATGGCTGCCAAGCTTGGTGCGGATGCGATCATTGTTTCAAACCATGGCGGTCGCCAGCTTGATGGTGCGTTGTCGTCAATCCGCATGCTACGCCCGATTCTTGATGCGGTGGGCTCGGACATTGAGGTACATCTGGATGGCGGTATACGATCAGGTCAGGATGTTCTAAAAGCTATAGCGATGGGTGCGAAGGGCACTTACGTCGGCCGCTCGTTTGTTTATGGACTGGGTGCAATGGGTAAAGCGGGTGTGCAGAAATCGCTGCAAGTGATTCAAAAAGAGCTGGATGTGTCGATGGCCTTGTGTGGCGCCACTCAAATAGACGCACTGAGTGAGCGGAATCTGCTTATACCTGACGATTTTGAAGGTCGCTGGCAATAGGTTTGTCGCGATAACTGCAAGAGCATCAAAAGTTGCAGCAACCACTTTGTCAGTGGGTTCGTTTTTTTAGAATTCCATAATTACTTCAGCACCGCCGTTGTTTGCGTTGGATAACTGCAACGTACCGCCGTAGGATTCTACCAGCTCGGCGGTTAATGCCAGCCCCAATCCCTGACCTTCCTGTTTCGAATCTGCTCGTCTGCCACGAACCGATAACTCTTCGATTTCATCTGCCGGAAAGCCCGGTCCGTTGTCGGCAACAATCAGGCGACGCTTTCCATCATTCGTGGTCGCGGATACCGAGACCGTGGTTGCACCGTATTTACAGGCGTTTTCCATTACATTGCCCAGCATTTCGAACAAGTCGGATTCATCGATACGCAGTTGGAAATCCGGGTTGATATCAATTTTAAAATTGACGGCTGCATTGTTTTCGCTTGAATAGATTTTTTTGAGTGATGCGGCCAGTCGCCGAGTGGTCGGTTTGGGGGACAGAGGCGCTGCCAATACCTTGCGGTTACCCGTCTGTGCACGGTGCAGATGATAGGAAATGATGCTCTGCATTCGCTCTGTTTGATCCGATATTATCGGGTTGTCGGTTTGTTTGATTCCGGCGGTGCTGATATTCGACAGCACCGACAAAGGTGTTTTCAGGCTGTGTGCCAAATCGTCCATCACATTGCGGTATCGCGCTTGACGATTTCTTTCACTTAACAGCAGTGTGTTAATGCTGCTTGCCAGAGGCTGTAACTCGTGGGGCAAATTGGTATCGAGTTGTTCGCGAGTGCCACTTTCAATCAGCTTCAGGTTCCGGCCTATATCGCGCAGCGGCTTCAACCCCCACGCCAATATGCTTGCCAGTACCAGCAGTAACGCCAGGGCAGCCAGCGCGAGTATTGCCGAGAGGTTGCGATCAAAGCGGGCAAGATTACCTGCGAAAACAACGGCATCTTCCACTACCTGAATGGTAAAACGTGGCTCTGCACCGCTTGGTGCTACATAGATGGCTTGAAATTGCAACGCACGAACTTCTTCATCGCTACCGGTATTGGTGTGAACATAATTCCAGTCACCAACGCTGGCGTTCGTGATTGCAGGAATACTATTTACGCTCGAGCGTGATGACCAGACAATGTTATTCCCCGCATCGCGAACTTCCGCGTAAATCCCGGTCACTGGACTGAGCAGGCGTTGCTCGGGCAATTGTGCTTCACTGACTCGCAGATGCGTATTGTCAGTGAGTTCTGCAGCGCCGAGAATGCCGTAGATCATGCCTTGCATCTTGCTGAACAAGGCATCTTCAGCACGTTGGTGTACGGAATGTCGAACGGCGAGTGATGTCAGAACGACGAATGTTGCAAGCACCAGACTGGCAACAATGAAAAGGCGTGCGGCAATGGAATTCATGGTGAGGTCAGCTGCGGTACCTCTAATTTACGTGTGGATCTACGTTCAGCTTTCGCTGTCAGCGCGTGCCAAAGCTAACCGGTAGCCGCGACCACGTAGAGTTTCTATAGGATTTAACGTCTTGTCCGGATCGAGCTTGTTACGCAAGCGCCGGACAAATACTTCCAGGATATTGGTATCCCGCTCGGTGTCTTCATCGTACAGGTGATCAATGAGGTGGGGTTTGGATATGACCTCACCCGCATGCAGTGCCAGATACTCCAGCAGTTTGTATTCGTAGGCGGTTAGTTCGACAGATTGGCTGTCCACTGAAACCTGTTGGCTGCGTGTGTCGATCTCGAGACGACCGAACCGAAGGATAGAATCCGAGAAGCCGCCACTGCGGCGTAGGATCGCTCGAATTCGCGCCATCAGCTCCTGCATATGAAATGGCTTGGCTAAATAGTCGTCTGCGCCGGCTTCCAGCCCCTCGACCTTGTCCTGCCAGCGAGTACGCGCAGTCAATATCAATATGGGATACCCAAGCTGCTTGCTGCGTACCTGGCGGATGATATCTATACCACCAAGGCCCGGCAATCCCAGATCAATAATTGCAACATCGATCGGCATTTCGGTAGCCAGGTAAAGTCCTTCCTGCCCGTCGCCCGTTTCGTCGATAGCAAATCCGTGGCTACGAAGTTCCAGAACAATCTGTTCCCTGAGTGTATCTTCGTCTTCTACGATAAGTGCACGCACTGGCTATTCGAATCCGTCTAAGTGTGTGTGGGGTTGGTATAAGTCGGGATGATGGCTTGTACTTGCTCATCGTCGCCGTTGGTATTTTGTTCCTGAGTATTATTCCTGAGTAGATGCCGGGTCTTTGATCACGATAACTACACTTACCTTGCCGTCGACCAGCACTTTAACTTTGAAATGGGGTTTTTCTTCCTCAATGCTTAAGACTTTGCCGTCTCCGGCAACCTGTTTCAGTGCGACTTCACCTGCTTCCTCCTTGGATGCTGCGACCTGCGCATAAGCAGCAGGTATTGCACACAGGCTCACCATAGCTAAAAAGAGTAAGCCAGCCATAGGCGAATGGCCAAGGCCCCATGTGCCAGCCGTTCTTTTTGTCCGCTTGTTGATGGGTCGAGTCATGAGTTCAAATGTTTATTGTTCTGCAGATCCATTTATCACCTCGAGATTCGCTAGCAGCTGTTGGATCTGCGTTCAGTTCAGAGACTGATGCAATAACAGTTAACGTCCGAAAACAACTGTAGTACAAATGTTGAACGCTCAGTTGCCAACTGGTTCCAAGTTCTTGACGCTGGATTCTGACACTGGCGCGTTGTGGTCGCTGAAGCACGATTTTACTGCCCGACGGCCTTTTGTATGACGTCTCAAAGTGTAGGCGGAGGCATCTGAACTGACCCTGAACTGCAGGGTTCATAGTTGACAGTCGGTCACATTCCAGCGCTGGATCCAGTTGTAAATCACTGTAATTTGACCCGCTGGACTGCTATTTACGTGTCCAGTGGAATAATCCGTACCAGGAGTCCGAATCGCGGATTGTCAATGTAGTGCAGTTCACGACTGCGCATTTTGCGACTTTGCGACATACGATAACTACGTCGCTGGTCTATGTCAGTAAATACCAGGTGGGTATCCAGATGCAGAAACCTGCCCAGGCGAACCTTGATTGTGCCGCTGACGCGCGTGGTGGCAATTTCACGCGAGTCTCCATCAAAGGCGGGACCGAGTGTGACCGGTACAAAGCGATCGTACTCACGAAAATCACCCGGCAGGTGGACTTTGAACGATCGTCCAGCATTGATGTGAATACCACGAGCGGCATTGTTATCCAGGCCAGGTTGGCGCCAGGATAAATGTCGCAACAGCCGGTAGTTAGCAGAAGCTTTAATTTGCTCTGCATGTTCCAACAGCATGCTGGGTTCTGCTATTTGCTCGAAACCGAGTGCCGCGGCCCTGTCACCGGTCAGACTGATCGCATTTCCCAGGCGTGGCACGTAAAGGGTCGCGCCGGGCGCCGATCCGGGACGCAGGTTTTCAAACAACAACACTTCAATCTGATAGTCACGTGCCTGTGCCAACGATATAGACGGCAACGCACCACCCAATAACAAGCAGCACAGCATCAAACCGAACAGCCGGCGGGAGACGTACGGTGAACACGACAAAAACGGCTTTGCCGTGCGGCTGTTTTCTATGCGTGTAGTCATGACAGCTGTTGGGTTGTTTACCATTTGATCGTCAGGCTACCGCAGGTGGAGCCTTATTGCTAAGCCTGTTAAATAATGCATCAATGTATTCGAATCTTTCATCATGGTACTCAAGATCGCGGCTGATTCGTAGCACGGATTTGCCGTCAAAGCGAAATTCATCCGGCTCGGTTTGCAGCAGGCTGATCAGTGCCTGTGTATCGATTGCCGGCTTGTCGTTGAACACCAAGCGGCCGCCGCGCGCATTGAGCTCCAGTCGCTCTATGCCCATTTCATTGCAGCGCAGTCGCAAACGGGTTGAATCAAATAGATAATCGGTTTGCGGGGGTGGCAGACCAAAGCGATCAATCAACTCGACCTTAAGCTCGCGTAGTGTGTCGTTGTCCTTTGCGTGCGCGATGCGTTTGTAGAGTATCAGACGCAAGTGCACATCTGGAACATAAGCATCCGGCAACAAGGCTGGCACGCCGAGATCAATTTCGGTGGAACGGGCGAGGGGTTTGTCATAATCCGGCAGCTTGCCCGATTTCAATGCATCTACAGCGCGTTCCAGCAATTGCGTGTACAACGTAAATCCGATTTCCTGAATCTGTCCGCTCTGGCCTTCACCGAGAAGCTCGCCGGCGCCACGTATTTCAAGGTCATGTGTGGCAAGCGTGAAGCCGACACCAAGATCTTCGAGAGATTCTATCGCTTGCAGGCGTTTTTGCGCCGACGCGCTCAGTGCCTTGATGGGCGGAGCAATCAAATAAGCATAGGCCTGGTGGTGCGAGCGACCCACCCGTCCACGCAGTTGATGCAATTGCGCAAGGCCGAGCTTGTCCGAGCGATTGATGATGATGGTATTAGCGCTAGGCACGTCGATACCGCTCTCAATAATGGTGGTGCACAATAAAATATTGAATCGCTGGTGGTAGAAATCGTACATCACAGACTCCAGCTCCGATTCACGCATTTGCCCATGCGCTACGCCGATACTGGCTTGCGGCATAATCTCCTGAAGTGTCTGCGCCATGCGCTCGATGCTCGCAACCTCGTTGTGCAGGAAGTAAATCTGGCCGCCACGCGACAACTCACGCGCACAGGCTTCGCGGATTTGATTATCAGACCACTCACTGACAATGGTTTTAATCGCGTGGCGGTGTTGTGGTGGTGTCGCGATTATCGACAGGTCGCGCAAGCCCGATAAGCCCATGCTGAGCGTGCGTGGAATTGGAGTAGCAGTCAGAGTGACGATATCGACTTCGGCACGCAGTGCTTTCATGTGTTCTTTGTGACGTACGCCAAAGCGATGTTCCTCATCAACGATGACCAGACCAAGGTTGTTGTAGTGAACATCTTTTTGCAGCAAACGGTGCGTACCGATAACGATGTCGATACCACCCGAGGCGAGCTTTTCAAGTATGCTTTTATGCTCGGCAGCTGACTTGAATCGAGACATCGATTCAATGTTGACTGACCATTCTGCAAACCGATCATTAAAGTTTTGATGATGTTGTTGCGCGAGCAGAGTGGTTGGAACCAGTACGGCCACTTGTTTTCCAGCATCGACGGCAAGAAATGCCGCACGCATTGCCACTTCTGTTTTGCCAAAACCCACATCGCCGCAGACTACACGGTCGGTTGGCCTGTCGGAACGCAAGTCGTCAACAACGGCAGCAATAGCATTCCATTGATCAGGGGTTTCTTCAAACGCAAACGACTGAGAGAACTGGCGATAGTTGTCAGAATCACCCGGATAGGCAAAGCCTTTGCGGGCTGCACGACGTGCATGAATTTCGAGTAATTCAGCAGCAACATCGTGAGCTTTTTTAGCTGCTTTTAGTTTGACCTTTTCCCAGTGATCGCTGCCGAGTCTGTGGAGTGGTGCACTGTCCTCGCTGGCACCCAGGTAACGACTGATTAAATGCAGTGCTGACACTGGCACATATAACTTGTCATCACCGGCATAGGCGATAGTTAAAAATTCGGTTTCGATACCGCCTACTTCGAGTATCGCCAGGCCCTGATAGCGCCCAACCCCGTGGTCAATATGGACGACCGGTGCACCAATGTTCAGATCGGTCAGGTTGGCTATGATCGCGTCACTGTCACGCGCAGCCCGCTTGCGTTCACGTGTACGAACGCGGCCACCACCGAGTTGCACTTCGGTGACGATCGCCACAGGTGAATTGCTGGTGGGTGGTGATACCTGCAAACCCTCTTCAAGCGGTGCTGTTGTCAGCGCCAGACGGGATTTGGCGTTTTTAAACTCATGCCAGCTATCAACACTGCCGGGTTGTATGCCACAGGCCAATAATTGTTCCAGCAGACTCTCGCGCCGCCCGGCAGACTCGGCAGTGAGCAGGACGCGCCCTTCGAACTCATTGATAAATTGCTCGAGAAGTTCAGCCGGTTTGTCGGTTGATTTACCTAATGGATAGAGGCCGGGTGATGCCGTGGCGAAATTGTGTACTGCCTGGTAACCCTTTTGTCCGGGTTGCTCATCCAGCTCAAAGCTACCAACGGTTATCTGATTAAAAGCGGTGAGTGCATCGCGTGTCTCGTCGGGATTCAGGTATAGCGCATCGGGCGGAAGAACAGGTCGTTCGATATCGTGACGGCGTTGCTCGTAACGCTCGTCAACTGATTCGCTGAAATCATTCAGCGCATTATCAAACTGATCGAGTAGCACGATACGGCTGTTCTGCGGCAGGTAGTCGAACACCGTCGATAAGCTTTCAAAAAATAACGGTAAATAATATTCAATACCTGCTGGTGCTTGTCCGTCTGATACTGCGCGGTAAACAGGGCTGTTACGTGTATCCGTATCAAACGCATCACGAAAAGCCCGTCTGAACTGTCTGATTCCGGCTTCATTGAGTGGGAATTCGTGCGCGGGCAGCATATCGACTTTGTCGATTTTCTCGAGCGTCAGCTGTGTATCAGCATCGAATAGTCGAATGCTTTCGATTTCGTTGTCCAGAAATTCGATTCGTAGCGGGTGGATACTGGCCATCGGGTACATGTCGATAATGGCACCACGGCGGGTGAACTCACCCGGCTCTTCCACTTGACTAACATGCCGGTAACCTGCGTCCACCAGATGCGCCAGAAAATCGTCAAAAACAATTTCGTCCCCGGTCTGCAACGTAAGAGAATGTTGTACCAGGAAACTGTGGGGCGCGACCCGCTGGGTTAAAGCAGAGGCTGTGATCAACAGTACGCCGGTCTGCCGCTCCCCCAGATTGTGCAAAACCCGGATGCGTTGCGATGTGATGTCCGGATGCGGAGAAATTCTGTCGTAGGGCAGGGTTTCGAGCTCGATGAAACTCTGGATATTGTCGGTGTCGCCTGAAAAAAACTGAAGCTCTGATTCGATACGCAACAAATCCGGCATGGTCGGACACACCACAACAACCAGTGATTGTTGAGCCGCAACGTACTCGGCAATCGCCAGTGCCATTGATGATCCGTACAGCTGACCCCAGCGGTTTTTTTCAGCCGGTGCGGGTTGCAGCAGGGGAGCATTATTAGAGGAGGTTTTCGCAGGCACTAAACTTTATTGCAATACAGACAGGCGTCTTTCTTCGGTGCAATTGTCCCATACCTGCAGGGTACATGCACCCTGTTGATATTGCGGAACTGGCCGGAATCTGAGCGATCAAAGCCGCTATCGAGACTATTTTTGTCACAGCTGTTTGTTGAATCGCGCAGCCGTTGGGCAGGCAAAGCACACGGGTCGCCGTGCCAGTGACAAACGACCGGCTATTTATTGCAACGACTGGAACCCCGACGGGGCGGTGATGGAGGCTACTTGGACTATAATCAGGGCAATAACGTACACACGATCATTGCGGAGGCCGGCATCGTTGGATCACGGCATTAGCCCCTGCGGCCGTGTGATGTGCCTGCAGCATGGCCTTAGACGCGTGCCGCGGGCGCTTCGCGTACAGCATCCACCAGCCTGACATTATTGAGATGTTTCAACCTTATCAACTATTTGTCGGGCTTCGCTACACGCGCGCAAAAAGGCGCAATCACTTCATCTCGTTTATTTCCCTGATCTCGATCATCGGAATCGCGTTGGGCGTTACGGCATTGATAACCGTTACCTCTGTGATGAACGGGTTTGAGAAAGAAATGCGTGAGCGCATTATCGGTGCTGCTTCGCATGCGACGATTACGCAGTACGGGGAACCACTGGATGCCTGGCAAGCGTTGTCAGAAACTGCTTTGCAGCATAAAAATGTTCAGGGGGCGGCCCCGTACATCGAAGGTCAGGTGATGCTGGTGTTTCAAGGGCGCTCCTCTGGTGCGCTGTTCCGTGGTGTGTTACCTGAGCGCGAGCCCGATGTATCAGAATTACCGTTCAAACTGCTCGACGGCGTCGCGCTTGACTCTGCACTGCCCGAAGGTGAGTTTGGCATTCTGCTGGGTTCTGATCTTGCCAATTTACTGGGCGCGATAGTTGGCGACAAAATAACGGTTATTACGCCGGAGGCAAGCGTCACCCCGGTGGGTTTCGTACCACGATTAAAGCGTTTTACTGTTACTGGTATTTTCAAGTTTGGGATGTTTCAGTACGACAGTGCGCTGTCAATTGTGCACGCCCGTGATGCAGGCAAGCTTCTGAAAATTGACGACGGTTTTTCCGGCGTTCGTTTGCGGCTTGATGACACATCCATTTCGCCGCATGTGGTGAAAGATTTGCGCGATCAATTGGGCTTTGATTTTTTCGTCAGTGACTGGACGATGCAGAACGCTAACTATTTCGCGGCTGTACGCCTTGAAAAAACCATGATGTTCATTATTTTGTCGATGATCGTTGCTGTTGCTGCTTTTAACATTGTTTCAACCCTGGTCATGATGGTGCAGGACAAGCAATCGGATATCGCGATACTCAGGACTCAAGGTGCATCACCGCGCAGTATCATGTCGATTTTTCTGGTGCAGGGAACGTTGATTGGCGTGCTGGGTACACTGGCCGGCACGATTGGTGGCATACTGCTGGCGTCAAACATTGATGTTGTTGTGCCGTTTATCGAACAGTTCACAGGCCCGGTACTCGACCCCCAGGTCTACTACATAGACAAAATGCCCTCAGATCTACGCGCTTCATTTGTCATTAATACGGTACTTTTGTCTTTGACATTGTCGGTACTGGCAACACTTTATCCGGCGTGGCGGGCTGCCCGCACCGAGCCGGCCAGCGCGCTCGCCTATGAATAACCCGGCACCCGATGATCCCGATTCAAAAACGAATCTGGAATTTGAGCGAACGCAGGTGATAGACACATCCGTTACCCAAGCGAATCTGCAGCGCGACAGTAGTACTGAACCTATGTCCCGACAGGCACAAGCAAGTGGCGAACCTGTGTTGTCTGCCAGAGGAATTACCAAGCGGTTTCAGCAGGGTGACCTCGATGTACCTGTGCTGGAGAACCTCGATATGTCAGTCGCGGCAGGTGAGCGCGTCGCGATTGTGGGTAGCTCGGGTTCCGGCAAAAGCACGTTGCTGCATCTGCTCGGTGGTCTGGATTCCCCCTCAACCGGTGAGATAGAAGTTGCCGGAGAGCGTATGGAAAAGCTCTCGCCGGCGGCCCGTGGGCGCCTGCGCAATCGGGTTATGGGTTTTGTCTATCAGTTTCATCATCTGTTGCCGGAATTCACAGCAGTTGAAAATGTCGCCATGCCATTGATGATCGGTGGTGAAGGCAAGTCGTCAGCGACGAAGCAGGCGAAAGAGCTTCTCGAACGCGTGGGGCTTGCAGATCGATACCGCCATAAACCGGGTGAACTCTCCGGCGGCGAGCGACAGCGCGCTGCCATCGCCAGAGCGCTGATCAATAAGCCGCGAATTGTGCTCGCTGACGAACCGACCGGTAATCTTGATGAAGCCACATCGTCGAAAGTATACGAACTAATGCTTGAACTTAATCGTGAGTTGCAAACCAGTTTTATCGTTGTAACGCACGACATACGTCTTGCTGCACGTATGGATCGAACGCTGGCAATGCAACGGGGAGCGTTGACAGAGATGCCGACGTCGCTGGATACGCCTGAAGTTCGCTAGGCTTTTCGCAGCCTATTTTCCGTAACACCTGCCCGCGCTTGCACCACCTTTAAACGATTATGGTACTCTTGATGTCAGTCAGAGCCTGTTGAATACAGAGACGGGGTAGTTACCCGACTGACATCATTCCCGACTGACATCATTTTTTTTACGGCACAAGGATGTGACCGCATGTTAAAGCGCCTTTTTTCTCTTCATCAGTCTCGCGAGCTCAACCAGCGTCGGCAAGTTCGCTCGGCCACTGCCGGCAATGTAAAAGCAAATAGAGCGTATGAACCGCGTTCGTCGGTTTATCCCGCCAGTGCCAATCGTTGGTGGCAAATTGGTCTGCTTGCATCGTTTGCTCTCGTCACGACACCTTTAATACTTACCGGACTAACGCCTGGTTGGTCACTGTTGCATTGGCTGACCTCAGGTGTGTTACTGCTGGGTCTTTTAATATTTGCAGTTGCCCGTGAACATCTTTCTTCGGCAGTGTTGGCGGGTTGCCTGTTGCTTGTGTGGATGCATTTAGTCGTGGTGGCACAGCAGTCACCGGTTTTCAGTGCCCCAACGGATCTGGAAATGACTGTGCGAGTACTGTCCATACCGGACAGACAGTCGCTGCGTATCCGCGCAAAAGTCGCAGTCGAAAGTGGTCATGTATGCCGTTTCGATAACTTACCTTGTCGTGTTCAACTGGCCTGGTATCGCGACAAGGGAGGTGACCTGCCCCACCTTGTACCGGGTCAACGCTGGCGGGTCTCAGTGCGGCTTAAGCCACTATGGGATTATGCCAACCCCGGTGGATTTGAATATGCAAACTGGTTGAAGCGACAGGGCATCACCGCCAGCGGTTACGTCCGTCACACTGAGCAGGCCGTTCTTTTAGGTTCAACCCTGCACGGCTGGCTGGGCCGCATACGCATGTCAACGCTCGATAAAATTCGTCAGATGCAACCGGCGCATCCGTCGATGGGTTTGCTGATCGGGTTGGCGGTAGGAGTCCGTTCATATATTGATGATGCTGAACGACAGTTGCTGGTGAAAACCGGTACTGCGCATTTACTGGCGATTTCCGGTATGCACATCGGCATGATCGCATCTGTCGGTTTCGTTATTGGTGGTTTGTTGTGGCGCGGCGCCGCATGTTCCGCTCGCTCGCTTGCGAGCCAACGCCTGATGATGAATCGTGCTCGCGCAGCAAGTGCGATGGCACTGACACTGGCAGGCGGTTACGCGTTAATGGCGGGATTCACATTGCCGACGCAGCGCGCGTTACTGACACTGCTGTGTTTGTCTGGCCTGTTTTTTACGGCGAGACGGGTGGCGTTTCGGCATGTGTTGTTGCTGGTATTGATGGTTGCATTGTTGATTGATCCATTGTCCACGCTTTCCCCCGGTGTATGGCTGTCCTTCGGTGCAGTCAGTGCGCTGATTTGGGTAGGTGGTGGTCGTGTAGCCAGTAGTCCTGTCGTCGATGAGCACAACCCGGAAGATTCGGCGGTGTCAGCACGGGTTGTGTTATCGCGTATTGTGCACCGCGTAAAAGAAGTCAGTCGTATCCAGCTGGCGCTCAGCGTGCTGCTGGTGCCGATGACGGTTGTATGGTTTGGGCAGTTATCGCTTGTCGCACCAATTGCTAACCTGATTGCGATCCCGATGGTCGGCGTACTGGTTTTGCCGATGCTGTTAGTCGCGCTACTGCTGGAGCCTGTCGCGCCGGGAATCGCAGGCACTGTTCTCGGCTTTGCCGGTGATCTGCTGCAATTGATGCTGTCTATCCTTTCCTCGCTCGCCAGTTTGCCGCTGGCCGGTTTTTATGTGCCGGACGCCAAACCTGTTGCGTTGCTGGCAGCTATTATCGCTGTGCTTTGCTTGACCAAGCCCGCTGGAGGTCGACTACGGTGGCTCGCCTTTCCGATTAGTTTGCCGTTTATCACCAGTCTGCTTGTGGTTCGACCCGATGGACTTCTGGTGCATGTCCTCGACGTCGGGCAGGGGCAGGCTGTCGTCGTCGAGTCGGGTAACTACGTGTTGTTGTACGACACAGGTGCCGGTATCGGGGAATTTAGCGCGTTTAGACGGGTCATCCAACCTTTCTTTAGATACCGTGGGATCAGTCAACCTGATCAGGTAGTGATCTCCCACCCCGACAACGACCACGCCGGTGGATTAGCCCATTTGCGCTCGGTATATCCCGATGTGCCCATTATGTCGCCGTCCGCTTTTCATGCCGATGTGCAACCCGACAGCGACTGTCATGCCGGTAAGCAATGGCAGTACCGCGACATTGAATTCTCCGTGCTGTACCCGGATGCCGGGGTGGATTCGACTCTCAGCGACAATAATTTGTCATGTGTACTGTTGATCCGTTATGGTGACGCAACGGTTCTGATACCCGGTGATATCGAGGCGCGGGCTGAATCCGTGTTGATGCAAAATTGGCCATCGGACGCTGATGCAATTGATCTGTTGATCGCTCCTCATCACGGCAGCGCTTCGTCGTCCGGTGCCGTGTTTGTGGACAGGTTACAACCCGTACACGTTGTGTTTTCGGCGGGACGGTGGAATCGCTACGAATTTCCTGATGCAGACGTGGCCATGCGCTATATAAATGGGGGCTCGAGCATTTATCAAACCGGCTTGACCGGTTCGATCCATTTCAGCTTCAATCGCGATGGCTCGGTTGCCGAAGTGCGCACTCACCGGCGAAAATAAAGCAGCTGCCACCGTTACGCATCTTTGCTAGCT
Organism: uncultured Granulosicoccaceae bacterium; assembly: GCA_937951345.1. Taxonomy (GTDB): domain Bacteria; phylum Pseudomonadota; class Gammaproteobacteria; order Granulosicoccales; family Granulosicoccaceae; genus CALFCE01. The sequence goes on from CALFCF010000053.1 coordinate 29,123, forward strand.
GAGTACACGTTGCGGGAAGCGGTGGCAACCTCAAGGTAAAAAAGGTACGAACTACTGTGTGGGAAATTATTAGTGCCGGCGGCCTCTTGATGCTGCCAATCGTTATCTGTTCCGTTGTTGCTGTAGCGATTGTTATTGAACGTTTCTGGAGCCTTCGGCGCTCACGAGTGCTGCCAGAAAATCTGGTCGCCAATACCTGGAAGCGCCTCAGCAACAATCAGATTTCGCGTGAATATATTCAGGAGTTACGCGCTGAATCGCCACTGGGCAATGTGCTGGCAGCAGGCCTGATGAACCGCAATGCCGATCGTGATCAATTGCGTAATGCGATTGAAGATGCAGGCAGTCATGCAGCGCATGAGCTCGAACGCTACCTGCCGGCGCTGGGTACCATCGCCGCGGTCACGCCGCTACTTGGTCTGCTTGGCACGGTCATCGGCATGATCCGGGTGTTCACCAATATCACTACACTCGGTGTAGGCAATCCATCTCAGCTGGCCGGCGGCATATCGCAAGCGCTTATCACAACTGCCGGCGGTCTGATGGTGGCAATTCCGTCGTTGATGTTTTACCGCTTCTTTCGTGCACGGGTGGATGAACTTGTAGTGGGCATGGAAAAAGAATCACGCACCTTTCTGGATGTTCTCGTCAGGCGGCCAGCTGCCGGCAACGCAGCGCATACCGGCAACCACAATACGGTGAACTCAACTGGAGCCGTGTCACTTGATGCAACCCAGGCTGCGCAGTGACCGGTTGTTGTATTCCGGAAATATGACTATGCGGGTGTGTGAGGCAGCTACGTGAAGTTTCGAAAAGAAAAAACAGAAGATCTTGATGTCAATCTGACACCGTTAATTGATGTTGTCTTCCTATTACTGATTTTCTTTATGGTGTCGACGACGTTTCAGCGTGAGTCGCAGATAACCGTGCAATTACCGAAAGCCGCGAAAGAGCCTGTTGAGACTCCAGCTGAAAAAATCGAAATTATCATAAATGCAACCGGTCAGTATTTCGTGAATGAGCAGGAATTAATAAAATCGGATGCCAACGCACTGATCGCGGCGCTTAACAATGTTACAGCGGGCAATCGAGACATTCCACTAACAATTCGCGCTGATTCCAAAACTCCTCATCAAGCAGTCGTGACCGCGATGGACGCAGCGGCTCAGCTTGGCTTAAACAGGATGTCCATCGCTACATCCTTCGCAAAGTAGTCTGTGGTTCCGACTATTCGCCCCGAACAAGTTGTCGATGCAGCATTTGTTGCGTTGTATCTTGTAGAAATACCGACTTAACCATGACCACCTCAGATACAGTGCAAGGTGAACGAGTATCTGGTCTGACGACCTATCGTCGGTTGCTCAGCTACGTCAAACCACATAACAGACTGTTTGCGGTTGCTATTGTCTGCATGGTTATTGCCGCTGCAACTGAAGTCACGTTCGCCTGGCTAATGAAGCCATTGCTTGACGGAAGTTTCGTTGAACAAGATCGGGCGACGATCATTTGGGTGCCACTGGCCATTGTTTTGATTTTTGTTGTGCGTGGCGTGTCGTCCTTCGGATCCAGCTACTCGATGTCGTGGATTGGTTGGGAAGTGGTTAAATCCCTGCGTAACGATGTATTCAAAAAATACCTGACATTACCTTCACGCTACTACGATGAAAACTCAAGTGGCGAAATGATATCGCGCATCACGTTTAACTGTCAGGAAGTGGCTCTGGCTGCAAGCGCCACACTGACGATGATGATTCGCGATACGTTAACCGCTATCGGTTTGCTGGCGCTGATGTTTTATCAGAGCTGGCAACTCTCTTTATGCTTTTTGGTTATCGGACCCATTATCGGTACATTAGTAGCGCTCGTCAGCCGCAAGTTTCGGGCGATCAGTAAAAATATTCAGCATTCCATGGGTGACGTGACCCATGTGGTTCAGGAAGCGATTGACGGCAACAGGGTTGTCAAGATGTTTGACGGTCATTCACATGAAGCTGATTTATTTGAATCAGTGAATGAGCGTAATCGCTGGTTCAACATGCGCGAAGCCTTTGTTCGCGCGTCGAATGTACCGACAGTACAATTTCTGGTCGCGATCGCATTGGCTGTTATTGTATTTATTGCGACAAGCGGTCAGTTCACTGATCGTATCAGTGTTGGTGAGTTCATGTCATTTGTGACTGCGATGTTAATGCTTTTCTCACCCATGCGACGCCTGACCACAATCAACAGTTATCTGCAAAGGGGAATCGCAGCCGGCGAAGGTCTGTTTGCGTTGCTGGATATCGACTCAGAACGTGATAACGGAAAACGTACGCTTAGTAAGGATATTAAATCGATCACCTATGACAATGTCGTGTTCAGCTATAGCGGAGATATGTCTGAATCTGAGAGTAGGGCATCGACTGGTAGTGACGTTGAGGTTGAGAGAAAACCACCGGTGATCAACGGATTGTCACTGGAAATAGCGGCTGGTGAAACCGTGGCTTTTGTCGGTGAATCAGGAAGCGGTAAAACCAGCATTATCAATTTGTTGCCGCGGCTGTACGAAGTGACTGATGGCAGCATTCTGATTAACAATACGTCGATCCAGGACTACACGATGCAGAGCCTGCGCGCGAACATTGCTTATGTTAGTCAGGACGTAAGTCTTTTCAATGATACGGTGGCCAACAATATCGCCTACGGGTCACTCGGACAAGTGACCAAATCTGATATTGAAAAAGCAGCCCGTCTGGCGCAGGCAGAAAGTTTTATTCTTCGTATGTCTGAGCAATACGATACGATGATAGGCGAAGACGGTGTGTTGCTTTCAGGTGGGCAGAGGCAACGCCTTGCTATTGCTCGTGCGTTTTTGAAAAATGCACCGATATTGATTCTGGATGAAGCAACGTCAGCGCTCGATAATGAATCTGAACGTAAAGTGCAACAAGGATTGGAACGCCTTAAACAGGGTCGGACGACGTTAATCGTGGCTCACAGATTGTCAACCATTGAAACTGCTGATCGGATCGTTGTGCTGAATAAAGGCAGTATCGTGGAGCAGGGTACTCACACGGAATTGATTACACAGCAAGGACATTATGCACGCATGCATATGATGCTGGATGAACTACAGCCCCACACTGGTTGAGGAATCATCATCTCTGTGTTTATTTAGTGAGCGTTCGCGCCACAAGACAAGTAGGCCGCCACCGACAATCAACAGCACGCCGGGAAATATTTTTTCAAATGGTGCTTCGCCGAAAAAGAACCAGCCAAGCAGGAACGAAAACGGTATACCAAAATACTCAAATGGCGACAGACTGCTCGGTTCTGTTTGACGGTACGCTGAAATCATTAATAATACAGCGCAGCCGCCGGTAAATCCCATCATCCCGAACCAGACCCAGTCGAGACCCCACGGGATCGCCCTCCAGGACTGAGTCAGCCACACGATGACACCTGTGACAATGGTCGCGCCAATTGATGAATAAATATTGATCAGTGGTGTCGGGATAGACGAATCAAAATAGCGTGACGTCACACTGGCAAGTGCGTAGAAAAATGCTGCACCCAACGGTAAATAAAGGTAGGCGTTAAAATCGTTAACACCCGGTCGGATCACGAGCAGCACACCTGCAAAACCGATGATGACAGCGAGTGTGCGCCACAGGCCAACACGATGTCCAAGTAAAGGTATCGACAGGCTGGTCACAAATAACGGACCTGCAAATGCCAGAGTGGTTGCTGTGGCCAGTTCCATTTTGATGATGGCGAAATAAAAGCAGAGTTGGGCACCGGCAATCATCAAACCGCGTGTAAGCGCCAGCGGCCATTGCTTAATGATCAACTGACGTTTACCGGCACGCCAGTTAGCCGATAGTTGCAGAGCCAGCCATGTTGGAATTATGCCGAGCAGATTACGCAGCAGGGCAATTTGTGATACGGCGTAGTCCTGACCTGCAAATTTAATGATTACACCTTGCACATCGAATAGAAATATCGCCAGGATGATTGCTACAACGGAGGCATAGAACGGATAGTTTGTTGCTAATGTTTGTATCCGTGCCAGCATCTTGAAAATGTATCAACGGTAACCAGGCGCTTTTTGCCGGGTGATGATAAGAGTGATTCGTATAGTAGACTGATATCGAATCATGCGGTGGAAAATATATACACCTGACCTTATACAATTACGTCGTGGAATGTATCTATCGGGTAGTGTGACGCGAAATTTGAGGAAAGAGCGGTATGTTCATAGATGGTAAGTGGGGGAGTGACGGTAAAAGCTTTGATGTGACTAATCCCGCGACTGGAGAGACGATTGAAGCGGTTGCCGATGCATCGGCTGATCATGCAGTACAGGCTATTGCGGCTGCAGAGCGTGCATTTCCCGATTGGTCACGGACAACAGCCTATCACCGTGCTGCAATTCTACAGAAGGCTCATCAATTGATGCTGGAGAATAAACAGCAGCTCGCTGAACTGATGACACTGGAACAAGGCAAGCCACTTCGCGCAGCACTTAATGAGGTGCAGTACGGTGCAGATTTTCTACAGTGGTATGCTGAGGAAGCAAAACGTATCTATGGTACAAGCATACCCTCGGCACGCGCAGATCAACGCTTTATGGTGCAACATCAGGCGGTGGGGGTGGTTGCAGCGATCACACCCTGGAACTACCCGGTTTCAATGATAACGCGCAAACTGGCACCCGCTCTGGCTGCAGGCTGTACGGTCGTTTTAAAACCTGCCGAAGATACACCGCTTTGTGCGATGAAAATCTTTTCTCTGCTGCAAGAAGCCGGTATCCCCGACGGTGTGATAAATCTGGTGACAAGCAGTAACCCGGAGCCGATTGGTGATGTGTTTTGTACACATGCTGCCGTTCGGAAAATCACTTTTACCGGTTCTACCGCGGTTGGCCGTCACCTTGCCACCTTGGCTGCACCACATTTGAAGCGTGTATCAATGGAACTTGGCGGTCACGCTCCGTTTATTGTCTACCCCGATGCGGATCCGGTACATGCCGCCAAGGGAGCGACACTGGTTAAATTTTTGAATACCGGTCAGGCTTGTATCTGCCCGAACCGCATTTATGTTCATCGTGATTCAATCGACCCGTTTGTCAGTACGATGGTTGAGCGCGTCGGGCGTATGCAAGTAGGTAACGGTATGGATGCCGGTACCGCTATAGGCCCGTTGATAAACTCCAAGGCGCTGGAGAAAATGGAACGACAGGTCAGTGATGCATCCGCCAAAGGTGCTGACGTGGTTTGCGGTGGAAGGTCATTATCTGACGGTGACCACGCCGGTGGTTGCTTTTTCGCGCCAACTGTACTCAATTCGATTACGCCAGCCATGGATATCTACCGCGAAGAAACATTTGGGCCGGTTGCAGCAATTATTCCGTTTGATGATAAGGACGATGTGCTCGCCATGGCGAACGACACCAGTTACGGGTTGGCCGCTTATGTTTACACCAGGGATCTGACTACTGCCATGCAGTCGTTTGAACGATTGCAGTTCGGCATCATCGGTATCAATGATATTAATCCAACCAGTGCAGCTGCGCCGTTTGGCGGCATGAAAGACAGTGGTCTTGGACGCGAAGGTGCGCGTGAGGGCTTGCAGGAGTATCTGGAAACCAAGCTTGGTGGTTTTTCTGTTTAAGCATCTATTTTACTGATAGAGAATGGAAAAGCACTGGCTAAAGCGTGGTCTCGTGAGCTTGATGTTACTGCCCTTGTCATGGGTATTCAGCTTACTTGCAGGTTTACGACGTCATCTTTACCGTTCAGGTGGTATCGGTAATTTCTTCACTGTTTATCGCGCTCCGGTACCTGTCGTCGTTGTCGGCAATATAACAGCCGGTGGCAGTGGTAAGACACCACTTGTAATTGCAATTGCAAAGCTGTTGTCTGAACAAGGATATCGTCCTGGTGTTGTCTGCCGTGGCTATCGGGCAAACTCGCAGGTGAGTCCGTTAATGGTTACAGCCGCAACGCCTACTGTTGAAGGCGGCGATGAACCGGTAATGATTGCAGGACAAGCTGGTTGTCCCGTCGTTGTCCATCGCCGTCGTGACCTGGCTGTTCAACACTTACTCGCCAACGCATCGGTCGACTTAATATTGTGCGATGACGGGCTGCAACATTATGCACTTGCACGGGACATTGAAATCGCCGTTGTCAGTCAGGCAGTTGGTCTGGGAAATCGTTTTCTCCTACCTGCCGGACCGCTACGCGAGCCGCCATCGCGGTTGGCTGACGTTGACTTTGTGATCGAAAGCCGTGTCTCTAACCAATCACCATCTGATCAATCGTCTTGCGCGCAATCATCCCGGATGGCCAGTGATATTTCAAAACGCTCAGCACACGATTATCCAACTGTAGTGGGCCCGATCTACTTTTACCATCTGCGTATTGCAGAATTTGTATCTCTCGATGGCAGTCAGCGCGTGTCCGTTGAGTCCGTACAGACACAAGGCGTGAAGGCTTTCAACCACACATCAGAACAGCCAGCTGTTTCGTCGGATCCGGCGCCGGGAATTGTTGCTATGGCGGGTATCGCCTATCCCGTCCGGTTTTTTGACACGTTATCGGCGATGGGATTGGCGTTTATTCCGCAACCCAGGTCTGATCATCACACGTTTACCGCGTCTGACTTTATCGCTGACGATGCCGTAACCGGGGATCAATCTGTAATCTGGTTGATCACGGCAAAAGATGCAACCAAGTGTCGGGAGCTGGCTATCGATCAAACGCAGATCTGGTATGCCGAAGCCATTGCTGATCTGGATGCGAACTTCGAACCGGCGTTTCAACAACGGTTATCGTCACTCGTTGGCTAAAAAGGACACGATGATTTTCAATGATCGAATCAAACCAACTAACTAAACAAAAAAGGAGTGCATGTTGAAGTCATCAGAGTCAACACTTCCTGACGAGCCGTTTAAGGTGGTGATTCCGGCGCGTTTTGCATCGACGCGTTTCCCCGGCAAAGTACTACACGAGCTTGCCGGCAAACCCATGTTAGGGCATGTGGTGGATCGTGCCCGGGAGAGCGGTGCTGAGGAAGTTGTCGTAGCGGTAGATGATCAGCGTGTTGCTGAATATTGCAAGCGCATTGACTGCCACACCGTCATGACTGCTGTTGAACACACTAACGGTACCGAACGGATTGCCGAAGTTGCTGCGAGCCTCGCCTGGACCGATGACAGTATTATTGTCGGCTTACAAGGTGATGAGCCGGCAACACCCGCTGCGACGATTCAGCAGGTAGCATCAAGTCTTGTTCGGTTTCAGCAGGCTGATATGGCGACCTTGTGCACTGCAATCAGCACGCGTGCGGAATATCTGGATGCCAACCGGGTCAAAGTAGTTCGTGACAAAGATGGCTTTGCGCTGTACTTCAGCCGGGCACCGATTCCCGCGCGACGGGATGAGGTCGCATCGAGCGAGGATTTTCCCGCCAGCTGGTTGCATGTCGGAATGTACGCTTATCGCGCAGCATTTTTGCGTAGCTATGTTAAGTGTGAAGAAACGCTCGAGGAAAAAGAGGAAAAACTGGAACAGCTACGCGCACTGATCTGCGGTTTTCGCATTCATGTCAGTGTTGCATCCATACTGCCGGCGCATGGAGTCGATACACCGGAGGATGTTGTTGCTGCCGAGAATGCTATCCTGCAACTAAAAGATAACCAGTCACCATCATGAATAGACACTGGAAAATCCTTGAGCGTAAACTCGTTTATCAGGGTTTTTTTAATATCGAACTATGCCATTTCGAGCACGAACTATATGCAGGTGGTAAAACATCAGCTGTTGAACGTGAGCTTTTCAGTCGGGGCAATGTTGCTGCTGTTCTTCCCTACGATCCGACGCACGATAGTGTGGTTCTGGTAGAGCAGTTTCGCCTCGGTGCAATGAACAGAACGCATCCGTGGTTAACGGAAGTGATCGCCGGTATGGTTGAACCCGGAGAGGAACCCATGGAAATGGTGCATCGTGAGGCCAAAGAGGAAGCCGGGTTAACGCTGGGGGACCTTTTCCCGATCGCCAACTACCTGGCGAGTCCGGGTAATACAACGGAAGAAGTTTTTATCTATGGTTCGCTGACAGATCTCTCCGGAGCCGGTGGGCATTACGGTCTGGCTGAGGAAAACGAGGATATTCGTGTTTTACATGTCGGTGCAGATGAGGCGATAGCCATGCTCGATAACGGAACCATCTGCAACGCGTTATCAGTAATTGCGATGCAGTGGTTCAAGGCAAACATCGAGTCGCTGCGCAGTGGTGGGTTTGCCGCCTGAATCGCTGCAAACGCCACGCCTGTACCATCGTTAAGACCTTCAACCGCTGATCTGTAGCGGTAGCAAGGCACTGGATTCGATTAATTGCCCGATGACGCGCGTGTCTATGGAGGTAGAGTTACTGTCGCTGCGTAACAACTTGCGTAAATCTGCTGTTGATATGTGATAGGACGATGTCAATAATCTCGCCAGCTCGTCACTGCATTCATACGCACGGCCATCCACAAACAGTTTTGCAGATACGAAGCGGTTGCTGCCGGCAGTGGATAGCGGCGTTGTAACCGGCTGTCGGTTAGCCATTGTGTCACCAGAGTTTTTCACGTTCGCTTTACCGGCAATTTGAACCGTATCGGTATGACCATCATCGAACGCCAGGTCAGCGCCAGATGATGAGAACTCAGGTTCGTAGGACTCATTCAATTCTGTTGTGGTTTTATCTCGCCGTTCGTTTTTCACAGTCGGCTCGCCGGTAATCCGTTTTCGCAGTCGCTTCAAGACACCTGCGTTTTGGCCATTCTCTGCTGCATCGAATTGCGCGACAAACGCAAAGCGGGCAAAACTGTTGCGCTCCCAGAACTGTGTTTCACCCAAAAGCGAAGCCAGATAAAGCGGTAGCGACTCTTCGGGTACATTCGTCATTGATGGCTGTTCAGTTTGTTGCGATTGAGTATCAGCCGTTGGGTAATTGTCGCCGGTCGAGTGGCCGGGTGCGTAAATATTGCGGCGAGTGAGTAGCTCTCCAGCGAGTTTTTCGAATGTATCATTGTCCGGGTGGACGTAAGTGTTCCAAATCTCCCGGATTCGCGAGATGGCATTGGGCGAGACTTGTCCGCTGTGCTCGTGCAGTAGAATCGATGGGTCTGAATAAAACGCGTCTTCAGGAATCGACGCGGCAATGTTCTCTGCCAGATCAGTCACAATCTCGCGATGTGTCGGCGCACGAAACCCGATTGACCAGGTCATGCATTCGTTGTCCAGCGAAACACCGTGATGCGGTACGCCGGGTGGTAAATACAACATGTCACCAGGTGCCAGATCAAAGGTCTCACGGGGTGTGAAGTTGGCAAGAACACCAATATCAAGATGTGGCAGTAATGTTTTGTCAGCACCCGGGTTTGTATCTATCGACCAGCGTCTGCGCCCTGCCGCCTGGAGCAGAAAAACATCGTAGTTATCAGTGTGGGCACCTACTGACGCACCTGTGGGTGCGTAGCTAATCATCAAATCATCTATGCGCCACTGTGGAATAAAGTGGAAAGGCGTTAACCAATCGCGCATATCCGGGAGATGTTTCTCGACATCACTGACCAGTAACGTCCAATCCCGCGACGGTAGTTGTTCCAGCTCCTGTACCGTGAATGGTCCGTATCGCGAGTGCCAGCGGGTATCGCTCTCACGCAAAATTATGCGGCTGGAAACATCACCGTCTAACGCCAGGCCGGCAAGTTCATCCCGTGACAGCGGGTTATTGAACTGCGGAAAAGCCTGTTCAAACAACAAAGGGCGGGTTTGCCAGTGATTTTTCAGAAACCCGGATACATCAAGGTCATGTGGCCATTGGAGTAGCATCGGATCGAATTATCTATCTGCTGGTTGCTGTATGTAGCCTGACAGTTCTTTAGCCAGGCGTTCGGCCAAACCGGTATAGGCTTGTGGTGACAATGAATGCAAACGTTGTTTGTCCTCTTCTGGAATATCCAGTGAGGCGACAAGCTCAGCGACATCGTTTGCTTGTATTGTCTGACCGCGTGTGAGCGATTTTAGTTTCTCGTAAGCGCCCTCAATGCCGTGCTTGCGCATAACCATTTGTACCGGCTCGGCCAGCACTTCCCAGGCACCTTCAAGATCATTGTTGATAGCTTCGTGCCTGACTTCCAGTTTATCTAGTCCTTTAGTCAGTGACTGCAGTGCGATCCCGGTGTGTGCAAACCCGACACCGACACTACGCAGTACGGTTGAATCAGACAAATCGCGTTGCCAGCGGGATATCGGCAATTTCTCGGACAAGTGCGCCAGTATGGCGTTGGCCAGACCGCAGTTTCCCTCGGCGTTCTCGAAGTCGATCGGATTAACTTTGTGCGGCATCGTGGATGAACCGACTTCACCGGCTACCGTTTTCTGCCCGAAATAGCCAATCGAAATGTAGCTCCAGCAGTCTCGACAGAAATCAATCAATATTGTGTTGATACGACACACAATCGAAAAGTACTCGGCCATGTAGTCATGCGGCTCAATCTGGATCGTGTAGGGGTTGTAAGTGAGTCCGAGCGATTCAATATAGGTCTTTGATAGCAATGGCCAATCTACTGACGGATAAGCTACCGAATGCGCATTGAAGTTACCGACGGCTCCGTTCATTTTTCCAAACAACACACTTGACTGTAATTGTGATCGCTGACGATGCAGTCTTGCGGCAACATTAGCGAACTCTTTTCCGAGTGTTGTAGGTGAAGCGGTTTGGCCGTGTGTGCGACTTAGCATTGACGTATCTGCGGTTTCCCGGGCGCGTTTTGACAGATTTTCGATGAGTGCCGTCATTGCCGGTAGCAGCTCATCGTCCCGGTAATCCTTTAACATCAAGGCATAAGCGATATTGTTAATATCCTCAGACGTGCAACTGAAATGGAAAAACTCGCTGCATGCCGCGAGCGTAGGATGTTCGGCTGCCTGTGACTTAAGCCAATATTCAACCGCTTTGACATCGTGATTGGTTTCGCGTTCGGTGGCCTTGATCGTTGCCGCATCATCCGGACTGAAGTTATCCAGCCAGCCTTGCAGTGTGGCGAGGTCTTCGTCAGAAAGCGGCGCAAGCTCGGCTATGTCAGCTTGCGCTGCCAGATGCATAAACCAAGTTACTTCGGCCTTTACCCGGTAGAAAATCAGACCGTATTCACTGAATATCCGCCGCAGGCTTTCGGTGCGGCTGGCATAACGACCATCGATGGGGCTGATGGCAGTCAGGGAGGTCAGGTCCGGAGTGTGGGTAGATTGAGTCAAGTGAAGAATCTGTCTAAATGGGTTCGCTGCACAAGTATACGGGATTGCTCTGCCGACAGGCAGTCGACAGACCACCTAAATGCAGTCTTGCGCCAGAGCAGGATGACACCCCGGGGACCCGATCGGATGCCAACCGGGTGTTCGCCAGATACCCAACCCGATAGTAGCAGCCAGTCCAGAGGGTTTGTCAGGCAGTGGTACGCCGGCCAGAGCGTTGGTGGCGCTGCTGTCGATCCGTGTGTGCCGTCGCTGTTGAATGTCGCAGCGGATCTGTCACTGACCCGCCACGATCCTTTGTCGGGTCAGTTGAGCGACGAGATTTTTCAACACCTGAGTGTTCTGACCCGGAGCCGATTGATGACGGGGCGGGCAGGATCGATACATCGAAACCAGCGGATCGGCAATCGTCCCTTAGGGCCTCGAGACAATCGCTCGTGTTACCGCCCGTTTGTGCGACCCATTGATAGAGCAATACAAAAAGCTTAGTCAACGCTATGCGGTGCGTCTGACCGGTTGTACGGTGTAACCAGTCGCTTAAGTGCAGGAAATTCCAAAAAGGGTCATTATCCAGTACATGAGGCAGTACGCGTTTGAAGCGACCGGAATTTCCAATTAAATCCCAATAGCGTGCAAAGCGTACCATTCGTTGTACCGTTAAATAATCGATCAGACTGGTTTGCAGGATACGATACGGCGGCTGCGTCTGGTAACGCATACTGAACGCATTGGTATGACGGTTGATCGGTGTGCCGCGCAGACGTTTCAGTAAGCCAACCTGGACTTCATGGGGATCGAGTGAGACTAGTTGATTAAAACCGTCAGCAAAACTATCGAGGGTTTCACCGGGCAATCCGAAGATCAGATCTGCATGAATGTGTGCGCCGCTGTTATGTCGAAGCCAGCTCAGGTTATCGACAGTTTTCTTCATATTCTGGCGGCGACTGATTAGTGTTTGCACCTCTGGATTGAAGGACTGTATGCCGATCTCGAACTGGATCTGCGCTGCGGGAAAACGGGCAATGCGTTGCTTGAGCGCGTCTGGTAGCCGGTCAGGAATCAATTCAAAATGCAGAAAAAGATCATCTGATTCTAGCGCGAGAAAAAAATCCAGAATACGTATACAGCTTGCAATTTTCAGGTTGAAGGTACGATCGACAAACTTGAAATGTCGGGCGCCTCTCGTGAACAGTTGCTGCAGAGCGTCGAGCAGTTTATCGAGCGGAAACGGTTCCGCTGTCTTGTCGAGACTCGATAAACAAAATTCACATTTAAACGGGCAACCCCGTGATGCTTCCACATAGATAATGCGGTTTTGTAAATCGTTATCGGTATAGTGTGCGTAGGGCAGTTCAAGAGTGTCCAGAGGAATCGGCGGGGCGCTAAGAAAGTGCGGAGAAACCACCGTGGCGCGGGATGGATCAGTATCGAGTAATTCCATACAAAGTTCCCGAAATCGCACATCCGCTGCACCGCTGATAACGAAATCTGCTCGCTCGCAAATTAACTGATCTTGTTGTTCGTGGCTGACTTCCGGGCCGCCGACAACAATAGTTATGTGCGGTGCTACCGACTTGATAATATTAATGGTCGATAGCGTTAACTCACAGTTCCATAAATACACGCCAAACCCGATGATTGACGGTTGTTTTTCCAGCAGTCGCTCGGCCGCATCCTCAGCGGACAGTTGCAGCGTGAATTCCATTAATTCGGTTTCAGTTTGCAATGTACCCATATTTGCCAGCAAATAACGTAACCCCAGTGATGCGTGCGTGTAGCGTGCATTAAAGGTTGTTAAAAGAATGCGGCAAGGATGAGTATCTTTTTCCACTGATCGGTTTAAGGTGTTAATTTGATGTATTTGGTTCTATGTGATGTATCAGATTCTAGTTAACGGGTGCTATCTTTTTATCTCAGCTTTATGCCATTTACTTCATCCAATTACTTTATGCCAAACTATACCAATCACAGGTCAAGGTGCGTCACGGCATATCTGTTATGTCGCCGGTGATTGTATGGTAGCCGGGAACTCAGAGTAAACCTGATGTTGTTTGTCGTCGCCAGCATAGCGTGTTCCACCGTGGTTCTGATACTGTTTCGTCTGATCAGTCGGTCGTCTACCTCAACGCTACCTGCAATTGTTGTCAGTTACCTGGTCTCGGCGACTATGGGAGGGTTGCTTTTTCCTTTCGATTGGCGGTCATTCGATCTGTTCTGGGTTCCGTTTGCACTGTTGGGTGGTGTCGTGCTGTACCTGGGTTTCAGTCTTGTCGCTTTGACGACTCAGCGTAATGGTGTTGCTGTAGCCGGTATTGCCACCAAGATGAGCGTTGTCATTCCTGTCTCGATTGGAATTCTCTGGCTCAGTGAAGGTGTTGGCTGGATGAAGTTGGCGGGTGTCGCAGCAGGCTTGGTTTCGGTGTTGTTGGTTTCGCTGGCGTCTGCAAGCAAAGACAAACCTGTAAATTGCAGTCAGATGGAGTTCATTCAGTCGCCGAACGTCACCGAAAAATCGTTATCTGTGCGACAAAAGAGCACGCTATCGAGCTGGCAGCTGCCACTACTTGTTTTTATTGTTTCCGGTTTAACTGACGCCAGTTATAAATTGCTTCAGGTGGCAGGTCTGAGCGAACCTCAGTTGCTGCCGTTCATCGTCGTGGCTTTCGCGTCTGCGTTTGTAACCAGTGGAATACATTTGAGGCTGGCACCTGAACGACAGATTGATCGTCGCTGCTTCCTGTTTGGTATTGCTCTGGGTGTGGCGAATTTCGGTACGCTGTATTTTATCATGCGTGCTTTGGCCGTTCCGGATTGGGAGAGCTCGCTGATCTATCCGATGAATCATTTTGGTGTTGTGCTGTCTTCAGTCGTCGTCGGTGTTGTCTTGTTTCGTGAATCTCTGCCTCGAACGGTAGCGGCAGGTGTGCTACTGGCTGTATTATCTATAGCGCTACTGGCTTTAGCCTCACGATAGTGTGTCGTTGTCGCATGCCAGCTTGAATGGGATCAATAATGAGCGAACTTTCATGAGCGAACTTTCCGACATTGGTGTGATTGGCCTTGCTGTAATGGGTCAAAATCTGGCAATGAACATAAATGATAAAGGCTATCGCGTTTCGGTCTTTAATCGTACACACAGTAAAACGCTTGATTTTCTGGCAGGGCCTGCCAACGCCATGGATATTACCGGGACTGAATCGCTCGAATCTTTTGTCAATTCGTTAGCGCGTCCTCGCAAAATGATTTTAATGGTTCGCTCCGGTAAACCGGTTGACTCGGTAATAGATTCGCTAGTGCCGTTATTGGATGACGGCGACATCATCATTGATGGCGGCAACTCCAACTTCACCGATACGGAAAGACGTGTTGCTGAGCTTGATAAGCGGAAAATTCAGTATATCGGTGCAGGTATTTCCGGTGGCGAAGAGGGTGCACGACACGGACCGTCAATTATGCCGGGTGGTCATCACAAAGCTTGGGCACAGGTTAAAGACATTTTTCAGGCAATTTCTGCCAAAGCTGATGATGGTGAACCGTGCTGCGATTGGGTCGGCGCTAATGGCGCAGGACATTTCGTCAAGATGGTGCACAATGGCATTGAATATGGCGACATGCAATTGATCTGTGAGATCTACCATTACATGCGCCAGGTACTGGAAATGCCTAGTGCCGATATCAGTCGAGCATTCTCACAATGGAATCAGGGAATTCTGGGTAGCTATCTGGTTGAGATTACCGCCGACATACTGGATTACAAAGAAAACGGTGAGTATGTGGTTGATCAGATACTCGACAAAGCGGGGCAAAAAGGCACAGGGCGATGGACCGTGATCAATGCGTTGGAGCTGGGTACACCACTTACCATGATTAGTGAGGCCGTATTTGCGCGTGGGGTTTCGGCCCTTAAACAAGAGCGTGTTGCTGCCAGTAGCATTCTCACAGCTCCCGATCCTGTGACGTCTGGTCAACTGCCTCATCTTAAAGCTGACACAACCACGCTCAGTGCTTTGGGTGACGCGATGCTGGCGGCAAAAATTGTATCGTATGCCCAGGGTTTTATGCTGTTGCGCGCTGCATCTGACGAACATCAATGGGACTTGCAATATGCATCAATCGCTAGTTTGTGGCGAGGCGGTTGCATTATTCGCTCTGCATTTCTTGATGATATAAAACGTGCATTTGAACGAGATAGTGCGCTTGATTGCCTGATGCTGGATGAATGGTTTGCAAAAAAACTGGCTGCGGCACAAAACCATTGGCGCGAAATAGCAGCGACAGCAGTGATTGCAGGTATACCAGTACCGGCGCTGACATCAGCACTCAGTTTTTACGATAGCTATCGCTCGGCAAATCTGCCTGCTAATTTGTTGCAGGCTCAGCGTGATTATTTCGGAGCGCATACCTATGAAAGAGCTGATCGTGCAGCGGGTGAGCGATTTCATACTGACTGGACCGGGCACGGTGGTGATGTTTCCAGCACCACTTATCAGGCTTAGCGTACACCTGCTGCACGCAGGTGCTCACATGTATTTGAGTTACAGTATCAAGCGGTTCAATCGGTTATAGCACAACTAAATCCAGTGGATGCCTGCTTAACCGCTCAACGGCATTGTCTGTAACCAGCACAGAATGTCCCCAACACATGGCATAGCCTGAATCGGAGTCCATGATGATCATGTGCAAAAAGAACACATTGCCTGCCTGCATGATGGTGGGATTATTTTCATAGAACATCGGATACTCGACCCAGATCGGGTTGTAGACAGCTCCCATACCGTAACCACAAGCGTTCAATCGGGCATGACCGTAACCCAGTTCGTCAAGTGTTTGCGCGTGTGCAGCGTACACATCTCCCATGGGTTTACCTGGCTTAATCGCGGCTTCGCAGGCTTCCAGTGCTGCCGTTACGGCTGTGTGCATGGCAATCTGTTTGTCCGAGGCTTGACCAACAATCAATGTTCGCATCATTGCTGCGTGATAGCGTCGCCAGGTTCCTGCCCACTCAAGTGTCAGTTGATCGACAGGATCAAGCGCACGTCGACCGGAGAAATAGCGGCAGAGCAGGGCGCCGGTGCCGGAGCCTATGATGAATTCATTGCCGGCATAATCGCCGCCACCGCGAAATACCGCTCCCTGCATCTCGGCAAGAATATCCCCTTCAAATGCACCGGCACTTGTTGCTGCCATCCCGGCATCTAGCGCCGCATCAGACAGTGTTGCAGCCTTGCGGGTATAGTCGATTTCCAGTGGGCTTTTGACCCGGCGCAACCCTTGAACTAAATCGGACGCATCGTGTTGTTTGTATGCAGACAACGCGTTGGTCAGTCTTGCGCCATTCCAGGCATTCAGTCCGACGGTTTGTAGCTCTACACCAACATGGCCGCAAGACAAACCGAGATCAGTTAACAGTCTGATTAGATCGGCCACCGGCTCGACGCCTTCCCTGTCGATCCATATATGAATATGCTCATCGTTCAGTGTGGAGGTTTGCTGTGCCTGTCGCAGGTCTGGCGCACGTGTTAACAGATGCGGTGATGCATTAACCGGTAAAACGAGGCACTGAAAAAGCGCAAAGCCAAAAGTGTCGAAGCCCGTCAGGTAATATTGACTTTCGGGTGCGAACACCAACAGCAGATCAAGGCCCCGTGCACGCATTTCTTTTTGGGTGGCGCTGATACGTGATTCGTATTCTGATTCTGGAAAATGTAGTGGCATAATTTTACTATTAAAGCTCCACGGATAGACAGGAACGCCAGTGTCGATAGAGCCGTTTATAAAATGCTCGGATATTCAACATTCGCTGTCATTCTATGTCAGCGTATTGGATTTTGTCGTGCTTGTCGCGCCGGATAAAGATCCGGCTTCCTTTATGTCCCGATATGCGTACCTAGAGCGCGGCGGACACGGTGTTCATTTGTCGCAGCACCCTGGTGACGGGGTTTTTGGCAATGTTTTGTATGTTCGTGTTGATGATGCCGAAATGCTCTACACGCAGTTTATAGCGCGAGGGCTGTCCACCGGTGATGATAATTTACCTGGATTATGCATACCGTTGACCGATCAAAGCTGGGGTATGCGTGAATTTTCCGTGCGTGATCCTGACAATAACAAATTGACGTTTGGCCAGCAGCTACCTCGCTAATGGTGCTGCCAAATTGTTTTCAGCCTAATGTTTTAGGGAAGCTCTGATTTATCGCCTGCCTCGCCTAATAAATCAGAGGTTCCTTAGATCATCGCTGCCGGCACCGGCAAGCGCTGCTGATGACCCTATTTGCCCTAATCGGTGCTCATTGCCTGGAGCGGGATCGTCCGGAATACAAAGTGACAAGAGTAACGAACAGGCTGCCAATGCAGTGCCTGTTAAAAATACAGCTGCTGGTGATTGCAGCCAAACCAGTCCTAATATGACGGGTAGAAATACTGCAGCAATATGATTTATGGTGAAGCTAACACCGGCAGTCGATGCAATGTCACGCTCATCGGCTATTTTTTGAAAGTAGGTTTTGATGGCAATTGCGATTGCGAAAAACAAGTGATCAAGCACATACAAAGAGGCTGCAATACCGGCGTGTTCTACAAACGCATAGGTTGTGAAAATAATCATCAAACCCGCATATTCGAAAAGTAGCGCAGGTCGCTCACCTATCCTGCCAATCCAGCGCCCGATCCGTGGCGCAAAAATCATGTTGAGTATGGCATTTATAAGAAAAAGCAGCGCGATGTCGGAAATATCGAATCCGAATTTCTCAACCATCAGAAAACCTGCGAAAACTACGAAAATCTGACGTCGGGCACCTGACATAAACGTCAGTGCATAGTACAACCAGTAGCGCCGACGCAAAACAATATGTTTATGTTGAGCAACACGTTGTGGATACATCGGGAACTTCACCCATGCGAACACAGCAAGTGCGACGGTGGCACTACCGGCAAACAGATAAATCCATACAGAATCCAATTGCAGCTGTCGCGACGCAAGAAGCACAAATCCATAGGCAAGCAGGCCGCTAAAAGAACCCACGGCGATTAACTTTCCGAGCGTGGCAGCTGTTCTGTCTTTTTCAATCCATTGAAGGGTTAGAGAAGTTTGCAGTGTTTCGTAGTAGTGGAAACCCATCGACATCAACACAGTGCAAATGTATAAACCCATTGCATAGGGGAAAAACCCGGTAATTGCGGTGCCAACACCCAGTACTAGCAATGACACCACAGCCAATCGTTGTTCCCGAATAATCATGAGCAGGAACACAACAGCAAAAGCTAGAAATCCCGGTATCTCACGCAACGATTGCAGAATGCCGATTTCACGACCGGTGAAAGCTGCCTGATGAATGGCAAAGTTGTCGAGCAACACCATCCATGTGGCGAAAGACAACGGCACGGCCGCGGCCATTATCATCAACAGTCGTTCCGGCGATCCTTCTGACCTTTTTAGCAAACCGACCCGCTTAATGTGTTGTTGAAGATTCATGCAGTAATTTCAGCTTCCACTCAACGACGACCACCTGCGAGTTTTGCAGACGCTGGCAGTGCACGAAGTTTCATCATAGCTATGATACCGACTATTGGCCCCGGTACCAGAATTAGAAAGGCCCAGCGCCAACTACCGGCCTGATTGGCAACGACCGGCACCAGCCATATTGTGAATACAGTTATGGCGAAGCCTACTGCCATTTGGAAAGCCAGCGACGAGCCGACAAAATCGCCGGGAGACAATTCTGAAACAGCAGCAGAAAACTGTGCAGAATCTGCAACTACAGTGAAACCCCAAAGCAATGCCACCATTACAAACAGCCCGGTCGGACCATTAAACAGCAGACCAATCAACAACGCGCATGCTCCGGAAACCGCCATCATCAGTGAAGTGGTCAGACATCGACCGATGCGATCGGACAGATAACCCCCGAGTAGGCAACCCGGTGCACCTGCAGCGACCACTAAAAAGGCGAGTATCGATGGATTGGTTAACGACTGGCCGGCTGCATGTGCCGCGCTGGCATAAGCGAGAATCCAGCCCCACATTGCGTACAATTCCCACATATGTCCAAAGTAACCCAGGTTTGCCAGCATGACAGGTTTATCACGCAGTACTTTGCCGAGCTGTTTTGGATTGAATTTACCTCGCGCAGGGGTATGTGGCCCTTCTTGAATCAGTGTCGCAAACACCACAGCTGCAAACAGACACGCGATTGACGACAGACTGATCACGAGTTGCCAAGATGTGCCACTACCCAGAGCCCTGAAAAAGTGCGGCATTGCCGAACCCAATGTAATCGCACCGACCATAATGCCCAATGCCAACCCGCGTCCGCGAATAAACCAGCTAGCGATCATTTTCATCGCAGACGGGTATACACCGGCAAGCGCGATTCCGGTAGTAAATCGAGCTGCCAATGCGACAGACAAAGGAGGCTCCATTAGCAAAACAGCCGTTGATAAGGCCGCGAGTAACGACGAGACAGTCAGAACCCGTACCAGCGATACGGAATCGGTCAACGAGATAACGCTAGCGGTCAAGGCACCAGCGACGAACCCGAGTTGCACTGCATTGGTCAGCCAGGCTCCTTGTTGAACCGTGATACCGATGGCATCCGCAAGACCATCGAGTACAGCCGTCGCAGCAAACCAGCTGGTCAGCGCACAAATCACTGCAATTGACGCGATTGTCAACATTCGCCATTTGCTTTTATCGTTAAAGGGTTTTGTCACAACCGTAACAGCTTCCAACGTAACAGGTTTCTGGGTTTCAACCGAACTTCTTCCACCGAACGTCTCAAGCAATAATCAGAGCGGGCTGCGGTGATCTCCCGGTTTTGCGACCGTGATAACCGGATGGCGGTTGCACAGTATATTGATACGTTGGCTGATAGCTACCCTTCGTGGGCGTCATAAATAAGAATCTGTCGACTATTCCCTGATATTTCCAACAACCGTCCAAGCTCGACAGGCGAACGTGGGAACTTACCTGCTTTTCAGGCATCAAGTCTACTGTTAAACCCTTGTATTCCTTCACGTGTATAGCTCATTGAGAAATGCCAGTCCGCGTAGTCAAACCCTTTTCAGTTGATACTTTGCGTTTACGTTTCGCAGGTGCTGTTGCATTCGTTATCACGTTGTTCGTAGCTGTTGCCCTGGTTTTTGCGGCAGCTGCCGCTGTTGATGGGTTAACTGTCGGCGATGATACTTCGGGACGTGAAGTTGTTGCTATCGACGGACTCGCTGGCGATCTGGTTCCGGGTACATTTATCGAAATGCTAAGCGCTGATGCCCACAGGGTCATGCAGCTGAAACAAATTCTCACTGCCTCCTGGGATAGCTCATTTGTACCTATGGCTCTGGAAGTCCTGCATTTCTCTTACGAACCGGCGACAACAACTGCCTTGGTGGAACTATTGCAACAGTCTACTGGGCAGCAATACGGTGAAGATATCGATGCATGGTATCAATGGTGGTGGCGACAACCTGAATCGACTCACCCCTACTATTCCGAATTTAAAAAAAGATTGTACCGAACGATTGATCGTCGGTTTACACCCTATTTTGAAGCCAACCGAGCAACTTCGATTCGTCTTGATGAAGTGCGCTGGGGCGGGGTGCGGCAGGATGGTATACCACCGCTACGTTATCCGACGATGCTCAATGCAGAGCAGGCCGACTATTTAAATGACGATGATGTAGTCTTTGGTCTTGCCTACAACGGCGATGCACGTGCCTATCCGAAACGAATTCTGGCCTGGCATGAAATGTTTATCGATGTTATCGGCGGGCGCGAATATGCAGGTGTTTACTGTACATTGTGTGGTGCACTTATTCTCTACGGCACTGACTTTAATGGTGAACACCACCAGTTAGGTACCAGCGGTTTTCTGTATCGATCGAATAAGCTGATGTACGACAAAGCCACGCAGTCTTTATGGAGCACCACACTGGGTGAGCCGGTTGTCGGTCCATTAGTGGGGCAGGGTATACAGCTGGATCGAAGCTTTGTTGTTACCACGACCTGGGGGGAGTGGCGTCGCCGGCACCCTGAGACTCAGGTACTGTCGCTGGAAACCGGATATCAAAGAGATTATGGCGAGGGTGTGGCTTATGCTGAGTACTTTGCGACTGATGAACTGATGTTCACGATCCCTGAGATCGACCGCAGGCTAGCCAACAAGGCAGAAATACTGGCACTGCAGTTTCCTGAGATTTCAGATAAAACTGCAGCGATTCACATTGAATTTCTAAACCGCAACCCACTTTTCCATTATGAACTGGCCGGTCGCAAGGTTGTTGTCCTGACAGACCGCAGTGGTGCCAGTAGAGTTTATGACGCTGGGCAGATTGAATTTGATACTTACGATGGAGACAGTCGTCTGACTGATACATCAGGCGTATCGTGGCTGCTGCAGGAAGAATCGTTGGTTGCGCAATCGAGTGGCGTCAGGATAGATCGGCTGCCGGCGCATCGTGCTTTCTGGTTTGGTTGGCAGGCAGTACATCGCGATTCTGAGTTAGTTATGTAGCAGTGTTCGTGCATTATCCGAATCCGGGTAATCTACCAACGTACAGAAATACCTTTCTGACAGAACTATTTGACCCTCAGGATGGCTTGAAATACACTGTGCGTCTTCGAAGTAGTACCCTAGGCGCGTAGCTCAGTTGGTTAGAGCATCACCTTGACATGGTGGGGGTCGGTGGTTCGAATCCACTCGCGCCTACCAATCTTTTCAAACGCCTCGCGTATCAATTGTTTGTACACCAATAGATACTTTTCATTGAATGTATCCTGCGTTTGTCCGACCCCGTGCAATTGTTTTACGGCCTTTACAGCCAATTCCTGGTACTGTTTTCTTCTGTATTTCCGTTTGCTTTACCGATCGCTAATCAGCGCTAATTGTCGAAGTTCATTCGAGTAAGTGTTTGCTTAATTCAATGGGGATACGCCTACCGGTTTTCAACTTACCAGTGTATGGCGGCGACATGAGTGGTCGTTAGAGTGGGGCACAGAACTTTCGACGGGTAATCGCTTGTTTCAATATCTTGTCGCACGTTTATGTGCTTTGCTAACGAGTAATCCCGGATTGGTAGCAGCTCCAATGGTATCCGGTCATCAATTTTTTGCGCTCGGATAATCCTCGCGGATTAATTAACACACGGCAAATAAAACGCTGAGAATTGTCACTACCGATTTACATCCGGTCATATTGAAAACATTTTCCCGCCTGGTGCGCATCGCAACCCTACCGATCAATTTGCTGTATCCGTTTTGTAGAATAGATAATCGATGCTGTCATCTTTTGCAACAGTGTCGTCGTCGCTTTGGCTGCTTGACACTATAGGTAGAGGATCAAGTTGTTTCCAATATGGTGTAACTGACAGTAAACTGGCCAGAAGGGTGCCACCTCTAAGCAGCCATATAAGAAAGCCGGTAGTAAGTCCCAAGGATGTACCTATGACAACCTCGGAAGACGTCCCTTCCTGTTCAAGCGTATCAGCCAGTCGATTAAAGTTTTGTTCTATTGAATCAATACTGCTTTGAAAGCCACCGTTTTCAATTTGCAATTCAATCCATCTTTGTGTATCAAAATCTATCTCGATTGGGTTGAGTTCCAGAAAAGTTGTGAAAATTTGATCACGATAGTTACTCTGAGCATTACCGATATCAGCTGTTTCTAGCATTTGTAGTGTCAAATCATCAATCTCACTGGCTTGTTGTGAAACCGTAATAGCAAAAGGTAGATCAGGGATTCGCAGCTCTGCCAGGAAAGCGTCGGTCCTGTCGATTTCAGTTTGTTGATTATCTGTAAAGATGCTTGTCGTTGCAATTTCGGTTGCAGCGGTTTCATTCTCCGATTCTGTCTCCAGTAACTCCTCTGTTTGATTTAGCGCCTCTGCTACGTCGATGGCCACTGAGGTTTCATCGATAGATACAGTAAGATCCTCTGCCTCAATAACAGATTCTATCGCAGTAGGTGTAACTGATAACCCGGGCGCATCTATTGTATTAGTCACTGGTAGAGCGGCAGCAGTTGTTGGTTCGATCAGTAAATCCAGTGTTGCTGTCTGGCCTATGCTGACGCCATCATCAATCAGCAGGACAAGCTCGCCGCCCGTGGTCAGAGTGCCATCGTGCGTCAAGGTGACGCGTCCATTATTTATATCATCCTGGGTGAATTGTTGGACGGACATGTCGTTTATTGAGAGACTGATTCCCGGCACTGGTTCGACTATCTGATACACAATATCCGGCGCGTTATGGTCGTTGTCGAGTGACAGTAGAATCGTACTATCGAGTACAACTTCACTGGCAAATGTCAAATTTATGTTCGCTTGATTCAGGATATCCGGTTCATCATTGACGGCAATTACATGTATCTCGCGGCTAACAACGTTTGAAGTTAGATTGCCGTCAAAGACTGTGAATGTTATTTCCCGATTGATTTCAGACGGATTCTCACTGTTATTCAAATAGGCGATGGATCTTAGTATCTCGGTGTAATCGGCAACAGAAGCAGTACCGCTAATATTGATAGTGCCGGTGCTGTTATCAGATGAGATGATCAAATTCTGTGCGATTGCCTGTTCCCGTATCGCATTACTCATTACCAGAAAATCCTCTCCAGCACTAAATCCCTGACTGAAAGATACTATTGCTGAACTTAGCTGACCCGACTCGGGTGCAAGTGCGAGTAATGTGTCAGTGAGACTAATTGGAAGCTGGCCTTCGGTATACTGCAGAGGCGGTTGCTCGACGGCGACCAAAGCTGGTGCTTCG
This sequence comes from uncultured Granulosicoccaceae bacterium, assembly GCA_937951345.1. Lineage (GTDB taxonomy): Bacteria > Pseudomonadota > Gammaproteobacteria > Granulosicoccales > Granulosicoccaceae > CALFCE01. Next base: position 53,170 of record CALFCF010000053.1, read on the forward strand.
ACTATATTGGTGATTATTACAGAGTGCTGTGCGGTGTCGTCGGGCGTTGTGCCCACAGTTGGATCATCTATATTCAGCTGAACATCCAATCGTTGCTGCGTTTCGAAGTCCAGTGCAACATCCGTAGCCAGTACCAGTTGATTGCCCGCAATATTGAACAGTGCAGCATCATCCCCGGACAGCGTAACACTCCCTGAGCCGAGCGCATCGTCGGTTACGACAATGTCCGCTATAACGATTTGGGTGGATGTATCAATATTTTCGGGTAAGCTGTTAACAGTGTTCGTCAGATTAATTGTTGGTGGATCATTGATGCCAAGTACATCAATTACCAACGAGTCGGAACCGCTTACGCCAAGATTCAACGATGTGTCTTCGATCGTTACAGCAACATTTAATTGAGACACTAGGTTGCTGTCAAGAGTCACCCCGGGTCTGAGGAACAGGGCGTTATTGTTAATTTCAAACAGCGCGGCATCCGCCCCGATTAGTGACAGAGTGTTTGTACCTTGCGAGTCATCGGCAATCAGAATCTCTGCAACCTCAAATGGTGCAGAGATAATCTGGTTCTCAGGAATCTGTGTCACTGTGTTGATCAGTTGAACATTCGGTGCATCGTTCACGGGTTGTATGTTCAGCGTGACAATGCCTGTGTTACTTCCACCGGATGGATCGTTTGCCGCATAACTGAACGTATCGAATATCGTGTCGCTACCATCGTGATCGTAGCTAAATGTGCCGTCGCTGTTCAGAGTTAGCAATCCGTTTGCAACATCAGTTAGTAGCGTATAATTCAACAGATTACCATCGGCGTCGCTATCGTTGAGGCTGACATCTCCCGAAACGGCTGCCCCTTCGAACAATGAAAAACTATCATTGTTGACTGTAGGTAGATCGTTGACGGGTGTTATTGAAATAGCCACGGTTGCGTCGCTGACCGCACCGAAAATATCTGTCTGGCGGTAAACGAAAGAATCAGTTGTGGTTTCACTGCCGTTGTGCTGATAGGTAAAGGTGCCGTCCGGTTGTAATGTGACGGTGCCGTTGCTGGGCGCATTAACCAGGCTGGCGATCAATATGTCGCCATCGGCATCACTGTCATTGTTGGCCAGATCACCGGCAAAGACACCACCTTCTAGCAAAGTAAACCCGTCCGGCAGTGCAACAGGTATGTCATTCACTGGCGCAACGGAAATACTGACGAGTGCGTCATTAAAACTACCAGACGGATCCGTTTGTCGATAGACGAATGAATCGACAGTGGTTTCCGAGCCATCGTGCTGATAGGTAAAGGTGCCATCCGGTTGTAATGTGACAGTGCCGTTGCTAGGTGCATTAACCAGGCTAGCGGTTAACGTATCGCCATCAGCATCACTGTCGTTGTTGGCCAGATCACCGTTGAAGACACCGCCTTCTTGCAAAGTAAAACCGTCGGGCAGCACTGTGGGCGCATCGTTAACGGGTGTAATGGTAATGTTAACAACGGCGTCACTAAAACTGTTAGACGGATCGGTTTGTCGATAGATGAATGAATCGACAGTGGTTTCCGAGCCGTCGTGCTGATAGGTAAAGGTGCCATCCGGTTGCAATGTAACAGTGCCGTTGCTGGGTGCGTTCACCAGGCTAGCGGTTAACGTGTCGCCTTCAGCATCACTGTCATTGTTGGCCAGATCACCATTGAAGAGAGCGCCTTCTTGTAGTGTGAAGGTGTCAGGCATTGCCGATGGAGGTGAATTTAACGGATCGATGGTTGTTCTAAGAAAGACATTGCTGTCGCTGAACGAATTAATCGTGTTGTTACCGATATCACCAGTTATCGCAAAGTTCGGGAACGAGAAGGGGGCTCCAAAGTGAACGAAATCGAGCTCCATATAGGTTGAGTCGACAGCATGCAGCCGAAGATCACCCGGGGTGCCGCTGAAGCCCGGCTCAGGTAAAAATCGTAACAATGAGTCCGCACTCAGAAGTGTT
>CALFCF010000054.1 GCA_937951345.1 uncultured Granulosicoccaceae bacterium
CACCTTGCAACAAGAAATAGCAGTGTAGCTCGATAATCTATACAGCGACGTGTCGATTTGTTAAAGCCGCGCTCTTGTGTATAACGTGTCACGAATAAATAACGCTATGTTTGGGAACCTCTGATTTATTAGGCGAGGCAGGCAGGGCAAGGCGAAATTTGGCGAAAAAGCGGAGTGTATAGGCGAATACATGAGCATTTTGAGCCGAATTTCAACGCAGCCCTGGCAACGCAGGCAATAAATCAGAGGTTCCTTTACATTTACAGCCTTTACCGCGCAGGGGCTTGGTGTGCACGAATTTACATAGTTTGAATGGCTAGTGTAGTGTCACTTTATATCCGGCCCAATCCCGTATTAGCGATCTAAGCACTGCAGTCAGTTCGGGCAGCAAACAGTGATGAAGGCTTGAACACTCCAGACTTGGTGGACTTTGTACGAGGGTTAAATTTTCCTCCTCAACCAGAAAAAAAGACGTGACTAATAGTAAATCTACTCAACCCGGCGAAGCGCAGAATCTGATCGATCGTACCCACTGGATTTTTGATATGGATGGTACGCTGACACTCGCAGTGCACGACTTTGACGCTATCCGCAAAACACTGGGTTTGCCTGCCGGGCAGCCGATTCTGGAAGCAATTGCTCAACTACCTGAAAAAGATGCACAAGCAGTGCATCAGCAGCTCGACGAACTTGAGTTCCAGATTGCAGCAGCCGCGACCCAACAACCCGGTGCTATCGATTTGCTGGATAACCTCAAAGTTCGCGGTTGTACGCTAGGCATACTGACACGCAACGGACACGAGATTGCCAAGGCCACATTGAAAGCCGCGCAGTTGGATCATTACTTTACCGAAGAAGCGATCGTTTCACGTGATTGTTGCGCACCGAAACCTGCACCTGACGGCGTTGATCTGCTGATGCAACGCTGGCAGGTCAAGCCTGAGAAAGTTGTGATGACCGGAGATTATCTATTTGATCTACAGGCTGGTCATGAAGCAAATACAACCACGGTGCATATGGATGTGACCGGTGCATTCAGTTGGCCGGAATTGACAGATGTTTGCGTAACAAGTCTGGTTGAATTAAATCAATTACTCAATTCACCGATGACTTAAACAACGCAAAGCAAAGCAATAGAATATCGATTATTGCGCTGTGACTTCCCTCGCGATCACACTCCACGAACTCGTTGCCTGACAGATCCCCTTCGATCGCACGAAGCCAGACATAGCACAAGCACTATCATAAGCAGCGTTATTGCTCCCGAACCACCTGAGCGTTGTGCTGAGTCAGTCGCGCTGTTCGCATCAACAGGCTGGTCTGTCGTCATGGTATCCCTTTCGATCTGTCGCGCTTCAGCGACCGTCGCTGCCCAGCTCGTTGCACTGTCGATCGAATCGGCAACCAACTGTCTACTGGTTTGTGAACCGGACAGACACAAATCCTGCAACAGGATGTTATTCGAGAAGCACACATCCAGCGCATGGTCACCCTCGCGGATCAAATGCAATTGGCTACCACGATCATCACACTCAATGACATGGCGCAGTTCCGGTTCCTGTAACCAGAAATCACGATTGGGTATGGCGTTTACATCGCCAGATAACGCACCACAAAGCAATGTAGATTGCGTCGCTTCAACTAACTCATCAGCAAGCCCATGCAGCATGAACACCGGTGGCACTGAATTCCTATTCGGTAGAATCTGTGCCGGAAATGTATTTTCAGGGATGGGTGTAGCCGATATATCAATTTCTGAAGGCTCAACTGCAAGCAACGCACGCAAGATGCCCAAACCTTGCTCATTGGTGTAAGTACCATCGAGTATCCGCAAACCGAACTCTGTAAAGTCAGTTGGCGGATAGAACAAAACAGCGTTAGCCACCTGATCAGGAAAATCCGCGATCAGCGAAGTCGACAAATGCGCACCTGCAGATTGTCCGAAAACTGTTGGAAAATCATTAGCGCCGTAGCTTGCAGCATTTTCCACAACCCATTGCAATGCATCAGCCGCATCCTCACGCACCTGACCGATCGTCGCACCATGACAGGCAGGCGGCCCTTCTCTTGTATCGATCAAACGGTAGAACGGTGCAAACACTACATAGTCCTGTGCGGTAAACTGCGGTATCGTCATCTCAAGACCAAAGAAACCGAATCCGCGTGCGCGCCAACTACCACCATGTAACGCAACCATCGATTTCAAGTTACTGGTGGTCAGATCATTCTTGTAGATGCGCATTTCCAGATCACAAACACCGCTATCAGTAAAAACCTGCTTGTAAGTAACGCGCTGCACGTAAGGAGTATTAAGGCCCTCAAGACTCGCAGCACCGACGTCGAAACGGGGACCCGGTGTTTGTGTCCATTCATTGTGTGGCAGTGTCGGCAGACCCACCCCCACACCGAGCTGCAGAGGATCAAGTGCTAGCACACAAAAATCCTGTTGCAATTGTTGAGATACAACAACTGCGTTGGTGCATTCAGAATCGGTATAACGAAAGTTATCTTCGTCAGCGCTCAATGCATCAGTAGCAATGCAGCCATCGTCGGTAGCATTGAATAGCGGTGCACGCGAGGGATCGACGGTCAGCTCTTCACTTAGCCGGCAGGCCAATGCAGTTCCGAGAAAGTCAGTTAACGTGTCGCGGTCTTCGAGAATATTAAACGATTGCGCACTTGCCGTGGATACGTTGAACACAAGCGCAACAGCTATTAATAGTAGTTGCGACAATCTACCCACTGATCTGTACATTAAATACGTCAACCCAGTAATGCGTTCAATAACAAACATTTTTCAGTACAACGTCCAGTACAATGGGTAATTGACATGACGACCCAACAAAGAAGCGATTCAGAAGCAGTGACTCAACTACAAGAAGAAGCTGAAAGATACGCTGGCTAGGTTCGTTGTGCGAGTACGGCGCGCACGACAGTCGGACGTATCTGTCGGGCACGTTCAGCTGGTAGTCGTATACCGGTTCTCAGTATGCGTGACTGTTTAGAGCCGACCGAGCCACTCAGTGATCGTGTTGTGCGACGCCCGGTGGTCGGATCAAGCAACTGAACTTGCACACCAGTGATAGCCCGCGGTGTCGGATTCTGCACCTGAACAACTAATTCACCGTTCTGTAAACCAGTAACAGCTTTGACATAGCCGGCAGGATTCTCTGCCAGGTCGAATTCCAGCAGTTCGGCCATGGCTTGATCGCCTGCCGCACCACCACTTGCTGCGACTGCCTGGAAATGCTTTCGCGCAGAGGTTAAATCATTCCGTGCCCTGGCGATATTGCCGAGTGCGAGCTGAGCATCATCAGTTGGCAAGAGCCGCATACTGAGGTTTAAATCACGTCGCGCATCGTTCATGCGACCACGCGCCTGGTTGAGTTTTCCGCGACCCAGATAGTAATAAAAAAACTTGCTGTTTAACGTGATAGCTCTGTCGTAGTGGCGTTGAGCCGCATCATACTTTTTATCAACCCGCGCCACATCACCCAGAAAAGAATGAAAATGTCCTTCATTGGGTTCGATACGAATTGCTTCCCTTACCAAACTGGTAGCTTTGCCCGTGTTGCCATCGCTGTAGGCTTTTCTGGCTTCGTCATATTTATCGTAAGCTGCGCGCGATTTGAACATCTTGGCCATTGCCCGCTGATAGCGCTCACGACCCAGTTCACCACCTTTGGGTAACTTTGCCGCCATTCTCAAATTGTTTTGCACACGCTCAGTCGACGCCGGGTGACTTGCAAACAACTGACTGAATCGATCCTGTTGTCGCCCCTGTGACAAACGAACAAACGCCTGCTGAAGAGTCACGGCACCTCGTGGATCATAACCAACCTCGGCCATGTATTTCATGCCGAACTGATCAGATTCACGCTCAGCATCACGACCGTACTTGCTGTTGATAAGCTGTGCTCCTACACCGGCACCGAGCTGCGCAATATTCGGATCGACTTTGCCTTGTGTACCAATCAGTACGGCGGCCATCCCAATTTGCAAACCGGCACCCCGTGTGACGCCTTGCGCTCCATGTCCAGCGGCGGCGTGCACAATTTCATGACCAAGTACTGCTGCAAGCTCAGCTTCGTTTTTAAGTTCAGTCAATAACCCGCGATTGATTGAAATTTTACCGCCAGGCAACGCCCAGGCATTGGGCGTGCTGTCGTTAATGACATGAAATTCGTATGGCAGCTTTCTATCTGAAACGGCAGCCAGTCGATTGCCAACCTGTTGCACATACCGTTCAACGCCCGGATCAACAACATAATCACCACCCTGCATCTGACGCAATGGCGCATACTGTTGTTTGCCAACGTCAAGCTCCCAGGCCTCACCGACAAGGCGCACTTCGCGTTTGCCCGTCACCGGATTAGTGACACACCCACTGATCAATGCAACGGTAACTAAAAGACTTGTGACAAATACTCTCACGGTAACTCCTCCTGCTGTATGACCTTCATTATATCCAATGAACACGGAATCGGCAGAAAGTGCCGGGGGAAGTCGGTACCTCAAGCGTCAAACAACGTTACATTCGCACTGCAAACATACGTTAATACGGTAAAAACACGGATAAATGCAATCCGGACGGTGATCATGTCAAAGTGACAAGGCCGATTCAGACGGTATTCAGCGTTCAGGGTGTGTTCAGTCGACGCTGCAACCGTCGCTGCGTCTGTATTTCCTGACAACTAACTGACGCCGGCACCGGTCATTCGTAGGTAAGGGTCAGTTCCAACAAACCAGAAAGGCTAGGCGTGATCATGGTCATGCCCACCCGGGCCGTGAACATGGCCGTGCGCCAGCTCCACTTCAGACGCGTCACGTACATCAAGCACCTTTACAACGAACCGCAGATGTTTGCCTGCTAACGGATGATTGGTATCAATATCAACATTAAACTTACCTGCCTTGACAACCGTCGCATCGCGCTCACCATCCGGTGTATTTACGCGTATCACTTGCCCAGTACGTAATTTCTGTTTACCGGGTGTACCAACGACATGCTTAATGGGAATGCGATGAATTGAATTTTCTTTTCTAATACCGTAAGCACGTTCGGGTGGTATGTCCACCGTATGTTCTGCTCCCGCTTCAAGTCCAGCCATACCTTCCTGCAATGCGTGTAGTAGTCCCGGAAAACCGTGCAAATAACTTACTGGAGAATCAGCTTCCGAGCGCTCAATTTCCTCACCATTATCTGTAGATTCAGCATTACTCTGTTCATGGAGTACATATTCGAAGCTAACGACTTTACCGTGTTCAATTTTCATAACGACGCATTGAGTGGATTTCTGCAGGGAGGAATCTGCTAATTGATTGGTTGCGTGTTGTTTTGATCTGTTTGACAGTCTTTATAAACACGCTGTGTAAATTTTTTCGCCAGATCGCCGATCGACCAACCGACGGCACGAAAAGTGACAACTGGCGGCACATAAAAACGCACATCGTCGAGCAACGGTTGCAATGCCTCAGGGCAATAATTTTTTTCTGTAACATGAAATGCCTGACTGCAAGTAGTTGCAAGAATCGCCAAACAAGCATCCAGTGATTCACCGGCACGCAGACTTTTCTCCCAAGCCTGAAAAATCGGTATCAAGACATCGTTCTGACCAAAACCACCACCTTCGCTGCCGACAACTGCCGTTCGAGTTGCAGCAGTGCGCGCAGTCTCCGCGTAGTCTGCAGCAACAAAACCAATACATCCGATATAACCGCCGTCAGCACCGTCCTTCAATTGCGGAGGCAATTGCGATACATTGCCATCAAACAGCTTGCTGACATGCCTGTCAGCTAGAGTCGCCAGATCTGCATAGCTGCCAGTTACAGCATCAATTGCAGCGCAGGCGTTGGCGTTATGGAAACCACCATTCGACAAAACGCGTAGATCTTGACCCGCCTCGTGTGCTTCGACGATGACAGGGTTATCCGTAATTGCCGACAGGGCAGTAGCGGCAGCGTCAACCAGCTGTTGATGGACCCGCACCATCTGACCGATCATCTGAGGCAGAATGCGCCAGCTAACCGGTGCCTGATAAAAACGACGTTCGGTTCGGTTAGTGTCAATACGTTGCCTGATTTGCTGCAACACCCAAGCGATGCAATTGTCCCCGTAGAGATCATCAAGCGCTTCATCATAGGCTGACAAGGGGGCATTCATTGCCTCGATCGAAAGCGCAAACACATCAAGCAGCAAGTCAATTCTGCGCTCACTCGATAAAACTACATCCGCCATCAACGCAGTCGCACAGGGGCTTCCGTTAATAAGGGCGATCGTTTCCTTCTCGCGTAAATCATGTCCCTGTGTCATCGGAACAAATAAATGGGACAACGGAATAATTTCACCGGCACTTGTATTACCACAGGCTGGTACGCGTGGTAATGGCTCGTCCAACATCTGCGCAACCTGTTCGACCAACTCGGCAGAGACACCGGCATGTCCTTCTATGAAATTGGTTAGTCGACAGAATACAATGCCACGCTTGATACGCTCAGGTAGCTCCGGCCCGAATCCGGCCATCGATTGAAACGGCGGGCGTGCCGCATGTTCGACCCTGGCCTCACCTTCCAACCGGACACTGGCGTTTTGCCCGTAGCCACTTGTCACGCCATAGATATGCAAATCTGGACGATCATCAAGCAGTTGTAAAAAACGCTCTCGCGACTGCCGGATGACGGATAAAGCTGCACTGTCGACCTCGACAGATTCGCCCATCCATGCGACACGGGCAAAGTTCGGCAGGTTGAAATCGGGGCGTTTGGCAAGGCTGATTGTCATGTGCGCATATTACCAGCGAACAGACGGTCAGCGGGTACCGATGCTACTAGCCTGCTCTATTCACGAAGGCGAAAACAGTGACACTGAAAACTAAGCCATTTCCAGTTAGATAAGCAGTTTCAGCGTCGCTGCGGGTGTTCGGACACTGTTTTCTATTCACCACCAGTGCCCGTCTGCCGTCGCAGCTCACTCGATTGAGCTCAACCCGTAGATTTCTACGAATTTCGCTCAATCGTGCGACCTGCTTAGGTAGCCAGACTCTAGTGGCGAAACCTTCATGAATAGCGCAGGACTAGGGCGCTTCCATGCTCTGTGCAATGTCGCGCAGCAGACCTTCAATGCGTTCAAAGTCGTCTGTGTATCGAGCTTCTTCAATAAACTCCGAGAATTGATCATGCAACCCTCGCATGTATTGACCGACGAGCGGAAACGACAGTGTCAGTGAAAGTAGCCATAAAAGCACAGCAACCACAACGGAAGCGCCGATGACCGCACCCAGGCCACGGAAAATACCGGCAACCAGATTGATCCAAATCATCCTCAGCGGGGATCTGAGGTAAAGCAGGTATTCTTCCAGCTCGTTACTGACTGCGCGCTCGGTATGACGCTGAGCCTCAGCGGCAATTGACGCGTACACACGATTATTGTCTTGAGTGCCTGAGCTCATAAGGTTCTTCTTTGAAATACCGGTACTGCGAGGATCAGCAGTTGCGCGATCGCCGGAAAAGGGTTACCGGAATGACATCAAGCATGATGCCAGTCTGCTGTTCATTGAACTCATAAACGCAGTAGCATCATGCGAAAGCAGCACTTGAACGCATGTATCAAATTTCGTTGCAGAGTTTTACAGCTGCTGGATTCAACCCCGAAGGAACTGGTACAGTATTTGAGAATCCAATACCGTAGTTACGACGCATTACAGGTAGGTCGCATTACAGCCGGAGTACGAAGCGCTTTTTAGGTTTTGTTTTCTCAGGCTTCATTTGCGAAAGGGTCTATCTCCTGCAGCACATTGCTAGTAGCCGTTCGAATATGACAATGTTGCTCGGTTGATAGCACCATTCACTAACAAGCACCATTAACTAACGCTATTAACAACGCCTGCAGAAGCTAATGCAACTTCCGGCGAACTGCTGGTTTAAAAGTAGCATTAAGTGATCGCTCCCAATCTGAGCCTGGTAAAAATCACGCCGCATCAACTATGAGATTCAGTCGAAAAATCTCGCGAAACACGCAGCTGATTTTACTCACACTGGCGACACTGTTACTCATAAGCGGGTGTCTGAATAATCGGTTCGTTTTATCAGCTTTATACAATCGTGCTGATAACCAGATACGTAACGAGTTCAATAAACTCGGGCAATTCCAAGACTGGCAAAAACAAGCTTTTGAGCAGCGCTTACAAACCTTTCATTACTGGCATCGACGCCAGGAGATGCCAGTTTATGCAGCATTGTTACGCGATATACAAAGCAAAGTAACTGAAAAAGGCAACACAACGCTTCAGCACACCACGAACTGGTTGAATGCCATCGAAGATGCCACCGAGCGCGCTCAAAGGTGCTATCCGGCAAATTTTTCTATCGACCTGATAAAAAGCCTCACCCCGGTCCAAATTGATTTTATTGAAAGGCGATTTGCACGCGAACAACGAAAAAACCGCGCTCGCTATGAATCAAAAACACGCGAACAACGAATGCAAGAGCGACTAAAAACGGCCGAATCCGGAATGGGGCATTTTGGTTTCGAGCTGACACGCAAGCAAAAACGCATTGTGCTGCGCACCCTGTTCAACACACGAAGTCTGCACGACGAGTACTATCAAATAATCGTTCCGTGGAATAAGAAATTGTTCTCGATCGCTCGCCATAGCAACAAAGCCGGTTTTGAAAACGATCTACGGGGGCATCTGGCTGCTGTCTTCAGCCAACTTGAAGAACGTCACCCGGATACTTTCGCGTTCAATCGTAAGCTGTGGCGAAATTTTGCGCTGGAATTTGTGCAAAGTCTGACATGGGAACAACGCGAATGGCTTAAACCCTTCTTGGGCAAACTGGCCAGAAACATCGATATCATTGCCAGTAGTGACGTGTCGTTCAAACCACACAATGATGCAAAACTGGGCTGCCTGCCAACGAGTGATTTAAAAGTCGAATAGCCAAAAGTCCAATAGCCGGGCTTTGTCGCTGTAAGCGATAGATTCAGCACCACCCAGGATTGATATTGACAACGAACAGATTGTCAGCGATTGACAACGACTTGCAATAGGTAACAATAGGTAGCAGTATGCCCCGTAGTTAATCACTCAACATTAACTGCTCAACCTGAACTGTTTGACCTTACCTGCTTAACTATTACAGATGTCCATTCCACTGGGTTTCAGTCCGCTCGACATTTTTGCACTGTTATTTTTTTTACTTGTCTGGGTAGGCTTCGAAACACTGCCCTATCGCAGTAAATTGAAAGAGCGATCTATCAGTCATTTAATGGCTAAGCACCGCTATCTCTGGATGCAAAACATGCTACGGCGTGATCATCAGGCTTTTGACATGCTGCTGCAAGCCTCGCTAACACAGGGTATCGGATTCTTCGCATCAACCAGCATCATCGTTGTCGGTGGTTTGTTGGCTGCATTAGGTGCTTCCGAACAGGCGATCGATCTGCTGCGGGATTTTCCATTGACAGTGTCAACCACTCGTGTGCAGTGGGAGTTCAAAATTTTATTGTTAATAGGGACTTTTGCGTTTGCTTTTTTCAAGTTCGCATGGAGCATTCGGCTGTTTAACTATGTCGCCATACTGATCGGTGCTACTCCCTATAGCTGTGGTGACGAACGTGTGCTTAACGACTATGCACAACGACTCGGTGAGCTACATGCTCTCGGTGGACGCCATTTCACCACAGGTATCAATGCCTTTTTTTTCGCGCTGGCGGCAACTGCCTGGTTTATCAACCCGTGGGCTTTTATCTGTGCCACTATCTGGCTGGCCCTGGTGCTCTATCGCCGGACCTTCCACTCAAATTTCGCGCGCATACTCGGTGGCAGGCTCTATCCGGAAGAACTTTTTCCCGATGAGAAAGACAACAAGGATTGATCAATTACCTGCAAACGCTGCCGCGGCTATCAGGTAACTGAAAGACCAGCAGAAACCTTGTTCCGGCCCGATGAGATGCCAGCCGATAGGTGACCTACCGGCAAACCGTTCACTCCTGACTCTTCCTGCAGTCGATGTTCGCTAAAGGCCTGCGCAATTTCCGCACAACTGTGCAGACGTTTTATACGCTGGAACAGCCGGTCAGCTCCGGCATAACGGCGTTTCAGGTAAGCAAGCCACTGCTTGGTACGATTACCGATGTATCGCTCGGTGCGCTTGTCCGATCGCGCGAATTGCAACTCAACCAGATCAAGTACATCAAGCCATTGCAAAGGCTGTGGCTGTTCGCCGCGAAACACACGCCTTATTTGGACGGCCAGATCCGGGCAGGCCAACGCCCCCCGACCCAGCATAAGGTGCTGACAACCGCTGTCCGCCAATGCGATTGATGCACATTCAGGTGTCCATATCTCCCCGTTAATGGTTAGCAGCATGCGGCGTTTCGATTGAGTGAATCCTGCCGTACGATGCCAGTGCGCCGGAGGACGATAGCCCTGCTCTTTGGTACGCGCATGGATACAGAGTGCGTCAGCACCAGCCGCTTCAATGCCCGCAGCTATTTCATCGAAATCATCCATGTGCTCATAGCCGAGCCGCATTTTTGCATGTACCGGTATCGCCGGATCTACCGCGTCACGCACTGCTTTGACGATAGATTGCACTCGCTCGGGCGCACGGAGCAACACAGAGCCGCCATCACTACGATTGACAGTTTTAGCGGGACAACCAAAATTAAGATCTATACCTGCAGCGCCCAGTTCAGCAGCCCTGACAGCATTAACTGCCAATGGCGCTGGCTGTCCGCCCAGTAGCTGAATAAATACAGGCGTACCAGAGCGTGTTCGGCAACCTTCCTTTAGCTCGGGACACAATCGAAAAAACACACGTTCAGGCAGCAGCGTATCGGTCACCCGGACAAACTCGGTGACACAACGGTCGTACCCGCCCAGATCGGTCAATAGACGGCGCATCGGATAGTCAATAACACCTTCCATAGGTGCCAAAGCTATTTGAGTAGCTGTATCATCAAAGACAGTTGACATGGTGATTCATTCTAAACCTTATTGAACCCTGCGGTGTTCACTGAGCGAAAAAACGTCAAACCGCTGCAATCGCAACATCACTTCCGGACATTTCGGTCGTTTACAAGGCTATACTCACGCGAAATACCCGCATAAACGTGGCCCGGACCACGGATATACTCCCTGCACGTAGAACATACCTTTTGCGCGTTGTACTGTCTGCCTATAATGTACAGGCATCTTGACCGTTACGCACAGACAATACGAGTTATCCGGGAAATAACCCATGCACGATATAATCTGCCCTCAATGTAACAAGGCTTTTAAAGTTGACGAAGCCGGCTACGCGGATATTTTGAAGCAAGTTCGAGATAGTGATTTCGAAAAACAATTGCATGAGCGACTGGAGCTTGCAGAAAAAGACAAGGCAAACGCTGTAGAGTTAGCCAAAGAAAAAGCTACCAGCGACTTGCAAAAAGCCACCGCACAGAAAGAGGCTGAGATACAGGATCTTAAGTCTCAACTCGAAAGTGGGGAAATCGCCCGGAAACTGGCCATTTCGGAAGCACTCCAGGAAGTGGTAAAGGAAAGAGACAACTTAAATAGTGAGTTAAAGCAGGCAAAACAACAAAGCGACAATGCAGTCAAACTAAAGGAAGCCGAACACGCAAAGATGTTGCAACTAACAAGTTCCGAAAAGGACACGGAGATCCAGCAACTGAAATCTCTGCTTGCGGCCAGCGAAACCGCACAAAAGCATGCGGTCACTGAAGCAGTAGGTGCCGCTGAAAAAGAACGCAGTCAACTCACTTCGGAACTTGAGAAAATCAAACTGGAAAAGCAGCTCGAAGAAAAAGCAACAAAGGAAAAATACGAAACTCAGCTCAAAGACAGAGACGATGCAATCGAACGCCTCAGAGACATGAAAGCACGCCTGTCGACCAAAATGGTCGGCGAGACCCTGGAGCAGCATTGCGAGATAGAATTCAATCGCATCAGGGCTACCGCCTTCCCTTACGCCTATTTTGAAAAAGACAACGACGCTAAATCTGGTAGTAAAGGCGATTTTATCTTCCGCGAGAGCAATGAAAACGATATTGAAATTGTCTCGATCATGTTTGAAATGAAAAACGAGAACAATGCGACTGCAACCAAAAAGAAAAATGAGGATTTCTTAAAAGAACTTGATAAGGATCGCAATGAAAAACAATGCGAATATGCCATCCTGGTGTCACTGCTGGAACCCGAAAACGAACTTTACAATTCGGGCATTGTAGATGTGTCACATCGCTATCCCAAAATGTACGTTGTTCGACCGCAGTTTTTTATACCGATAATCACACTATTACGAAACGCCGCGCTGAATTCTCTTAAATACAAGAATGAACTGGCTATCGTAAAATCACAAAACATTGATATTACAAACTTTGAAGCAGAGCTTGATGCCTTTAAGTCCGGGTTTGCCAGGAATTACGATCTGGCTTCACGAAAATTCAAAACAGCTATAGACGAAATCGATAAAACCATAATGCACCTTCAAAAAACCAAAGACGCATTACTGGGTTCAGAGAATAATTTACGTCTGGCCAATAATAAGGCGGAAGATTTATCTGTTAAAAAACTGACAAAAAAGAATCCGACGATGGCCGCCAAGTTCGCTGAATTGGAAGACTGAAGTTCAAAATCCGAGCCTGGAATGTTATTTCCAGAACTATACAATTTGAATCAAATCAATTTCCAATTCCATGCTGACCCAATGGTTTCCAGGACATATGCACAAAGCGCAAAAGGAAATGCGCGCACTTTCACCCAAAATCGATGTGGTGATCGAAGTGCTGGACGCCCGCATCCCGTTTAGCAGCAGCAACCCACTCATTGAAGACATTATCAGCGACAAACCTGTTATTCGGATACTGAACAAGTCAGATCTGGCTGATGAGTCGCGAAGCAAACAATGGCATACGTACCTAAGCCGGGAAGATCACCATGTATTGGATGCCGTAGCAACGAACAACTCTACAATCGTTCAACTACCGCAGCTTTGTAGCTCGATCAACCAAAGAAGAAAAAAGGCTGGTGAAGATGTAAACGCATTAATCACAGGTATACCTAACGTTGGCAAATCTACTCTGATTAATTCACTGGCAAAGCGAACCGTTGCAAAAACGGGTAACGAACCAGCTGTTACGAAACGCCAGCAACCCATCCGTATAGACGGCGGCCTTACACTTTACGATACGCCTGGTATTCTTTGGCCGGATCTTGCACATGAGAATATCAGTATGCGCCTGTCAACGCTTGGGTGCATTCGCGAGACGGTAGTGGACTATGAAGAGGCTGCGCTGTTCAGTGCATGCTTTATGAGGAACAACTACCCCTCTGCTATACAAAAATTGCTCACAGACACTGACCATCAGTCTGACGATTCAGATGTGGCGTTGATCGAATCCTTTGGTCGAAAAAGAGGTGCAATCAAAAGTGGTGGGCACGTCGATTTCGAACGTGCAGCCCGGTTGTTTGTTATGGATATCAGGGATGGGACAATGGGTAGATTGACGTTTGAACTACCGCACGAAACAGAGCACGAGAAACTGGAGATCGCACAGCGGCTTGAAGCAAAGGCTGAAAAAAAGAAGCGGAAGTCGAAAAAGAATAGATCAACCAAAAAAGTAAATCCTGGTGTAGAGGGAAATGACTAGCACTAGTTCTGATCGCCCAGATTTGACCTTGCTATACATGTCAGGATTAGTCGAGATACGATGACAGCTATGTCCCCAGCCTGTGTGAAAACCAAGAATAACTCATCATCAACAATAAAACGTTCTCAAAAGTACGCATATCACGCTTCAATGGCGTTGTACCGATTCGAATATTCAGGCTGTACTGCATCGATAAAATTCAATCAACGCTAAGAA
>CALFCF010000055.1 GCA_937951345.1 uncultured Granulosicoccaceae bacterium
TTCCTTGATCCCGCTGTAC
Source organism: uncultured Granulosicoccaceae bacterium (assembly GCA_937951345.1). GTDB lineage: Bacteria > Pseudomonadota > Gammaproteobacteria > Granulosicoccales > Granulosicoccaceae > CALFCE01. The sequence goes on from CALFCF010000055.1 coordinate 20, forward strand.
CAGCTACTGTTGCTGATCGGGATATATTGGAGCACTTGTTTTAGTCGAAGATAACCTTCCACTGGAAGATCATTTATGCTTATTTGTTTGGTCACATTGATTCCCATGTGTTTGGATCGGAATGGGAACGTTAGACTGGTCGAGAATCGAAAACGAACGCGGTTTTCGATATAAAAACAGTACGGAAAACCGCGTTGTTATTGATTTATAAGGAAGTATTCGTAGATGGGTGCAGATGGTGTGCTTCCAACGGCGTTTCTCCAGTTTTGATTTGATCAATCGGGTTTCTGATCTGAGGGTACTAGGGACCAAGCACTAGCAATATAGAAATACAGACACAGGGGCCGCTACCGTCAATGCCCGGCGCCGTCAAAACGAATCGCCGTTCGCGGCATAATAGTCATTTTAGACAATGGAGCTGACTTAATACGGCATTCATGATCATTAACGTTTTCCTCACGTTCACTTGCAATTTCTTCATTTATCCTTGTTGCTTCTGCTCTCGACAAATTGAAAATAGTACTTTTGCCAAGGCCATCTGAGCAGATGTTTCGATACACATATCGACAAAAGTAATAGAATACTCCTGTCTCCCTATCTTCTTCTAATTGCTTTGTTTGATCCTGGTAAGGAACTGGAATGAACTCAGCTTCAACTAAAAGACAGAACAGGGTGGCTATGTTTGTAATATATATGCTGTGCTTAAGTTTCTTGAGTTCTGGGACTCCCATGCGCTTGTTGAATTCAAGTGGTTCGTTAACCAAGTCAGGTAGGGATGGGTTGCCATTGCAGTCAAAGCTTGAGAGCCTGATGGCTAGGCTCCGTTTCTCAAGTGCTGCAAGTTTCAAATATACCTTGTTAAAAGACTCTAAGTTTCTCTTATCAGTCGAGTTACCTTTACCCCAGTTTTCTTGAGCACTGTCCCAAAATGAAACGTTTTCCTTAGCATCTTGCAAGCATACTTCTAGGTATTCCCTCATAGACAGCCCTTCAGCTAATTCTGTGTCTAAACCTCTCAGCCTAAGTTGATCATGCTTGTTTCTTTCCGCGCCGTTGTGGGATTCGATATGTGGTATCAGAAACTCGACGAGATCATCGATCCCTATGCCTATCGCTTCTTTCTGCATCACAAAGCCTCCAACATCATGGCATAACACTCATCGCTCCACCATTGCATCATTCTGACCCTTTCTTCCATATAGTCTGCTCGGTTGTAAGCATCGCGAACGCTGTTGTTTTCCCTATGCGCCAGTTGCCTTTCAATTGCATCGACTGAGAATTTACCGCTACTGTTCAGCATTGTTGATGCCGTGGTTCGGAAGCCATGCGCGGTTGCCTGTGTCTTCGTATAACCCATATTTCTAAGTGCCACAGTCAGAGTATTCTCCGACATAGGTCGTGTTTTCGAGCGAGTACTTGGAAACAGATATCCAGCGTTGCCATTCAGGTTGATTAGTTTTCGCAGAACTTCGAGTGATTGATCTGAAAGCGGGACTTTATGTTCGCGCCGTGCTTTCATTTTCTCTGCTGGAATGGTCCATAGTCGGTGTTCAAGATCGAACTCACACCATTCGGCTCGACGAATCTCTCCAGGACGAACAAAGGTTAGGGAAATTAATTCCAAGGCTGAAACAGTCTCAAAAGCTCCGGAGTACTGACTGATGTCGAATAACAGCCCTCCAAATTCAACTCTATCGGTAATGGCTGCGTGGTGATTCGCTTTTGGTCGTTGCTTTAACGCGCCCTGCAAACCACTTGTGATGTCATGTGGGATAATTTGTGAGGCAACGGCAAATCGACTTATTTGCCCTGTGATCTGGAGTACCTTTCTGGCGGTTTCGTATTTTCCAGCGATCTCTAGTTTGTCGATCTGCTCTAGAATCACTTTACCTGTGACTTGGTCTATTGGTAGATCATCAAGAGCAGAAAGATGCAGATTGATCTTGGATTCAATGTTTTCCACCGAGTTCGGTGCTAGTACTCCACGCTTGTGTTTGTCTAACCATCGCTCTGTGATGGCTTTGAACGTTGGGGCTTTCTCTACTTTCGCCGCTGGATCTATTCCCTTCCGCAAAAGCACTCGATCTTGTCGATGGACCTCTCGCGCTTCGGCGAGCGATACTTCGGGGAAGGTGCCTAGCGATCTTCTGCGCTCCTTACCCTTGTAGTTGTACTTGTGCCTCCAGTAACGGCTACCGTTCGGATGAAGCTCTAGATAGAGGCCCTTACCATCAAAGTGGCGAGAGACTTTGTCGGTGGGTCTCAGAGAGCGAATCTTTACGTTTGTCAGTGGTACTGCATGCTTTGGCATTTTGGGGAACACTCGTTACTGCATTTTCGAATGCTCCCCAAAATACTCCCTTAACAGTTAGGAAGCGATTGGAATGTATTGGAACTCAAATGAGCGTCACAAAGTGGGAAACGACGCGTTTTCAAGAGGTTGACTGCGTCAAGTTTAAGGAGTGGGGCGTATTGGAAGAGGTAATGGCGTCCCGGGAGGGATTCGAACCCCCGACCTGCCCCTTAGGAGGGGGCTGCTCTATCCAGCTGAGCTACCGGGACATGCGTTGGTGCACAAGCTTTTTATAACATTCATAGAGTTAAGCTGTTTTTACCTGCACCTGGTACTGGTTTAAAGGCAGAAAACCACATGTAATGTCTGGCCTATTGCTTGCGTGATTTCCTGCCACATCAGCGTGTTCTAATTGTAACACCTGTGAGTGGTACCCGGGAGTAAGGTTGTATGACAGTACGTAATTCAAAAAAGGGTTTGATTGGGTCCGATCAGACTGCACGGATCGAAAAGACCGGATTTGCAACGGAGCGCCGTGGAAGGGATAGAGCGACAGATGCCGTCGGACTTATCGTAACCAAGGTAAATCCCCGGTTGCAACCCGAGTCTGCTGAATCATCCTCACCTGATCAGTATCCCTCATCGTTTTACAACAATCCGGTTAAGCAACTGGATAAATATGATTTGGCGGGCTACAGCGATGTCAAAGCCCGGTATCCAGAAGTCGCTGAATATATCTCCTCGCTTGAAGAAGCATTGCGCGTGGCATCTGTTGCCAGACAGATGCCGCAAACGCGACCCACGCATAAGGTTAGTTTGTCGGCCAGCGGTCTCGCGTTTGCTGACAATCGCTTGTATAAAGTAACAAGCAATTTGCGTTTGTCGATCCAGCTGTTTCCCATTAATGTACAGATTAACTGCCTCGGCCGGATTATCAGCGTAAATGATGCACCTGAGGTGGGTGAAGGTGATAAACACACATATCGAGTGATATTTACCGAGATTGCTGAAAATGATCGGGCCTTGATTGATCAACATGTACAAACTATTTTACGTGGTTTCGATCGCTACGAAGATGTGGTTTGATGCGACTAGATATTTAGAAGCCATCTCAAAATTAAGCGTGTGTCGGTCAAGCAGCGCAGTTTGCACTGAGTAAATGAGCAAGCGCAGAACGGCGCACAGTGCAGAATCAGCGTGCATGACTCGGCGTCCCCGATCAATTTTGAGATGGCTTCTAATTATTACAAGGCTACTTTTCTGGGGATATGTTCAGGTCAGCAAACGTTTGATTTTTACTCAGCATCTGTTTGAGTAAAGTGGGCACTCTCCAGAAATAATCGTCCTCTTCAGCATACGTGCGGATACGGTCGATAATCGTATCAAGTCCAATCTGATCAGCCATATGCAGCGGTCCACCGCGGTGCCGCGGGAAGCCGTAGCCGAACAATTCCACTGCATCAATATCTACGGGGCGTAATGCTATACCTTCATCCAGCACATTAGCCGCTTCCTGAATCATCGTTGTCAAACAGCGTGCGACAATATCATCATCGGTGAAAGTCTGTGGCTCTATGCCGAGCATTGCACGTTCTTTTGTAACGATATCCCGGGCACCGGGGTTAGGTACGCGTATTTTTGAATCGTCATAGACGTAAAACCCGCAACCGTTTTTGCGTCCATGCCATCCCTGTTCATAAACAAGGTCGGCAATACGTACATACCGTTCCTCCACCGGCCGCGTTTTTGCCTTGCGTTTGCGAGTGGTGTATGAAATATCGAGTCCGGCAAGGTCAGCAACTGCAAAAGGACCCATAGCGAATCCAAAACTCTCAAGTGCGCTATCAATCTGGTCAAATTCGGCGCCGTCAAGAAGCATATATTCGCAGCATTTGCGGTAACGCGACAGAATACGGTTGCCAATAAAACCGTCACACACACCTGCTCGCACAGGAATCTTTCCTATCTTGCGTGCAAGGTTAAAACTGGTTGCGACCAACTCAGGTGAGGTTTTTTCAGCTACGACAACTTCCAGCAGCCGCATGATATGAGCAGGGGAAAAGAAGTGCAGGCCGATCACATCGTTTGCGCGTTTCGTTGCCGCCGCAATCGTGTTGACATCCAGATAAGACGTGTTTGTTGCGAGCATTGCGCCGGGTTTACAGATGTTATCAAGCTGCTTGAATAACTCGGTTTTAACATCCATATCTTCAAAAACTGCTTCGATCACTAAATCGGTTTTGGCCAGATCGGTGAGGTTTGTTGAGAAGTGCAGAATGTCACGAGTCTTTTCGTACGCCTCCTGTTTCATTTTCCCTCGTTTTAAAGCGCCTGACAGATTCAAATCTATAATGGTACGCGCACGTTTTAACTGTTCGTCTTGCAACTCAATCAACGTCACTGGAAAGCCGGCAATAGAAAATGCGCTGGCTATTCCGACTCCCATCGTGCCACCACCGATAACACCGATAGAATTAATTTCTTGTAACCCGGCATTCTGTTCGGGAATTTTTGCAGTAGCTCGTTCAGCAAAAAATGCGTGTACCAGCCCAGCCCGTTCGTCGCTTTGCATTAGTTGCAAGAATATCTCGCGTTCTAGTGCAAGTCCTTCGCTGATGGGTCGAGTGGCTGCCTCGATGGATTCAAGAGCACGTAACGGTGCTTTTAGGCCACCGGTATACTTTTGCCGTGCAGCATCGATTACTGTCGAGGCTGGCGCGATACTCAGTCCGTCGGTGCTGTTGGCTGGTATTTTCCCAGTGAGTACATCGTTTGCCGCAGCAATCCCAGCATCGCGGGCAGAGTCGTTGGTCAGTCTATCGAGTATGCCGATCTCAAGTGCTTTTTCGGCGCTAACTTCCTTACCCGTGCAAATTATGTCCACTGCTGCACGAATACCTGCCAGACGAGGCAAGCGTTGTGTGCCACCGGCGCCCGGGATGATGCCCAGTTTGACCTCTGGAAGGGCAGCGCGTAAACCACTGACACCCACCCGTACATGGGCAGCGAGTGCGAGTTCCAGTCCGCCACCAAAAGCAATGCCATGCAGTGCAACGATAATGGGTTTGCTGCTGTCGTTGATATCCTTTAGCAAATCCGGAAGCGTGGGTTTTTCGGTTGCACGCCCGAAATCCTTAATATCAGCACCGGCTGAAAAAAAACGCCCTTCACCGTAAATCACAATCGCTTTTATAGCGTCGTCACTACGTAATATTTGTAATGCCTTGTAAGTAGCTGCCCGAAGATCTGCGCTCAGTGCGTTTACCGGTGGATTGTTCAAGCCGATCAATGCTATTGCTTCAACTTGCTCGACTTTTAGAATCTGTTCAGTCATATTTCTGTTGCTTTAATTACGAATATAAAACGTTTGTAATAGACCTTCTGCATGAACTGTTTCGCTTATAGTTCATGATTTAATGCCTTTTTCCATGACTTCGTAAATGCGAGTAAAGTCCGACTGTGGTGGCAGGGCTTGTTCTACATGCTGCCAGACATGCGCTACCTGGTTGGTTATTTGGTTCGGTGTACCAGCTTCTTTAACGAACCTGCGAAAGAGTTGTACATCTTTATTTAGAAGTTCCGTATAAAATCCTGCGTCATAAGTGCCAGTCAGTATGCGGTTGGGAAATTTATCTGCAATTGCCGTGTTGTTACCTGTTGATACATTGACGACATCCAGAATGGTTTTCATCTCAACCCCGTGGCTGAGTCCGAACAGGATTGCCTCGGAAGATGCAGCCATAGCTGTGGCAGATAAAAAGTTGTTGAGCAGTTTTACTGCCTGACCCTGACCGGGCGAGTCGCCAACGTGAAATGTGTTTGCTGAAAAGAGTTCAAGGATGTGATTGTGGCGATCGAGTTCAGACTTTGCTCCTGCCCACATGATTGTGATCGACCCATTCAGAGCTCCCCGGCGACCACCGCTTACCGGGGCGTCTATATAAGTAATATCTTCTGCTTGTAGAAGCGTAGCATTTTCCATTGCCGATTCCGGTCCAATGGTGGATAGGTCAATGATTGTCTTACCTTTCTGGTCATTCATAGCTGCAATGTGTTTAACAACTGTGTTGACCGCGTTACCGTCAGGTAGGGACAGAAATATCGAGTCAGCTTGAACAACCAGGTCCTGTAGTGATTCAGCACCTTTGACACCATGAGGAGTCCGGTCTTTTATCAAATCAAACCCAACCGTCGGTGTATCGCCTTTTGCGATAAGTGATGCCATTGGCTGACCCATCTGCCCGAGACCAACAAAACCGATTGTTCCAGGTGTAGCCATTTCTTGTTTTCTCCTGTGGAATTCCCGTTTCTGCGCAGCATCACGCTAATTTGCATCTAACCGACCGTGATGTAGGTGATTTGTTATGATACTGGATATCACAGACTGCTTCTGTAGTCAGATATTTACCCTTGAAATTAAACTTGAAAATTAAACCTGGAACACAGGATTGTTCGTAAAAATAATGCCCGTAAGTTTTCCAAAGCCCACAACACGTGTCAGGTAAAGCTCTGTGACCGATTCGAACACCGAAACACTCAATGTAAGTGTCTGGCGTGGCGATGCGTCGGGTGGTCAGTTTCGTGATTACCAGGTGCCTGTGCAAGAGAATCAGACTGTACTTGATGTTGTTACATGGATACAGCAGAAGATTGACGACACCTTATCCTACCGGTTTGCCTGTCGCGTGGGTATGTGTGGTTCGTGTGCGATGACAGTTAATGGTGAGCCGCGCTGGACCTGCCGCACGCATGTTAATCGTGTAACGCAAAGCTCATCACTTGAGATCGGCCCGTTGCGAAATCTTCCTGTCATCAAAGACCTGACAACTGACATGGATCCGTTCTTTGATAAATGGACGAAGGCCGGTGGAACGCATCGAGCAAGCCGTTCTCGCAATGATGGGATGGTACCCGTCGACCCGGCGTCGAAAGAGCGCATGATAGCCAGCGAAGGTATCGAGTGTATCAATTGTGCTGTTTGCTACGCCGCATGCGACACGGTTGCTGCAAATCCGCAATACCTTGGGCCGGCTTCGCTACAGCGTGCGTGGACACTGGTGAATGATGAAAAGCACGATGACAGGTCCGCAGTGCTGCGTGCCGTGGCAGCCGAAGGTGGTTGTTACAATTGCCATAGTCACGGCAGTTGTACCCGATATTGTCCGGTTGAACTTAACCCCATGAAAGCAGTTGCTGGTTTAAAGCGCACAACGGTTGCGAAGTTGTGGGGTAAATGAACAATGCTTAACGTTCGACTCTACATGCTTCAACGATTATCAGCGTTAGTCATGGCACCACTGGTTGTCGGGCATATTGCTGTGATGATCGTTGCGGTACAGGGCGGCTTGACGACTGCCGAGATACTATCCAGAACTCAGGGTAGTCTCTGGTGGATGCTCTTCTATGGCCTGTTCGTGATTGCAGTGTCGGTGCATGCAGCTATCGGATTGCGCGTTGTCGCTTACGAATGGTTAGGCGTAAAACAAAAGTTGTCCGCGCTGTTGTCAATTATTGTATTTATTGGATTGTTGATTCTCGGTATGCGGGCAGTATTTGCGGTAACGCTATCATGATACGCCCGCACCGGTCGCACCCGCTGTGGATTGCGTTTATTCTGCACCGGATTTCCGGTGTGGTACTCGCATTGTTTCTGCCCATTCACTTCTATGTTCTGTCACTTGCGTTAACTGATCCAACTGCGCTTGATGGTTTTCTGCGTTTCAGTGACCTGTTCGTCGTAAAAATTTTGGAGACTGTCCTGGTTTTATTGCTGGCTGTGCATTTATTTGGTGGTTTGCGCTTGATGGCAATGGAGCTATTGCCATGGACTAACTGGCAGAAGTCTCTGGCTGCCTCGTCGATCGCGTTGGGTTCGGCAGTCGCCTGTCTGTTTTTTCTTAAGGTAGTCTGACCATGACAAGCGCGATTGAAGAACGTGATACGGATATTTTGATCATCGGTTCCGGTGGTGCGGGCCTGTTTGCAGCACTGCATGCGCAACAGTCTGCATCACCCGGAACACGTATAACCATTGCCGTGAAGGGTTTACTGGGTAAGTGCGGCTGTACCCGTATGGTGCAGGGTGGTTACAACGTCGCCCTGGGTAACGGCGATACAGTCGAGCGACACTTCATGGACACGATTGAAGGCGGTAAGTGGCTGCCGGACCAGGATATGGCGTGGCGATTGTGCGAGCAAGCCGTTGTTCGCATCCATGAACTTGAAAATGAAGTCGGTTGTTTTTTTGATCGCAACGCTGATGGTTCGCTGCACCAAAAAGCATTCGCCGGACAAACGGCTGATCGCACAGTACACAAAGGGGATTTGACCGGCATTGAGATTATCAGCCGACTGATGGAGCAGGTGATGTCACGCCCGATTGAACAATTGCAGGAATACCGGGCCGTTGGTCTGATACCGGCAGCGGATGGCGACGGTTTGGCTGGTGTGTTGTTCATTGACATGCGTCGGGGCAGTTTTGTTTTTGTTCGCGCGAAAGCGGTGTTAATGGCAACCGGTGGTGGCCCGACGATGTACAAATACCATACACCGTCCGGTGACAAATCAATGGATGGTCTGGCCATGGCGCTTCGCGCAGGTTTACCGTTACGTGATATGGAAATGGTGCAGTTTCATCCGACCGGTTTACTTGCAGGTGAACATACCCGCATGACGGGTACCGTGCTTGAAGAAGGTTTACGAGGTGCCGGTGGCTGGTTGTTGAATGGTGCCGAACAGCGTTTCATGTTCGATTACGATGAAAAAGGGGAGCGCGCTACCCGGGATATTGTCAGTCGGGCAATTTATGCGGAAATGCGTGCCGGTAACACAACTGCGCATGGCGGTGTATACATCGCCATGTCTCACCTGGGTGTTGAAGATGTACGCAAACGATTCAAAGGAATGGTCAAGCGCTGTGAAGACTGTGGGTTTGATCTCGCCGGCGGCCTTGTTGAGGTGGTGCCGACAGCTCATTATTTAATGGGTGGTGTTGTGGTCGATATTGACACGCGCACTGCGCTTGATGGTTTGTACGTTGCCGGTGAGGACGCTGGTGGTGCACACGGCTCTAATCGTTTAGGTGGTAATGGTGTTGCAAATTCGACCGTTTATGGTGGTATTGCGGGCGATGTTATGGCAGCCGATATTCGCAATGTAAAAGCATTGCGAGCGCCTGATCGCTCAATGCTGGAGCAGGAATACCAACGAGCAACCGCTGCATTTTCGGGTACGGGCGCATCAGTCGGTGAAGTGGCAGAACTACGTAACCAGTTACAGGAAGTGATGTGGGACGGTGTGGGTGTGTTGCGAACAGCTGAAGGTTTAAATTCCGCTCTCCGCTCACTTTCTGATATCACGCAGCAGGTAAACGATGTGAAAGTGCCTGATGGTAATCGTGCGTTCAATCTTACCTGGCATGATTGGTTGAACATGCAATCATTGTGTGAGGTTTCTGAAGTCATAACCAAAGCTTCACTTGCCCGTGAAAATTCCAGAGGCGCCCATTACCGCGAAGACTTTCCTGACGTTGGCGATCTCGAAACATCTTATTTTACTGTTGCAAGCGACAATGGTTCTGGTGTTCAGGTGGCACGTGAACCGGTTAAGTTCAGCATCGTACGCCCGGGTGAAACAATCTTGCCGGCACATGAGCCGGCGTCATTGGTAGGGTAGATCATGATTCCAATTGCTGTCATTCAGGAAACTGCCGAAGCGTTAATGGATAAGGCAGCAATAGAAATTCCGGAGGACTATCACAACGGATTGAAGGCTGTTGCCAAAGTTGAAACCGGCAGCCTGTCCGGATATGTCATCAAGGCGATGCTCGACAACTATGATGCCGCCAAGGAAGATCGATGTGCGATGTGCGGCGACACAGGTACACCGCGTTGGTATGTGAAGATGGGTAACGAAACCACCATCGAAGGCGGGCCGGTTGCTTTGGAAGCAGCACTTCGCAGTGCAACTGCCAATTCCACAAAACGTGTACCGTTGCGACCGAACAGAGTCCATCCGCTTTGGCGTACAGATCACAACAATAACGTCGGTATCGGCGCGCCAGAAATTGAATATGCCTACGAACCCGGTGGTGAGTGGATTGACTTGATAACCGTCCACAAAGGTGGGCTTTTCGGTACCGACTATCGCATGTTGTTCCCGTCTGATGGTATCGAAGGCATAAAAAGGTTTTACCTCGATACGCTGGTGGCGTTCGGAAAACGAGGACTTGCCTGTCAGCCGGCGATCATTGGTATCGGTCTCGGTGGTTGCAAGGATACCTGCATGGTGCTCGGGAAACGGGCCGCCTGTCTGCGCGTTGTCGGATCGAAAAACCCTGATCCTAAAATTGCTGAACTCGAAGCGGAATTCAAACAACTGGGCAATTCAATTGGCATGGGCGCGATGGGATTTGTTGGTAATTCCATGGTCGTTGATTGTCATATCGAAGTGGGTTATTGCCACACCGGTGGTATGCAAATGTCCATGCACGCGTTCTGCTTGTCTTCGCGTCGTGCGGTTGCGCGGATTTTCGCTGACAGCCGTGTTGAGTACCGAACCGATCCAGACTGGTTTACTGATTACCAACGACGCGAAACAGTTGGTTGGGAAGGTGTCGAAACAGCGGATGAGGCAACGGTTTAACTCATGGATATAAACGAAGTTGAACTCAGTACCACGCCCGATGCTGAAGCTATTGCAGCATTGCAACTCGGCGACATTGTCTATCTGAACGGTTTGCTGTACACAGCCCGTGAAGGTGTCTACACCAGGGCACTCGATGAGAAGGCTAATTTACCGATGGATCTGCCGTCAGAAAGTGCGACGAATTTTCATTGTTCACCTGCTGCGACTATTCGCGAAGACGGTTCCTTTGATATGGGTGCGGTGACTGCTACTGCATCATTCCGGTTTGCCAAATGGCTGCCTGAGTGGATGGAAAAGACTGGCGCGAAACTGATAATTGGTAAAGGCGGCATGAATTCCGCGGCGTATAAAGAGTACTTTGTACCTAACGGTGCTGTTTATTTATCAACGGTTGGCTACGGCACGGGCGCATTACTCGGCCGTGGTATTGAAAAAGTGGAAGCTGTGCACTGGGAGCCGGAGCTGGGGATTGCACAGGCCATGTGGGTTATCCGCTGCAAACGAATGGGACCCTTTATTGTTGCATCTGATCTGGATGGCAACTGTTTGTTTGAAAGAGAAAACGCGAAGATTGCAAAGAATCTGGAGCGTGTCTATGAAGGGACACGACCGGCAGTTCTTAAACGGTTTGGCGAAACCGATGACAGGGAAGATGAGCTGATTGGTTAGCATGGATGGAACAATGCTTTTCGCCTCTGCGTGGCCTGCCCGTTACCAGACCCACTAGCGCGAGTAAGGACAACAGACCGAACGCACCACCGCCTGATCCACCACCGCTATTTGACTGGGTAACTCCCGTGACTTCTGTTTGCATACTCTCACCGGATTCAGTGCCTGCCGCTGTTGTATCGTCAGTCGCACCTGTAGAAGTTGATTCCATTTCCACCGCTTCCGCGCCGAGCGCCGTCACATTGGCTCGATAGGTTTCGCAGAAATCCCCTGAACCGCGCATAACGAGCAGGGGCATTTGTTGTGAATTTTCACGCGATGCCACCGTCAGACCGCCTTCGGCTGAAACGGCTGCAATTGACATATTTATGATGTCGCTCTGCAGATTGCCCGCGCTCAACGGTATCGAATAACGTGTATTTGAATTCCAGGTGCGTTGCTCCAATGCAAGTTGCAGAACGTATTGCGGTGCGGGATCCAATGCTGAGTCACTTTCCGCCCAACCTGTGCCGTCCAGCAGTGCATATTCAATCGTTGCCGGTTGGTCGCCATCTATGACCGTCAGTTCAAGCTCTGCAGTATCGAATTTTGGCGCGATACTCGTATCAAATCGCATCAGCGTAGTTGCAACCAGTGGTGAGACTTCAAGCGAACCTGTATTGAGCAGTCCGCCGTTCAGCAGGTGAACATCGGCAACCGGTTGTAATGCCAGTGTGCCATTAGTGCACTCACCCGGGGTGTACTGCAGTCCTAATGGTATTTCTGATACGGCGCGAGGATCATTGTTAACTGACACTGCGTTTGCGGCGTTGCCATCAATGATACTTTGTGGTGTACCACTGCGTATATCAAGGTCGTTGGGCGAGAGCTCCAGGCTCTCGTAACGGTAGAGTGCAATTTTATCAATTGCGTGACCGTTGGAACGGCCAGACACTTCCATTACATGTGTACCGGCTGGAAAAAACTGACGTACGTTTGCGCCGACATGATCGTTAACCTTGGCATCCCAGAACCAGGCACCGTGATGCCCCATAAATACTTTTTGCCAGCCAAACAGCGGTTCTTCGCCGGCGATATTAACGCCGCTCGGGAAACGTACATAAGAGTCATTTGATTCTGTGTTGCTGTCGCCTTTTGCGATACGGGTTCGCCAGCGTAGTTCGTAGTTACCCGGGTTTGTAATTTCGAACTGATAAGTAATGGTATCGCGGCCGGCGCCTGCCGGATCGAAAAGATCCGGACCATTCCATTCAATATAGCTCGCCCCTGAAAAGTGATCGAGCGCTGTACCCGATATCCAGTCGCCGCCTACCTGAGAATCCTCAGCCTCAAAATAGACAAAGCCACTAGACTCCACAAATGGATCAGCTGCGACCACCTGCGTTAACAGTAGTAGTACAGGCAGACTGCAGTGGTTTGTGTAACTAATGTAGCGTGCGGATTTTTTCATTCTCGGGCAGAGGGGCATCGTTCCAGTCACGGCTCAAGCGGCTGCGCGACAGTCCGTCTTTAACGCTACAGGAAGCGCTTGAAAATGATGTGGACGGTGTTTGCTGTTTCTGCCTACTGTTGCTGATTCTAGCCTGCTCTATTCACAAAGGCGAAAACAGTGACAATGAAAACTAAGGAACCTCTGATTTATCGCCTGCGTTGCCATGGCTGCGTTGAAATTCGGCTCAAAATGCTCATGTATTCGCATATACACTCCGCTTTTTCGCCAAATTTCGCCTTGCCCTGCCTGCTTCGCCCAATAAATCAGAGGTTCCTTAAGTCAGCTAAATGCAATTGAAGGGTAACT
>CALFCF010000056.1 GCA_937951345.1 uncultured Granulosicoccaceae bacterium
TCGCTCGATTCAGCGAAATTCGTAGAAATCTACGGGTTGAGCTCAATCGAGTGAGCTGCGACGGCAGACGGGCACTGGGGTGAATAGAAAACAGTGTGCGAATACCCACAGCGACGCTAACACTGCTTTTCTAAATGGAAATTGCTTAGGGAATCTCTGATTTATTAGGCGAGGCAGGCAGGGCAAGACGAAATTTGGCGAAAAAGCGGAGTGTATATGCGAATACATAAGCATTTTGAGCCGAATTTCAACGCAGCACTGGCAACGCAGGCAATAAATCAGGGGTTCCCTAAATTTTGCTGGCCGGGATCGTGTGGCTACCAGAGTGCCTGAAGTAAAGTAAGGCACTTGGAGTAAAAGCAGCCGCCTTGAGCACCACGTTGAGCACAACGGCTGGATTAAAGCGCCTTTGGACTAAAGCGCCTGAATACGGCTATTAAACCGACTCTTGTATCGGGCGGCCTTGTTCTTGTGGATCAAACCTTTACGGGCCATATGATCGAGCACAGGGACCGCTTCGCGATAAGCTGTTTCGGCCGAAGATTTGTCGCCGGCATCAAGCGCCGCGAATACCTGCTTGACGCGAGTACGCATCATGGAGCGCTGGCTGGCATTGCTCGCACGCCTTTTCGCTGACTGCCGAATGCGTTTTCTAGCCTGTGGTGAATTGGCCAATCTGCTAACCCTCTTTAATGGCTTGTTACGATCTCTTTCGCCCCGGCGACCGGTTTGACAGCTCCACGCACCTATTATCTCGGTGGAATTGCGAAAGAAAGCCGCGCATTATGATATGCTACAACCTGGTTGTCAAACCATGTATACAAGTATCCGGCTGTCCGTAACGCAACACCTCACACCAGTATCGTCAGCGTCGATTTTACCCACGTGATGTCAATCTGCGGATCTCAATCCGGTGTCACCGCCTAACTCAGCTGACAAGCCAGGCAGCCCAACTCACCGCGTCGATCAAACGCAGGGCTTGCTCCGTTCCGGTTCAATCGTCAGCCTGATGACGCTGCTCTCTCGCATCCTAGGGTTTGTTCGCGATCAGGTCATTGCGATTTTTTTTGGCGCTGGTGTAGTCACCGATGTCTTTCTGGTCGCCTGGAAAATTCCAAACTTCCTGCGCAAATTGTTTGCGGAGGGCGCCTTTGCGCAGGGCTTTATTCCCGTTTTCACTGAATATAAGGAGACAGGGGATCACGAGCAACTCAAAACCCTGGCCGCCCATGTATCCGGCGCGTTACTGGTCATACTGCTTATCGTTACCACGCTTGGTGTCATGCTGGCACCGATGCTGGTGTTCCTGTTTGCACCCGGTTTCAACGATTCGGCAGCGCAGTTTGAGCTTGCCAGCGATATGTTACGCATCACGTTCCCTTACCTGCTTTGTGTGTCACTGCTGGCGTACTCAGGCAGCATCCTGAATACCTTCGGAAAATTTGCGATACCGTCGATAACGCCTATTCTGCTGAACGTCTGCATGGTTCTGGCAGCAATGTATCTCGCCCCGCATCTGTCTGAACCGATTGTTGCCCTGGCCTGGGGTGTTCTGATTGCAGGCATTGTACAACTGGCTTTTCAACTTCCGTTCTTGGCCCGCATCGGTTTGATACCACGGCCTGTGTTAAGTCTCAAAAGTTGGCGTCACCCTGGTGTAAAGCGCATTCTGAAATTGATGGGGCCGGTGATATTCGGCTCATCAGTGGCCCAAATAAACATTCTGCTTGATACAATTATTGCCTCATTTCTGGCTGTCGGCAGTTTGAGCTGGCTTTACTATTCAGAGCGCCTGATGCAATTCCCTCTGGGTATCCTGGGGGTAGCACTGGCAACTGTTATATTGCCGCGATTGTCAATTGGCGCAACTCGTAACGCTCACGGTGACTTCTCACGCACCCTCGACTGGGCAGTCAAACTCACGTTGTTGATCGGGATACCAGCCGCATTCGGCCTGCTTTGGCTGGCCGCCCCGCTGATCGCAACGCTGTTTGAGTACGGCAGCTTCACTGCTACTGATACACATATGACCAGTCTCAGTTTGATGGCCTATGCGCTGGGTGTCCCGGCCTTCATACTGACCAAGGTGCTACTACCTGGATTTTTCTCACGCCAGGATACGCGCACGCCAGTACGCATCGGCGTTATCGCCCTTGTCAGCAATATGCTCTACAACCTTTTGCTGGTGCTGCCGATGGTCTGGTTTGACTTTTTTGCGCCTCACACGGGCCTTGCCATCGCATCAGCACTGTCTGCATGGCAGCAGACTTACATGCTTTACTCACGCTTGAAAAAAGATAACATCTACCGCTTCTCGGTCGACCTTAAAGCCTTCGCAATACGTGTACTACCGGCGACACTGGTTATGTCTGTGGCGATTCTGACGACCCTTGCTTTGCTTCAACCAGATGCCGGATGGAGTGAGATGACTGCAATACAGCGGACACTGGGGTTACTCGGTATAATCACGATTGCTGTCGTCAGCTATGCATCAATGTTATTGGCGCTAGGTGTCAGGCCGCGAGAATTCCGTTCAAGCGCCTACGAATAGAAACTGGCTAACTGCTGCGAGCAACCCAGCTGACGTAACTGAATAACTAAACCTGATAGCGATCGACAAATCACTTAGCAAAACCCTGTCAGACAGCAACTGCTCAGTGACAAACTCCCAAGACCGGATGCGAATAGCCGAGTGCAACTCATCAGAGGTATAAATAACCTGCCTGCTGGCATTGATGGCACTGTCGTCACAATCGGTAATTTCGACGGTGTGCATCGAGGTCACCGTGCAATATTCGAGCAAGTCACCGCGCAAGCCAGTCAACGGAATTTGCAATCAGTTGTTATGAGCTTCCAGCCGCTGCCGCATGATTTTTTTCAGCCAGGCACGGTACAACGCTTGAGCACATTACGGGATAAAGTCGAAGCCATCGGCAACTGTGGTATCAACACACTGCTTTTTCTTCGCTTCAATCGAGAACTCGCCAATCTACCCGCAGAAACATTCATACACGAGTATCTGATAAAACGGTTGCGGGTTCGTCATCTGATTGTCGGCGATGATTTTCGTTTCGGTCATGCCCGGAAAGGCGATTTTGCAATGCTGCAAAGAGCCGGGCACGAGCACGGGTTTTCAGTCAGCAACACACCAACCGTTACACTGACAACTGGCGCAGACACAGGGCGCTCAGTCAATTCGGCTGCTACGCACGAGCATGGCGACAAACAACGCATATCAAGCAGTGCCGTACGCCTTGCACTATCAGATAATAACTGCGAACTGGCCGCACGCTTTCTGGGGCATGTCTATCAAATTACCGGCAGCGTGGTGCGTGGACAACAGCTAGGTCGGACGATCGGTTTCCCGACAGCCAATGTCTGCCTTAAAACCATGAAGCCGGCTTTGCGCGGTGTGTTCGCAGTAACGGCAAGTCTCCATGGCGACCCGGCGGCAAAGCCGTATCACGGAGTTGCTAATCTGGGCCAACGTCCAACCGTAGACGGCACGCGTCTGCTACTGGAGGTCAACATACTGGATGCTAATCCTGATCTGTATGGCGAAAAGCTTTGCGTACACTTTCACACGCACCTGCGCGGCGAGCAAAAATTCAATTCGCTCGATGAACTCAAGCAGGCCATTTCCAAAGATGCTGACAATGCCAGGGCCTACTTCGATCTTGAACCTCCCAACTGAAAACCTAACCGGTAAAATCCGCCACGCAAACCCACCACGCAGACTGTGGTTGGGTAACGGCTCGGATATACGCTAAAGTACAGCTGTAGCCCGCTAATTAATCTGACAGAGACACAATACCTGCCCGCCGTGACTACCACCGACGCCGAAAAGAAAATTGATTACAAGCAGACGCTGAATCTGCCAAAAACGGATTTCCCTATGCGCGGCAATCTGGCCAAGCGCGAGCCGGAAATGCTAAAGCGGTGGGAGGAAATGAACGTCTATGCCAAAGTCAGGGAAGCTTCAGCCGGGCGCGAAAAATTTGTGCTACATGACGGCCCACCTTATGCCAACGGTGACATTCATATTGGGCACGTTGTTAACAAGGTCATGAAAGACATGATCGTCAAGAGCAAGCAGCTGGCTGGTTTTGATTCCCCCTACATTCCAGGCTGGGATTGCCACGGACTCCCGATTGAAAACAAAGTTGAAAGCCTTGTAGGTAAACCAGGAGACAAGATTGACGAGGGTGGATTCAGAGCAAAATGTCGCGAGTACGCGGGTGAACAAATAGAAAACCAGAGAACCGAATTCAAGCGACTAGGTGTCTTTGGCGAATGGGACGACCCCTACTTAACGATGGCCTTCCGTAACGAGGCCGACACCATAAGAGCTTTGGGGAAAATAATTGAAGCCGGGCACATTTACAAAGGTGTTAAACCTGTGCACTGGAGCTGGGGTGCACATTCAGCAGTGGCTGAGGCTGAAGTCGACTATGAAGACAAGACATCCACAGCGATTGACGTGCGATTCAGGCCGGTAGATGTAAACGCGTTTTTTGCGGTCTTTGATAATCTTGATGAATCGATCAAAGACTTGCCTGTTGCTGTTGTTATCTGGACTACAACCCCCTGGACAATTCCCGGCAATCTGGCCGTCGCTTTGCACCCGGAACTTGAGTACTCGCTAGTTAAAGCGGATTCAGGTAACGGTGCCGAACTGCTGCTACTGGCATCAGAGCTGGTTGACACCTGCATGCAGCGTTACGCTTGCGACAACTATCAGGTTATAGCAGTACAAAAGGGCGCCTCGTTCGAGAATTTGCGTTTGCACCACCCATTGTACGAGCGCGACTCACTCATGGTACTCGGCAACTATGTGACTACTGAGAGCGGTACCGGTTGTGTACACACTGCACCCGATCATGGCGTTGATGATTTCTACACCGGACAACGCTACGGGCTTGACCTGTTAAGTCCAGTGGACGAACACGGCGTGTACTCCGATAAAGTTGAATTATTCGGTCGCACCCACGTAATGAAAGTCGACAAGCAAATGCTGGCTGCCTTGCAGGAAAAAGCGGCATTGGTGCATGCCGAGAAATACCAGCACAGTTACCCCTATTGCTGGCGTACCAAGACTCCAATAATCTACCGCGCAACACCCCAGTGGTTTGTCAGTATGGATAACCATAAGCTGCGCGAGACTGCACTTGAAGAAATCAGTAAAGTTAAATGGGTACCTGACTGGGGACAGGCGCGCATCGAAGGGATGATTGCAAATCGCCCTGACTGGTGTATTTCGCGGCAACGCTACTGGGGTATTCCCATCCCGCTTTTCTACCACAAAGATACAGGTGATCTTCACCCTGAAACAAGCTCTGTTATCGAACAGGTTGCACAGCTCGTTGAAAAAGGCGGCATACAGGCATGGTTCGATACACCGTCGGAAGAACTACTTGGCGACGACGTTACTTCTTATGTTCGCGTCAACGACGTGCTTGATGTCTGGTTTGACTCGGGCACTACATTTCTACACGTACTGCAACGTCGCGACAGTCAGGTATACCCGGCTGATATGTATCTTGAAGGTTCTGATCAGCACCGCGGGTGGTTTCATTCTTCACTACTTGCAAGTGTTGCAATCAATCGCAAAGCGCCTTATCGCCAGGTACTGACACACGGATTCACCGTGGATCAACAGGGGCGCAAAATGTCGAAATCGCTCGGTAACGTCATTGCACCTCAGGAGGTTATGAAAACGCTAGGCGCGGACATTATCAGGCTTTGGGTATGCTCAGCTGATTATCGCGGCGAGATGTCTGTTTCAAAAGAAATTCTTGACCGCATGGCTGACTCCTATCGACGCATACGGAACACAGCGCGGTATTTGTTGAGCGCAATGCACGACTTTGATCCTGCCGAGCACAGCGTGGCAGCAGATGAGCTACTGGCACTTGACCACTGGGCAATTCACTGTGCCCAGAGAGCTCAACAATCTATCGAGAAGTCGTTCGATGAATATAATTTTCATGCGGTTTATCAAACCATACATAATTTCTGCTCCGTTGATATGAGTAGTTTTTATCTTGATATTGTCAAAGACCGACAGTACACCACCCCAACTGATAGTCTGGCACGAAGATCTGCGCAAACAGCCATGTATCACATTACCGAAGCCATGGTGCGTTGGATCGCCCCCATACTCAGCTTCACCAGTGATGAAATATGGCAGCACATACCCGGCAAAAGAAATGAGACAGTATTTACTGAATTGTTCTACGACGGTTTTGAACGCTTTAAATCGACCGGTAAAAACAAGATCAGCGCAGAAGACTGGGATCAAATACGTGAAGTTCGAAGCGCAGTCTCGCGCGAACTTGAGAAACTACGGATTGATGGTGAGATTGGTGGTGCGTTGGATGCAAGTGTAAAAGTCTATGCCAGTGACTCACTACTACAAACACTTCAAAAACTGGATGATGAATTGCGCTTTGTACTCATCACATCTGATGCCGACGTACAGCCAATTGCCAACAAACCTGATGGTACCGAAGCTCAGACAATCAATCAGGAGACATTGACGGTAGTTGCAGGAGCCGCCAACGGTGAGAAGTGCACACGGTGCTGGCACCGTCGCGAAGATGTAGGCTCCATAGACCAACACCCGGAACTCTGCTCGCGTTGCGTAGAGAATGTTGATGGTGCCGGCGAACTCCGGCACTACGCCTGAACCCGGTACTTACCTATGCCTGTTTACCTGCGTTACACCATCAGCACACTCGTCGTGGTGTTCGATCAAATCACTAAAATTATTGCAGATCGTTCGATCGAGCTCTATCAACAGATCGAAGTGCTGCCAATACTGAACTGGACGCTTCATTACAACGAAGGTGCTGCGTTTAGCTTCCTTAGCAGTGCCGGCGGCTGGCAACGTTATCTACTCACCGGCATCAGCGCTGTGGTCAGTATCGTTCTGGTCATTTGGCTGGCTCGGCTGCTGACATCAGAGCGCGTTATGATATGGGCACTTGCGTTAATTCTCGGTGGTGCTGTCGGCAATCTTATTGACCGGGTTCTATACGGACATGTGATCGATTTTATTCAGGTGCATTGGAACCAGTCGTACTTTCCATCATTTAACATTGCGGACAGCGCGATAACCGTGGGTACAATACTTCTATTGTGGGCAACCTTTACAGAAGGGCGTGAAGATCAAGAAGAAGATCGCTCTGACGCGTGATTAGAATACAAAAAATATGACCTTCGAAATCATAACGCAACGAAATCACTCACAAGCACCGACAATATCGAATCTCAAACACAAGTAAAACGAAACAAAAACGTTTACAACCGGAACCAACCATGGAAGTTCTATTAGCCAACCCGCGCGGATTTTGTGCAGGCGTTGACCGTGCGATTGAAATTGTCGAGCAAGCGCTTGAACGATTTGGCGCACCCATCTACGTAAGACACGAAGTTGTACACAATAAGTATGTAGTTGACGGCCTGCGCGACAAAGGCGCCATTTTCGTTGAGGAGCTTAACGAAGTGCCTGACGACGCTACGGTGATATTCAGCGCACATGGTGTTTCACGGCAGGTTGAAGACGAAGCCCGATCACGTGGACTAACTGTTTTCGATGCTACCTGCCCACTGGTTACAAAAGTACATATGGAAGTTGTACGGTACGCCAAACTAGGCAAAGAGGTGATCCTGATAGGGCATGCTGGCCACCCGGAAGTCGAAGGCACGATGGGACGCTACGATACAAGCTTCGGTGGGCGAATATTGCTGGTTGAAACACCTGACGATATTACGTCACTGGTAGTACATCGACCTGAAGAACTAGCTTTTGTGTCACAAACAACATTATCCGTAGACGACACGTCGGCTGTCATTGATGCACTGAAACTAAAATTTCCGTCGATTGTTGCTCCGCGCAAAGACGACATTTGCTACGCAACTCAAAATCGCCAGGACGCCGTAAAAGCACTGTGTCAGAAGGCTGATCTTTTGCTGGTTGTCGGTGCTACAAACAGTTCAAATTCCAATCGCTTGCGCGAACTTGGCGAACGTGCAGGCGTTGAATCTCACCTGATTGCTGATTCCACAGAAATTGATAGCGATTGGCTTGCAGGTAAAACCCGGATCGCCGTTACAGCGGGTGCGTCAGCTCCTGAAATCCTGGTACAGCAGGTAGTGGAACGACTGAAACAAGCCGGGGCGACCACAGCGGCAGAGGAATCCGGAATAGAAGAAACAATCTCGTTTTCACTACCGCGCGAACTACGTCGCGACAGAGAACGCAGTCAAAACACGTTGGGCGATTAATTGCCAGTTGCTAATTACCGGGCAATCCAGCCTGCTCTATTCATGAATAGAGCAGGCTAGAACTGATTGATCCCAACATCATGCAACCGTTCTAACTTGCTTCACGCAAATCTGCGCCGTCTTGTGGTTTCTTTGTAAGCGCCCGTTTAATCAGTTCCTCAGGCGATGTAAGGTCAATACCTGCCTGATGTAGTCGGCGCGCGAGCAGCAGATTGTTGGCACTGGGGATCGAGCTTTGCTCTGCATCCGGAGATGCTCCGTTTATTGCCAGTAGCGATGCTGTATGAACATCAGCCAGACTGATTTCGCCAGGGTGATTTCGATACCAGTCACGCGCTGTCATTGAACTGTCAACAAAACCTGCCGGAAAATTCCAGGCCTTCAGAATCCACTGACTGACAATGACCCGCAGTGTCTCAATACAGGAACGAAATTCCGCTTCATCGGTAATTTGATCAGACAACTTGTTAGCACTGGTGATAATGGCTAATTCACCAATGTCCGATACCAGCGAATTCAACGCAGCCTCTTCAGGCTGGATATGGTTCATATCAGCAGAAATCTCAACAGAAACTCGCGTTGCCATAAGCGATCGCTTGATAAACTTACGAAATCGATCCTCTATGATTGGATTGCTGCAGATGATCGTGTTTTCTTTTAGCTGTGCAGTAATTGCCTGAATGGTAGCTTCAACACCCAGACGGGAAATAGCACCACGCACTGTTTGCACAACCTGATCAGATCCTTCTGTTCGCTGTGATGCGCGAACGATACTCATAGCAAGACCCGGATCCGACTGAATGATATCAGCAAGTTCAGGGATACCCGCTTTATTGGCAATAGCTTTAAGGATTCGGGTCGAACTTTCACTGAATGATGCAAGCGCAAGCTTTTTCTCAACCATAACCTGACGAATATCATCAAAAATCAGATTGTCGAGATCCGATAAGTGAACGTCATTAACAGTAACAGCGTTTTTCTGTTGCTCAGACAACAGAATGTCCATCTGCTCACGACCAAAACGGGCAATTCTTGCCAATCCCGGCGACTTAATACTCTGGTAAGCAGCTTTGTCTACGAATAACGGCTGTAACGCGTCGGCGGAACCCGCACTCAGCGTGCCTACTTCGTCTTTACCGCTGTAAAGGTAAACCGAACCCTCAACCAGAAACATCAGGTAGCGATGCGAGTTCTCCGGCTTTAGCTGATCGTTACGTTGCATGTGCGCAACGGTCGCCGTTTTGCAGAGCGCCGCACGATTATCCGCGTTGAGCTCGTTCACAGGCGAGGCTTTCGACGCAATGGCAGTAATGAGAGCTAGCTCTTCGTTACTTACCGCATTTTTTTCCTGTTTCTGATTGGCTTTACTGAACACGCTCTATCACCTAGTTTGAATCGACAATCACACGATGCTACAAAGTGTATCGGCGGAATTTCGCAATCGTGGAGTCACGCCACTCCGTTTTTTAACACCCAACCGTAATCGCCAACTATATTGCAGCGATTTGATGAAGTATTTGTCACAATTCGTTAGTGCAGTCCAAGTCACTGCCATAAGGGCTTACCTGATTCGGCAATCCGCTGTTAGTATCCTCGAGCTCCGAAATCTCAATCGGCAATCCTGTGATGAAGCTCGCATCCGCCTCAGCACCTAGCGCTCTGGCGCGTGCCGTTACCTCTATCACAGCCCATAGCGAATTACTTTGCGGATAGATCACAGCAAAAAAACCGGACCCTGTTGCGTCTGTTGTGATTGAACCGTTTTCCAGGGTGGGCTCATTCACTGAATCTGCAGCAACGACCGCTGGATCCTGTGGATCGAGTGAACCGTTGTTGTTCACATCCTCACCTGCATCCAGAAAGCGATTGCCATTCAAGTCCTCAGCCACGCAATCAATCCGTTGGCGCTGAACCCATCGATCAGCGTTAAACACTGTACCGGTCTGAGCAGCGATGTGTTCCGCGAATGTCAAACCGACATTATTGATCAACTCGAAACCGCCTTTACTGTAAGACAAAGGTCTTACAGATAACTCAACAGACGCTGACTCCAACGGTATACCGCTACCATCTGCAACCTGCACAACAAACGGCAGACTGTATTGTGTTTCTCCATTGATTGCGCGTATCAGATCTGTCGTACCGATAGTGACATTCAAAACACGCTCTACAACTGAAATTCTCACATCGTCAGCAATTGCTGTGTTAGCCACCTGCGCTACAATTTCGATTGCTTCAAATTCTGTAGCAAGCGCACCGGCCGTATAGGTCACTGTTGCTACCCCATCGCTGTTTGTAACCGCCGAAGCTGGACTTATCTGCCCGCCACGTAAATCTCCACTGGTAAACAGCACTTCACTGTTTTTAACCGGATTACCGTTAGTGTCGGTAATCAATGCCGTGATTCGACTGGTATCACCTGTCGGTACACGAGTCGACGACGCATTCAAATTCAATTGAGATGGTGTGGTAGCAACAAATTCAACGTTGCTCTGAAACGCCGGATCACCTGTTAACTGGGCTTCAACCGACAATGTTGCGGGCCCGGCACTGCCAGATAGAATCAAAACACTGGCCTCACCACTAGCATCGGTTGTGACAATTGAACTACCCAGTATTTGACCGGCAGTCAGAGAAAAACGCAGATCTTCACCCACTACCGGCGCACCTTCAGAATGCCATCGGGCAGTAACACTTGTGATTGTGCCAACACCAATTTCCTGGCCTTCGATCAATGAGACAAACTCCAGTGAATCATCAGCCACCGTAATGTCGAGTGTGCTTGTCACGGTCCCATCCAACGCAGTAGCGGTGATTGTGTCGCTGCCTGATCCACTACCTACTTCGATTTCCAATTGACCGTCAATGTCTGTTGTACCTTGCTGCGGTGTGATGGAATTACCAGCGAGACTGACAAAACTGATTTCCTCGTTGGCTATTGGACCGCCGTTACCGTCCGTCATAGTGATGAGTAGACTTGCAGTGGCACCATTGACAAGTAGATCCTGTCCGGAAATATCTATTGACGAACCACTTGCTGATATCTGCACGCTGCCAACCGTCGCACTTGCAACAGCGGTCACGATTATGTCCTGGTTGGCGTAATCGCGACCAAGATTAAGCACAGCACTTGCGACCCCGTTCATGTCTGTCACATCAACAATATCCTGAAGCACACCCGCAGTTGATGAAAATTCAACCGCTTGACCTGGTTCAGCCCGATTGCTTTCATCCGTAACCAGCACTTGGATATTTGCAACCTCAATACCTCCGGTCGCGAGCGAGTTGGTGTCGCTAATGACATGCACTGTCAACGCACTGGGCAGTGCTGCCCCAAGCTCAGGGTCCGCGCCATTCAAAACTTCTCCGTTTGCTCCGAATTCCACGGCACTTTCGGTATCGATTGCATCTGCTGTGGCAACGGGAGCATCCGGGCGTTGCCCACAGGCACTCACCGCGAAAAGCAATACGAGCAACAGGCCATTCAGGTATTTGGTTTTTAACATCATGGAATATCCGCTAATCTCGTCTTATGTGAAGCATGTTTTCAGGACCGATTCGAAAATCTGCATCAATATCCACCAAAGAAATACTGGAAACCAATACTTGCATTGGTAAACTCCCCTTCATCAAGACGCAGAAAGTGGAAGTTCAACGACGTACGTCTCGTACCGAACAAGTTCAAACCAATACCCAATGCATCACCGGATTTGGAAAAATTTACCTGATTAGATGAGTCAAGCAGTGCCTGTCCAAACAGTCCGTAGACGCCAACTCTGCCCAGCTGTACGCCAACCCTTAGCATTGCCGCGGCGTAGGTGATCTGCGATTCGCTCAACAAACTTTGTGCGTCATCAGATGCCGAGCCGAGCTGCATTTCAACCCCGACCAGATTTGCAAGGCGCAATCCGAAAGCGCCCGTAAGTGCCCCCATTGAACGATCACCCACTCCGTTTATTTGTACAGTTCCGTCACCTACACCCACACCGTAGTAGAACTGACTGAGATCACGATCTTTGAAATAGCCAAACAATTCCGCACTGGCAACACCCGGTATACTGCCCAGAGATACCAAACCAACGAGAATTACCCTCGCCAAAATGTTGCTCATTAGTTTCTCCACCGTAGCGCCATAAGTTCCGACCAGGCATTTGCAAAAAAGATGATTGATGCAGAACCGCAAAATTCAGGTGCGGTAAGCTGCTTCTCAAGACTCGTGTCGACCTTTTATGAGAACCACTTTAAACTTTCGAGGCAAAATACTGCCAAGCCGTTAGCGATTTGAACGGAATTGATCGACTTTGTGCTACAGCACACAGAAAGCGGGAACAAAACAAATACCTCGCCGATCGAGAGTTAAAACAAACGAGAGAAATAATTCAGTATGCTCTGGATAAAATCACTGCATATCATCTTCATGGTGACCTGGTTTGCGGGGTTGTTTTACCTGCCACGCATCTTTGTCTATCACGCGATGAGTGAGTCTGCGGAGGAGCAAAAAACCTTTAAAACGATGGAGCGCAAATTGATGGTTATGACCCACATAGGCGGTGCATTAACCATTATTTTCGGCTTTTGGTTACTAATCGTCTGGCTGGCGCCGTTTATGGCGCAAACGTGGATGCAATTGAAACTGCTACTGGTGCTGCTACTGGGGGTTTACCATTTCTGGTGTCAGCAGCTGGTTCGGACTTTTCGCGATGACCTCAATAAACGATCACACCGCTGGTACCGGTTATTTAATGAAATACCGGTGCTGTTTTTATTTGTAATCGTGATATTGGTTGTAGTCAAACCCCAGTTTTAACTCAATTTCGATCAACCAGGGCAAAGCACAAAAGCTGAATTTCGATCAGAACAAGGAAGGCGAATAATATCGGTTATGTCACGGGTTCAGCTGGCTGCCAGCAGCGGTTCCAGTTCGGTGAGTGCGCGCTTGTAAACCTGTCGCTTGAAAAATATGACCTCTTTACTGGGCTTCCAGTAATCCACCCAGCGCCACAAATCGAATTCCGGTTTCGGCCCGGCTGCCAGATCGACGTTAGCTTCGTTGCCAGTCATGCGCAGCATATACCATATCTGTTTTTGGCCAACGCAAACGGGTTGCTGGTTCTTTCTGACATAGCGCTTGGGGAGCTTGTACTTTAACCACTCGCGCGTGCAGCCAAGTACACGTACGTCCTCAGGACCGAGCCCGGTTTCCTCACGCAACTCCCGGTACATCGCCTCCTCAGGTGACTCCTGTCTGTCGATACCACCTTGCGGAAACTGCCACGCATCCTGCCCGATGCGTCTGGCCCAGAAAACCTGACGGTCGCCATTACTGAGAATAATCCCAACATTAGCTCTGTAACCATCCGCGTCAATCACGTAAATATCCTTGTAGTAGTTGTTATGCGGATGATTCTTCCAAATTTTTGCGCGTACGGCAAATTCATTGGATTACGAAAGTAATCATGCACTATGTTTGGGTTACGACGGAAAAACACACCGCCAATAGCATTACCCCTATCCGACCGAAAATATCGCTTGACGCAGGATGCAACTGCTGGCCGCGAATCATCAGGTCTTCGGCAGAGTGACCCCGGTTTGCCCCTGGTACTTACCGCCGCGATCGGCATAGGAGGTATCGCAGATTTCGTCCGATTCGAAAAACAACATCTGCGCGACACCTTCATTGGCGTAGATTTTCGCCGGTAAAGGAGTTGTGTTGGAGAATTCCAGAGTGACATGTCCTTGCCACTCAGGTTCGAGCGGTGTGACATTGACAATAATGCCACAACGCGCATAAGTGGATTTACCCAGACAAATGGTCAACACATTGCGCGGTATGCGGAAGAATTCCACCGTTCGGGCAAGTGCGAATGAATTCGGCGGAATGATGCACTCGTCCGCCGTCAGATCGACGAAGCTATCCGGGTCAAACGCTTTCGGATCGACGACCGCCGAATTAATATTCGTAAATATCTTGAATTCATTTGCGCAGCGAACGTCATAACCATAGCTCGATGTGCCGTAAGAAACGATACGCTGGTCGTTCGCTCCGACGCGTACCTGTCCGGATTCAAACGGTTCGATCAAGCCTTCTTGGTCGGCCATACGCCGAATCCACTTATCTGATTTGATAGTCATGTCGGGTGGATTAATAAGTTTTCAATACAACAGCAGCCAGCGTTTGAAGTTACCACTAGCCGGGTACTATAAATAACACCGATTACGTGTTCTGGATGACTATCTTCGGGAAGCTGGCGCTGTAGTCTTTCGCCTGTTTCGACAGACGCGCCGCAGCGTGGCGCGCAATCTCGCGGTAAATTGCTGTCGTTGTGCTGTCCGGCTCCGCAACCACCGTTGGCCGACCACTGTCCGCCTGTAATCGAATACCCATTTCCAGAGGCAGACTACCCAGCAGATTGATACCAGCCTCCTGTGCCAGTGCAGATCCACCGCCTTCACCGAATATGTGCTCATGATGACCGCACTGACTGCAGACATGCAAGCTCATGTTCTCAACGATGCCCAGTATCGGGACATCAACCTTCTCGAACATTTTCAGACCCTTGCGCGCGTCCAGTAACGCGATATCCTGTGGCGTGGTGACAATGATTGCACCACTGACCGGGACTTTCTGGGCAAGGGTAAGTTGTGTGTCACCAGTGCCCGGAGGCAGGTCAATAACCAGATAGTCCAGATCGCGCCAGCGCGTCTGATTAAGCAGCTGCTCAAGCGCCTGAGTCACCATCGGGCCGCGCCAAATCATCGGTGTATCCTCTTCAACAATAAAACCGATAGACATGGTTTGCACACCATAATTTTCCATCGGTTCAAGGGTATTGCCGTCCGTGGACTCCGGTTGACCCGACACACCCATCATCCGTGGCTGGCTCGGCCCGTAGATATCAGCATCTAGCAACCCGACTCGCGCGCCCTCAGCTGACAGCGCCAGCGCCAGATTCACCGATGTTGTTGACTTACCCACCCCACCTTTACCACTGGCTACAGCGATAATGTTCTTGATGTTATCCAGCCGTTTCACACCCTTTTGCACACTGTGGGCTGTTATGTCGTGAGTCACGTCGAACGTCGCCCCGGTCACATCCGCTTTGTCGGCAAGGAGCTGCGAGAGCTCATCGATCAACGTCTCGCGGTAGCGCATCGCTGGAAATGGCAGCTCAATCTCGACAGCAACGCCACTGGCATCACATTTGACCGATTTGAGCGCTCCGCTTTCTGCCAGCGTGGCATTCATATGTGGTTCAACATAGGCGCCGAGAGCAGCCTCGACAGAACTTTTAAGCGCGTCTGAATCCATGGTGTCTGAGGTTTCCGAATTGGTACCCGACCCTGCCTGAATACAAGCAGTTAGATCTGGCATAAACATATAAGCTAAGATCGCAACTATAACTGAAATACGTGGCGCGGATGAAACTGGTGCACAGTCCAATGCACCCTCTGCCGGTGCCAATTCACTCTGTAACTGTCGACTATGCCCCAAGACACACCGCAACGAGAAATCCTGGTTACCGCAGCACTACCCTATGCCAATGGCCCGCTTCATATCGGGCATATGCTGGAGTATGTCCAGTGCGATGTATGGGTGAGGTTTCAACGCCTGATTGGCAACACCTGTACCTGGGTGTGGGCCGATGACGCACACGGCACCCCTATCATGCTGCGCGCCGAACACGAAGGCATTTCCCCTCTGGAACTGACCGAGCGCATCAAGCAAGAGCATGAGCGCGACATTGAAGGCTTCTTGTTATCGCCGGACAATTTCCATACAACACATTCCGACGAAAACCGCGAGCTTGCAGAAATGGTCTATCGGCGCAATCGCGATGCGGGGTTGATCGTCAAGCGCACCATTGCACAACTCTACGACGCTGAAAAAAACATGTTTCTGCCGGATCGTTACGTCAAGGGGATTTGCCCTAACTGCAACACACCGGATCAGTATGGTGACAACTGCGAAAAATGCAGCGCCACCTACGACGCTACCGAACTCAAGGAACCGTATTCAGTGATGTCGGGCAGCAAACCCGTACTAAGGGATTCGGAGCAGTATTTCTTTGCGTTGTCGAAATATACAGACTGGCTCAGTAACTGGACAACCAGCGGTACTTTGCAACCCGAAATCGCAAATAAAATACGTGAATGGCTGGATGCCGGTCTGCAAGACTGGGACATATCCCGTAATGCTCCGTACTGGGGGTTTGAAATCCCTGATGCACCCGGAAAATATTTCTATGTCTGGCTGGATGCACCGATAGGCTACATCGCAAGCCACAAGAATCTGATGGACCAACGCGGCGAAAACTTTATGGACGCCTGGCAGCAGGATTCGACGGTCGAGCTCTACCACTTTATCGGTAAAGACATTGCGAATTTTCATACGTTGTTCTGGCCAGCCATGCTCGATGGCGCCGATTTGCGCAAACCCAACGGTGTTTTTTGCCACGGCTTTCTGATGGTCGACGACGCCAAGATGAGTAAGTCGCGCGGAACGTTTGTATCGTGCGAAACTTATCTCAAGCACCTGGATCCAGAATACTTGCGTTACTATTTCGCCGCAAAGCTCAATAGCGGTGTCGCAGATTTCAACTTGCAGCTTGATGATTTTGTACTGCGCGTCAATGCAGATCTGGTCGGCAAGGTTGTCAATATAGCGAGTCGCTGTGCAGGCTTTATCACTAAACAGTTTGACGGCAAGCTTGCTAACACTTTACCAGACGATGCTGCGCAGACGTATCAAGACATGTTGAACAGCTGGGGTGATATACAAAACCATTACGAGGGCCGTGAATACGGCAAAGCCATGCGCGAAATTATGCTGTTAGCTGAAAAAGCCAACAGCTACATAGCCGATGCCGAGCCCTGGGTGCGCATCAAGGACGAAAACTCGCGCGATGAGGTACAGCAAATCTGCACCGCCGGTATAAATTTTTACCGAATGATTGTTACGTTTCTGGCTCCTGTTCTGCCGAATCTGGCAGATAAAACCGAAACGTTTTTAAACGCAGAATTGAATCTGGCTTCATTAGACAATCCATTGCTTGATCACTCGATCGAAAAATACAAACCGATGATGACACGGATAGAAGAAAAGAGTATTCAACAAATGATTGACGACAGCAAAGAAGATATCAGCAATTTTTCCAAATCCGCAGTGACGAGCGGGCCTCTGGCCGACGAGCCTGTAAAAGACGAAATCGAATACGGAGATTTCGACAAAGTGGATTTCCGTGTGGCGCGTATTGTCGAAGCCAAACAGGTCGAGGGTGCTGACAAATTACTGCAACTCACGCTCGATATTGGCGGAGAAACACGAAACGTTTTTGCCGGTATCAAATCAGCGTACAACCCTGACGATCTGGAAGGTCGTCTGACAGTTATGGTGGCTAACCTTAAGCCACGCAAAATGCGCTTTGGTATGTCGGAAGGCATGGTACTGGCAGCAGGCCCCGGGGGTTCGGACTTGTTTATTTTAAATCCGGACGAGGGTGCAGAACCCGGCATGCGCGTTAAATAAAAACCGACAGACCTGCATATATGTCCAATTGGTTTTTACTTATTGTCAGTACCGCGCTTGTTAATAATTTTGTACTGGTACGATTTCTTGGTCTTTGCCCCTTTATGGGTGTCTCGCGCAGTATAGACACTGCTCTCGGAATGGGTTTTGCGACAACTTTTGTACTGACGCTGGCAGCCGGGCTCAGTTTTTTACTGAACACACTGATTCTTCAACCGCTGGACGCAGGCTTTCTGCGCATCATCGCGTTTATCGCCCTTATCGCTGCTTTGGTGCAGTTCACCGAGTTGTGGATACGCATGGCAAGCCCGTTACTTCATCGCCTGCTGGGGTTGTATTTACCGCTGATTACGACAAACTGTGCCGTACTGGGTGTCGCGCTTATAACGACGCGTGAACAAACATCACTTGCTGGAGCCGTCGTATCCGGATTCGGTGCGGCACTTGGCTTTACGCTGGTTCTCGTGATGTTCGCCGCACTCAGAGAGCGTCTCGATACTGCTGACATTCCAAAACCATTAAAGGGAAGCGCTATTGCTTTAGTAACCGCTGGCATCATGTCACTGGCATTCATGGGTTTTGCCGGCATGGACAAAGGCTTGACCTGATCAACTATTGTCATGTCCGCCATATTTGCTGCACTCGCTATTGCCTTTCTGACTACACTGGCGGCATGGTTGTTGTCAATTGCGGCACGACGTCTGCCGGCAGATGAATCTTCATTGGTTGAACAGGTTAATGCACTGCTGCCGCAGACTCAGTGCGCGCAGTGCAATTACCCCGGTTGTCGCCCCTATGCCGAAGCGATTGTTAATGGCAAAGCCGACATTAATCAGTGCCCCCCCGGCGGTGATAGCGGCATTAAAGCGTTGGCTGATTTACTCGGAAAACGAGTGATTCCATTGAATGATCAACTTGAACCACACAAAGAACCTCAGATTGCAGTAATTCGCGAGGACGAATGTATTGGTTGCACACTATGCATTAGCGCATGTCCAGTAGATGCTATTGTTGGTGCATCAAAAAAGATGCATACCATAATTTCACACCATTGCACCGGGTGCGAACTGTGCCTGCCACCCTGTCCGGTTGATTGTATTGATCTCGTCCTGTCTGATGCAGCAGTGACGCAGTGAAACGACCGGACGCAAAACGCCTGCTGTCAGGACTCGTAACCGAGCACGCAGGCTTATCAACACATTTGCTGGACAGCAATTACTGGCACCAGATTAACAACCCGATCCTCAATGCGATTGCAGGTCTTGCCGTCGATAAAAATATTTCCCTCGCTCAACCCACAAGCACAAAGATTGAATCGATCGATCTTCCCGGCACCGTGTATTTACCCTTGCACTACCGCGGCAAAACTCTCACACCGGCAGTTGAGAAAAATCAGTCTGTTTCCAGAGGCCAGTCACTTGTCTATCCAGCTATCGATGCTGCTGACAACACACCAAAACCGGGATTGAAGTCACCGGTACACGGCGTTGTCAGCGAGTGTCAACTAGAAATAAAAGTAACAGCAGACGGGCTGCCGCTCAGGTTTATTGCAGTAGACACGGATGACAACCAATCGGTTGATACCTCTAACTACAAAAGCGACTTTTCGCCCGCCTGGGCGACGGCCAACACCGATCAGCGTCTACAGTTATTGGTTGACCACGGCATTGTTGGCCACGGTGGTGGTGGGTTTTTGCTTGCCAATAAACTGCGTGCGAATATTCATACGCTGGTGATTAACGCAGTTGAATGTGAGCCATTGATCTCGTGCGATCGCGTCTTGCTCCACCACAAACCGAATGAAATTTTGCTCGGTATACTTGCATTGATATCACTAACGAACTGCAAGCAGTGTCTGATAGCAACAGAAACTTCGCAGAATGACACATCGATGCCAGATAATTCTCTGGCCGAGGCAGTAGATCTACTGCGCAAGAATCAACCGAACGACGAAATCGATTTGCTGTTCGAGCGAATTAGTTTTCATTCAGTCAGGCGGCAGTATCCAGCTGGTGCTGAACGCGTGTTGATTAAATCCTTAACCGGTAAAGTTATCGAAAGCAACAAAACACCAGCTGACTATGGCATTTGTTGTGTCAACGTAGCTACCTGCCACGCGCTGTATCCAGTGGCCTACCATGACATGCCCCCTGAATATCGTGTCGTCACAGTCAGCGGGGACGCGGTGGCAAAAGGCAGCGGAGCGATCAGTCGTAACTTCTTGACTCCGATCGGCACGCCAATCAGAAAGCTATTAGAGGCAACCGGTGCACTAAACCAGGATGACACATCACGAAAAGTACTCCGTGTTCTGCAAGGCGGACCTTTGTGTGGAACGGAACTGGAATCTCTGGATACACCGGTCACGCAACAGACTCACTGTGTAATCGCAACATTTTCACCTGCAGTCTCTGCAGCCAATGCGTGCATCCGCTGCACCACTTGTCAGGACGTTTGCCCGGTTAACTTAATGCCGCAGGAATTGCATCGACTGATCCGGGTTGATGACATAACGGCCGCAGCAGAGATGAATCTGCAGGATTGCCTCTTGTGCGGGTATTGCGACCTCGTCTGCCCGAGCCAGATCCCGCTCACGCGGCAGTTCAGGCGTGCAAGACAGTCACTCCACGAGCAAGCGCAAACCAGACAACTGGCATTGCTTGCCGAAGCCCGGTTCGAACAGCGACAACAACGGTTGGATAAAAAAGCAAAAGAGAAGGAGCAGCTTCGGGCTGAGCGTCGCAGCAAAGCAACCAGCGACTCAGCTAGAAAGCAGGCTATCGACGCGGCACTGAGTCGCGTGCGTGATCGCAAACAGAATTCTGAATAATTTATCTTTGGAACCTAAGATTTATCGAGACAGAAAAGCCGCACTAGTTAACAATCTCTCGCACCAGCACGATCAAAGCTCGTCAAGATTCTGGAGGACATAATCGGGCAGTTCGGATTTATCCGGAATCGGACGGGGACAACCGTCATCGTCAACCGAAACAAATGTAAAAGTAGCTTCGGTGACTTTTTCGCGCACGCCAATGCGGTCGCGACGCACCCAGGCCTCTACACGAATATCAAGAGACGAACGGCCAACGCGCGTAATGTTCGCATAGACACCGAGTACATCACCCACTTTAACCGGGCGAATAAAGCTCATGGCTTCAATGGCAGCTGTCACCACCCGACCCTGGGCCCGTTGACCGGCACAGACACCACCGGCGATATCCATCTGCGACAATACCCAGCCACCAAAAATGTCACCTGATGGATTGGTATCACCGGGCATGGCCATCGTACGGATTGTCGGGGATTTATCGGGATACTCGCTATCACTGGACATGACATTCATACTTCAGGTCTTAAAGGGCTTTATCAGATTATGGTACAACTAACGGAACATACCGAAGAAGTTGACTCAGCGCGACATTCGGTATGACATAGCGATTGAACCTCAACCGGTACGCAGTGAACGCAACTTCACATCACCCCAACCCAGCTACTGACGTCAATCGTATGATGCGTCAGGTGATGTTTGCGCTCGCCCCGGGTACGTTGGTTTATGCATGGCTGTTCAACACCGCGATTGTCATACAAATAGTGCTTTGCTGTTTTAGTTGTGTTCTAACAGAAGCGCTCATTCTAAAACTGAGAAAAAGAGCAGCTCTGCCAATTGTGAAAGATGGCAGTGCGATACTCGCAGGCTGGTTGCTAGCACTCGCAATACCTCCCATTGCACCTTGGTGGATAGCCATAACCGGCGGTGCACTGGCGATGTTGTTGGGCAAACATTTATACGGCGGGCTTGGATTCAACCCGTTCAACCCTGCCATGGTGGGGTATGCGTTTCTTCTGGTGTCCTTTCCGACCGAGATGACGCAATGGCCAGTGGACAATCTTTCTAACGCACTGCCTGCCGCCGGATTTATCGATTCGACTCTCGCTATCTTTGGACAAGGGTCAGGAATGTCAGCTGACTGGGATGCACTGACGCGGGCAACCCCGCTTGATCGCTTAAAACAATTCAATACCTATACAGATCCGGCAGCTACAGGCACTGATCTTCCGGATGTTTACGGCCTGTTCGGCTTACATCTCTGGGAATGGATTAACGTGGCGTGGTTGATGGGTGGTATCTGGTTGCTTTGGCAACGTGTTATTTCCTGGCAACCCCCTGTATTTGTGTTGTCGGGGTTGTTTCTGTCGCAATTACTAATCTGGTGGCTGCACAACGGCAATGCCCTGAGCCCGTTTGCATCCTTGTTTGCAGGCAGTGCCATGCTGGGTGCATTCTTTATAGCAACAGATCCGGTAAGTTCTGCGACGACACCCCTGGGTAAAATTATTTTTGCACTGGGTATCGGGGTGCTGACCAGCATAATCCGCCAATACAGCAGCTACCCTGAGGGAATTGCGTTTGCAGTTTTACTGATGAATTGTATGGCGCCGGTACTTGATCACTTTTGCAAGCGTCAGAGGTATCGGTGACAGCAGAACGCACATCATCTGTGTCTACCGTCGCGTGGATCGCGGGTGTTTGCACACTATTGGTCGCCAGTATCTGGCTGCTGGCTGAACCGCGAATAAAACGTGCCGAAACACAGTATTTTGCGACGCAAATAGCAGCTGTGCTGTCTGACATACATTTTGATAACAGAATCACCAGCGATACGCTGGAGCTTGAATCATTGCACGGCCGGGTGACTGTGTACCGTGCCCGCGAAAACGGTATCCCGGTGGCCGCTGTCTATGATGCTGTGACGCTAAGGGGTTATTCCGGTTTGATCAGGGTGCTGGTTGGCATCGATAGTAACGGTGAAATTACCGGCGTGCGGGTGATCTCGCACCGCGAAACACCCGGCCTTGGTGATAGCATAGAGATCAGCAAATCCGACTGGATTACCGGATTCGACAACTTATCACTGAATAGCCTTCTTCCGGCAGACTGGCAGGTTAAGAAAGACGGCGGGCAGTTTGATCAATTCACCGGCGCGACAATTACACCCCGAGCAATCGTTAACCTGGTGCATGATATGTTAAAGCTACACAGCGAAAAATCGAATCTTGTATTCAATCACACTGCAAATAACTAACACGTGTTAGATGGCACACACTCAAATATCAAACACGGAAAACGCGGTAACGAAACCTGGCGAGAATTCGCCTATGGGCGCAGTGAGTGCCGTGAGCACAACTGACTTTTCCGCAGACAACATGCCAGCTGCCAAAAGTCTCTGGTGGGATGGATTATGGCGCAACAATGCCGGCGTCGTGCAACTACTCGGTCTTTGTCCACTCCTGGCTGTCAGCACCTCTGTTGCCAATGCATTTGTACTGGGTATTGCAACCTTAGCGACTCTGCTTGTATCCAATACACTGGTATCGCTTATCCGTCATCGACTGGAACCGCAAAATCGTATTCTGATATACGTGCTTATAATTGCAAGCGCCGTCACTGTTGTAGATATTATCCTACAGGCCTTGATGCCAGCCATGCATAATACGCTTGGATTATTCATACCGCTAATTGTGACCAATTGCATGATCGTCGGTCGTGCCGAAGTTTTCGCATCGCGCCGCCCGGTGGGCGCCTCTGTAATAGATGCAATCGCGACTGGCACAGGATTTTTTCTGTTACTTTGTCTTATAGGCTCTATCCGTGAATTTGCGGGATCGACTGGTCTGATAATAGCGCTGCTACCACCGGGAGCATTCTTTGCACTTGCTCTGATCCTTGTTGTAAAAAACCTGATTGATAGTTAATGTTTTTGTCATCCAATCCACAGACCGATCGCCGTCAGCACCGACTGATGTTTCGTGACGCCTGGCGCAAACAGCAAGCGGAACAAACGCTCACTCCGCTCGAAAAACAAATTGTATCCGTCATAACAGAACATCCTGAATATCACAATATCGTGTCATCACTGCGCGACGATGAACCGGTTGAATTGCTCGACTTTAGTCAAGCAGCAAGTGTTGACAACCCGTTTCTACATATGGGACTGCATTTGGCACTGCGTGAGCAGGTCGGCACAGACCGCCCGGTCGGCATAAAGCTGATTACACGCCAACTGCTCGCCCGCTATCCCGGTGACGGGCATCATGTCGAACACTTGATGATGGAAAAACTCGCCGGTATGTTGTATCAGGCACAATCCAGCAACCAGGCCCCCGATGAGCAGGAATATCTGGAGTCTTTGAAACATCTGATCTAGCCAAAACTCATCATGAAAATGTATATTTCACGAAAAACCCAGATTCACACTGCCAAGAAAAACGTTTCCCAATCATCCAACGCATGACCTACACCGTTCTGAAAAAACACAAACAGCAATTTAGCGACAACGGTTTTGTTGTTGTAGATCAATTGATCAACCAGTCACAACTTACCGGGTTGCACCAGGCATTCGAAGATCTGTTCAACGGCAATTTTGAAACCGGTGTCAGACCCGACGAGGTCAACTGGCAGCAGTCAACCGGTGACCCGACACTCACCCGACAGATATGTAATGGCTGGAAGTCGGACCGCCGTATTGCTGAAGTCGTGCTTGATCAATCGCTCGGAAAAGCAATCGCAGAATTTACCGGCTGGTCCGGTGTGCGCATTATGATCGACAACGTAATCTGGAAACCGGCAGGAACCAAGTCATTGGGATTTCATCAGGACAATGCCTATCTCAGTTGGTTTAACCCGGGTGAAATTGCAACATGCTGGATCGCGCTTGATGATACAACGGCAAAAGGGGGGACGATCGAATTTGCACGTGGCTCACATAAATGGCTGTTGCGGGAACCGAAAGGAGATTTTCATGCACCTGAAGACTATAAACAAACACTAAGTAACGCAGCACAGCTAGCCGGTGTAGACCCTGATGTACACTATGTTGAAGTCAAAGCCGGTGGCGGATCATTTCATCACGGTAAGACCTGGCATGGCTCGGGACCAAACCAGTCAAGTAACCCGCGGCGCTCGCTGGTGCTGCATGCCATGCCGGATAAGGTAGAGTTCGTGCCTGATAACTTCGATAAAGGTATCGGCCCTATTTACAGTCGCTACAAGCGCTTAGGTGACAACCAGCTCGATGAAAATTATTTCCCGGTTTTATGGCGAAAGGATGGCTACAGAACGCCAGCTATTGATGACTTTTTGAAAACCTAAGGAACCTCTGATTTATTAGGCGAGGCAGACAGGGCAAGGCGAAATTTGGCGAAAAAGCGGAGTGTATATGCGAATACATGAGCATTTTGAACCGAATTTCAACACAGCCCTGGCAACGCAGGCGATAAATCAGAGGTTCCCTAACCGGTTTTCAGCTTTGCGGTTGGCTACTGCTGTAATTTCCGATTGCCGCAATCCTGATTCCTGCTTCGAGCGCGAATAACAACGGCGAATAACAATGGCGAACAACAACAGCAAATGACAACGATTCTGTAATCACTACAAGGGTATTTTCTGCAAAACACCTTTCTCCGGCTTACCCGTTGACGTTCGCGGCATTTCATCAAGTATTGTTATCACCGCTGGCACCATAAACTTGGCAAGGTGTTCCCGGCAGTGCTGAAGAATATCATCCACTGTACAGGACGCTGCTGGTTTCAATGTGACAAACGCCCGAATATCCTCTTCCCCGAATTCCGATGGAATCCCTACTGCTGCCGCATCCTCAATGTCGGGATGACACAGCAACCCTTCCTCGACCTCAAAGCCGGAAACCATTTCGCCACGTACTCTGATTCGTTCTGCCATGCGGCAACGAAAATAAAACAAACCCTCTTCATCCATACAGCCGATATCACCGGTATGGAACCAGAGATTGCGTCGACTGGCCAATGTACGCTCGGGCATTCCAAAGTAGCCGTCTGACATAACACCGGCTTCACGCGGTCGAATAACCATCTCACCATCCACGCCGGCAGGTACCGGATCATCGTTGGCATCAATAATAGCCACTTCAAAATGTGGAAGTACGACACCACCTTCGTGATCCCACTGCGGAACCACTACCCATCCGGCATCTGTCGAACCATAACCACCACCTGGAATTAAATGCAGGTTAAAACGCGCTTCAAAATCTTGCTTGGGTACTGGAGCCGGCGTTGACCAGCATCGTGTGACTTTATGTTGTTTCTCTTCTGGTCGGACAGGTTCGGAATAGAGCAATTGTTGGACAGAGCCCAGACACATAAACCAGGTAACGTTTTCCCGCGCAACTTCCGGCCAGAATGCCGACAAACTGAAGCCGTCACGCAGTACAACACGCCCACCCAGCATAAACATCGGCAACATATCGTAGAATGCCGGGCCAATATGCGACAACGGGTAAGGCGTGTAGTTAACGTCCTCACCAGTTAACCGAAAGGGTTCGATCATGTTCTCGGCTGTTCTGACCGCATAGCGGTGAGACAACATACAACCTTTGGATACACCAGTTGTTCCGGACGTAAACATAATTACTGCCAGATCAGTGTCGGATGCTGGCGAAACAATGTGATCACATCGTTCAGCTAGCAATGCCCCGTATCGCATAACATCGAGATGTGGAAAGCGATGCGGTGCATCATCAAGCTCACCAACAACCACAATCCAGCGCAGATGACTTAGCCCATCAATAACATCAAGAATCGGATCAAAATGAACAGCAGACGTGATCAGGGTATCTGTTTCCGTTAAATTCAGCATACGCAGCAATGCCTGCCCACGGAATGCCCGGTTAACAGAGACTTCAACACGATTTATTTTCTTGAGTGCATAACTCAGTGCAACATACTCGATCGAATTCTCGAGCATTATTGCAACACAAGAGTTAGATAGATCGTCTGAAGTGCCGACACGCTCTGCTTCAGGCGATATCGCTATCAGGCCATGCGCAAGCCGGTTTATCAGCGCCTCGAGTTGGCCGTAAGTGATTTGCCTGCCGTCTGGAACTGTTGTTATACAGGTTCTTTCTGAATAGGTAGTCGCACAGCGGTGGAATAGCTCCCCCAGAGTTATTCGTTGAGACATAAGCCAATTGAGTCAAGTGCTGCCAAATTTCCTGAGTCTGGCAAATTAAACATAAAAAAAAGCGGGCACAAGGCCCGCCTTTAAAATAGCACTTGGTTTGCTTGTACTACAAACGTTGAGTATCAAGTCCGGTTATTAGGAGGAATATAACCAGTCTTATAATTTGATACCCAGCGCTTCTAGTGTTGCAAAAGTAATACCACCCTGGGCCATATTCTTGGATTTCTGGAACTGCTCAATGGCTTGCAGCGTGCTGCGACCCAGAACACCGTCAATACGTCCGGGGTTGAAACCGGCGTCAGACAGTGCCTGCTGAATGTCGGTAACTGTACTTTCAGTTGTATTGGTTTCGCACAATACGGGTCGCCATTCTAATCGGGCGTCTGATACTTTTACACGCTTGATGTAGTCTTTCTTGATTTCCGGCACCGGCGTCTTTTTGACAGTTGCATCAGCGACCAGCTTCTCAACAGAGACATTCTTGAATACCGCAGGTACTTCTACCTTGGTGAAAGAACCAGGTGTTTTAACTACCTTTTGTTCGATCGTCGCAAATTTGGCTGGCTCCTCAGTGAAACACACAACATTGCCTGTGTGCTTACCGTGTAGAGCAGCATCACCAGGAGCACCAGCGACCCATTTCAAACCACCCTGACTAACAAGCTCTGTCTTATCAACTGAATCGTAGGTTGCAGGTACCGGAGTACGTACTTCACGTGCATCGGTAACCAGAGTTTCCACGTCAAAGTTATCAAATTCGGCTGGCACAACTACCGCAGTAGTCAGAGGCGGTGCCGAAATGGCTTTGCGTTGAAAGGTTTCGTAGACAGCAGGAATATCGACAAGACACATGATCTCACCTGTGGCATTGTCAATCTTCATGATAGGACCTGTACCTTTCTTCCAGACAGATTTCGCTGGCTCGATAAGCACCTTGTCTTCCACTGTTTCGAATACAGCCGGAACTTCAATTAATCGTTTGGATGCGGCTCGCACCATAACCTGCTTGGCAGCGGAGTTGAAGGTAGCCCCCTGTACAGACAACTCTTCACTCGCGGCCGAGATCATGACCTTTTCCTGCACTGTTTTATAAACAGCCGGCTTGTGGTGTTCATAGAAGCACTGACCGGGGTTAACGTTATTCGTATTGATACCGGACGCCCGAAGGTCTGCCAGAGTACCTGAGCTGACACCAACAGTTCCATCCAGCCCGTCACGAACCCACTTCTGTTCGGCAGCGGCTGTTTGCACCTTTTTCTCGACGGTTTCATATACCGGTTCAACAACGGACAGTTCACTGAATTTGTCTTTGACCAATACACGATCAACAGTCGACGTATATTTGGCAGCGATTATCTCGAGCTCTTCGGTAGCTTCGCGAACGACTACTTCAACACTTTCAGTCTTGAATACCGGCGGCACGAGGACTTTGGCGTAGCACTCACCGGAACTGGCATCAGGTAATACATCTGCATCCTGATTAGCAGACACTGTGCTGACACTCAGTCCTGTATACAAAGTCACAAGGGACGCTACAACACTCACTTTAAATTTGGTCATCATTTTTTCCTGTCGCGATAACTGTTATCCGGCCCAAGGTACACCCTGCTCTTACCGGCAACTCGACAGTGCAGTAGAAGTATATTTCTGCCACACCGTACTAATTCAGCTTGTGTGTTGCTGAAATCGTGCCAGTCCTGCGCACTAACCACATCAACCCTGAAAGTCGGTCAGTTGCCAGTCAATTACTACCGATTTATATCAAAGCGTTATAAATCGTTAGTTTCGACATGTGAAAGGTGAAACCTGCGACGCATTTTTGACCCGACAGTTAAGAGCTCTATTTATCACCCGATGTTAGTTACACAAGCAGATGAACTGCCTCTGTCTCAGAATGAACTACAGGTTCCGTCGGCATGGTTGCCAGCACAAAATCCATCTTAGCCCTCGCATTCTTGATGTCGGCTACCAAAGCGGTGATCGCCGCAAATCAGGGTGATCAGGACAGCTTCGATCAATCTATGATTCGATTCGCTCCTGGCTATGTGCACTCAGATGCAACGCTAAGCACAGCGCACAGCTCAGATCTGAATGATTTCAGCAGCTTTGCCAGCGGGACGTCCCTAACGATCAGCGGACATATAAATCGACAAATAAGATGGCAAAACACTGAACCCGGTTTGGGTGGTGCGCTACCTGAGATAGAGGGCGATGGTCAGTGGATTGCGAACTATATAGCCACTTCAGCAGAGAATCCGCTGTGGTACAGCAGCACAGGTTTAACAGATCAAGGAAGGGAGCTAATCGACCTGATTGCAAACAGTAGCAATGAAGGCATCAATGCTGAACTGATATCCAGTATCAATATTGATAGCTGGCAATCCGCGCAATCCTCTCAGAATCCGGAAACTGCCAACAAATCACTTAACGATGCGTTTATCCGATTCTCGGAAATAATGGGTAGTGGTCTTGTAAATCCACAGATCACACAAAAAGAATGGTACAGACCTGCAGACACTATTGATGCGTTACAACTGCGCCGGCAAATACAATCCGGTGTAATGACGGTTGCAGAAGCTATAGACAGCGTTCGCCCTCAACATAAAATGTACGCAGGCTTACGCTCTATGTTAGAGCAGTTAGAAAAAAGACGTTCGAGTAAACAAGTATTCGTCGACACATCCAAACCTCTGGAATTTGGCGAACAAGGCGAACATATTGTTCAACTTGGCCAAGCGCTGCAAGATCACGGCGATTTATCCTCCGACACACAAGTGAGCGATGTATTCGATGATGGAATACAAACCGCAGTCAAAGCCTTTCAATCACGCCATGGCTTGAAAGCAGACGGTATCGTGACAAACAAAACACTGAAAGCATTGAACACGCCCATCACTCAAAGAATTGAACAAGTAAAAGCAAATCTTGAACGTTGGCGCTGGTTTCCAGCTGAACTGGAGAACACCAACATTCTGGTGAACATTCCAGAATACCGCTTACATATGTCACTCGAAGGAAACGATATTTTTTCAATGGATGTTGTCGTTGGAAAACCACGGCACATGACACCTGTATTCAGCGAGACCATGAAGTTCATGGAATTCGCGCCTACCTGGACAGTACCGGCCAGTATCACCAATGAAGAACTATTGCCACTGGAAAACAGGAAGCCGGGTTATTTAGCCAGCGAGGAGATCGATTTCTACAGACGAACCTCCAGTGGCCTGGTCCACGTTCCAAGATCTCAGGTGACAGCTGAAGAGATGTCCATGCGCCCCTTTCCTTACGTTCTTCGTCAGCGCGCTGGTGATAAAAACGTACTTGGCAAAGTGAAATTCCTAATGCCAAACAAACACGCTATATACCTGCATGATACTCAAGCCAAAAAACTGTTTGGAGAGAAACGCAGGGCATTCAGTCATGGCTGCATACGTCTGAGCAATCCAGATTTGATGGCTCATGTGCTTCTACAGGTCAACGGTTACGATCAATCTGCCGTAAATGAATTCATGAATCTTGAAGAAACAACCCGTGTGAATCTTGACGAGCCGGTGCCTGTTCATCTGGCCTACTTCACTGCATGGATGGACGGCGACGGGGTTATGCAATTCAGAGAAGATATATATCATCAAGACGAACGATTGATAAACGCCTTGCAATCATTGAATAAACCGACTGCATTGACTGCCAGTAACAGCGGCATTCAATAATCAGAAGTAACTAGCCTGCACACCCAGGCGACCATCCTGCACACGAAATCCATAGATTTAGAGACGGATAAGATAGCTTATCGAACAGGCTGCTCTGTGGCGCTGCATTAACTTTGACAGGCTTTTTATGCGGTATTTTTGTTCAACAGTCGTTTGGCGTTCTCCCACGCCTGATCCA
Source organism: uncultured Granulosicoccaceae bacterium (assembly GCA_937951345.1). Classification (GTDB taxonomy): domain Bacteria; phylum Pseudomonadota; class Gammaproteobacteria; order Granulosicoccales; family Granulosicoccaceae; genus CALFCE01. Next base: position 30,699 of record CALFCF010000056.1, read on the forward strand.
ACTGCTGTTCATCAAGTGATGACAGCTCTTTATTCTGCCGGATAAAGTCTTGCTCCATTACATGGAATCGCTTTTTGAATTTGGTGGTAGCTCCACGCAACGCACGCTCCGGATCGACTCTACAATGTCTGGCAAGGTTTGTTACGGCAAACAGCAAGTCGCCGATCTCGTCCTCAATCGAAAAAGAATCGCCTTGTTCTATTGCTTCACGAACCTCGGCCGTTTCTTCATCAACTTTCTCAAGAACCGGAGGAATAGTCTGCCAGTCAAATCCAACACGTGCCGCTCGCTTCTGAATCTTCGACGCACGGACTAACGCAGACATGCCCACAGGTACACCATCGAGTACAGATGTGCCGATATCTGAATCACCACCTTTCAACTCGCGCTCCTCCCGCTTTATGCGCTCCCATGCTTGCTTCATCTCCTGTTGACTGGAGAAAACCGTTTTGTCTTTTCCTGTGCCATCTGTGCCAAACACATGTGGATGCCTGCGGATCATTTTCTCAACAATTGATTGAGCCACATCATTAAAATCAAACAGCCCACCTTCTTCGGCTATTCTTGCGTGAAACACTACCTGCAACAGCAAATCACCCAACTCATCCTTGATATCATCTATGTCATTGCGTTCTATTGCATCGACCACCTCATAAGCCTCTTCCAGTGTATAAGGTGCAATCGAATCGAATGTTTGCTCAACATCCCACGGACACCCGGTCTCAGGATTACGCAAAGCGCACATAATCGCCTGTAAACGTTCTACGCCAGACCCGTCTGACTGCCAATTTTGAATTGAATCGTTTTCATTACTCATAATGGCTATTATACATTCGTTGATACTGGCACCCTGAAACACTGATTGACACAATTCTGTGACACCAATTGTACTGATGAATACAGAGCTCGTGAGAAAAAGCGAGACATTATGCCTTTAGATAATTGGCTGGCATTTGCCATTGCGTCGATCGTTCTTCAGGTAATACCTGGTCCGACAATCCTTGCCGTTATAAGTTATTCCGTGTCGCATGGCAGGCAAGCCTGTGTTCCACTGGTTGTCGCCGTCGCGCTGGGAGATACTACTGCTGTGGTTGCATCGCTTGCAGGACTCGGTACGCTGCTGGCAAACAGTACGAGTTGGTTTACGATAATTAAAGTGATTGGTGGAATCTACCTGCTTTATCTGGGTGCGAAGATGATCTTCGAGAAAGCGAGCAATGTAACCAACAGTGCAAAGGATACGGAAGGTAGGTCTCAGCCCAATAATAGAAACACATCAACATCAGGCGTTTTTCTGAATACTTACGTCATCACGGCTTTAAATCCGAAAGGCATCGTTTTCTTTATCGCGTTTCTGCCACAATTTGTCTCTGATGATGCCAACATCTACAGGCAACTTTTCATCATGGCAGTTACGTTTGTAATACTGGCCACCATCAATGCCTTTTTATATTCTTTTTTCGCAGCATCAATAAGATCGGCATTGCAATCCGCAAAGATAAACCGATGGTTTAATTTTACAGGTGGATCATTACTTTGTGCAGCAGGTCTGTGGACGTTGATTGCCAAACGGCAGCTCTAGCCAGCTCTATTCACGAAGGCGAAAACAGTGACACTGAAAACTAAGCAATTTCCAGTTAGACAAGCAGTTTTAGCGTCGCTGTGGGTGTTCGCACACTGTTTTCTTTTCGCCACCAGTGCCCGTCTGCCGTCGCGTTGTTCAATCGAAACGTATTGACTAAAAGGTAATGTTCAAGCCAATGTGCATGCCGCGGTCAAGGCGCTGGTCACCGAAATCGTTGGTTTCGAATGTTAGCCGGCGATAACCAATATAGGCACGTGCCTGACCGATAATCTCAACCTGCAGTCGAGCAGCAAGTTCTGTGTAGCTAAGTGCGTCGCTGAAGCTCGTTATGCCGGGCGCGTAGAATCCTTCGAATGTAAAATCGATGGGATTGGTATTTGTATTGGCCAGCAGTATCGAAGTCTGAAATCCGAGGGCCAGTGCGCTTACGGTTTCATCAACGTCCAGATCACCACCGACCAGCTTCATTCCGGCACCTAATTTATATTGGGTACCACCGGAGCGGTTGACGCCACGAGCCATAATCGTCGCATGAAACAGGTTGTCACCGGCTTCATTGACGAATCCACCCAGCGCTAATTCTGATCCTCGAGGCGCACGCTCTCTGACCCCTCGAAGCGGCAAATTGGACGTTGGGCTAAACGGATTAAGAATAACAAACAGATTAGCCGTGTCATCGCCAAGCGCCAGATCCAACCCTTCGGCATAAGCTGAATTATTCACTCCGACCACCATGACGAGGGCAGTTAGAAATGAGGCGACTTTAAGCCGTGCAACGCTGAAGTTACTTCGCTGCTGTGACCTGACTGGCTCGCACCGGCACGATATATCCGGTTGCGGGATACCCGTTTGTTTGACTCTTGAAATAATTTTGTTTGATTGTTTCATCGATCTCACCCTGTGCCACCGCTGCGCAAGCAACCGTACGACACCGAAAACACTACTGCTTATGGATGAGTGTAGGAGCTGCTGAACAGCTTGCAAGGTGCAATGATCAATCGGTAATCAACAGGCTTTGCAGCTGTTTTTCAATGCGTGCAACTGATACTTTCTCAGCTGTACCGAACTCCTGGGCAAACAGAGAAATTCTGAGTTCTTCAAATAACCAGCGAACTTTACGGTAGCGCTCTGCGTGCGTGGCATCATCTTCATTGTGGGCAGGCACGGCTTTGAACTGCTCCCACAAAGGTAACAGCTCAGCGCGACGTTTGCGGTCTTTATCCGGGGCAAGGTCAATCGCCTCCAGGCGTCGAGCCATTGCGCGGAAGTAGACGGGCAGTCGCCTGAGACGTTCAGCTCCGGTTGCCGCCACAAATCCCGGGTACAGCAAAAGGTCGATTTGATCTTTCACATCCTGCACCGCTTCGATCCAACTTAATGGCAGATTGCCTTCGACCTGCCGTGAAACCTGTCGGTATTGTTCAAAAATCTGGTCAAGAGTTTCACACAAGTTACCGGCGGTTGGCACCAGATTCTGCCGGTTCGCAGTTAGCTGATTCTGGAAATCCTCACGTTGGCGCGGGAAAGGCATCGAATCAACAAACGTAGCTACGATCGCAGTATTGATGATGTCATCGATCAGTTGCGCCTTGTTACCAAACGGCGTGAATCGGAGCGTAAGTTTGTCTATGCCCGGAAGCTTACGTGAAAGATACTTTACTTCTTCATGCAGAACTCGCTTATACAGTGCAACAAGTCCACCACGCATTTCACGTTCAGCGCGTTCAGATGATGCAAAAAGTTTTAGCGAGACAGACTCAGAAGGCGCGCCTGCTGTGTCGTTTGTAACGATGCGTTGCAAGGCCGGATGACCGCGCATCTTGATTCCATTGTCTTCAATCTCAACAGATTCAGGCAAATCGCCGAAATTCCAGTCACGAACATCATCCTGTTCAATGCTATTGTCGCGAAAAGTCAGAAATTGCTCTTCAAGCTGATCGGTGTAATCGTGCTGGAGTAGCTTCAGATTCCGACCTTGACGCAAACGCTTACCATTTTCACCAACGATTCTGAAATTCATCAGGTTGTGGTCTGCCAGCACGGTTGTGTCCCAGGCAGACAGCGGCACTTCAAAACCAGCGAGTCGTTGCAATGTTTTCGACAAGCTGTGCAATAAATCTGAATCCGTGTGGTTTGGGTCGCTCTGGAACGATTCAAGACAGGCTCTGGCAAAGTCCGGTGCCGGCACGAAATTGCGCCGCAGCGACTTTGGCAATGACTTAATCAACGCGACGAGCTTTTCTTCGAGCATGCCAGGCACAAGCCAGTCACATCGCCGCGCATCTAATCGGTTAATCAGATTAACCGGCACAACAACGGTGACACCATCATCTTGCGCACCCGGAGAAAAGTGATACTCCAAGGGCAAAGTGACATTCCCGAATTCAAGTGATTCAGGAAAATCTGTTAACGAGACAGTATCTTCCTCTCCAGCGAGAACAAGCTCTCTCGAGTAGTACAATCCACGCGGGTTATCCGCTTCATACTGCTTGCGCCATGTTTCAAAACTACTGGTTGAATTAACATCGTCAGGCACAATACTGTCATAGAAACGCACGAGCTCTAGCGGATCTACCAACAAATCACGTCGTCTGGATTTATCCTCCAGATCGCCTATTTCATCAATCAAATCCAGGTTATGACGTAAAAACCGACCACTGGTTTTTATCAGACCGGGAACCAAACCGTCACGAATAAAAATAGTGCGCGACTCTTCTGGGTTAATCGTCGAATAATTCACACGTTTTTTTGCATTGACGATCAGGCCGTACAACGTTGCCTGTTCGAAGGCGGCAACATATCCAGTTTTTTTCTGCCAATGCGGATCTCGATAAGACTTTTGCAACAGATGAGACGCAACCCGCTCGACCCAGAAAGGTTCTATCCCGGCAACCTGACGTCCAAATACGCGTGATGTCTGGCTGATCTCACCAGCCATGATCCACTTGGGTCCTTTTTTAAACAAACCAGAGCCTGGAAAGATCTGCAACCGCCGATTGCGTGTCCCAAGATACTCATGTGTATCTGTTTTAACCGCAACGTTCACCAACAATCCGGTCAACAATGCTGTATGAATCTTATCGCTTAAATCGCGTGCCTGTTTATCGTTGGCATCATTCGCCGGTTTATCACTGATGGCCTTTGTATCAGCTGCTTTTTTACCGGCCGAGTTGTTTTTTGAAACGACATATTCCGCACCCTTGCCGTCAATAAACAAAGACGCCAACTGGCGACGCAATTCCATCCACTCGAACAGGCGAACTGGTGACAAAAAACGCTGACGACACATTTTGCGAAACCGGGAGTTCGTCAATGCCTTTTTTTGTATTTGCACAAATTCCCACAACGCCAACCAGGTTAGAAAGTCCGACGATTCATGATTAAACTCGGCATGCAACTCATCTGCCTGCTGCCGCTTCTCCATAGGGCGTTCCCGTGGATCCTGTACAGACAAAGCGGCAACAATGGTCATAACCTCTTCAACGCAACCATTCTCACGGGCGGCCACCAGCATACGCGCAAGTCTTGGATCGATAGGTAAGCGTGCTATCTGTCTGCCAACCGGTTTTAGTTTTCGCGCTTTATCCAGTGCACCGAGCTCCTGCAATGTGCGATACCCGTCGTTTATATATTTGCTTTCAGGTGGATCGATTAACGGAAAATCTTCAAGCTTACCCAGACGCATCGATGCCATCTGCAAAATGACTGAAGCCAGATTGGTTCGCTGTATCTCCGGCTCTGTAAAGGCGGGACGTGCTTCGAAATCGTCTTCGTCGTATAAACGGATACAAACACCGGGCGCCTCACGCCCGCAACGACCTTTGCGTTGATCGGCTGAAGCACGAGAGATTTTTTCAATAGGTAACTGCTGCATTTTGCTACGAACGCTGTAACGCGAAACTCTCGCCACGCCGGTATCAATTACCGAGCGAATACCCGGTACGGTCAACGAGGTTTCTGCAACATTGGTAGACAAAATGATACGTGGCTGACGATGTGGCTCGAAAATGCGATTTTGTTCCGCATTGGAAAGTCGCGCGAAAAGCGGCAGCACTTCTGCGCCGCGCAAACCCTGAGAACGCCTGGCATGACTGTTCAGTGCTTCGGCGGTTTCCCTGATTTCGCGTTCACCGGATAGAAATACCAGTACATCAGCAGCACGCTCTGCAAGAAGAGCTTCACACGCCGAAATAATCGAGCGGCTAGTGGCATCACCATCAACATCGTCGCTAACATCCACACCACTGGCATCTTCTTCAATCGGTAGATAACGTAACTCCACGGGGTAGCTTCTACCCTCTGCCTGAATAACCGGCGCAGCGTTGAAATAACGCGAAAAACTATCCGGATCTATGGTTGCCGAGGTAATGATGACCTTCAGATCCCTACGCCTACCAATAAGGCGCTTCAAACAACCGAGCAGAAAATCAATGTTCAGAGAACGCTCATGTGCTTCGTCAACAATGATGGTGTCGTATTGATTCAGAAACGGATCATGCTGAATCTCCGCCAGAAGAACACCGTCGGTCATCAGCTTGATGTGGGATGTCTTCGCTACTTTGTCAGTGAAGCGAATTTTGAAACCGACTCCCTCTCCAACCGTCGTGTCAAGTTCGCTGGCAATTCGTGATGCGACGCTGCGCGCTGCAATGCGGCGCGGCTGCGTATGACCGATAAATCCGCCAACCCCGAGCCCGGCTTCGAGACACATTTTCGGTAGCTGCGTCGTTTTTCCCGAGCCGGTTTCACCACAGACGATCACTACCTGATTAGACTGTATGGTTTCAATAATTTGATCGCGATGAGCGACTATTGGCAGCTTGTCATCATAGGAAGGTTCAGGCAGTGCCGTACGACGCTGCCGGTAGAGCTCAGCAGAACGGCGGGCGCGCGTTAACCACTTCTTACGTGCTGCAATATCTGTCTGCGCCTTGTCGTCAGAGACCTGAGTCGGTGGGGGTTTTTGAAGACGCGTGAGTTCCTGCTGCAACCGGTGGCGGTCGTAACACATGCTGTCAGCGAGCAGCTCCCGGCAATTTGTTTTATTCCACTCGGGAATGTCAGACACAGTTCAGCCAGATAACGATTAGCTTACAAGACGAGGTTGGGATCCGAAACCACACGACACCCTGACCCCATGGACAGTTTACCGGCTATCGGTATGTTTCGCCCGGCAGGAAATTCCAAACTGGGTGCATAGACTGTTGCACCCGGCTGGTAAAGGCGATGCAATCCACAAACAGCATCGCCTCGGTGACCTGAAATTTGACAAGCGTCAGGCGGCTGCCAGAGTGGTAGCTCGTCTTTTCAAAGCAAATCAATGTATTAACAAGGTACCTGCAACAGTCTATGCAGTCACTTTGGGGGAAGTCAGAGACCAGAGCCAGGCTGGGTGTCTAGCTGGTTACGCGAACTATCTCGTAGCGAATACCACCACGTTTCAAGCGCTTTTTGGCCTCAGTCAGCAAACCTAGCTCAGTAAACGGACCGACGCGGACACGATGGCGAATCTGTCCGCCGGGTTCTTCGCGCTCTACGACAAACGCCTGAAGTCCAAGTAAAGTAACCTGCGCGCGCATCGATTGCGCTTCATCGTTGCTGCCGAAATTTCCGGCCTGCAGAAAGTAGGAACGCTTGCCGGCTTCACTGAAATTCGCATCAACGATGCGGTACTGACCACTCAAGTTCTGAGCATTCGGCGGTACCGAGCGGGTTGCCGGGGGGATATTGCGATTGGTGGAAACTTCCGGTTTGAACGCAGGGGTTTCACGTTCAACCACCTTCACTATAGGTTCAACACCGCTCGAGGCAGATCGGACAGGACTGGGTTCTGACTGCGCCGGCAGCAAATCGTAGAAACTGAAACGATCGGCACGCCGTGGCTCGGCTACCGTTTCTCTTGCTTTGAGCCCGGCAAGCGAATCATCAACAGGCAAGCGCGACAGTAACAGCACAAAGCCGACGACGAAACCCACCAACAAACCCAACACAAGCACAATAAACTTGTGACTGGCCGGTTCTTTCTTGCTCTTGCTTTCGCTGCTAGACGCCATTTAATCCGTCGACCACGAGCCAGTGATATCAGGGCAAACATACCCAACCGCTATTTTAGTAGAAATCCAACGGATCGACATCTATTGACCAGCGTACTTTCTGCGCAGCCTTGCTTTCGTGGAACTGCTCAAGCAAAGCACCCACAGCGTGATTGAGTATTGAGCGCTTCTCCGATGTCAACAGCAGTTGCGCACGATACCTGCCGGCAATGCGTTCGAGCGGCGCAGGTACGGGACCAAGCCATGCTAGCACGGCTGCGTCTGTCTGCGACAAGGTTCGACTGTAAAGCCGTAACGCGTGGGCAAGCTGGTTCAGAAATGCACGCGGCTGCGTTGAATCAACCGCTTCCGCCCTCATCAGACAGACATGTGAATACGGTGGAAGAGCTGCCAATCGCCGTTCCTGCATTAGCGCCCGGGCAAACGCCGGATAACCCTCGTGCACCAGTGTCAGTAACAAGGGATTTTCCGGATTACGGGTTTGCAGCAAAACCTGTCCAGGTCTTTCAGCACGCCCGGCTCGACCTGCCACTTGCAACACCAACTGCCCCAACTGTTCCAGCGAGCGAAAATCGGTACCGTAAAGCCCTCTGTCAGTATCGAGCACACCCACCAGAGTAACGTTCGGAAAGTGATGTCCCTTGGCAAGCATTTGTGTGCCTATCAAGATCCTCGCCTCACCCGATGTGGCCGCTTCCAGGTGCTGCTGAAGCGCACCGCGGCGCCGGGTACTGTCACGATCTATCCGTAACGCCGGGACACCGGGAAACAATTCGGTCACCACGGTTTCGATTCGCTCCGTACCGCAACCCAATAAATCAATATTTTCTGAATTGCAGTGCTCGCAAGCTGTTGGCAAGCGCCGCTCAGCACCGCAATGATGGCAGCGCAGCAAACCGATTTTCATATGCGCTGTCATGTGCGTGTCACAACGATTGCAATGCGCAGGTTCGCCGCAGTCGTTGCACATAAGGGTGGGTGCAAAGCCACGCCGGTTAATAAACAACAAAACCTGACCGTCAGCATCCAGATGACCACGCATACTATCTACCAAGCGGTCTGACAGTCCTTCATGCAAGCGCCGGCGACGAATATCAAGCAAAGCAATTTGCGGTGGCCGGGCGCCTCCGGCACGTTCGGTTAATGAGAGCTCTGTAAATCGTTCTGTATCGACGTTATTGAGGCTCTCTAACGATGGTGTTGCCGTTCCCATTACCACCGGCACATCGCGCTCACGCGCGCGCATGACAGCAAGATCCCGCGCGTTATAGCGGAAGCCCTCCTGCTGCTTCAGAGAGGCATCGTGCTCCTCATCAATGATGACCAGCCCGAGACGCGGCAAAGGGGTAAATACTGCCGAACGGGTTCCTATCACAACGTCAGCTGTGCCGTTCGCAGCGAGCAGCCAGTTCTGCATTCGTTCGCGATCATTCATCGCAGAATGCAGGCAGATCAGGCATCCGTTTAGCCGTCGACGAAAGCGCCCGAGAAGCTGCGGCGTCAGGCTGATTTCGGGTACCAGCACCAGTACCTGTCCTTTGCTCTCGAGCACCTTATGTATCAGGTGCAGATAGACCTCAGTCTTGCCACTGCCGGTGACGCCGTTGAGCAGAAAGCTGCTGTAAGTACCAAGAGTGCTTGCAACACGATCAAACGCGACTTGCTGTTCGGTGTTCAACGTCTTGCCTGGCTCAAACGCCGTGTTGAGCTGCAGCTCATCAACGTGTTCGACAACGGCAAGACCCTTGTCAACCAGTTGCATCATTGGTCGACGCCAGGCACGTGCAGCGCTGGTCAACTCGGCAGCAGGCACAAAGCCGTCAGCCGCCACCAGCATCCGCATTAGCGCCTGCTGCAGCGGTGCACGCGACAGGGACGCGATGTCAGTTGCATGCGCCGCGGCCGTAGCACTGAAGACTTCAACCTTCTCGATTTCGGCGGCGGTGCCGTTTCGCAACAGTGCCGGCAATGCCGTACCGAAAACATCACCGACCGGGTGACGATAGTAGCGACAGCACCAATGCAAAAGCTTGATCAGGTCGGGAGGGATAATGGGTGTCTGATCCAGAAGTTTCGTCACACGGCGCAGCTTTTTCGACGGTATGCTGCTCTGCGCCTTGCTGCCGACAACCATGCCAGTGACAGTTCGATTGCCAAACGGCACCGTAACACGTTGTCCTGCAAGCGCAGCTTGCGGTGCTGACCAGCGATAATCAAACACACGGTGCAGCGGGCACGGGATGGCTACCTCGACAATCGCATCGACCATCGAGTGTTGTCCGGTAACGTGTGTATCGGATACCGAACTCTGCGAGTTTGCAGCTGTAGTCGCTTCTGTCATGTCATCCGGGACAACACAAAAATATCTTCAAACTCTAACCGCAAAACAGCGGACAAACCACGTGAATCAAAGGTACAAACCGACGTGTTACAAAACCGGTGCTGGCTAAACAGAAGTGCAGCCGCAGAAACGGTCTGCCTTATCCACAAAATCTGTGGATAACCTTGTGGATTACACGCGGATGAATACAAGAACTTACTGATTTTCAAAGAAATGACACATTTGCACAAAAACTGAACAAATCAAATATAATTAGAATTATCAATAAGTTATACTTCTTTATTAGAATAAACACTTCAGGTGTAAACTAAAGATTGCACCAGTTCATATTTTTATTTGCGTGTGCATAAACCCGAATCAGGTAATAAATAGCCCTTCCTGAACAGTCAGGGTATTGACAACAACGGGTTGTTTAATGGTCAAAAAAATCGTTTACAAGGCGCTTGTCTGCACCATTTTACACCTGCATCTCAAGCGCCCGTTGCCGCTATGCATTAAAGGTCATTTTTGCCGCTAACACGGTTACCTGTTTTCACTGAATTTCCCGCACTTCCGAGATCAGCGATTGCACCATCTTCTGTGCATCACCATAGAGTAACCGGCAGTTAACAGCGACAAACAAGCTGTTTTCAATGCCGGAGAAACCTGTGCCCTGACCTCGTTTCACCACAATGACATGGCTGGCCTTGTCGACATCCAGAATGGGCATTCCATAGATCGAGCTGTCCGCATCATCACGGGCTGCCGGGTTAACAATATCGTTAGCACCAACCACTAAAACCACATCGACAGAAGAAAACTCGGCGTTGATATCGTCGATATCAACAATCTTCTCATAAGGTACACCGGCTTCGGCTAACAACACATTCATGTGACCGGGCATGCGACCGGCAACCGGATGAATTGCAAAGCTCACCTTCACACCTCGGCGTTCCAGCAGTTCGGTGAGTTCCCATAATTTCTGTTGTGCATGTGACAACGCCATGCCGTAGCCTGGAACCACCACCACACGCTCCGCAAAGGCGAGATCTGCGGCAGCATCGTGAGCGTCAATGCTCAGTGCCTCCTCGCTCACCTGATCCCAGACGGATTTATGTGCAAGTGTTGAATCAGGCGTATCCGCCCCAGTTTCGACTTGTTTAAAAAAAGCTGAATCACTGAAAAGAATGTTTGCAATGGGTCTGTTCATCGCGCGCGCCATCAAGCTGGTCAACATCCAACCCGATGCGCCAACAACAACGCCGGCGACCATCATAGCCGGATTCTCGAGTGCAACACCTTCGAGGCCAACAGCCAGCCCAGCCATTGCATTGAATAGTGAAATGATCACCGGCATATCCGAACTGCCAACCGGCAACGTAATCAAGATACCACTGATCAAAGCGAACAGAAAAAAGATAAACAACAATGCAGGATGCGAGTTTGCAGAAAAGCTCAGTATCAGAGCAATCAATAGTGCGATAAGAAGAAGACCAACATTGATTACCTGAAGATTACTGTAGCGCGGCACCCGCTGCAGCGTACCTCGCAGCTTCAAGTAAGCGAGCATAGAGCCGGTAAAGGCGATGCTGCCAAGCAAACCACCGATAACGGCGAGGCCCTGCAGAAGATCACCACTCAATCCGGTTCGAGTCAATTCAATGATGGCAATACACGCTGCTGCACCACCGCCCATAGCGTTGTAAAGCGCTATCATTTGCGGCATGTCATTAATTTGCACGCTGCGCGCAAAATGCCAGGCCGTACCGGCGCCGAGCAACAAGGCGACAACAATCAAAAGAAAGTTGTCATCGATCGCAGGATGGAAAAACGTCACGATGGTGGCGAGCAACATACCGAAACCAGCCCAAACGATTCCGCGTCGTGCACGCGCAGGAGTACTCATCGCTTTAAGGCCGAACATAAACATCACGGCAGCGAAGAAGTACGCCAGATTGATAAACGACATCAATCCGCTGGCAGAGAGATCAATCATGAGTCTTGTGAGTACTCTTCGTCTTCATCCACATTAGCGCGAAACATCTCCAACATGCGTTCAGTGACGATGTAACCACCCACCGCATTCGCTGCAGCCATCATCACAGCCAGAAAGCCTGCGACGAGTTGTAGTGTGCTTTCTGCCTGCCCGAGTACCACCATCGCACCGACAACTACGATGCCGTGTATAAAATTTGAGCCGGACATCAAAGGTGTGTGCAACACCGTCGGGACACGTGATATCACTTCATAGCCTGCAAATGCAGCCAGCATCACTACATAAAAAGCGAACAAACTTTCCACTAGCTGTTCCCCTGTTTGTCGTTGTTTGGTTCTGATGGCGGTTCGTCTGTTTCAACCCAATCAGCTGTCGTATCATGCGACGAGTCACTCGACCTCTTGGGTGAGTTGCTGCGCGCCTGTTTGGATTTACCAACTGTCTTCGATTCGTTTTCTCGTACCGATGTATCCAGCTCGCCATCAACAATTGCCTCACAACTAATGGCTGTTAGTCCGAGCAACTCTGCAGTCGCTTCATCTATCACATGTCCCTTATAAGTGGTTGCCATATCCGCGATGATCGGATCAGCAAAATTCAATGCCAAACCGGTGTCACCGACGATGAATTTGAGCAGATGGAGCATGTTTCTGGCATACAATTCACTGGAATGAACCGAAGCGGCACCGGCAAGATCAACAGCACCTACGATCCGTTTGTCACCATGCCAAACCGTTTTACCAGCCTCGGTCAGCTCGCAGTTGCCCCCACTTCGCGCTGCGATATCAATCACAATGGCACCGCGCGGCATACGCTCAACCATATCGGTTGTGATAATTCGCGGCGCAGCACGGCCGGGTAACGCTGCGGTACAAATAACTGCATGCGCCCGGGATAACACATCGGCGAGTAATTCGTGCTGGGTTTCTTTTTCCTCATCAGTCAACGCCCGGCCATGGCCACTGGTGCCGTGAACGTCAATGCCAGGTTCGATCATACTGGCCCCCAGCGACTCAACCTGTTCCCGTGCAGCCGGTCGAATATCGTAAGCTTCGACTCGCGCACCCAGTCGACGAGCTGTAGCAATAGCCTGAAGTCCGGCTGTACCGGCACCAACCACAACTACAGTACTGGGCTTCACTGTACCCGCCGGTGTGGTGACCATCGGCCACAACCGCGGTGACAGCTCGGCGGCAAGCAATGCTGCTTTGTAACCGGCGATCATGCCTTGCGATGATGTGATGTTCATTGCATGTGCCCGCGAAATTCGAGGTATCCGCTCAAGGGCAAGGCTTGTGATTTGACGCTCCAGCAACTGCTGCACCATATCCTGATTTACGTGCGGCAATAACGTGGTGGCAAGCAGTGAGTGTTTCGGCAACAACGAGACAGTGTCTGCAGTGGGTGGATTAACCATCAGAACAATGTCGCTGCCGCTAACGGTGGACTCGAGGTCATCACAAACGGTTACGTCCCCGTCCCCGTACTCGTCATCAGGATAACCGGCAGCCGCACCGGCACCACGCTGGAACCGAAAGGCAAAATCACCCAGACCGGACAGTTTTTCAACAACGTCCGGAACCAGGGCGACACGTCGTTCGCCAGGCATACTTTCTTTAGGAATAGCTACCGTTACGGGCATGATTCTAATGCGCTGACCGTGTCTGTTTGTTGAGTGGTTTAACCGACCCTAATCGGATTTGATTAGCATCTGCAGGCACGAAATACATGTGCGTTGCGATGAAAAATCCCCGCGGCCTCGAGCACTCCTGATGCGTGTATGCGGCAATCTGGTGTCAGCGGGACCAACAGCGCCGGACAGGTCCCTATCCCTTTGCAAAATCTGTTACAACACACGCGTTACGGTTTTGGCAGCAGGTAATTTTTAAGCAGGCTCAAGGAACAAAACGTAGTAATATTTAACTTCTGCCAACCGGACGTCAGGCATGTTACGCCAGTTTCAAAGCAGGCGCCACACTAATGAAACTGTGACAACATGGGCCAAAGTATCAACTGAATCGTATCCAAAAGGTCTTAACGAGCGCCACGAGTGAAGGGTGTACGAGTCGTGTTTTGCTCTGTGAGCACACGCCGGCGCCTCGACCGGGTGGTTTTTCATTTTCAGAAAGGCAATTAACCTGTGAAATATATTGGGCATTCTGACTACGACCACGCCAGTCCCGAGCGGATGGGTGTGCTTATGGCTAATCTTGGCACGCCGGACGCGCCACAGACACCCGAAGTCAGGCGATATTTGCGTCAGTTTCTAAGTGACCCCCGGATTATTGAATTACCGCGCTGGTTATGGAAACCACTACTGCATGGGGTGATTCTGCGCGTACGGCCGCCGAAAAGTGCGGAAGCCTATCGCACCGTGTGGTCCGAGACTGATGGATCGCCGTTGCTGTCAATTTCCCGCAAACAATGTGCTGCGCTTAGGCAGGCACTGCAAAACCGCTTTGGTGAAGACGTGGTCGTCGAACTGGGTATGCGCTACGGCTCACCCTCAATTGATGAAGCATTGACAGCTCTTGAACAACAACAAGTCAGACGACTCATCGTACTACCCATGTATCCGCAATATTCAGGCACCACGACGGCGTCAGTGTTCGATGCGCTGGCGCAGCGACTACAAAAGACACGCTGGTTACCCGAACTGCGATTTATTAATCAATATGTTGATGAAGACAAGTATATCGACGCACTGGCACAGAGCGTTCGAAATAGCTGGCAGGAACATGGTCAGGGAGAATTATTGGTTACGTCTTACCACGGCATTCCCAAACGTTATCTCACTAACGGCGACCCCTACCATTGTCAATGTCATAAAACCACACGCAAGTTACGCGAAAAACTGGCGTTACCGGAAGAACGGGTCAGAGTCGTATTCCAGTCACGCGTGGGCAAGGAACCCTGGCTGAAGCCGTATTGCGATGAAACAATGAAGCAACTCCCGCTTGACGGGCACAAATCCATTGATGTGATCTGCCCTGGTTTTTCTGCCGATTGCCTTGAAACGATTGAGGAAATAAACGAAGAGAATCGCGAGTATTTTGAAGAAGCGGGCGGTGAGCGCTACCACTATATTCCCTGCCTCAACGACGACGCAATGATCATCGACTGCCTCGCCGATTTGATTGAACGCCATGCTGGTGGATGGCCGGAAGTAGTCAGCAAACGGGACAGTTCTCAGGCTGAATACGAGCAACGCTACCAGCTGGCCGAACAACTAAAAGAGAAGGTTCCCGCCAATGTTTGAGCAATCAGAGTAAGCCGTGTTACCGGGTGCCGAATACACTGCAGCTCCGTGTACTGTAAAATTGCCAATACGCAACAGAAAGACTAGAATTCTCGCGTTCGGGGTGTAGCTCAGTCTGGTAGAGCACTGTCTTCGGGAGGCAGGGGCCACAGGTTCAAATCCTGTCATCCCGACCAACAACAAATCTCGCTTTAAACATTCGTTTAAACACCATTCCTGTCAAAACAGTTCGCCACAAATAAGCTGCTGTCCCCAAATCATTTGTCTCGACAGCGGTCTCGACAGCGTCAGGCAAACGCAAGCGCGCGATAACCAAACAACCAGCAACAACCGGGTAATGTATTCGTGAGGCATGCTCATAAAACCGGTGCAATCTATTGGGTCACGATCGGGGCACAATCTGAATTTTACGGCCGGATTCAGCCGCTTCAATTACGGCCAGTGTTGCCAGTAACGTTCCGGCCGCATCCTCTGCGCTGACTAACGGTTCTACTTCTCCGCGCGCAACATCAATAAAATGTGCGCTTTGCGCTTTAAACGCATCAAAGGCGGGATCATCGTCGTTATCAATTTTCAGTTTGTTTGACATCATCGGTATATGCCAATGATGCTCAGTTCCTTTGTGCTGCCAGCGCCGCAGGCGTGGAAACTCAAGTGCGGCCAGAGAACCCATAAAGCGTAAGGTATTCTGTTTTTCGTCAAGCTCAGGATAAGTGCTTTCCGCTACAGCAAACTCCCATGTCCAGGGTGATGGAGTTATGTCTGACAATATAAACGTACCCAGCGCCCCATTTGCAAAAGTCATTATTATTGCTGTGGTGTCTTCCTTCTCAAAACCACGTGTACGCGAGGATTGCGCTTGCACAGACACCACCTCACCGCAGATAAACCTCAGCGTATCAAGATCATGAACCAGGTTGGTCAATAGCGGCCCGGCAGCAACTTTACGCCGCCATGCCGGTTCAAAATACGCATCATGCTTACGTGTCGTCCATTGACCCGTGACAGCTAATAAATCACCGATCGTGCCCTTGGTAATCAAGCTTCGGGTTTGCTGGACGACCGGATAATAACGCCGGTGATGCCCGACCAGTGTAGGAGTTTTATTCAAGCGCAATACATCGAGTAGTTGCCGGACTTCCTGTTCAGTTGCTACCAGTGGTTTTTCTATAAAGAGTGCAACCCCTTGTTCAGCGACTCGCATCGCCTGCTCTGCATGCAATTCGGTCGGGGTTGCTATGATCAGTGCCTGCGGCGATTTGCTTAACAAAGCATCAAGTGACGAATAGCAGGGCAAACCAAAGCCAGCCGCACGTTTTGCGCCGTTTTCGCCAGGGTCTGCAACGCCAATAATCTCAACGCGGGGATCAAGCTGCAAGACTTCAATATGCTTGCAGCCGATAAAGCCCGCCCCAACTACACCTACTGTTAGCCTGCTACTCATGGTACTTTTATACCACGTCTACTCAATACGTGGCGCTCATCAATCCCCATGAACTTATTTGGATAATGTCTCACTACGATATCCTTTTTGAACCTCTCCAAATTGGCCCGGTAACAGCACCGAATCGATTTATTCAGGTACCTCACTGTAATGGATTAGGGCACATGCGCCCGCGATCTGAAGCCGCCAATCGTGCAATAAAGGCAGAAGGTGGATGGGGTATTGTTTGCACCCAGGAAGTGGAGATTCATCCTACGGCAGAAATCTCACCTTATTTTGAAGGCCGGTTATGGGATGAAAGGGATCTTCCAGTGCATCGGCTAATAACCGAATCCATTCATAAACACGGTTCACTCGCTGCAATTGAACTAGTGCATATGGGTCATCATTCGGCAAATAATTTTAGCCGTCTGGCACCCTTATCAGTCAGAAATACTCCGGTCGACAGTATTGATCCTGTCAATGCACGTGCCATGACACGACGCGATATTAATGATCTTCGTAAGTGGCATGTTAACGCGGCAAAGTTAGCTGTAGATGCGGGATACGACGTTGTCTACGTGTACGCTGCACATAACATGTCAGTGCTGATGCACTTCCTACAAGCTCGTGTAAATAACAGACAAGACGAATACGGTGGTTCAGTTGCAAACCGGGTTCGTCTGATAAGGGAAATTATCGAAGACGTTGGCGACGCAGTAAGAGGCAAAGCTGCTGTTGCGTTTCGACTTGCAGTTGATGAGCTAATCGGCCCAAGTGGCATTGAGGCAACCAACGACGGCGCTGAGATTGTATCAGAACTGGCAGAATTACCCGATCTGTGGGATGTAAATGTCAGCGACTGGAGTAACGATTCCGCAACTGCACGCTTTCAGCCAGAAGAAGGTTATCAATTACCACACACAGAATTCGTAAAATCCCTTACCAGCAAACCTGTAGTGGGTGTCGGCCGTTTCACGTCACCCGATAAAATGGTATCTCTTATTAAGGGCGGTAAACTTGATTTTATCGGTGCAGCCCGCCCATCTATTGCCGACCCGTTTCTACCGAACAAAATTAAATCCGGAGAATTAGAAAAAATTCGTGAATGCATCGGGTGCAATATCTGCGTTAGTTCCGACAACGTTATCGCACCGATCCGGTGTACCCAAAACCCGACCTCCGGTGAAGAGTGGCGAAAGAAATGGCATCCGGAAAAGCATACAACAACGAACCAGCCTGAGCATATACTTGTGATTGGTGCCGGACCGGCAGGACTGGAATGTGCGCTACAACTGACGAATCAAGGTCATCACGTAACACTCGCAGAAAAAGCCACCGAAGCAGGCGGTCGCGCATTGACCGAAAGTAGACTACCCGGCTTAAGCTCCTATAAACGTGTTGCCGATTATCGAATGGGTTTGCTTAAAACATCACCTTTGGTCAATGTTCATTTACAAAGCGAATTAAGCGCAACCGATATTCTGAGCTTCGATATCAATCACATCTGTGTAGCAACAGGATCTTCCTGGTGCAGAGACGGATTTGGACGCCAACATCCTCGAGGCATAAATACAGCAAACTCGAAGACCACATGGCTGACGCCCGATGACTTGTTGTCTGACAACAAACTCTCAGACGAGGTTGCTCTAAATCAATTACAGGGAAAACATGTAATGGTCTACGATGATGACCATTACTATATGGGTGGAGTCATTGCCGAGTTACTAATCAATCATGGCTGCAGGGTCATATTAGCCACGCCCGAACCATTGGTATCAGCGTGGACTGTCAACACACTGGAGCAACACAAAATTCAATCAAAGCTTGTTTCTTTAGGAATCAATATACAAACAAGCAGAACGGTCGCTGACATCAATGAAGGCGCTGTGGAGCTGTCATGTGTTTATAGCGGCAAATCCATCCATACGCAGATTGATGCGGTTTGCCTGATCACCAGCCGCCAACCCAACGATTCGCTTTACCAGGCACTACTAAAGAAACAACAGGAAGCCGGAGTTATTGAACTTAAAACATTGAAATGCATTGGCGACTGCCACGCGCCTTCAACCATTGCCGCCGCGGTGTACCAAGGACATCGATATGCACGGAACTTCGATGGCGGACGTACTACTGAACAATATTTAGACAGCTTTGAACGGGAAATAGTCTCTATCACTTAAGGAACCTCTGATTTATTAGGCGAGGCAGGCAGGGCAAGGCGAAATTCGGCGAAAAAGCGGAGTGTATAGGCGAATACATGAGCATTTTGAGCCGAATTTCAACGCAGCCCTGGCAACGCAGGCAATAAATCAGAGGTTCCTTAAATCACAACGACTGTTATTGACCCGGCTACAAATGATTTGCAAGCAAATAAGCCTATATAAGAAGCACAACGCGCTTAATTTACGCTGACGTCAATAAAAATCTTGCCGAAGGATCTACCAGAAGACGCTTACCCATCGCCTGTCGCCCCAGCAACATCATGTAGTTCATATCAGATCGATCCGTCAGCGTTATATTAATCGGCCATTCGGCACCACCCATTCGAATTCGTGTTCGAATAACGTATCGTTCTTCAGTCTCTCCATTCGATGATTTAACGATTCTCACATCGCGAAGCCGCGCTTTACACGACTGCATTTGTTTTATGTTGTAGATATCCGGATGCAGGTCAAATTTTATCCAGACTTTTCCATCCTCCCGGCTACGTGAAATATTATTGACGTGCAGGGACGATGTTTTAGCTCCTGTATCCACCCTCACGTGAAGATCCTGGATATCAAATTCAGGTAGATCACAGCTCTCTATACAACCGACGATCATCTTTTTTGACTTAGTCATGGCTGACTTGCTTCACGATGAAATCAGCCTTTACCACGTGTGCGGGTTTTATGCGGTTTCGCATTATCTTCAATAAATTTGTAAATTAGTCCGGCCACATCCTTGCCTGTGGATTTTTCAATTCCCTCCAGGCCGGGCGAGGAATTAACTTCCATAACCAATGGTCCGTTAGCTGATTGCAGAAGATCCACTCCGCACACATTAAGCCCCATGACACGGGCAGCTTTAACTGCAGTTGCACGCTCCTCTTTCGTTAGCTTACATATTTCACCGTGCCCACCTCGATGCAAATTAGACCGGAACTCACCAGGTGCGGCTGTTCGCTTCATTGCAGCAACCACTTTTTGCCCGACAACAAAACAACGAAGATCAGAGCCTCCTGACTCAGCCACATACTCCTGCACCAGAATATTCGCTTTTAATCCCATAAAGGCTTCTACGATATTCTCTGCAGCCTTGTTGGTTTCCGCAAGAACCACACCCAAACCCTGTGTGCCTTCAAGTAACTTAATAACCACGGGCGCACCACCGACATGCCGAATTAAATCGTGTGTATTTTCAGCCCGGTTTGCAAAACCGGTACGCGGCAATCCCACATCCCGTCTGGACAGCAATTGCAACGAACGCAATTTGTCTCTGGCACGACTGATGGCAACAGACTCGTTAACACAAAACGAACCCATCATTTCAAACTGACGGACCACCGCTGTTCCGTAAAAAGTGATTGAAGC
Source organism: uncultured Granulosicoccaceae bacterium (assembly GCA_937951345.1). GTDB lineage: Bacteria > Pseudomonadota > Gammaproteobacteria > Granulosicoccales > Granulosicoccaceae > CALFCE01. Next base: position 50,910 of record CALFCF010000056.1, read on the forward strand.
ACCGATTCGCGGAATCACAGCGTCGTAATAGGGCAATTCCTCGCCATGGTACCTGACGGTCGGGCGACTACGAGTGATATCCATATAACAATGCAACGTGTCGATAACATCGACATCATGTCCACGACTATCACCGGCCTCTTTTAGACGGTGGGTAGAATAGAGCGATGCATTTCGGGAGAGGATTGCAATTTTCACTGACACAGGCGGCGGCGATTAAACACAAGTGTGTATTATAGGCTGTAAAAGTGTCTGTGATCGATAAAGTGATGAATAAGCCGGGCAGCAAAAATGACCTATTGCACTGGCAGGGATCTATCGCACCGGCAGGAATAATACCGGCAGAACTACCGGATTGGCAGGTAAGAATTTTACTAAATGATCATCCAATCATTTTTTATTGGAACTGACAGTCAGGCAGCATTCGGGAATACTTTAGCATCCGGAAAATGAGTATCTGTCAAACGATTGAGAATGGGCGTTAGTTGAAGCATCAACGATTTGTTGGTTGCGCGAAATGTTTGCAATACGCAACCTGCCTCATTGATTGTATTGAGCACTTCGTCTTTCACTTGCGGGCATCTTGCATGCAAATCTTGTCGAAAATCACCAATGCTCCGCCCCTCGACAAAGCAATCAATATTGTCAAACACACGCTTGGATTTTTGAATATGACTGTCCAATAAAGAATGCTGAAGTGCTATATCATCGACCAGAGCTTGTGCTCTTTTTGGGTTATCAACCTTCAGATAATGTTCCAGTTTTTCACAGATCTGCATGGCTTCAAAATGCGACTCCTGTGCCTTGTTTAACTGACGCATACCTTTAGCAGCACCAATCACATTGCTGGAATCAATATCGCCTGCAGCACGAGCAAGCACGCAATACGCGCGATAACCCGTAGCTTGTCGATAGTCGTCTATCAATTTACGGGTAATTTCCAACTTCCTCTCAGTGCTCTCACGACGCCGTTCATTTAACCTGATCAGGCGCTTGGCATCTGATTCGTCCTGTGACGATTCCTCCGTGTCTTGCTGCAAACCTATCAGTGTGCAGCTAGCCAGGGCATCGTACATCAGGGGCAAATCTCGAAAGGCATCGCTAAATGCAGGAGAATTGACACGCAACTGCCACGCCGCCCATTTGGCGATGGCGTGACATTCATCAGCAGTCATATTCTGAACAATATTGAACTTCGCGCTATCCCAAACGACGTCTTCGCTGAATATTTTTGGAAGAGGCTGACTAGTCATTTTCTACAAGGTTTTGTGTACTTGCTAATACCGCTGGGATCTATTTACCATGCGAGCACGTTTACTAATCACTGGCCAGAAAAAGAGAACTCTATTCGTCAGCATCTGGCGGTTTTATAATGCTCGTGTACGAATAACGGCCATAAGAAGCAGTAAGTTAACCTTATAAATCAAGGTTTTTCGCAAATCGAACCGGTGTCATATTTTTCTTCCCGTAAGAATACGGCCTACGTCTCAATAAGGCGAGTGTACCCAAATTGGCGCAACTGATAATTACAAGCAAACTGCAATCCCTGCAGTATCCGTCACAGCCACTGGGCGAGTACGTCTTTCGCAGCGCAGAAGGGCGGCATGAAGATTTCGATAAGCGGCTCGCATTTATCGACGGAGACACAGGCGCAAGATGGCTATATAACGACACGATAGGCGCAATTAATCAGTTCGCCGGAGGGCTTGCGCAACTCGGTGTAAGAAGCGAATCTGTCGTCGCCATTATTGCACCCAACTGCCCGGAATTCGCAATTGCATTCCACGCTGTGATTCGACTGGGTGCAACGGTAACCACTGTAAACCCACAGTACACAGCCCGTGAAATTCAGGAACAACTTAACGATTGCCAGCCTGTTATAGCGCTAACGGTTTCGCATACACTCGAGACAGTTGTCGCTGCCGTTGAGAGTAGCAGCGTAAAAAGTATTATTCTTCTCGAAGAAGAATCGGCAGGTAGTCCTGTATCCAGCGACATAGAAATACCGCTAATGCACTGGCGAAACTGCTTGTCTGAACCCGCACCGCAAGCTCAGTTAGATTCAAAGAAATCAATTGCCGTACTACCCTATTCGTCCGGAACCACCGGCAGGCCCAAAGGTGTCATGCTTAGCCATTTCAATCTGCTATCGAATCTCATACAAACGAACGACGGGCAGTCGTACGGGGACGATGATGTAGCGCTTGCTGTTCTACCGTTTTTTCACATTTACGGAATGCAGGTATTGATGAATTGCTTACTTGCCGCAGGTGTCCCTATTGTGACTCTGCGCCGATTTGACATGGAAAAAGTCCTGTCGCTGATTGAAGAACATCGAATTACCCGTTTCTTTGCAGTACCTCCGATTGTATTGGGACTGGCCAAACATCCTGCAGTAGATGAGTTTGATATCAGCAGCCTCCGTCAGGTGTTCTCCGGAGCTGCACCATTGGGTGGTGAACTGGCGGAAGAGGCGGCAGCACGTATTGGTTGTCCGGTAGTCCAGGGCTACGGCATGACGGAACTCAGTCCGGTATCTCACTTGACTGTTGGCGAGGACTACAAGTCCGGATCAAGTGGAACTGCAGTAGCTGATACGGACTGTCGCATTGTTGACGAAAACGGTGTCGATCAGGTTCACGGCGAAACTGGCGAGTTATGGATACGCGGGCCACAGGTGATGGTTGGTTATTTAAACAACCCCGAAGCCACCTCAGCCTGCCTTGATGAAGAAGGCTGGCTACACACCGGCGATCTAGCGCTGATCGACAATGACAAACATATGTATATTGTCGACAGATTAAAGGAGCTCATCAAGTACAAAGGATTCCAGATTGCCCCGGCAGAACTCGAAGCCGCGATAGTCGCATTTCCGGAAGTTGCAGACGTAGCAGTAATTGGTAAACCGGACGAGGAATCAGGAGAGGTTCCAAAGGCATTTATCGTACTAAAAAAGGGAATGGCGTTGTCATTGGAATCGATCAACGAACGAATGCTTAAACAGCTTGCAAGTTACAAACAGCTCGTTGAAGCAGACTTCATTGAAACTATACCCAAAAGCCCGAGTGGAAAAATTTTAAGACGTATTCTCAGACAGAAAAATTAAGGAACCTCTGATTTACCAACCTGTCGCACACTCCCGCTGATGCCATCGCTTCAACCGGCAATAAAAAAAACAGCAGCAGATCAGAACACAGACATGCGACGTGAAACAGTGCCGCCGCAGACAGGCCTTTCGCATCCTGTAGTGTTCGGAAAACTGGTCGGTAAGTGACGTAACACGCGCTCGGCTAAAAACGCAAAACACTCCGCCTCCATCGAGTCACCGCGCCAACCATAAGTCTCGGCTTCCACTACATCGCAACCGGTGCGGTGACGAATCTCAGCGAGCAACGTGTGATTCAGCCGCCCACCACCGCAAAGTACTAATTGCGTCGGTTTTGTCGGTAGAAGTGTCAACGCCAGTGCGATAGCACCGGCACAAACAGCAACCAGAAAAGCCGCACCATCCTCTACAGACATACCTTGCGTGGCATCATCCAGAACGCCTGAAAAGTCCTGTCGATCAAGTGATTTGGGGAAAGCTGCTGTGAAAAACGAATGATCGAGTACCCGCTGCAGCTTCTTCTCATTTACTGATCCGCGACTCGCTAGCACACCGTCGCAATCAAATGCGCCTGCGCCACATTGACTGACCCAGTCGTTTATCGGTGCATTTGCCGGACCCGTGTCAAATGCTACAAGATTGTCGCGGCCATCCCACCATGTGATATTACCGATACCACCCAGATTAACCAGAGCCGGTGGATCATCGACAAGGTTAGATTGTTTTAGTAGCGCTTGGTGGTAAACAGGTACCAACGGGGCACCCTGTCCACCATGTGCCATATCCATTTGCCGGAACTCACTGACGACCGTTGCTTTTGTTAGCTCCGCCAGTAGCGCGCCATCGCCCAATTGCAGCGTTTTGCCGTGTCGGATCGGCCCGGTAGAGCTGCAATCTTGTTTTCGAGGCGATTCTGTAATTGCCCCCTTTGCTGACAGACTCTGTGCATTCGCATTCGTACCAACAACAGCATCGACACACCCAGGATGTGCAGGAGGTCTGTGCAAAACCGTTTGACCGTGAAATCCGACTGATGATACCTGTTCTGCGTCCAGACCCGCTTGCGATAACGTGTGGTTGACTGCATCAGCCTGGGCGATTGTAAGGCTGCGCGCTGCCCGTTCAAATGAAGCCGGTTTCCGACCGTTGAAATTCCAGGCACTGGCGTCGTCAATTGCCAGACGAATTTCATCACGTACAGTTTCGGGATAATGACAAGTTGCCACGGAGCCGAATTCCAGAATCTCTTCGCCGTTAGTACGCAACAGGGCGACATCAATCTCCCCATCGAGAACGGTACCAGTCATTAAGCCAACGGACCAGCCCGGCTTTATCATCTGGCTATCGCGGTGTTCATAGTTGCGAACTCAGCTGTGTGACAATTTTAGAAACGTGATGATGACAGGAGCTACAGGAAATTTAAAAACAAACCTAGTCCGAAAAAAAACTGCTCGTCAGAACCTTCTTCAGAAACAATTGGACTACGACGGGCATCACCCAAAACGCGCGACGCCAGAACACGCGAGAAAATACCCCAACGTGGACTAAGTGACAACACGGAATAGGCAGCTACCGCCACATCTCGCGCACCACTACCGGCGCGAAAAGTCGGTAAGCCCGATCGTTCAGACGCAGCCGGACTGACGCCAAACTGAAAGTTGTTATATTCGCTGTCAGCCGCGATGGCAGTGACAGTAAAGCCTAATCGCAGAAAAAATTTAGGCGCAAAAAAATACTCTAACTGACTGAGGAGCTGGGTTCCTTCCTGCTTATTACCAACCGCACTTCGAACTTGAATGTAACCACTCAATAATCCTTCCGGTAGTTTGGTATAGGGCATTGCAAATCCGAGATAAGCACCTGCCTCGATTGCAGCATCAAATTCACTAACCAACTCAACGGCACGGGAGTCAATATTTTTGCGTGGTAACGAGAGATTCAGAACGGGCCCTGCTTCGAGATAGGGGTGATCCCAAAGATCCAGACGTCCACCTGTACCCTCAAAAATACCTTTATATCCGGCGAGGTAAAAATTTGATATCACCATTGGCACCGACTGATAATCATCACTTCCGATGTAGTCGGGAATCCAGGCAGCACCGATTATCAGATTGCCCTTGGAATTTGCCACCGCATCAACTGCCAGACCTTCTGCCAAAACAGGCTGCACAAGCAGGGATTTAGTCAAAATCAACGCGATCAACAGCACACTACGACAGTAGCGTCGACAGCGACGGCAGGATTGTTGGAATTCACTGACCACTAAAAAATCGATCCGAGCGACTTAGGGTGTTGTAGCGTTATCGGCCATTTAAAGGTAGATCAGCAATCAATAGTTTGCAGCGACTAAACCATGCAATCAAACATGCCAAACTGTCGAACGAAATAGGAAATATCGGACCCGTAGGGATTGAGCTGACTTCACCGACAAATCATAGATGTACAGTTGAACAGGCGGGTACAGTGACAAAGACTATTTGACACAAAAAGACACCGTTGTTCGGCAGAAAAAGACCAATTACTCATCAAAAGCCGCAACCGGAACGCATACTGACGTGCCGTACTATTTCTGTCGCGGTACAAAGCGGAAATTTTACGCCAATATTAAGATGTTACTGTTGGTGGAAACGGTACCTTCCGTTCTGCAGCCACCAATCATACCTGTTGCCAAAGAAACAATTACCGTTGAAACTTGTGGGAATTAAGGTGCCCGGCAAAAGCGGTATCAGAACATTCGACATTGGCATATTGAGCGATATAGGGTGTAGTAACGCCATGACCGACTCGCTTCCAACCGACCTGGACCGGGTCAACAGTTTTTTAGTGCCTCGAAACAAGGCACCAACTACGTTCGAAACTACAGAAACGACGATATGAGTGACAGCGACAAAGAATCTAAACCGGCAAATTATCCGGCTGATTACCAACCCGCACGCGTGTGGACATGGGAAGAGCCAAGCGGCGGCACCTGGGCAAGCATTAACAAACCGGTATCAGGTGCTACCCATGAAAAGGAACTTCCGGTAGGCAAACACCCACTGCAACTCTACTCGCTGGCTACACCTAACGGCGTGAAAGTCACCGTTATGCTCGAAGAGCTGTTGGCACTTGGCCATACCGGTGCAGAGTATGATGCCTATTTGATCAAAATAGGAGAAGGCGATCAATTTGGTAGTGGCTTTGTTGAAGTTAACCCGAATTCCAAAATTCCAGCGCTTATGGATCATTCCGGTACTGAGCCGGTAAGAGTTTTTGAGTCTGCATCAATACTGTTATATCTGGCCGAGAAGTTCGGCGAATTTATACCAAACGAATCTGTTGCGAGAACACAGTGTATGAATTGGCTGTTCTGGCAAATGGGGAGCGCACCCTATCTTGGAGGCGGGTTCGGTCATTTCTATGCATATGCACCATTTAAAATCGAATATTGCATCGATCGCTTTACGATGGAAGTCAAACGCCAGCTTGATGTTCTTGATAAACACCTGGAACGAAACACTTACATGGCCGGTGACATGTACACCATTGCTGATATCGCAATCTGGCCCTGGTACGGAAACCTGATGTTTAACAATTTGTACGATGCGTCTGAATTTCTGGACACTGCCAGTTACAAACATGTCAATCGCTGGGCTGAAGCGATAGCAGAACGACCCGCTGTAAAGCGCGGCAGACGGGTAAACAAGACCTGGGGTGAGGAAAACGAGCAGTTGGCAGAGCGCCACGATGCCAGTGATCTGGACTGATACAAAAGCTCAAATCGGAACATCATAGCAATCGCACACATACGATTCGGGATGGCGGCATCCGGCTGTGGTGGCCTCGAATCGGGCCAGCCCGCGCTACCCACCTTCACGGACGTTCTGAACGTGGCAGGGGGCAGGTGGTAGTTTCCGTCAAATTGGGCTATTTATTTGAATCACGTCATACCCGCAACAGAAAATGGCATCAAACAGCGTGATTTCTTGTAGTATCTACGCGGATAGACTATACGACTTCGTGGTAGTCCTATGTGATTACTCGATCAGCGAAACCGACTGACTTGCCTCGGCCGACTTGCCTGATTACAGTGACAAAAAACGTAACCAGGATGGAACCAAGCATTGTTCACGACAATCTATACAAAAAATGTACTAGCATAAGCCGGAACAGTGCAGTAACACAGATGCAAAACAGGTTGTAGCGTATCCACGAACCTATGAAGCTTACTTAGTTTGCAAGCAAAAAATGCAAGTAATGACAAAAGAGATTGCAACAGGAAACCACACCTGCGCTAAGCCATGATCGTTAGTGATGATTTACATGCACGCACTGATGACAAGAGTGCCGACGAGAATCGGGAAATCGATGCCGGTCAGCCTGTGGTCGATGGAAACAGGATAACTGCAGTAAGATCACGAGCTCCTTTGCCAGAAAACTCCTCAGCTAGTGGCGGTGTCTTTGCCAACAGCGACAATAACAACGTAACTAGTTCCACTACAGCACAACCTCGCTCTTCAGACGAAACAGAAAAATCCACGAGCACATCTGCTGACCCGGTATTCAGCACCGAGAAATCATTTGCCGGCAGCTCACTACCTTCTGAGTCCGTTGAATACAAACAGCGACGTGATAGACAATATCAACATGGTCTAACCACACTATTGCGAGCAGTCATTCTGTTTGGCGGTTTGCTCGTTGCGTGGTTATTTTTGAATATTTTTGTCTGGAATTAATTAATCGCACGGTCGGCCTGGTGCCGGAATTCCTAATCCGCTGATGTGATCGCGAAAAGTCAGGTTTTGTATTTCTTCACCCACGTATTCTTGTACTTCAGTATTACATCGTTTGCGTACACTCAATATCCAAACGATTTAATTGGCATCGCTCGTTAACTAGCCTGCTCTATTCATGAAGGGTTCGCCACCAGAGTCAGGCTACCTAAGCAGGTCGCACGATTGAGCGAAATTCGTAGAAATCTACGGGTTGAGCTCAATCGAGTGAGCTGCGACGGCAGACTGGCACTGGGGGTGAAAAGAAAACAGTGTGCGAATACCCACAGCGACGCTAAAACTGCTTTTCTAACTGGAAATTGCTTAGTTTTCATTGTCACTGTTTTCGCCTTCGTGAATAGAGCAGGCTAGCTGTAGCCTTCTGAATCCTTCGGCGCTCAGAATCTTTCGGCATTAACTGGGTATTTTGCAGCAACTCGGATGCGATCAGGTCTGGTTGGTTTGCTTGTTTGCCGGTCTGCAATAGAGTGTTACATCAAACATGCGCCATTGCGGTTCTACATAGCGGTTCTAATAACCCACAAATAGCTAACCATTAACCGCCTACAGATTTAACCTGAAACCAGCTTTAGCTCAAAGCCCGCGTTCTCCAGCCTGTCTGCTTCGTCCTCGATATTAGCTGTTGTCAGCGGATGTTGTTCCAGCCATTCATCATCGACATGAAGTTTGATCTGTTCCGAATCGAAACTGTAACGTGTTATCGCATGCTCAGCATCGTTGCGTGAGCGGTTGATCAATACCGACAAACGCAACAAAGCTGTCAGTTTAAGCAAACCTTCGCGTTCTGATTTGGGTAGCTCGTCAAACGGATCAATTTCAAATTTGCGCCGGTGAAATCTGACCATTAATGACAACGCCGTCTGCTCTGACTGAGTAAAGCCCATCATGTCAGCATTGCTGAGCAAATAAGCTCCGTGTTTGTGATATTGCGTGTGCGCAACTGAAAATCCGATTTCATGCACACGTGCGGCCCAGCGCAATAAGTTGGCATCTTCTTCTGAGTCAAGCTGCCACGGATTGCTGGCCAGAAAAAACAGTTTCATTGCGAAGTCTTCGACGCGTGTAGCTTGTGCCATGTCAACCTGAAACCGTTTGGCGATATTGTTGATCGTGTGACTTCGAATATCAGTGTGACGCGACTTGCCGATCATTTCGAAGATCAGCCCCTCGCGCAGCGCCACCTGTGACACGCTCATGTGCTTGACGCCAAGAATCTTCATGATGCCCATCAGGATGCAGATGCCGCCGGCAATTACCTGAGCGCGGTCTTTGGAGATACTCTCTAGTTTGAGTTTCTCAATATCACCTGCCTTGATCATCAGTTTTTGCAACGACTTGAGACTCGACCATGAAATTTCACCGTCGCTTGATTCCAGGTCAAGCTCATGCAGAATTCTGGCGGTTGCTTTGATCGTGCCCGAGCATCCGAAAACAGTATCCCAGCCGGCCTGGGTAAACGATAGAGCGACAGGCTGAAGCTCCTGTTGTGCTTCAAGTGTTGCTTTGCGAAATTTCTCGCTTGTGAGCTTGCCTTCACTGAACCAGCGTTTCGTAAAACTGACGCAACCCATGTTTACGCTTTCCATCAACACGGGTGTTGTCCCTGTACCGGTAATCAATTCCGTACTGCCGCCTCCGATATCCATGACAAGACGTCCGACATTGTGATCGGGTTGCGTGTATGCAACTGATTCAAAAATAAGTCGTGCTTCTTCCCGTCCCGATATGATCTCGATACGTTTGCCCAGTATGTCGTAGGCTTTGTCAGCAAACTTTGAAGAATTGCGCGCACGCCTTAATGTGTTGGTACCGACGACGCGTATGTTTGCACGAGGTATTTCACGAACACGCTCGGCGAATTGTCTGAGTGTATCGAGGGCGAGCTTCTCGGTTTTCGTTGTAATGCGTTTCTTGGAATCAAGCCCGGCGCCTAGCCTGACGGGCGTGCGCAGACTGTCGATCAGGCGAATCGCTCGACCTTCCGGTCGCGCTACCGCCATGTGGAAACTGTTTGAGCCCAGATCAATAGCCGCATAGGTCTGATCATCCGCTGCCGGATGAGTGTCTTCAGAAAAAGGTGAGTAGGTTGTGTTGAATGACAACAGGGTGCCTGACGGTATCAGCTCTGTAGACACCTTTACCGGTTCAGCATCATCCTGAACGGGCGCGTTAGACACTATGGGTTTTTGCGTCATGTGTTGTCTGTGGCGGTGGATGTTATCCACAAACCGGTCGTGACTCGCTCAATACCTGCAAGATCCCGGTGCGTGTTAATGTAATTATAGCCACTGTTTTGCAGCAAGAGACGCACCGCTTCAGCCTGATCATACCCATGCTCCAGCGCTAACATGCCGTTGTGATAAAGAAACATTCTTGCGCCACTCGCTATTGTTTGCAGAGATTCAAGACCACTGACACCGCTAACCAGCGCATTGCGGGGTTCGAAGCGAATGGATTCGGTCAAATGAGGATCGTCTTCCGACAGATAGGGAGGGTTACTGATGATCAGATCAAATAACGGTGTCTGTCCTGTTTGATCTGACGTCAGGGCGCTTTTTGAATCCGCCAGCATCGTATAGATCGCTTCGAACCAATCGCTTTGCAGAAATTTGATCCGTAGTTGTTTGTTCAGACTTGCTGAAACTTTATCGGCATTGGCTTGTGCAATGCTCAACGCATCTGAAGACACATCAGTGGCAAGTATGTTGGTTTGTGGTTGTTCGTTAGCCAGTGCGATTGCGATCGCACCACTGCCAGTGCCAAGCTCTAGTACATCGGCTGCGGGTAGATTGTGCAGGTAGTCTATTGCTGTTTCCACCAGCAACTCCGTCTCCGGGCGAGGGATCAACACATCGGATGAAACATCGAACGGCAATGACCAGAATTCCTGTTGTCCTGTGAGGTAGGCGAGCGGTTGTCCGGCAATACGCTCTTCGACAAGGTCGTTGAATGCCTTGATTTCATTCGAAGATAGCGTTGCATCCGGCCATGCATACAACGTGCTACGGCTTCGACCGGTAACAAACTGAAGTAACACATCAACTTCCAACTGCGCGGTGCGTACATCACTGTCAGTAGAAGCGTCTGTTGATGCTACCGGTTGATCAACGGGGTCGAAAACAGAATGTGTCTGTGCTGCCAACAACCTGTGACGGGCGGTGGTTGCAATATCAGAAAGTTTCATCAACGTTGTCGGTTGAACGGATGAGCCACCTAAAGGCGACAGAATAGAACAGCGTGGATAACAGTCAGAATTTCAATTAACCCATCTCTGCGAGTAGTTCTGCCTGATGCTCTGAAATCAACGGGTTGACAACCTGGGCGAGTTCACCTGCAACAATTTCATCTAACTTGTACAAGGTCAGATTGATTCTGTGGTCGGTCAATCGGCCCTGGGGAAAGTTGTAGGTCCGGATGCGCTCTGATCGATCGCCGCTACCGACTTGTAGTCGCCGTGATTCTGACAATTCTGCCTGCTGCGCACTGACCTGATCATTCATCAGACGCGCTTGCAGCAAAGACATCGCACGGGCGCGATTTTTATGTTGCGAGCGCTCATCCTGACATTCAACCACAATGCCGGTAGGCAGGTGGGTCAGACGTATGGCCGAATCTGTTTTGTTAACGTGCTGTCCACCGGCGCCGGATGCGCGAAATGTATCAGTGCGGATGTCAGCCGGATTGATTTCGATTTCTTCAATCTCTTCGACTTCCGGCAGGATAGCAACGGTTGCCGCCGAGGTGTGAACACGCCCCTGAGATTCTGTTTCCGGCACGCGCTGAACGCGGTGTGCACCGGATTCGAACTTCATTTTTGAGAACACACCCTGGCCTGAAATTCTACAAACCACTTCTTTGTAACCGCCATGTTCACCCAGGCGTTCTGAGATAATTTCCGTTTGCCAGCGTTGCGTTTCTGCGAACCGCAGGTACATACGAAGCAGGTCACCGGCGAAGATTGCCGCCTCATCACCACCGGTTCCAGCGCGGATTTCGAGAAACACATTGGCCCGATCCCGGGGATCTACCGGTAGCAGCAACAGTTGTAAGTCGTGCTCCAGCGATTCAATCGACGCATTGAGATCAACCAGCTCCTCTTCAGCCATAGCACGCACTTCGGCATCCTGATCAGTTGCCATCTCTGCTGCGCTGTCCCGATCATCGACTGCCTGCATATAAGCAGCAAATGCTTTAACCACGGGCTCCAGATGAGCGTACTCCTTGGACAGATCGCGAAACCGATCTTGATCAGCCATGGTATCCGGCTCACCGAGCAGGGCGGCGATCTCCTCATGGCGCTCGCTTACGCCCTCAAGTCGTGATTTGATGGAATCTTTCAAGTTACCAACGTCGCTCTTGTAATCAACGCATTATAGTAACTGAATGCAACACCGTTCCAGTCCGTAAAGTGTTTGCGAGTACCGGACCGGTGAAGGATCCAATAGGTGGAGAGGGTGTCATTTATCCTGAAGTGCGCCATGGTGGGCATTACTGGTATGGTTGGCTGCCTGATAGCGCATTTTGTGACAGTTTCGAGGCATGGAAGCTGCGTCGCACTACACTTATAGCATTGGCCTGCAACAATGGTCGAATTGTACTGTCTTACGTCAGTACAACTCTCAGTGTGAGCGAAGGCAGCTACTGAAATCGTTTGTACAAGCCGACGACGATTGCCTAACCACTCATGCATTAAGTTGCTCAGGTGGTGAGAGCTTTTAACTGATGCTACAAAAGTGATGCTAAAAGAGCGCGGTAACGCTGAAAACAGCTTGCACATCGCTTAGCGCAACGAGCTGAACAAAGCGCAAGATTGACAGCACGCCGGAACGGCATGCTCGATTACGCCTGCAACGCCAGCAGGCTGGATAATAACGGGGTACTCATGCAGCGACAGCAGCAAATCAGAAGTGATCGTAATCCGGTAGGCCGATTCGTCAGTCGGTCGCTGAATTCCGGGCGACTCCTGCCCTCAACGTTGTTGTTGCTGGCTGTAACCGGTTGCAGTGCGTTGCCGGTTGCCAATTCCCCAGCCTACGCATCTGACACTGACCATTCTGCACAACAGCGATTGAGCATCTCTGATCAATCACAACTGATGTACGAAATAATGATCGCCGAACTGGCCGGGCGTCGCGGCTATCTGGATATCGCCACCGAAGGTTACCGCTCAGCTTCGGTTCGCACGAACGACCCGCGTGTTGCAGAACGGGCCACACGCCTCGCCATTTACTCGCGCAACTGGCCGCATGCGCTTGAGTCTGCTGATCGCTGGAAATCGCTTGATGCTTCCAATATGGAAGTGTTCGAGATTCTTGCACAGATACATTTACGACGCGGCAATGCCGAGAGCGCGGCTGCGGAAATGGCTAACCTGATTGACGCATCCGGTGAGCCGGTTGACGCGACGATGGATAGTCTGTACCCGTTGCTGGCCCAGGAGCCGGACGGCAAAACTGCATTGTCTGCAATGAGTCAACTGCGAGACCGGTTGCCGCAAGAAGAATCAACCAATATTGCTTTGGCGCGACTGGCGTCCACTCATGCAGAACGTCAAACCGCTTTGCAGGCAATTGAAAAAGCGCTTGAGTTAAACCCGAATAACAAGGAAGCACTCATTGTGCGCGCGCAAATTTTGATGTCACTGGGTCGTGGTGATGAAGGTCTTGGACCGCTTCGTGACGCGGTAGAGAAGGAGCCGGATGATGTGGATTTGCGCCTCGGCTTTGCGCGACTGCTGGTAGAGAGTGAACGCTATGACGAGGCAGAGAACGAACTTGAAGCCATCTTTACAGAAGCTCCTGACGATGCCCAGGCCTTGTTTACGATCGGGTTGCTCGGCATAGAGTCCAGACGTTACACACTGGCGCAAAAGTATTTTGAAAACCTGGTCGAAACCGGTGAATACCAGTCAGAGGCACATTATTATCTGGCGCGCATCGCTGACAATCAGCAAGAGTATCTCAAGGCAATCGGTCATTACGAGCAAGTGATGGAGGGCGACTCGGTACTGGATGCACAAATCCGCGCAGCTGAACTCTACGGCACAATCGGTGAAGTCGAAAAAGGCCGTGAACGGATCCAGGCATTAAAGACAGGCACCGGGGATCAGGTGTTGCCACGGTTGATACGGGCTGAATCGCGTATCTTGCGCGATGCCGGTGAGGACGCGGAAAGTCTGAATGTGTTATCAGCCGGTGTGGACCAGTTTCCGGATGATAGCAACCTGCGTTACACGCGTGCACTCGTTGCTGAAGGTCAGGGACAAACTGAACTCTTTAAACGTGACCTTGAGAAGCTGATCGCTGAAGATCCCGAGAATGCACATGCGCTCAATGCGCTCGGTTATCACTATGCAGACGCCAACACCAATCTGGACGAGGCGCAGGAGATGCTGGAGAAGGCCAATGCCTTGCTGCCCGATGACCCGGCGATTCTCGATAGTCTCGGTTGGCTTTATTACCGGCAGGGGAAGGTAGAACAATCACTCGAGTACCTCAGGGCTGCTTACAACCAGCTTGGTGATCCGGAGATTGCTGCACACCTCGGCGAGGTCTTGTGGGTTGCCGGCGAACAGCAATCAGCCAAAGATATCTGGGACAAGGCGCTGGCTGAATCGCCCGATGATCTAAAACTAAAGAGTGTGGTTGAGCGATTTGTGCAATAGCATTTGCAGTTTCCGTTGGCTGTTGGCAGCGGTTGCTCCACAATCTTTTTGTTTAGTTAAGCATCGTCGAGTGTTACTGGAAAGACTCTCTATGTCGCGTCGAAATCCACGCTTGTGGGTAGTCGCCAGTTTGTTCTGTGCCGCTATCGCAAGTGGTTGTGCGACAACGCCGAAAACCGACAGTAGCGTACCCGGTATCGCTTACGAGTCGATAGAGGCGCGTCAGCAAACTCTATCGGCATTGTCTGAATGGACAGCACAGGGACGAATCTCACTATCAACACCTGAAGAAGGATTCTCTGCAGCCATGAAGTGGCTGCAAATCCAGCGCGACTACGATGTAACCCTGACAGCACTGTTGGGACAGCGAGCGTTTCGCGTATCGCAGCAGGGTCAAACGGCAAACCTGAAGACACTTGGGCGCAAAGGCGTCTCTGGTCGCGATGCTGAGCAACTGTTGCTACAGCAATTGGGTGTGCGCGTACCGCTGACGCAGTTCGGTTTCTGGATGCGCGGTCTGCCGGGTAGTCTCGGGCGCCCGACTTACGATGCAGGTGGGCGAATTCAGCATCTTGAATATCTCGATCCTGATGGCGTTAACTGGCGTGCAACGTTTAAACGTTACAAGGTTGTGGAATCACTCGAATTACCGGAGCTTATCGACGTGGTCGGCAACGACTACATGATTCGAATATTGGTAAAGGCGTGGCAATGGCAGCGCCGCACACCGATAGCCGATCCGGGTAGTCCACCACCGGATGGCAGGCTCACAATTCCGAATGCATAAGGTAGTCTGATGCATTGCCACTATCAGTCTCGCAATTGAATCCGTTTTTTGTGAAAGTCTGCTTTTACTTAAGGAACCTCTGATTTATTAGGCGAGGCAGGCAGGGCAAGGCGAAATTTGGCGAAAAAGCGGAGTGTATATGCGAATACATGAGCATTTTGAGCCGAATTTCAACGCAGCCCTGGCAACGCAGGCAATAAATCAGAGGT
>CALFCF010000057.1 GCA_937951345.1 uncultured Granulosicoccaceae bacterium
GAGATGGTGATGCCGGGTGATAATGTGAAGATATCGGTGGAGCTGATCAGTCCGATAGCGATGGAAGATGGGCTGCGATTTGCGATCCGCGAAGGCGGGCGAACGGTTGGGGCTGGCGTTGTCTCCAAAATTGTAGAATAAAGGTACTGACATGGCTGCATCAAACCAGACAATACGAATCCGGCTGAAAGCATTTGATCACCGCCTGATCGACCGCTCGGCAAAGGAAATCCTCGAGACCGCGAAGCGCACTGGTGCGCGCGTGCTGGGGCCAATTCCGCTGCCAACCAAAAAAGAGCGTTTTACCGTGCTGATATCACCGCATGTCAACAAGAATGCGCGTGATCAGTACGAGTTACGAACGCATAAGCGTCTAATGGATATCGTTGATCCGACCGAAAAAACCGTCGATGCGCTTATGAAGCTCGATCTCGCTGCGGGCGTTGACGTTCAGATAAAGCTGAGCTGATCCCCAAGCCAGGCAAAGCGTGCTGAAGTAGCCGCAAGCAGGCAGTATTAATACTGGACAATCGCGGCAATAGCTCTATACTTCGCCGCGACGATCTCGCTGGAATATGCGTCGGCGACCGGTCCGATGATTGGAAGAACAGGTGTAAATCGACAAAAGTTTTGAGCCGTACGCGTCGAATTTTTGTCGCATATTGTAGCGACGAAGTTGTGTACTATCGAAGTTGTGTACTATCGATGTTGTTTAATATCGATGTTGTTTAATATTGATGTTGTTTATTATCGATGTTGTGTATTTTACAAAAGAGTCACAACTGAACGAGAAAACAGAGCATTACCTCTCTGACTGAACTGGGCCCACTATCGTCATAAGCCACGATAACAGGGGTTTCAAGCAGTCACTGAAGAACGGTACCAATATCCGGGTATCGTGTATAAACCGGCAGGCAGACTCTGCCGCCCGACATGAATCCAGTACGGTTTGCCACGCAGTGCAAGCCTGATCGCCTGCTTTGAATCGTGGGCTTTGGTGATTCGGGTGTGTCGATTTCCGGTTTCGAGCCTTTGGGTTGGAAACCAGCTTGTAGAAGACCGCAATAAACTGTTAAAATAGGCGGCTTCCTTTTGAAAAATCAGCTGACCGTGCGAAGTCTCTTTGCGGCGGGATTAGTTGTTCGTGCTATTGAAACGGTTCGGCGGTTGATGCCGGGCTGTATACAGGGGTCAACATGACACTCGGCGTTGTTGGAAAAAAAGTAGGTATGACGCGCGTCTTCGACGAGTCTGGTGCGGCGACACCGGTCACCGTGATCCATGTCGACAAAAATCGTGTCACGGCGAAACGTGTTGTCGACAGCGACGGTTACGCGGCCGTGCAGGTTACAGCCGGCCAGGCTAAGCCGTCCAAGCTAAGTCTTGCCGAACGTGGTCATTTTGCCGGCACTGGCGTAGAGGCCGGTCGCGGGCTGTGGGAATTCCGTCTTGATGAAGGTGAAGGCGAAGAGCTCGAAGTCGGTAGCGAGATTGGTGTGGAATTTTTTGCGGAAATCAGCAAAGTTGATGTGACCGGCACGAGTATCGGTAAAGGATTTCAGGGTGGGGTCAAGCGACACAACTTTCACATGCAGGACGCGACGCACGGTAACTCGTTGTCACACAGGGCGCCGGGTTCAATCGGGCAGAACCAGACCCCGGGTCGAGTATTTAAAGGCAAGAAGATGGCGGGCCATATGGGTGCAGCCAAAGTAACAACGCAAAACCTGGATGTAGTCCGGGTTGATGCGCAAAGAGACGTATTGTTGGTGCGTGGTGCGGTACCAGGCCCTAAAGGTGGTGATGTGATGGTGAAGCCAGCTGTCAAGATTAATCACGAAGCGAAAGCTTGATAGTGCATTCACTGGTAGACAAAAGCTGATCAACAAATTGTCGTGCACATCAACAGTCTACTAACCACCTAAAAACTACCTAAGAAAACGGTAAGCGATCGTGGAAATTAAATCATCAAGCGGATCCAGCGTTTCGGTTTCAGATGCAGTATTTGCAGCTGGCTACAACGAAGCGCTTGTGCACCAGGTAGTGACTGCCTATCTGGCCGGTGGCCGTTCCGGTAATGCTGCTCAGCGCACGCGTTCCGAAGTGAGCGGTGGTGGTGCGAAGCCCTGGCGACAGAAAGGTACAGGCCGCGCACGTGCGGGAACTTCGCGTAGTCCGATCTGGACTGGCGGTGGTGTAACGTTCGCCGCAAAAAAGCGCGACTACAGTCAGAAAGTCAATCGCAAGATGTACAGCGGAGCAATCCGAAGCATTTTGTCCAAAGCAGTTGCCGATGGCACACTGTTGGTTGCTGACGATATCGTACCGTCGGAACCACGCACTAAATTATTGAAAGAAAAACTTGCTGCACTTGATGTTGTCAGTGCACTGATTCTGGTTGACGAAATGCAGGAGCCGTTGTATCTGGCGAGCCGTAACATTCCCAATGTGCAGGCATTGGATGTTGATGGTGTTGACCCTGTCAGTTTGTTGCGTCACAAACACATTGTTGCTTCGTCAGCTGCACTGAAAGCTCTGGATGAGCGCTTCCAGAGTAGCGGCAAAGCTAAATCAGCAGCTAGCGAGGAATAAGCGTGAGCGGAAAATCCCACCTGTATCAGGTTCTCCTGGCGCCGCACATTTCAGAAAAGACTGCCATGGGTGCAGAGCTGGACGGTCGTCATACGTTTCGTGTGGATGCCAACGCTACCAAGTTGGACGTGCGCAAGGCGGTTGAGAAGCTTTTCGGCGTAAAAGTGACAAGCGTGCAGATTTCAAACGTCAAAGGTAAGACCAAGCGTTTCGGCCAAACGCTCGGTAAGCGCAAGAGTTGGAAGAAGGCAACTGTGCGACTGGCGGACGGTGACGATCTCGACTTCGTACCGGTAGAGTAAGTGCAGAGTGAGTTCGGTAAAACGATACCGTAGTAACACAAGACAAAAGTAAACCACAAACTTTAAGCGATATTGCAACAGGCTAAGGGCAATGGCACTAGTTAAGTCAAAACCGACATCTGCAGGGCGACGCTTCCAGGTTCGCGTAGTCAACCCGGAGTTGTCCAAAGAAGGGCCGCATGAGCCGTTAGTGCAATCCTTTAGTAAGTCAGGTGGACGAAACAACAAGGGGCGCATCACCCAACGCCACATTGGCGGTGGACACAAACAGCGTTACCGTGTGATCGACTTTAAACGCAACAAGGATGGAATACCGGCGCGTGTTGAGCGACTGGAATACGATCCCAACAGAACAGCAAATATAGCGCTGTTGCTATATGCAGATGGCGAGCGCCGTTACATGATCGCACCGCGCCGTATGAAAGCGGGTGATCAGGTCATGTCAGGTGCTGAAGCGCCGATCAAGGCGGGCAACTGTCTGCCACTGCAGAATATTCCGGTTGGTACGACCATACACTGTGTCGAATTAAAACCGGGTCGTGGTGCGCAGATGGGTCGCAGTGCCGGTGCAGCGATTCAATTGGTTGCACGTGAAGGCATTTATTCGACACTGCGATTACGCTCCGGTGAAATGCGCAAGGTGATGTCAGAGTGTCGTGCAACCATTGGTGAAGTGGGTAACGCAGAGCATGCGTTGCGCAAGCTGGGTAAGGCCGGTGCCAAGCGCTGGCGCGGTGTACGGCCGACGGTTCGCGGTGTTGCGATGAATCCGGTCGATCATCCGCACGGTGGTGGTGAGGGTCGAACATCAGGTGGACGTCACCCGGTTAGTCCCTGGGGTACGCCAACCAAGGGTTACAAAACACGAACCAACAAGCGCACAGACAATATGATTGTGCGTCGACGAAACAAGAAGTGATAGTGCTGGGTTCTTATATCCCGGTACCGGCTCAAAGCAGACTGTAGACGAGGAAAAGCCATGCCACGTTCCCTTAAAAAAGGGCCGTTTGTTGATCTTCACCTGATGAAGAAGATTGACGAGGCAAGAGAAAGTAACAGTAAACGTCCGATCAAAACCTGGTCGCGTCGTTCAATGATCCTGCCGGATATGGTGGGCTTGACGATAGCGGTGCATAACGGCAGGCAACATGTGCCGGTGCTGATTTCGGAAAACATGGTCGGTCACAAGCTCGGTGAGTTTGCGGTAACGCGTACTTACAAAGGGCATATTGCCGACAAAAAGGCGCGCTGAGACGCGCGAGCAACATAGCTTTTACATTGTTAGCAGCAAGAGAAACCGGGAAATACAGATGCAAGTTCAATCCACGCTAAAACACGCGCGCATCTCGCCTCAAAAGGCACGATTGGTAGCGGATCAGATTCGCGGCCTTCCGGTTGAAAAAGCACTGGAAGTGCTGATGTTCAGTGACAAAAAGGCCGGCGCGATCGTTAAAAAGTTGGTGGATTCAGCAATTGCCAACGCTGAACACAACGAGGGCGCAGATATTGACGAGTTGAAGGTGTCAGCAGTTTGTGTTGATGCTGGTCCGACCATGAAGCGCATTCAACCGCGTGCCAAGGGTCGTGCCAATCGGATCCTGAAACGAACCAGTCACATCACCGTGACTGTGGCGGACGAGTGACAGGTAACCGGATAACTAACTAAACGCGCAAGACAAAGACATACACGCACTGCCAATCAAATACGTTTAGCGGACAGACGCGGACAGACGCAGACAGACGATCTCTATGGGACAAAAAGTACATCCAATCGGAATAAGACTCGGCATATCGTCGGACTGGAACTCTACCTGGTACGCGGACACCGAAGATTATGCCAATTATCTGAATGACGATATCAAAGTGCGCGAGTACCTGAAAAAGGAACTCGTGCATGCGTCGGTCAGCAAAATTCACATCGATCGTCCGGCAAAAGCGATCGTTATCAATGTGCATTCTGCGCGGCCGGGGATTGTCATCGGTAAGAAAGGTGAAGACATCGAGCGTCTGCGTCGCAAAATTGCGCCGATGCTTGGCGTGAACCTTAACAACATCAAGATCAACATCGCTGAAATACGCAAACCTGAACTTGATGCGCAGCTGGTGGCTGAAAGCGTAGCGCAACAGTTAGAGAGACGCGTCATGTTCCGCCGTGCCATGAAGCGTGTGTTGACCAACACCATGCGTCTGGGTGCGCAGGGCGTAAAGATTTCAGTTTCCGGTCGATTAAACGGCGCTGAGATCGCGCGCCGTGAGTGGTACCACGACGGTCGAGTTCCGTTGCACACGCTGCGCGCAGATATTGACTACGGCGTTGCCGAGGCGCATACAACGTATGGTGTTATCGGAATAAAAGTCTGGATCTGTAACGGTGAGGTGTTTGACCTCGACAGTAAACGCGAACGCTCAGATGCGTCAGAGAGCGCGCAAGCGAAGGCCTGATCATGCTGCAACCGAAACGAACAAAGTTCAGAAAACAACAGAAGTCACGTAACCGTGGTCTCGCACAAAACGGCAACAAAGTCAGTTTCGGCGAATATGGCCTTAAAGCAACTGACCGTGGCCGACTGACGGCGCGACAGATTGAATCAGCCAGACGTGCAATGACCCGCCACATCAAGCGTGGTGGAAAAATCTGGATACGTATTTTCCCGGATACCCCGGTTACCAAAAAGCCGATCGAAGTGCGTATGGGTAAGGGTAAGGGTAATGTGGAGTACTGGGTAGCTAAAATTCAGCCCGGTAAGATGCTGTACGAAATGGAAGGGGTTGAAGAATCTGTAGCTCGGGAAGCGTTCGCGCTTGCTGCTGCGAAGTTACCGATTAGAACCGCTTTTGTAACCCGGACACTCGCCTGATGAACGCAAAAGACCTACGAGAAAAAGACGTTGCCGGGCTACGTGAAGAGCTCGAAGCACTTTTACGCGAACAGTTCAATCTGCGTATGCAGGCTGGTAGTGGCCAGGATATAAAGCCGCACAACTACGGACGGGTGCGTAAGGATATTGCCCGCATTAAAACCGTGCTTGCTGAAAAGCAGGCCTGACGCTCACAAAAAACGTACGACAAACCGGTACAGGTAAAGCCAACGGCCAATGAACACGGAATCGACAGAAACAAACGTGGAAACATCTGACAAACAGAAGTTGCAGCGAACTGCTATCGGGCGGGTAACCAGCAACAAGATGGAGCAGACAGCAACCGTAGTTGTAGAGCGGCGTGTCAAGCATCCGATGTATGGTAAGTACGTTCGGCGTTCCAAAAAATTTCACGTCCACGATCCTGAGAACACTCTCAACATCGGCGACGTTGTACAGATCAAAGAAACACGACCGATTTCGAAGACAAAGTCCTGGGCTCTTGATCGTGTGATCGAGCAGGCAGCGGCAACAGGCTAACACGGTAGATACGCCGGATACGTAAAGCGGACGTCAAGTTCGCTGCGATAAAAGAACAAGTGCGTGGCTATACAAAGGCAGCCACTGATGGGACGTAAGATTAAGGTGACGACATGATTCAGATGCAAACGGTGTTGAATGCTGCAGACAACAGTGGTGCGCGCAGCATGCAGTGCATCAAGGTGTTGGGTGGTTCGCATCGCCGCTATGCGCGTGTCGGTGACGTGATCAAGGTCAGCATCAAGGACGCTATCCCCCGCGGTAAAGTAAAAAAGGGTGAGGTCTACAACGCAGTGGTTGTGCGTACGCGCAAAGGAATTCGACGAACAGATGGTTCTGCTATCCGGTTTGATCAGAATGCTGCGGTACTGCTAAACGCAAAACTCGAACCGATTGGCACACGAATTTTCGGACCTGTTACACGTGAACTGCGATCAGAGCGATTTATGAAAATCGTATCGCTGGCTCCTGAAGTACTCTAGGTATAACAGCGCACCTGCACGTGTGTTGAAGAAGTAATTTCGACAGATATAAACACCACGACATCCTGGAAAAGATCGATGCGTAAGATAAAACAAGGCGATGATGTAATCGTAATCGCTGGCCGTGACAAGGGGCGGCGTGGCAAGGTGCAGGCGATGCTCGGCAGCGACAAGGTGATTGTCGATGGCGTTAACATGGTGAAGAAGCACAAAAAGGGTAACCCGCAGATGGGCGATCCCGGTGGCATCAGCGATATGGAGGCACCGCTGCATATCTCAAACGTTGCTCACTTTAATCCGGCAACCAGTAAGGCTGACCGGGTGGGTATTCGTACTGAGGATGGCAAGAAGGTCCGCTACTACAAATCAGATAACAGCGTGGTAGACGCATAATGGCAAGATTGGCGCAGCATTACAGTGATGTGGTTGTACCGAAGCTCACTGAACAGTTCTCCTACAAGAGTGCGATGGAAGTGCCTCGCATCCAGAAGATAACCCTCAACATGGGTTTGGGAGAGGCTGTCGGTGACAAGAAGGTACTTGAGAACGCGGTTAACAACATGACGGCGATCAGTGGTCAAAAGCCTGTTGTCACGTTGGCACGTAAATCAATCGCGGGATTTAAAATTCGTGATGGTTACCCGATTGGTTGCAAAGTGACATTGCGGCGAGCGCGCATGTACGAATTTCTCGATCGACTGGTGTCGATCGCGATACCGCGAATCCGTGACTTCCGTGGCATCAACAAGCGTTCGTTTGACGGGCGTGGAAACTACAGCATGGGTGTCAAGGAACAAATTATTTTCCCGGAAATCGACTACGACAAGATCGACGCGATCCGGGGTATGGATATCACCGTCAGCACAACAGCTAAATCGGATGAGGAAGCGCTCGCGTTACTGCAGCAATTCAGCTTCCCGTTCAGACAATAACGAACACTGACAGCTAACTTAACAGAATATCAGGTAAGCACCGGAAACTTATAGCCGATGGCAAAGAAATCGATGATAGCCCGGGAAGCAAAGCGGGCAAAGCTGGTCAAAAGATTTGCGACCAAACGTAAGGAACTCAAAGAGGTCATCGCTTCCGAGTCTGCTTCTTACGACGAAAAAATGGATGCTGTGTATCAACTGCAGTCTTTGCCTCGCGATTCCAGTAAAGCGCGGCAACGTAATCGATGCAGAATTACCGGCCGTCCGCATGGCTATTACAGAAAGTTTGGCCTGAGCCGGAACAAGCTCAGGGAAGCTGCAATGCGAGGCGATGTACCCGGCCTCGTAAAGGCTTCGTGGTAACGGGGGAACAGTACAATGAGTATGTCAGATCCGATAGCAGATATGCTGACACGTATCAGAAACGGGCAGCAGGCTGAGAAAGTGTCCGTATTGATGCCAGCGTCAAAGCTTAAGGTGGCAGTTGCCACAGTTCTTAAAGACGAAGGCTACATAAGTGACTTCGCTACCAGCGATCAGGAAGGCAAGAAAACACTTGAAGTCACTCTGAAATATTTTGATGGCAAGCCGGTTATCGAAACACTGAAACGTGTTAGCCGACCCGGTCTGCGACGGTACGCGAGCTGTCAGGAAATTCCGGTAGTACTTGGCGGCCTGGGGATATCGATTGTATCGACATCCAAAGGCGTAATGACCGGCACAAAAGCAAAATCACTCGGGCAGGGCGGCGAAATACTCTGTTCTGTATCCTGACGGTAACCCTTCTCTTGCAAGGGTGGCGACAACGAGTAACGAACGGCTGAATAGACATGTCACGCGTAGCAAAACAACCGATCAACATTCCAAAGGGTGTTGAAATAAAAATTGATGGCCAGACGGTTAGTGCCAAAGGACCGAAGGGCAATGAAGCATGCGATGTGCATGACAGCGTCGAAATCGTGTTCGATGACGGTGTGCTTGGTGTACGCGCACGCGGTGATGAAAAGCAGAAGATCGCAATGGCAGGAACGATGCGGGCACTGCTGAGTAATCTGGTTATCGGTGTGAGTGACGGCTTTGAAAAGAAATTAGAGTTACGCGGTGTTGGATACCGGGCTCAGGCGCAGGGTAATGCGATAAACCTTAATCTCGGATTTTCGCACCCTGTTGTGCACAAGCTTCCGGATGGCGTAAAGGTGGAAACACCCAGTGCTACCGAAATTGTTGTAACCGGATCAAACAAACAGATCGTCGGGCAAGTAGCCGCAGATATTCGCAGTTATCGCCCGCCCGAGCCGTACAAAGGCAAAGGGGTGCGTTATTTGGGCGAATATATCGCGATGAAAGAAGCCAAGAAGAAAGCATGATCTGTTCGTTTACTTACTTTATGTGTATTGCTTAAACGAACTTGTCGCGACTGTAGCGCTAACAGTAATCCCGAAGACAGTTTTAACGATTACAGAATTACCAGGTAGTCCCATGGATAAAAAACAGAATCGACTCCGCAGAGCACGCCGCACACGCGCGAAAATTCGCGAATTGGCGGTACCGCGTTTGAGCATTCACCGTACATCCAAGCACATGTACGCTCAGGTAATTGATGCCAGTGGATCTAACGTTGTGGCAGCAGCTTCAACACTGTCCAAAGATCTGCGTGGTGCAGTGAAATACAGCGGTAACGTGGATGCGGCTGCTCAGGTGGGTAAAGCAATTGCCGAGAGAGCCAGTGCTGCGGGTGTATCTGAAGTTGCTTTTGATCGTTCCGGTTTTAAATATCATGGTCGCGTTAAAGCATTAGCTGATGCGGCACGCGAAGCCGGCTTGAAGTTTTAAAGCATTGTCAAACCGTTAAATAAATACACGACAGACACTATGATTTGCAGGACATCTATCTATGGCTAACGGCGATTTCAACAACTCCGATGGCTACATTGAAAAACTTGTTGCCATTAACCGTGTTGCCAAGGTTGTCAAGGGTGGTCGACAGTTCGGTTTCACCGCGTTGACAGTCGTTGGTGATGGTCAGGGCAAAGTGGGGGTTGGTTACGGCAAGGCCCGCGAGGTGCCCCTGGCAATTCAGAAAGCCATGGAGAAGGCACGTCGCGACATGCAAACGATCACCTTGTCAGACGGCACTTTGCAATACCCGCTGAAAGGTCGCCACGGTGCAGCGCGCGTTTACATGCAACCAGCGTCGGAAGGTACCGGTATTATCGCCGGTGGTGCGATGCGCGCGGTCTTCGAAGCGGTTGGTGTACGTAATGTACTGGCAAAAATTATTGGCACAAACAACCCGATCAATGTTGTACAGGCAACCATCAATGGTCTGGCTGGCATGCAGAACCCGGAATCGGTTGCTGCCAAGCGTGGCAAGTCAGTCGAAGAAATTGGTTAACACAGCAGACTAATTGCTACTTGAAAGTGGACTAGAGCGATGGCTGACGGTAACAAAATCAAAGTCAAACTTGTACGCAGCACAAACGGACGTTTAGCGTCTCATAAGGCTTGTGTGCGCGGACTGGGATTGCGGCGGATGCATCAAACGGTCGAGGTGATTGATACACCGGAAAACCGCGGCATGATCAATCGCGTTAATTATATGGTTAAGGTGGTTTCAGAATGAGCCTCAACGAACTCAAACCGGCACCTGGCAGCCGCCGTACAGCACGACGCGTAGGGCGTGGCATAGGTTCTGGCAGTGGCAAGACCTGTGGCCGTGGTCACAAGGGTCAGAAGTCACGATCAGGTGGATGGCACAAGGTCGGTTTTGAAGGTGGTCAGATGCCTATTCAACGTCGATTGCCGAAATTCGGCTTTACCTCGCGCGTATCCAGATATTACGCGGAAGTGAGGCTTGGCGAACTTGCCAAGGTGGACGGTAACGACGTTACTGTTGAATCGCTGGTCGCGGCAGGTGTTGTGCCGAAGCAAACCAAGGTAGCAAAGATTATGTTGTCCGGCTCGGTTGAAAAACCGGTGACAGTCAAAGGTGTACGTGTAACCAAAGGTGCCAAGGCGGCTATTGAAGCTGCAGGCGGCTCGGTTGCTGAGGCGTAAAGGTTATTCCCCAACCTCCAACAGTACCAGGCACTAGGAAATAGGATGGCTGCAGGCGATAAAAAACAGGCATTAACAGGGCTGACAGGTTCAGCCGAACTGCGTGCGCGTCTGTTGTTCGTTCTGTTTGCGATGGTTATCTTCCGGATAGGATCGCATATCACCATACCCGGCGTTGATCCGCGTGTGATGGCGCAACTGTTCGCGTTGCAGAGCGATGGCATTCTCGGCATGTTGAACATGTTCGGTGGTGGTGCACTGTCGCGAATGTCTATTTTCGCGCTGGGTGTAATGCCTTACATCTCTGCGTCAATCATTATGCAGCTGATGACGCACGTGATACCGTCACTTGAACAACTGCGTAAGGAAGGTGAAAGCGGTCGTAAGATAATCACCAAATACACGCGTTACGGCACACTGGTGCTGGCAACCGTGCAGGCAGTGGGTATTGCTATAGCGTTGCAGAATCAATCAGCAGGTGGATCGAATCTGGTATTTTTAACCGGACCGGGTTTTGTACTGACTGCTGCGGTAACGCTGGTAACCGGCACCATGTTCCTGATGTGGCTTGGTGAGCAAATTACCGAACGTGGTATCGGCAATGGTATATCGATCCTGATATTTACTGGCATCGTGGCAGGTCTTCCCACGGCAATTGGCGGTACGCTCGAACTAGCGCGCACAGGTGAATTGAGTGTGTTTACTGTCATCATCCTGTTTGCGATGGTGCTGGCTGTAACGGCATTCGTGGTGTTTGTTGAACGCGGTCAGCGACGGATCACAGTGAACTACGCCAAGCGTCAGCAGGGGCGTAAAATGATGGCGGCACAATCGAGCCACCTGCCACTGAAACTGAACATGGCCGGTGTTATTCCACCAATATTCGCATCCAGTATCATTCTGTTTCCATCAACGCTTGGTAGTCTGGCTACCAGCAACCAGGATTCCTGGCTGAACACACTGGTTTCAACATTGCAGCCCGGGCAGCCGGTATACATTCTGTTCTACGCTGCGGCGATTATATTTTTCTGTTTCTTCTACACGGCATTGGTGTTTAACGCCAAAGAAACAGCCGACAATCTGAAGCGACAAGGTGCGTTTATTCCTGGTATTCGCCCGGGTGAGCAGACAGCCCGCTATGTAGATGGCGTATTAACACGGCTCACCTTGTACGGTGCGCTGTACATCACGCTCGTCTGCTTATTACCGGAGTTTCTTATTCTCTGGTGGAACGTCCCGTTTTATTTTGGTGGTACGTCACTGTTGATTATCGTAGTGGTTGTGATGGATTTCGTATCCCAGGCACAAGCGCACATGATGAGCCATCAGTACGAAGGTCTAATGAAAAAACAGACCCCGAAGCGTCGAAAAGGTCGTCAGACGCAGCCTAAGGGTACGTCTTAGCAGGACGCGCGATGACGCATAACGCTCGCTGCGTTGTGGCCCGGTGGCTAGCCGGATGAAAGCAATAATTGTATTGCGGAGAGAAAAATGAAAGTTAGAGCATCAGTGAAAAAGATTTGCCGTAACTGCAAAATCATTAAGCGCAAAGGTGTACTGCGTGTGATATGCAGTACTGATCCGCGGCACAAGCAGCGCCAGGGCTAGCAGGCTCTGCACGAACGAGACTTGTACGAGATTTTTTATAAGTTTTGTACGAATACTTAGTTGGAATTATCGAGTATTTTTGAATTCGAGTATTTTGAATAAATGGCACGTATAGCAGGCATAAACATACCCGTTCAGAAGCACACCTGGGTCGCGCTTACATCGATCTACGGTATCGGGCGTACAACAGCGTACAAGCTGTGTGAAAGCGCCGGTGTCAAACCTGAAATCAAGGTGCGCGATCTCAGCGAAGCTGAAGTTGAAAATCTTCGTTCAGAGATTGGCAAGCTGACGGTGGAAGGTGACCTTCGACGGGACATCAGTATGAATATCAAACGACTGATGGATTTGGGTTGTTATCGGGGTATTCGACACCGCCGGGGATTACCCCTGCGTGGACAACGTACCAAGACTAATGCGCGAACTCGAAAAGGTCCGCGCCGGCCGTTGAAACGATAAAGAAAGCAGAAACGATATTGCAATTGCATTGAACTGATAACCGAACTGATTAAAGCGCACAGTTACGATGACGGTTTAATGTAACGGAATTTGAACGGACAGAATTTATCCTGAGACCAGTATGGCGACAACCACCTCCACCAAGAAGAAAACCCGGCGTACCGTCACTGACGGCATTGCTCATGTGCATGCATCGTTCAACAACACGATAGTCATGATCACTGATCGTCAGGGGAATGCGTTGTCCTGGGCCACAGCGGGTGGATCAGGATTCCGTGGATCACGTAAAAGCACACCCTACGCTGCGCAGGTTGCTGCAGAGCGCGCCGGTGAAGCGGCGAAAGAATACGGACTTAAGAACCTTGATGTACGAGTCAAAGGGCCGGGGCCCGGTCGCGATTCAGCGGTACGGTCGTTGAACAACGTGGGCTACAAAATTAACAGTATCGTTGATGTGACACCGATTCCGCACAACGGCTGCCGTCCGCCGAAAAAACGTCGCGTTTAATCGTAAAGAACTGACACTCAACAAAGTAAGCGAGTATTCCGGAGAAAACATCAGTGGCCAGATACACAGGACCTAAATGTAAGTTGAGCCGACGTGAAGGTACAGACCTGTACCTGAAGTCTGGCCTGCGCCCACTGGAGCAGAAATGCAACCTGGAAACTCCCCCAGGGATGCAGGGTGCAAAGCGTGGTCGACCATCTGACTATGCAGCTCAGTTGCGCGAAAAGCAGAAACTCCGCCGCATGTACTGCGTGCTCGAGAAGCAATTCCGCAACTACTACAAGAAGGCAGCTTCACTGAAAGGATCGACCGGTGAAAATCTGTTGAGTCTGCTCGAAGGGCGTCTTGATAATGTGGTTTATCGTATGGGGTTCGGCTCGACTCGTAATGAGGCGCGCCAGCTGGTAGCGCACAAGTCAATCCTCGTCGATGGGCAGGTGGTGAGTATCCCGTCGTATCAGGTGAAGCCCAACCAGGTAGTTTCGATTCGGGAAAAGTCGAAGAAACAGGCACGGATTGCTGATGCAATGCAGCTGGCTGCTCAAAGAGGTATGCCGGCCTGGATTGAAGTCGACGCCAAGAAATTGGAAGGCGTGTTTAAAGCGTTACCGGAGCGCTCCGATCTACCGGCAGAGATAAATGAATCACTGGTTGTGGAACTTTACTCGAAGTAATCGACCGGAAACCGCCCGCTGATTCGCAGTTCGGGTTAACCCGTAGTTCAGGTTAACTTGCAGTGAATGACCGGGCTGTAAAACCGGAATTGTGCAGAGTTTGAATTTTGCTGACTACTCTGTTCATCGCTTCAGCAACGCAGATGGTAACTTGCCAAGCTGTACAGGACATTCAGCAGCCTAATGGGGAAATGACTTAATGACAGCAACAGCTGAATTTTTACGACCGCGCATCGTAGACGTCACCACTGTTAATTCAAATCACGCCAAGGTCACACTTGAACCCCTGGAGCGAGGATTTGGACAAACACTGGGTAACGCGTTGCGCCGCATACTGCTCTCCAGTATGCCCGGTGCGTCGATCTATGAAGCCGAGATAGACGGCGTATTGCATGAATACACAACCATGGAAGGCGTACAGGAAGATGTGCTCGATATACTGCTAAACCTTAAAGGGGTGTCGATTGTTATGCACGCTAAGGAAGAAGCGACGCTGAAGTTGGTCAAGCAAGGCCCATGCGTTGTGCGTGCAAGTGACATTACGTTGGATCATGATATCGATATTGTTAATCCGGATCATGTTATTTGCAATCTGACCAGCGGCGCCAATATCAACATGACGCTTCGCGCTCGCGTTGGACGTGGGTACGAGCCTGCGACACAGCGTGTACTGGAAGAAGGCGAGAACCGCCCGATTGGCTCGCTTCAGATTGACGCTTCGTTCAGCCCGGTATTTCGCGTTAATTACAACGTTGAGGCAGCGCGTGTGGAGCAGCGAACGGATCTTGATAAATTGATCATCGATCTTGAAACCAACGGTACCATTGATCCTGAAGAGGCCATTCGCAAGGCTGCAACTATTCTGCAGGATCAGCTCTCAGTGTTTGTCGACCTCAAGGCAGCTGAGCAGGAAGACAAGACTGAGGAAGTCTCTGACATCGATCCGATTCTGTTGCGTCCGGTCGATGATCTGGAGCTAACAGTTCGTTCTGCGAACTGTCTGAAGGCGGAGAATATTTACTATATCGGCGACCTGATTCAGCGTACTGAAGTGGAACTGCTGAAAACCCCGAATCTCGGTAAGAAGTCGCTAACAGAAATTAAAGATGTACTGGCACAGCAGGCGTTGTCACTTGGTATGCGCCTGGATAACTGGCCGCCACCCGAGCTCGCAAAACAGCGCGAGATGGTTAAGTAATCAACCGTTCAACGTGTAAAATCAACGTTGTAGGTAGGTAGAAATTTTTGGCCTGGTGGCAGCTACCAGAGCAAACAAAACAGAGTTTGACCCATGAGACACAAGAAGAGCGGACGCAAGCTGAATCGCAACAGCCCGCATCGTACAGCGATGTTCCGGAATATGGCGACGTCACTTGTCGAGCACGAATCGATTACGACGACTTTGCCCAAGGCGAAGGAATTGCGTCGTGTGATTGAACCTTTGGTTACCCTCAGCAAAGAAGACACAGTCTCCAAGCGTCGACTGGCGTTTGCGCGCCTTCGCAGCAAGGCGGCTGTTGGCAAACTGTTTACTGACATTGGCCCCCGTTTCACCGCACGACCGGGTGGATACACACGGATTCTCAAGTGTGGTTCCCGCCCCGGAGACAATGCACCGATGGCTATCATCGAGTTTGTCGAGAAGTCTGACGGCTAAACGCACTGTCAGTACGACATAGACGTAAAATCAAAACCGCCTGATAGGCGGTTTTGTCGTTTCAGGGTAGGGTGAATATACTGGTTCACCGGGTTCTTAGGAAAAAACAGGATAAATTGGAGGCACCATGTTAAAAGTCTGGGGCAGGGCAACTTCTTCTAATGTTCAATGTGTGATGTGGTGCATTGCTGAGCTGGGCCTGGAAGTAGAGCGCATAGACGCGGGTCTGATGTATGGCGTGACCAAAACGCCTGAGTACCTGGCAATGAACCCCAACGCGACTATCCCTACGCTGGTTGATGGTGACCACCCCCCGCTAT
Organism: uncultured Granulosicoccaceae bacterium; assembly: GCA_937951345.1. GTDB lineage: Bacteria > Pseudomonadota > Gammaproteobacteria > Granulosicoccales > Granulosicoccaceae > CALFCE01. Next base: position 15,990 of record CALFCF010000057.1, read on the forward strand.
GGGAATCCGGATCAATCCTTCGTTATCTTGCCAATAATTATGGTGCAGATCCATTCTGGCCTGATGATGCGCTCGAGCGCGCTAACGTGGATCGCTGGGCCGAATGGGGTAAAGTCAGTGTGCAGATGAGCTTCAGTCATCCGATCTTCTGGAAAGTGGTCCGTACACCGGCTGCTGAGCGCGATACCGAGCAACTGCAGAGCGCCGTAACGGCGTTTGAAGACAAGTTGCGCATAGCTGATCAGCAGCTGAAACAGCATCCGTGGCTGGCAGGGGAGCAATTTACACTTGCTGATGTTATGTTCGGGCACATACTTTTCCGCTATTACGATATTGATATCCAGCGCTCGAACCAGCTACCTGATCTACAAAAATATTACACACGGCTTACTGACCTCGACAACTATCGAAAGCACGTGATGGTCAACTACGATGAATTGCGTGCCACATAGAGCATATAAGGAGAATCGCGGAGACCAAGTGCGATGAGTAACACTGATCAACCCGCAGCGGGAATTGTTAACGCAGACGGCTTTGTCAATCTTTGGCCGACTACACTGCTGAGCCGGCACCTACCCGGTGCAGATGCTGCCAATGCAGCAATTACATCGCTTGTAATGCAGTTGGATCAGGCGCATTCAGAAAATGCTTCCAGTGGTGATATGACGAGCAACTATCTGGAGCAGGATTTTCTAAAACAAAAACATCCGGCCGTTGAATGGCTTGTCACGTGTATTAACAAAACGGTGGCTGATTATCTCCACCATACCGGTGTCAAAGAAGACTTGAAGTGGGAAATACAGGCCTGGGTCAACATTAATCGTTCCGGCGATTACCATAATCTGCACAACCATCCGCGCAGTTATCTGAGTGGTACTTACTATGTCGCTGTTCCAACCGGGGAATCACTGCAGGGAAGACGGGAAGATCTGAACCCCAACGCGATTTCATTCTATGATCCACGAGGTCAGGTTAATATGAATGCAGTCGCTGGAGATAACGAGTTTGACCCGGAACATCGCATACAACCATCCAATGGCCAGATACTTTTGTGGCCTTCATTCCTGATGCATTTTGTGCATCCGAATTTGACAGACGAGACGCGAATATCCATTTCCTTCAATATCATCGCTAACCGACGCACTTGAAATTGTGCCTGGCTGGATCGCACGCGATCTCATCCAGGGAGGCACTCCGCACGCGTGTACAATTTTTCGGTTCGTGGATATCCTGTTAGCCTAAATGACAAGAACAGTGAACTTATTCAAGCATCGACGCATTGAGTTCAATCAACATTTTTCCGTATCTGCATTTACTGCATTTACTGCATTTACTGCATTTACTGCATTTAGCTGGAGACCATTGAAGAATTCTATAAGGAATACTCAGCACTTGTTAGATTTAAGGAACCTCTGATTTATTAGGCGAGGCAGGCAGGGCAAGGCGAAATTTGGCGAAAAAGCGGAGTTTATAT
>CALFCF010000058.1 GCA_937951345.1 uncultured Granulosicoccaceae bacterium
ACCTACGGAGCGACACATACAAGAATTTCATTCCGTACGTTGTGCCTGTGCCAATCAGTGCGAGCAAGTGTGGGATGTTGGTGGGACGGGGTTTTGCACTTGCTGACACTGCCTGAAATCAACGTGTGGCGGAGAGGGAGGGATTCGAACCCCCGGACGGTTTAACCCGTCAACGGTTTTCAAGACCGCCGCATTCGACCACTCTGCCACCTCTCCGCTAGGCTCTGAGCACAGCACTTGAGCACTTTAAAGCACTCTTACTATCGTGCCGGTCACCGCTAAGTGTAGTACCGGTAATCCGCTCAGGCGGTGAATAATACTGAATTCACATTCTGCGCGCCAGTGCTACGGTGGTAACCCGATATTGAGACTTGATTTTAGGCATCTGAGACCCGATATTTAGCGTATTGAAGTTGAATTCCGGGTCTTTTAAGGGCTTTTTCAGATCATTATCCGGACAGTTCCGGGTAGTTAAGGTCGAAAATCTGTGCAAAACATGGCAATTGCCCGCGTACGCCCGGCTCATAAAGGTTCATCTGTGCTGTATACTTTGTATACGTGGTGACAAATGGCCGGCACAAAATTAGCCTGACATTGTCTGTTCGACAGTAGCCATTGAATCCGCACAAAGTTTCGTTAAATCAGGAGTAGAGAAATGCAAAATACCACCAGTATGGAACAAACACGTACCGGGGTACTTTCCACCCATAAGGTGCTACGTCAGACCTATATGTTGTTGTCGATGACACTGCTTTTCAGTGCCGCGATGGCAGCTGTATCTGTAATCGCCGCTATTCCGCACGGCATGGCGATGATCGCGAGCCTTGTCGGTATCGGTATCCTTGTTTTTGTACTGCCACGCTTTGAAGAATCAGCAGCCGGTATTGGCTTTGTATTCGCAGGCACCGGATTACTCGGTCTGGGACTTGGTCCCATGCTCACCTATTACCTGAATTTCGGTGGCGGCCCCACGGTCATTGCGACAGCACTTGCCGGTACAGGTGTAATCTTCATGGCATTGTCGGCTTATGTGTTGACCACCAAGAAAGATTTCAGCTTTATGGGTGGCTTCCTGATGGTGGGCCTGATTGTTATCTTCGGCGCCGCGATCCTGAATATCTTTATGCAGATACCCGCGCTTAGCCTGGCTGTTTCATCCGGCCTGATCCTGCTGATGAGTGGCTTTATCCTGTTTGATACCAGTCGTATTATCAACGGTGGTGAGACTAACTATATCCGCGCGACTGTTTCGTTATTTATCAACATCTTTAATATCTTCACCAGCCTGCTGCACATCTTCGGCATCTTTGGTGACGAGTAATCCCATCGCACTTACCCGGACCGAACCTCCGGTCCGGGTAACCTCTAAACCTGTCGGGTAAAGCCGAGTGGAAAATATTCAGTGGTACAGCATCGTCTGGGCATTACTGCTCGGATTCATGATCTGGCGAATGATTCCGGTAGCCAAGCACTGGCTGGAAAACGGGCCTCGCGGTGACTCAAAAGACTGGATGACGACAGCGATGCTGTTGGGTGGCGTGGTGCTGTTTGTGATCTTTCTGGTCATGCTGTTACGCACGTAATGCTTCGTTCTACTTGAGCTACATTGAGCTGGTCTACCAGGTTTTCCTTTCGCCTTCGTTCGCGCTCAAGCACCGCCGCTCTTTTGAGCACTCCCTAACCGTTTCCCTACCAGTCTAATGCTCAGGTGCCCGGAATTTTTTGCTGCCAGCGCCGGGTCAATAGAAAACAACCCAGACAAACTGCGCACAGTGTTAACGCGACCCCCAACCCATAGTGGCTAAGAAGGCCAGTGCTATCATCGGCACCGCTCCTGTGCAGAACCAACGCCACAACCACCAACATATCAAGCAGACTGATACCGGCAATCAGTCGCGCAACAGACTGTCCGATCACTGCGGCACCACCGCGCACCAACCGGTTTCTGATATCAACTGTCCAGTACAAAAAACCAACCACAAGCAGGATCAGCAACCAATGGAAGTCCTGTGCGATTATAAATGCAACAGGAACCGGTAAGAACAATAGCAACAATGGCCAGGATCCACTCAGTTGATCAAGGTTTTCCTGTTTAGCGATAGCGGTCAGACCACTTAAGTAAGCAAACATCGCCAGGCAGGCTAACACTAATGCCGATGACAAGACTGTACCGGAGAGCGTCGCAGCGCACGTAAGATAAACGAGTACACGGCAACAGGCCATCAACATGGGGCTGAGTGGATTGTTTTTATGCCACGCGTTGTACAAAACAATCATCAATGCAAGCAATGTTGCAACAACTGTTGCCAACAATGGACCTGTCGACGCCAGGTTGGCAGCTGCCGCAACGAACAAGATGCCAACCACTTGCAAAGTACCACCGGCGAAAAACACTGTGAAACGCGAAACCTCACCGGCCGGTATAGGTCGCTCCGGTCTCTCCAGTTTATCGATAGCAGCATCAAACGCATCATTCAGAAACATACCACCTGTATAAAACGCGGTTAGCGCCAGCAACAACATTGCGCCAACGACCAGCTCGAAACCCGCAGATATCGCAAGTGACCCGCTGCTGTAGACACCCAGGCAAACGCCAACCAATACATTTGACCAGACCGTCGGCAGATTTGAGACTCTTCCCAGCCGTAACCACACAGTCAGTGGGCCGGGTGAGCGTTGACTCGTGTCAGGTGGTGTGTCTGGCCGGGTGTCACTCATGCAGTTGTATCGCTGCAGTGTTCAAGGCCTAGCCGCCTCATTACCCAATTAAGTTCACGAACAATGTCGGTGCTGACGTTCGTGTCACGCATTGATGCAGGTAACACATCCCAGGTGTATGTCTCGACTTCCAGATGCGGAGAGCAGGGATTATCCCGGTAATAATCAAGAACCGCTTCAAGAAAAAAGCGCGTGGTTTCAAACTCCGGTAATTTTTCAATAAAAACCGGAACATGAAAATGTACCCGCCACTCACTACCCTGCGCTTGTTCAAACTGCTCGAAAGCCTGAGGTAAATCAACAAACCGTTGCAGCTGCCCTGCCCTTGCCTGCACAACCTGGTGCAGATAAACCGGCTCATCAAAGGCTTTTAAACTTTCTAACGATGCCGCATCGACCGATGCTATGCGTAATGCCGAACTCAATTGAATCTTGGGTATACCGATACCAGCTTGTTGTATCATTTGTAGACTGCCCACCGGATCTTCATATTCCACCGCAGCATGGCAGACGTCGTAACAGATTCCCAGATGACGACGTAGCAGCCGCTCACTGTGCTCATCGGTAGTTCGTGTCAGGCGTGCAAGTAATGCTCGCGCAGTTGCAGAAAACAATGATTCTTCAAACCAACGGATGGTCTCATCAATTGTCTCCACCATACAGCAGGGTTCCGGTTCAATAGCCAACACAATGTACTTACCGGATGTCTGTTCGATGTCGGTGAGCGCGGCTACTGTACGCACCAGATTTTCCATGATTTGTTCACGGCGTATGTCATCCACCCAGTCCTTGAACGTACCGGGAACAGTGCTGATACTGAGCACCGGCTCGTTATCACAGACTGATGCCATCAGCCGTGCCACCGCCACAGTGTAATCAAGGCGTTCAGGTGTTGACCAGTCCGGTGAATAAACACTCGACTTCACTGGCTCTTGATGAAATGCACCGTAGGGAAATGCGTTCACCGTAAACAGCGGATAACCATCAGACTGAATGGCTTTCAACTGCTCAAGCGCTTCAGCTTCGTTGAGTGCTTCAACCGCTTGTGCAGCGAGCCTCAATCCGGTGCCTAGTTGACTAACACCAAGACCATCGCGCACCTGCGCCAGGTGATGTCGCAGACCGTCATGGGTAGCCTGCCAGGTTTCACCCGCATGGACGTTGGTGCAGTAGGTCAAACGGGGTTTGCCGACCGAGTCTCCAAGCAGGGATGCTTGCTTGTCAAAACCGTTGAGAATCATTGGGTCAATGAATGGTTGTCGGACATGATGAAAAGCTAACGATAGGTTATAGTGTATTTGATTTATCTCAACCGAAGCCAGCGTCATGACATCGACCGTAAGAACGCCAGCCCGACCATTCAGAAGCCAGGAATGGTTCAACGATATGCATCGTTTGGATCAGACGGCTATCTATCTGGAGCGTTATACCAACAACGCATTTTCACTCGATGAACTGCGCAGCGGTAAACCGATTATCGGAATTGCACAAACCGGCAGTGACTTGTCACCCTGTAATCGCATTCACATGGATCTGGCCAGACGTGTACGTGACGGTATTCGCGAAGCCGGCGGCATCGCCATGGAGTTTCCGATGCACCCGATCCAGGAAACCGGTCGCCGCCCGACAGCAGCGCTTGATCGTAATCTGGCCTATCTCGGCCTGGTTGAAATTCTACACGGCTACCCGATCGACGCAGTCGTTCTGACTACCGGATGCGACAAAACCACACCGGCCTGCTTAATGGCTGCTGCAACCGTTGATATTCCCGCGATTGTGTTATCTGGTGGTCCAATGCTGGATGGTTTTTTTGAAGGCAACGATATGGTCGGATCAGGCACTGCTATCTGGCAGATGCGCCGTCGCGTCGCAGCCGGAGACATGACTGAGGATGATCTGATTCGCGGTGCCGCAAGCGCCGCACCATCGCTCGGTCACTGCAATACGATGGGCACGGCATCCACCATGAACGCGCTGGCCGAAGCACTCGGTATGTCGCTGACCGGTTGCTCTGCGATACCGGCACCTTACAGCGAACGCCCGGCCATGGCTCTGGCAACCGGTAAACGCATCGTCGAAATGGCTTATGACGATTTAAAACCATCTGACATCATCACACGTGAAGCAATGCTCAATGCGATTGTTGTGAATTCGGCTATCGGTGGCTCAACCAATGCGCAACCGCACCTGATGGCAATTGCCAAACATGCGGGCGTCACACTGACCCACGAGGATTGGCAGGCAGTCGGTCACGATGTACCGATGCTGGTGAACATGCAACCAGCCGGAGAATTTCTCGGCGAACGATTCTACCGCGCTGGTGGTGTACCAGCCGTGATGTGGGAGCTGAAACAAGCCGGGTTATTACGTGACGCAAAGACTGTAACCGGGCAAAACATGCTCGAAAATCTCGAAGGCTATGAAAGCTGGGATCGTGAAATGATCAGACCATTTGCCGAACCACTCATTCACAAGGCGGGATTTATCGTCATGAGCGGTAATCTGTTCGATACAGCGATCATGAAAACGTCGGTCATTTCTGATGAATTCCGCGATCGCTATTTATCGACACCCGGTTCTGAAAATGTATTCGAAGGACGAGCGATCGTGTTCGACGGATCAGAGGAATACCACGATCGTATCAACGATGAATCCTTGAACATCGATGAGTATTGTATTTTGGTTATTCGTGGCTGCGGCCCCATCGGTTGGCCCGGCTCGGCTGAAGTCGTCAATATGCAGCCACCCGATGCATTGATCAAAAAAGGCATACTCAGCCTGCCAACCATTGGCGATGGCCGCCAATCCGGTACTGCGGACAGTCCATCGATACTCAATGCTTCACCGGAAGCGGCGGCAGGCGGCGGTCTAGCCTGGTTACGCACCGGCGATACGGTCAGAATCGACTTGAACAACGGGCAATGTGACGCATTGGTAGACAGTGCTGAATGGGAAAAACGCAAAGCGGATGGACTACCGAAAATCCCCGAAAGCCAAACGCCGTGGCAGGCAATTGCCCGTGACACAGTAGGGCAACTCGCAGACGGTGCGGCCATGGAGTGTGCGCTGACCTACCATAAGGTGGCGCGCAACACTCCACGCCACAATCACTAGCCTGCTCTATTCACGAAGGCGAAAACAGTGACAATGAACACTAAGCCATTTCCAGTTAGAAAAGCAGTTTTAGCGTCGCTGCGGGTATTCGCACACTGTTTTCTATTCACCCCCAGTGCCAGTCTACCGTCGCAAGTCGCTCGATTCAGCTCAACCCGTAAATTTCTACGAATTTCGCTGAATCGAGCGACCTGCTTAGGTAGCCAGACTCTGGTGGCGAACCCTTCATGAACAGAGCAGGCTAGCACCCATCTCAAAATTGATCGGGGACGCCGAGTCCTGCACACTGACCCTTCGTTATGTGCCGTTCTGCACTGCTCATTTACTGCGTGTAAACTGCGCTGCTCGAGCGCCACACGGCATGTCTGAGCGCAAAATGTCAATTATAG
>CALFCF010000059.1 GCA_937951345.1 uncultured Granulosicoccaceae bacterium
CATTTTCTATTGCCCGACCCAGCGTCAAGCTTGCCAGCGACTCATTGGTAAACTGTTCCGCAGTCACCACATCAAATTCCACCGACTCCGCGAACAACTCATCGAAGACTTGCAACACATTCTGTGTCTCCTCTATCGCCAAAGGCGACGGTTCGTCCGTATCTACTATGGCGGGCTGCGGCAGCGCGTCAGTACTGTGTGGCTCCGGCTCTGCCTGCTCTACCGGATCAGCGCTCTATACCACCGGCGCTATCACGAAAACCACGGGCTCCGGCTCTGGCACATCAATTACCGGTTGCGGTTGCGGTTGTGGTTGCGCCGCCGCTAGCGGCAACTCCGTTGCAATGCCTAATACCGTCGATGCCTGACCGCCACGGCCATCGCTCGCCACGATCAGCACATCCACCGCCGCTCCCGCTGGCGCGGTCGTGTCAACCTGTATCTCTCCCATTTGCGCATCAAACGTTAACCACTCCGGCAGTGCGCTTCCATCCACCTGCATCGCACTCAGGCTTAGCTCATCGCCATCCGCATCCGTAAAAAGATTTTCTGGTAGCTCCACCGCAAACGGCGTCGCATCCAACACACTACTTACCTCTCCCTGCAACACCGGACTTTCATTTACATCATTTACATTTACCCGGAACGGTACATTCACCAGCCCACCGCTTTGATCCACCACAGCCAGGTTCAGATCAACAAATCCTTCCGTTTCAAAGTCCAGTGCATTGCCTGCTGTCAGCCACAGCTGATTGTTGATTACTTCAAAGCGTGGATCTTCTATTGTTATCTGGTGACTGTCGCCGACATCCGGATCAATGACATCAAGCGTTGCAATCGCCACATCGCTGACACCTTCATCGACACTGGCAGCCGTCTGTTGTACACCGGTCGGTAGCTGGTTAACTGGCAGTACCGTGATTGACAGATCTGCTGTGACCGCGCTGCCCGATGGGTCTGTAGCCGTCAGAGTGACGTTGTAGATCCCTTCTGTATCAAAGTCCGGGCTCGCCGTCAGCTCACCGGTCGCCGCATCAATCGACAACCACGCCGGCAACGGACCACCATCAGCTGTTGCCAGCGCATACGTCAGGCTGTCGCCATCAACATCCACCACCATGGTTGGAAACTGCGCATAACTTTCAGTTTCACCTTCTTCTACAACCAACGCGGGTAACGTACCCGTTAACAGCGGCATGTCGTTCACAGCTGTTATCTCAATGTCCACTTGCACATCGTGGCTGTTTCCGCCCTGATCCGTTATTCGGTAGACAAACACATCCGCCGTTGTCTCACTGCCATCGTGCACGTAACTGAACGTGTTGTCCGGGTTAACCGTTAAAGCACCGAACTGCGGTTGTATCACCACGCTATCAAATGCAACCACATCCCCGCTATCAGCATCTGTCGCACCTGACAGTAAATCCGTGGCACCTGAATCCAGCACACTCGCCAGACCGCCTTCACTTACTGTTAACGTGCCATTAACTTGAACAGGGGCGTTCTCATTCAGCAAATTAACGGCTACATTCACCTGTACATCGGTTGTGTTATCCCCCTGATCGATCAACCGGTAGACAAAGACATCTGTAGTTGTTTCGCTGCCATCATGAAGATAGCTAAAAGTACCATCGGCATTAACAATCAGATTACCAAACTGTGGTTGTTCAACTACACTGTCGAACGAAACAACATCACCTGTATCTTCGTCGAAAGCACCGGTCAGTAAATTCGTAATACCTGTATCCAATGCGACCGCTAGACCACCTTCATTTACTGTCAAATTACTATCAGCCAGTACCGGTGAATTTTCATTGAGTAGCTCTATGGCGATATCGACTCGTACATCAGTAACGTTATTAGCTTCGTCGGCTATCCGATAGATAAAGAAGTCCGTAGCTTCTTCGCTACCATCATGTTCATAGGTGAATGTATTGTCAGACGCTATCGCCAGTGTGCCGAACTGCGGTTGCGTAACAACACCTGCAAATGAAACAATATCACCTGTGTCTTCATCGATCGCACCGGCGAGTAGATCTGCCAGACCGGAATCCAGCATCGCAACGATTCCACCTTCGATAACCATTAAAGATCCATCAGAAAGCTCGGGCACGTTCTCATTAAATAGATCGACCGTGATGTCTACACGTACATCGGTTGTATTACCGCCTTGATCCACCAGTCGGTAAATAAAGACGTCACTGGTCGTTTCACTGTCATCGTGTTGATAAGTAAATGTCCCGTCCGGATTGACGGTTAACATGCCGTTCGACGGCCCGGTAACTACGCTGTCGAAGGCAACCACATCTCCCGCATCATCATCCGTCGCACCGACCAGTAAACTTGTTGCTCCGTTACCCAGCGCTACTGCCTGCCCACCCTCATTTACGTTGATGAAACCGTCTACCTGCATCGGGTCATTGTCATTCAACAGATCGACCGTGATGTCCACACGTACATCGGTTGTATTACCGCCCTGATCCACCAGTCGGTAAACAAAGAAGTCGCCGCTCGTTTCACCATCATCGCGCTGATAAGTAAATGTCCCGTCCGGATTGACGCTTAACATGCCGTTCGACGGCCCGGTAACTACGCTGTCGAAGGCAACCACATCGCCCGCATCATCATCCGTTGCGCCTGTCACCAGATCCATGAGCCCAGAGTTGAGCGTATTTGAGATGTCACCCTCGTCTACCGTCAGGCTGCTATTAGTTTGCACTGGCGAATTTGCATTCACAGTGACTGTTATCTCGAACAACTGACCCTGAATCTGGTGGATCCCGTCGCTCAGCTCAAACTCAAATCTATCGTCCAGCGAGTCGCTGCCATCATGCTGATAAGTGATATAACCGTTGTTGATATCAGCCTGCGTGAAACTATCGTCCAGCGTCAGATTACTGGTTACTGTGCCATCGCTAAAAACCAATGTACCGTGCGCACCAGGCTGCGTTACCGTATAAACCAACTCAGCGTCGGTATTATCCAAATCGGTGAATGCCAGCTCAGTAGACAATATCGATTGTGACAAGCCTTGCGCAACCGAAATGCCCGTGTTGGTCTGCAGCACCGGACGCTCAGGTGCTACAGTCAGCGTGGCCAATGCTATCGATGAGATATCGCCCTGCCCGTCAATTGACAGAACTTCATTGTTGTGATCAGTATCCTGCGAACTAATGTCTGATACACCGAAGCCAGCTCTGATTGACAGGAACAGTTGATTGTTTATTTCGTCGTACGCGATAGCGCGCGAAAAGTCACCAGATAATCCGGCAATCCCCGCCGGCTGCAACATCCACGCCTGGGTACCGTTATCCCACTCTATATAAAAGTCACCTATGAGTGATGTGATATGCAATCTAAAATTGGATTCATCCCAAGCTATGTTTTCGATGGGCAGTGCAGGTTGATCAGCATCATTAAGTGCGAACCCTACGCTGCCGAATGTTCCGGGGTTGTCCAGTGATAAAGTGACAACCTCGGAATGCGAAAACGGTCTCAACACCGGCGGTTCATTTGTGTCGGAGTAAACCAGAAATCGTCCAAGACTGGATGCAGAATCAATATATTCAAGATCTATCGGAGTTATCAGCGATGGCCCGCCTGCACCATCGCCGTTATTGTTTGCACGATGAACCACATTCAGCAATGTTATTGAATTGCTGCCAAGCTGATACTCCTGCACTTCATCAAAAGATGCGGATCCTGGTGTGCTACTGATCACATACAAACGGTTGTTCTCGGGATCGAGTGCGAGGCCACGTGGAACGACTATTGTTGAGCCAGCAGTTCTTGAATCAACCAGAACCGTCTGATTAGTACCATCAAGCGCTGCCTGCACAATTTTACCGTCCGATGTTCCATCAAATTCTGTCCAGATAATACGCTGGTTTAATTCGTCGTACTCTATGTCAAAACCGGTAAACTCAGTGTTTACAATCGCCTGTACACCAAATATTGTCGGACTTGCACCACTCGTCAGATTGGCGCGAAAAATCGTCCCGGAACCCTGATCAACCCAGAATATCTTGTTGTAATCAGCGGAGGCTACAAACTCCGTCGCACCAATATCACTGATCGCATTACTGGCCTGACCGACAGCATCAATCCGAGCATCGATACTGCCAGAGTCAATCGCATCACTCCCCGCACCGAGCGCTATGGTAGACACCGTACCGCCATTATCCTGCAAAGGTTGAAGGTTCAGATTGGCATTGGTTATATCGGTGAAATGCGTATTTGTCGGTCCATTGTCATCAAACGCATTAAACCCGTTCGATGAGACATTAGCGCTTAAGTGTGAACTATCAGCAGAACCACCTACGTTCAATGCAAAAATACTGTTAGTTACAATGTCTGATCCCAATTGACTGTGAATCGCACCAGCACCAGCACCCGAGGTATTGGACACGAAAGTGCTATGGTCAACAGCCAGATCACCGTTCGCTACTTGAATAGCACCACCTAGATTGCTGGCATTATTAAGTACAAATGTTGAGTTACTTATGACGGTATCGGTACTCGAGGCAAGTCGTATGGCTCCACCGTTACCATTAACAGAATTATTTTCGAAGGTTGAGCCCACTATAGTATTAGTACTACCTTCTAAATCGAGCGCGCCGCCAAACGAACCCGTAAAATTTCTGTAGAAATAGTTAGCCGATAAGGCAAGCTCTCCGTCGCTACGTATTGCTCCACCCGTGTTGGTAGACGTATTCTGGAAAAAGGACGTATCGTCGATAGTGGCATCCGCATTGCCGGTAAGACGGATTGCACCACCGTGGGTGCTTGCAGTATTTAAACGAAATTCAGAATTCGCAATAGCTAAAGTAGATGCAGCGTGAATCGCGCCACCATCCTGAACGAGCGTTGTATTACCAGTGAATTGTGTAGTGTGTAATTCGACCGTTGTATTTTGACCCGCCCAAATTGCACCGCCTTCAACACGGGCCGTATTGTTGAGAAATTCTGTGTTGAAAGCAGTCAGACTGGTGTTGTCATCCAGAAATATCGCACCACCTGAACCGGGTATCGCCCCGTTGTTCTGAACAACAACACCGCTGAGCTCCAGCGTACCGGAAGCCACAGCAATAGAGCCACCATCGGAAGAACCATTAAATCCATCTGTTAATGTTAAATTTTCGATGATGACATTTGCATTGTTATCGATTTCAAAAAAACGATCCAGCAATCCGCTCGAGAGTATGGTGCCTGCAGTACTTTCGCCTCGAATGGTTAAATCATCTGTGATATCAATATCGAGAGTGTCGGAACCTGTGAAAAACGTAGAGTCACCGATAAAGCTATAGGTAGCGTCTGGTATATAGATTATGTCGTGGCCGGGAGTATTATTCGCAGCGAGTACAACTTCGCGAAGCGAATGCAAACTCGTGTTATCGCTCAGTAACGCAGGTATATCAGAAACATCGCTATCTACACTATCGACCGTGGTTGTAACCGTGATGTCGGAACCCGCGCCGGGCGCCATTCTGTTTTGATTTTCAGCAACAGATTTTTGAATGTTGTCATTGGTATCCGTATCCGAAAAGCTACCATCGACTGCATCGAACGCCGAATCCGATCTGGCAAGCGGGCCGCTTTGATCTTTGTGGTCGTTCGTATAGCTGGTCTCGGTAGGGAACTCAGTCGTCAGAGACTCAGGAGCCTGTAAGCCGGTCAATAACGAATCCTGACTCTCAGCGTGAACCAGCCATTCATCATCGAGTCCACTGACAGCGATAGGCAAGCCTGCAAGCAGACCATCCGCTGAGTAAAGAATGCGGGTCTCCAGGGCTTCAACAATCAGTTTTTTGCGAAATTTATCCATCAAATTTCTGTTGAAGCGCGTGTGATCACGTCGCTACCATCACGCTGCAGCATCACACCTGTACCACGTGGGAAAAAGATAAATACGTAAGTTAAAAATCGGCTGAATTGCCTATTTCTTCATGAATCTTAACGACTTGAGTGGCTTTTTCGTTCGCTCCGACAGACGCGATGAATCTTAGTACCGAATCGACCAACCAACCTGCATAATACGGTTCATGTATTAACCTGCTCAGAAGGGTGGTAAATTCAGTCTTGTGAAAAATATCCGTTTATCCAACTTCTTCGCTATGCATCTTTTTGCCATAGCCATGTTCGCGCTGCCATTATTGCTATCCGTGCAGTCGGTTCATGCAAAACCCGAAATATTCAGAATTGGCACCGGTGGATCGCTTGGAACCTACTTCCCTGTCGGCAGCTTGATCGCCGAAGGGATAAATGCGGAACAATCCTCCAAAACGCAATCACAAACTGATGGCACACAGTTGCTAGTTGCTCAACGTTCCAGCGGTTCGGTTGCAAATGTCAACGATATCGCTGAAGGATTACTGGAGTCAGCATTGGTTCAGGCAGATGTAGCAGGCCTGGCGTACGACGGTGACAGCTCTGAGTTACTGAATATCACACAGACTGATATAAAGGCTGTTGCTTCGCTATATCTGGAAAGTGTGCATCTGGTTGCTGCAGCAGATAGCGGCATCGAACGTATTGATGATCTTAAGGGCAAACGGGTATCTGTGGACGAGCTTGGTTCCGGCACCCAGCTGGATGTGCAATTGATATTTGATGCATTCGAAATAAGCGAAGCCGACACAAAACCTGTGTACTTGAAAACCGGTGACGCTATCAACCGCTTGCGCAACGGGCAGTTGGATGCATTCTTCATTGTCGCTGGCTACCCGGTCTCCGGAATTACCGAATTGATCGAGGAAGGCATGGGTAAGATTGTTTCCATCGACGGAGCTGGAGCTGAAAAAATATCTGAACGCTATCCATTTTTCGCGCAAAGCACTATCCCGGAAAATGTGTACAGAAACACGGAATCCGTAAATACACTGGCGGTGGCCGCGCTTTGGGTAATTGATGGTTCTATAAGTGAGTCTGTGGCCTATCAACTGACTGCAAGTCTTTGGAGCACAGCTACGCAGAATTTGTTAAGAAGCGGTCATCCAAAGGGTAGGGAAATTACGCTCGGCAGCGCACTAGTCGGGCTGGGTATCCCATTGCACCCGGGTGCGGCGCGGTACTATAAGTCTAAAAATATCGATGTATCTCATGTTCCTGTTGATTGAGTGATGGCTTTATCAAGTAACACCGTCGGGCGATCAGCATCCGCAGCTACTGACTCCTGGATTCCGACAATTCTGGGTATTTTGCTACTGCTGGCTGCGCTGGTAATTTGGTATACCTTTGTCAACATCAACAAGATAAGGGCGGCACTCGCCACAGAGGTGCTGGAGCAGCAACATGATGTCGAAGAACTTACCAGCGGCTACACTAATGTGCTTCTTGCTGTACAGCGCGAACAATTAGCGCCCGACGCCAGCAACCGCGCCCGTCTTCTTGAAGAACTGGACGCCACACTGGTTCAGCTCGACCGGATGCGTTCCAACTACAGCTTTGAGCGTCTGGATGGAGCAGCAAAAGCGCATGCGTACGTTAAACCTATCATAGAGGATATAGATCAATGGCTGGCAAAGGGCCTGTATGGGCAATCTGAAAGAAGCGCGATCGTACTGGAACTGGTCAAAAACCGTTTGCAGGAACGATTGAATGCGCTGCGGGATATATCCACAGAAACCCACACGGTAGCGAACGTCCTGATCGATGACCAGGAACATGACCTCACCCAATTCCGCAATTGGCTTTTAGTCCTGCTACTGGCATTCCTTCTTCTGTCAGCATGCTTTATCTATGTATTGCTCAAACAGCGTAAACTGCAACTACAGCTTGTGCAGAATCAACGCGACAACGCTTACCGCTTCCGCGAATTCGCATCTATCGGCGCTGACTGGTTCTGGGAAACAGATGCAACCGCTAATCTGATAACAGACACTAATTTTCTCGAGTTCGACAACGTTGAGGGCGCTAGTGTAAACAGCGAATCTGAAGTGACTAACGCTACCGAACGAGAATCACTTAGCCAGACCCTTTTGCCATTAGAGCGCATGAGCGAGCAAAACCCGTTTAGCAATCATGAGTGCTCCGTGGTCCTTCCAGATGGCAACACGCGTGATTTTTCCATCAGTGCGCGCCCGCAATTTTATACCACTGGCAGTTTCGCCGGGTACCGCGGTGTCGGTCGGGATATCACTCGTCGCAAAAAAATCGAACGTGAGCTGGAACAAGCCACCACCCTACTGGTTCAGGCAGAGATGCGTGGTCGAGCAAAGGCTGAAGAAGCCATGCAGGCATCCGAGCAATTTTTACGTAAGACTATAGATTCACTGCCTCAACGTATCATTATCCTGGACAGCGACGGGCGTATTGTCGAAACAAATCAATCATTGGAGGATTTCAGCAGAAATTTTGAAACACCCACAAATTCATCCTGGATCGGAAAGGACTTTTCAAAATTTCTCCAAACGTCGCCAACGATAACGCCAGCTGACAATTCCTCAATTACCAGCGCTGAGGAGTTGGTTAAGATGATAAGAGAAATTGCAACCGACGGTAAGGAACCTATACGCATGGAGCTTTCAACTGGCGAAGGCAATGAACAGCGCTGGTACGTGTTCAGTGCTCAGCAATTGACAACCCGTGAGTCCAACTACGCACTGCTTTTTTACGATGACGTTACAACATCACGCCGTCTGCAGGAACAGGATCGCAGGCTACGTGCAGATCTTGCACATGCATCAAGGTTGACTACAGCCGGCGAAATGGCCTCTGGTCTCGCGCACGAGCTTAATCAACCACTGACTGCAATCAGCCATAATTGTGATGCTATTACCTTGTTATTGAATGACGAGACGCTTGAGCCGGAAAATATCGAATCGGTATTCAGTGAAGCCGTTGGTGACATCGCGACTCAGACGCAACGAGCCGGGGATATTATTCTATCGATGCGGCAAATGGTTCGAAAGGATTCATCTGACTTTAGGGCGGTAGATTTACAAAGCCTGGTGGAAGAAACGTTGCGACTTACCCGTCCTGCGGCAAAAGAAAAAAGAGTACAAGTCACACTTGATCTCGCCAAAAACCTGCCGCAGGTTCTAATCAACCCGGTGCAGATACAGCAGGTACTGGTCAATCTGGAACGTAATGGAATAGAAGCAACAGAGCAGTCACTAACTGATTTGAAAAATCTTAAAGTGGCAACCCAGCGATACGACGAAGACTTTGCGATTGTATCCGTCATTGATTCAGGCCCCGGATTTGATACCACAATTGCAGAAAATCTTTTTACATCGTTTTTAACCACAAAAGAGGATGGCATGGGACTGGGATTATCAATCAGTCGTTCCATAGTTGAAGCACATGGCGGCCGAATATGGCTTGAAAGCGAAAGCAGGGAAACATGCATCAGCTTTACGTTACCTTTTGCCGATAATGCGCTTGTTCACTAACACTATCCCTACAACCGAGTGTTAACCTGAGGTTAGTCGAGTATGGATAAAACCGTTTATGTCGTAGACGATGATGAAGCAGTCAGAACTGCCCTCGTGAGATCCATCGGCTTGCGTGGCTACGATGTTCAGGTTTTTGAGAACGCTGAGCAATTTCTTGAAAACGCCAAACGCACCTACCCCAGTTGCCTGTTGCTGGATGTCCGAATGCCGGGTATCAGTGGTATGGAGTTGCAGGAAAAAATCATAGCCTCAGACTGGCGTCTGCCGATCATTTTTATAACCGGGCACGGTGACATACCGATGTCTGTGCGGGCAGTTAAAAAAGGAGCGGTAGACTTTCTGGTAAAACCGTATCGGGTGGAGGCGCTATTGACACGCATAGAACAGGCGATAGATCTCAGTGGACGGTGGCAAGAAGAGGACGAAGATCGACAGGAATTGTTATCACGCTATTCCAGTTTAACCCAGCGGGAACAGGACGTATTGCAGCTGCTGGTTGCCGGTGCAGCGGATACATCCAACAAACAAATAGCCCGTCAACTGGAGATAAGTCACCGGACGGTAGACGATCACCGTGCCCGGATCATGACAAAAATGCAGGCTCGCTCACTAACGGAGCTGACCGAAATGATCAGAAAGTGTGACCTCTACAACACCGCCACGTAATACAAATCACGCCAACGAATGACATCTTTTTTTCTCCGGGCAAAAAGTCAATATCTCGTCATCTCGTCAGTTTTTTCAACCCAAGCGCAGAACTCCACCATTGCAAACGCTAATCCCTGAACTTAAGTACAGCACTTAATGAGCTGTTATTAAGTACCGCAAAAACACGGGGGTGTTCATACGGATGTACACATCTGGTGATGCATTTCAATATCGGATCGGTCCAAAACAAACAGTTCTGACAGCAGTTGTTAATTTTACAATCTGCCTCGCAGTTTTTGCTCAGAAACATTTTTGAACCTCGGACATTTCCTTGGGGGAAAACTCTATGAAAATCAACTTTAAACATCTGCTTCTTTCGGCATCAATGTCGGCAGCAGTAGCTGTCACCGTTACAGCTACGGCAGAGGAATTTGTAACAATTGGTACAGGTGGGCAAACCGGCGTTTATTACGTGGTCGGTGGCTCAATCTGCAAACTGGTTAACCGTGGAACCAAAGATCACGGCATCAAGTGCACGCACACCACAGGCGGTTCGGTAAAGAACATCAATGGTATTCGCGCCGGTGATCTCGACATGGGAGTTGCGCAGTCTGACTGGCAATACCACGGGTTCAACGGTACTGCACCTAAGCAATTTCCAGACGGTGCCTTCGAAGATCTCCGTGCGGTATTTTCCGTTCACCCGGAGCCCTTCACAGTTGTTGCACGTGCTGACTCAGGCATCGAAAAGTTCGAAGACCTTGTCGGTAAGCGTGTCAATGTCGGCAATCCTGGTTCCGGCGCTCGCGCAACTATGGAGGTTGTGATGGAAGCAGTAGGCTGGACTATGGACAGTTTCAAACTCGCCGCCGAGTTGAAGTCTTCCGAACAATCACAAGCACTTTGCGACAACAAGATTGATGCAATGGTTTTCACTGTGGGACACCCCAGCGGAACCATCAAAGAGGCAACGACTTCATGCGAATCCAAGCTGATTCCGGTAACCGGTGAGGCAATTGATAAGTTAGCAAGTGAAAACAGCTACTACTCACAAACGGCGATCCCGGGTGGCATGTATACAGGCACCGATGTAGATACGCCAACGTTTGGTGTCGGCGCAACCTTCGTGACATCTGCCACAGTCAGCGAAGACACTATATACAACATTGTTGCTGCGGTATTTGATAACTTCAAACGCTTCAAAAAGCTACACCCCGCCTTTGCCAATCTAACAGAGGAAGAAATGATCACCGATAACATTTCCGCTCCTCTGCACGATGGCGCTGTAAAGTATTACAAAGAAAAGGGCTGGATGTAAGCGGATAATCCTCTGCATCAGGGAAACAATCCTTGATGCAGAGCGTTTGCTGTTGTAACAAGACTGCCAGTGATTTCAACTGGCAGTTTTCTTTTGGTAAAAGTATTCAGAAAATAGCAATGTAAATGCAGAGAAAGATTATTGGTTTCTGATAAAAAACAAAAAGAACATATTCAGTAAGGAATCTTTCCAGCCTACCCAGGCTGTCTCACAACAGGAAATACTGGTATGAGCGAAGTCGGACAAAACACGCAAGCCCAGGCAACTACTGAAGACCTCGAGGCCCTGGTCGCTTCCTCCGATACAGGAGGAAGAAACCCGAGCAATCTGGCGGTTGCAAAACTTATTTCTTTTGTTGCGCTGGCGTGGTCTCTGTTCCAGCTTTGGATCGCATCACCGCTACCGTTTACTCTGGGTGTAGGTGTTTTCAACGACACAGAAGCGCGCTCAATACATCTGGCTTTCGCAATCTTCCTGACGTTCACCGCCTACCCTGCTTTTAAGCGATCCCCACGAGATTACATACCAACCATAGACTGGGTGTTCGCAATTGTCGGTGCATTCTGTGCCGCTTACCTGTTTCTGTTCTACAACTCATTGTCATCACGACCGGGTAATCCAAACACGTTCGATATTGTAGTTGCAACAGTCGGTATCGTCCTGCTGTTGCTTGCAACATGGCGGGCACTTGGCCCTCCGCTGATGATTGTCGCCATGGTGTTTTTGTTCTACTGTTTCGGCGGTCAGTCCATGCCCGGCATACTGGCATGGAAAGGTGCCTCGTTCGGCGCAATTGCAGACAACCAATGGTTATCAACCGATGGTGTCTTCGGTATAGCACTCGGCGTATCGAGTGGGTTTGTATTCCTGTTCGTACTGTTTGGCGCACTGCTCGATAAAGCAGGTGCGGGAAACTACTTCATCAAAGTTGCATTCTCACTTCTCGGACACTACAGCGGTGGTCCTGCCAAAGCGGCGGTTGTATCTTCGGCAATGACCGGACTCATTTCTGGCTCGTCAATTGCCAACGTGGTGACAACCGGTACTTTCACTATTCCGATGATGAAACGTGTCGGTTTTAGTGGTGAGAAAGCCGGAGCAGTCGAGGTGGGGTCGTCAGTTAACGGTCAGATTATGCCTCCGGTTATGGGCGCGGCCGCATTCCTGATGGTCGAATACGTCGGAATCAGTTATTTCGAAGTTGTTAAACACGCCATCATTCCTGCAGCAATTTCGTACATTGCGCTGGTTTATATCGTGCACCTTGAAGCACAAAAACTGGACATGAAAGGTTTGCCGCGCCGCACTGAACCGCGACCTCTAGTGGTTGCGTTGATGCGCTTTGCACTCGGTGTGTTGTTTTTCTGCCTGCTCGCCGTCGGTGTTTATTACCTACTGGGCTGGATAAAACCACTGGCAGGTGATAATTCAGGGTGGGTTATTGCAGCCATGTTGGTGATTGCATATGTCGCTCTGGCAATTGTCTGTTCGCGCCAACCCGATCTTGAAATTGACGATCCCGATTCGCCGGTTGTTGAACTACCAGACCCGAAGCCCACGATTCTTTCCGGTCTGCATTACATTCTGCCGGTTATTGTCCTTATCTGGTGTTTGATGGTTGAAAGACTCAGTCCCGGATTGTCAGCTTTCTGGGCAACCTGTCTGATGATTTTCATACTGCTGACACAGCGCCCGTTATTCGCATTGTTTCGTGGCAAGTTTAATCTCGGTACTTATATCGCCCAGGGCTACAACGAGCTGATCGACGGACTCATCACCGGTGCGCGCAATATGATAGGTATCGGCATAGCAACGGCAACTGCCGGTATCATTGTCGGAGCAGTTTCACTTACCGGTGTCGGGCTTGTGCTTGCCGACCTTGTTGAAATCATTTCAATGGGTCACCTGATGCTGATGCTGCTGTTTACCGCCGTACTTAGCTTGATTCTCGGTATGGGGCTGCCGACTACAGCTAACTACATTGTTGTATCGTCTCTGCTAGCACCTGTCATCGTGACACTCGGGCAACAAAGTGGCTTGCTGGTTCCGTTGATTGCTGTACACCTGTTTGTTTTTTACTTTGGCATCATGGCTGACGTGACACCACCCGTGGGTCTCGCATCCTTTGCTGCAGCCGCAATTTCCGGTGGTGATCCGATCAAAACCGGTTTCGTCGCGTTCTTCTACAGCCTGCGTACGGCGATGTTGCCATTCCTGTTTATTTTCAATACGGATCTGTTGTTGATCGATGTCAATTGGTTTCAAGGCATCTTCGTATTTATTATCGCGACGATAGCCATGTTGCTTTTTGCCGCTGCAACACAGGGCTGGTTTCTGACCAAAAACAGAATCTGGGAAACACTGGCCTTGCTGCTGATCGCGTTCACTCTGTTCCGACCCGGATACTGGATGGACAAGATCTCGCCACCTTTTGCCGATACTGCACCGGCTGATATTGTTCAAACGTTTGCCGATGCAGAACCCGGCTCAACAATGCGACTGCGTATCCTCGGTGAAGATGACGTAGGCCGCGAGCGATCTTTTGTTGCACCACTAACCGTCGGTGAAGGTTCTACCGGTGAAGAGAAACTTGAAAGCACAGGCCTGGAGCTTCTGTTTGAAGATGATTCAGTCATAGTAGACGGTGTCAGCTTTGATAGTTCAGCCGAAGCCGCAGGTCTTGACTTCGACCAGGTAATACAAAGTGTTGCAGTACCTAAAGGCTCATTACCCAAAGAGTTAATGTATATCCCTGCTCTGCTTCTACTGGGCTTTATCTGGAAAATGCAGTCTGGCCGGCGTGAGCGTTTAAAGCCGGTTGAACAACAGATCGCGGACAACAACACGCAACTGCAACCTGAGGCATAACATTATGTATAAGCGCATTCTCGTTCCGGTCGATATGTCCAACCCGGAGGCCGGTGCCCGGAGTTGTCCAGTTGCCAACGACATGGCAAAAGCCTCTGGTGCTGTTGTAAACATGATGTCAGTTCTTCCGGGCTACAACCTGCCTTTGATAGCGTCCTACTTTCCCGAAGATGCCCAGAGTGAAATGAAAGCCAAGATTCTGACCGACATGAAAGTCATAGCTGGGAAATATTTTGACGCGGCTCCAGAGCTGACGGTCAAAACCGGCAAACGTGCTCACGAAATTCTGACGCTTGCAGATGAATGGAAGGCAGACTTGATTGTCTTTGGTTGTCGCCCCAAAGACGCAATCGGCGGGGAACTGATGCTCGGCTCATGCGGAACCGCAATTGCTGAAAGAGCCAAATGCAATGTGTTTATTGCGAGATGATGTGAAATCGAATTTTCAGCCCTTTGTGCCCTCAACCTCTGAGGGCATTTTTTTTGGCCAAAGCAAACTGCCCTCGTCTTAGATCTTTATTCGTAGACGGCTACATTCAACTTTGCTGGCAGTCAGTTGTAGCAATAGGTTTTCTGAGTAAATTCAGACTTTAGTGCTATACGGTCGATGCATGGGAAACCTCATAGGCTTTGCAATTGATTAGTCAACGTAATACAGACGGTATCTGGGACGGTGGTTCGGAACCCTGGCGCGACGGTAGGGTTTTGTCAGTGTGACTGTGCGGTGAAACGCACGACCGCTTGTCTATTCGGTTAGCTGATTACCCGGTAGAACATCAAATCGCTGGGGAGGTAACGTGCCACCAGGCGTAACCCAGTAATAGTTATCGCCCTGCTTCGATACACCATAGCCTGACCAGTCAGCGTTCTCCCACCAGCTTTCATACAGGTGTTTATCAAAGTCGACACGCCATTTGCCAAGCGATGAACGCGAGCCTTTTTGAGCATAAATTGTGGTGCCGTCCGTAGCAAAGTACTGGCGATAACTACGCCCGTCCCAGTTACCTACCGATGTGTTACCGGCGAGTAATTGACGAATTTCGGCAGCGTTAAGTTTTTCAAGTTCGCCACCGGTCGTACCAAAGGATAAGACCAGTAGAGCGATCACAGAAAAACGGCTCAGCATTTTTCCAGGTTGTTGGACTATCCGGTGCATGGCAAGCAATTCTTTAGTTGTGCTGCAACCTCAATAGCATGACTTGGAAGCATCGTCCGGGTTTATCTCGTCTGCCACTTCATCAGGATCAACGTCGTGGCTAAGCAGTACACCGCGAACAAACTCGACCTGCTCAGTAATACGATCGGCCTGATCGCCGAATTCAAACTGAGTGATATCCATCAGGTTTGGCATAAAGCAATAAGCGGTTTTCAGCGCTTCAATCAAATCTTTATCGACCGTTCTATTCATATCATCGTGCTTTAATCGGGGTTCGAAGGTTTCCCAGTGTAAATCTGACCAAGTCCAGCGAATATTATAACGACTATTATAATAATACGTAGTCGCTCAATCGGCAGGGATTACTGCTAACTGCCGCCACGAAATCGTGGATTAACGCGTATAGTGAACAAAAAGCTCGCAGCGGCAAAACAATCTCGCAAATATTGTTGTCCTGTCAGGTAGGCAAGTAACTAAAAACGGTACCATACTCCACATAATCGGGCGCAGAATCGGTTTACCTTTAGTAACAATTGAGGTAACAACTGCAACACCATTCAGTGCCACCTGACAGACCGCACCATCGAACTGTTTTGGCCTTTTACGTTCTACCCTTAACCATGGTTAATAAATTACATAAGGTTTTCCCTATTCACCGGTTTACGGTACTCGGTTTGACGATATTGTTGAGCTCGTGCGGCGGCAGTTCCGGCGGTAGTAGCGACGGCAGTGTTGTCACCGCGGGTGGTCCGACCACTGTACCCTCGGCACCGGCACCAACAACACCACCACCCGGCGAGACCCCCGTTGACCCGCCGATCGATGTTACTGGCAATCCGGAGCCACCAGAAAATGGCGCAAATCCCAATCCTGAGTTTTTAACTGCCGATAGCGGACTGAGCCATACAGGACAACTTTTACCCAAAGGTCCGGCAGCAACTGCAAGTGACCCACTGGTATCTGAAATTGGTCGCAGCCAAGTTACCAATCTGCCGCAGTCGCTGGCAGTGGTATACGAGGTGGTTGAGAACCACGGAAGTGATCTGCCTGTCAGCTGTAAATCATTAGCGGCTGAATTCGCATCGTGCAGTGTCGCTAACATTCATATCAAATCAACCGATGGATCGCTCGAAAACGGTAACTGGCGAATCTTCTTCCCAAGCATTCGACGGGTACTACGCGTTGACAGCGATGAATTTGATGTCTTTCTGGTCAATGGCGATTTGAACTACATCCAACCGGCATCGGGATTTACCGGTTTCAATGCAGAGCCGGTGAAAACGCTAAAAATTATTACCGAGTTTTCTCAGCTTCACGAAAGTGATTTTATGCCTCGCTACTTCCTGGTTCGTGATGGTGGTCAGCCCGAGGTCATTGCAAATACAAATGACACCAGCAGTATCGCAAATTTTGCCGTGCCGATAACCGGTGAAAACCGGCGCGCATTTAACGGTGAGCCACACGCACTGGCCGATGCTGATAACCGCTTTGAAAAATTTTCCGAAGTCGCTACACAAAATGTGTCCAGCGTCATCGTACCAACACCCGAATCAACGGTGCCAAACGGCGGTGTTGTTGATATTAGTGGTGGACTGAACTTTACCAGCAGCGATCTGGCTGCTGCTTCTGTGGCAGCACTCAATGCGCGCGGTAGTTTGCTGGTTGGTGGTAACGCCAACAATGTAGCGATGAGCATCGATGCGTCACTACCTGACGGAACCTACGTACTTACAGTGGCAGCCGGCGGTATCAGTGTCAGCGGTGCTGATGATCAGTCATTGTTTTACGGTGGTCAGTCGTTACTGGCACTGATCACGCCGGGATCAGGAACAGTTCCTGCCGTTACTGTCACTGACTCTCCCCGCTTCGACTACCGCGGCATGCACGTGGATGTCGCGCGTAATTTTCACCCGGCCGATCGTATACGCAAACTGATCGATCAAATGGCAGCATACAAAATGAATGTGCTGCATCTGCATTTGACTGACGACGAAGGCTGGCGCCTGGAAATACCCGGTCTACCGGAACTGACCAGCGTTGGTGCACGACGCCAGTTCGCGGTCGACGGTGAAGGCAATGTCACTGAAAGCGCGGGATTGCTACCGCAATTAGGGTCGGGGCCGTTTGCAAACACAGAAGGCAGTGGCTTTTTTTCACGTAGTGAATTTGTTGACTTATTGCGTTATGCACGCGATCGCTTTGTTGAAGTTGTACCGGAAATAGATATGCCGGCTCACGCCCGTGCGGCTGTCGTGGCAATGCGCGCACGGGCAGCTAATCTTGGTCAACCGGGTAACACAAACATACGGCTCGACGACCCACTCGATACATCACGATACCTGACGGTTCAGCATTATGATGACGGTATCATTAATCCCTGTGTTCCTGGCACCTACAACTTTATCCAAAATGTGGTTACCGAAGTCAGAAGCATGTATGACGATGCCGGTGTACCACTCGATATCTGGCACATGGGTGGCGACGAAGCACGCAACGTATTGCTCGGCGGTGGCTTCGAAGATCTCTCAGCAGGTTCTGTAACTCCGTTTCGCGGCGATATAGATCAAAGTCAATTTCATTTCCCCTACGAACAATCCCCTGCGTGCCAGGCATTGATTGCCAGCGACCCCACGCTTAATAATCTGAATGATCTCAATACGCTTTTTGTGGTTCGCACATCGGAAATTGTCCGCGATGCAGGTATACCGGCTATGTATGCCTATCAGGATATTCTGCGAAACATCGATGCCAATCAAATTGCGACAAGCCGTGCCGGCGTAGGTTTCTGGGAAGTGGTCTGGCAAGGGGGCTTCAATACCGCCTACGAATATCCGTTACGCGGCTTTGAAACACTGGTGGCTGTACCTGATTATCTGTATTTCGATTTTCCGCAGGAAATTGATCCACAAGAACGTGGCTACTACTGGGCTACCCGTTTTACCGATACACAAAAGGTATTCTCGTTTGCACCGGAGAACCTGCCGCAAAACGCAGAAACCACCCTGACTCGGGACGGATTTCCATTCACGGCGACCGGTAACCTGTCAAACGGCGGCTTTACCGGTATGCAGGGTCAATTATGGGGTGAAACCGTACGCACGGGCGAGCACTTTGAGTACATGATGTATCCGCGACTTCTGGCACTTGCGGAACGCGCCTGGCACCGCGGCGACTGGGAGCTTGATTATGCCCCGGGGGTGACTTTCTCTGATACCAGTAACAGGGTCAACCGCGGCGCATTAGCAGCTGACTGGCAACGCTTTGCTAACGCACTGGGCCAGAAGGAACTACCGAAACTCGATGCTGCCGGGGTGTTGTATCGAATACCGTCTGCGGGTGCGAGAACAGTCAATGGTGCGCTGCAAATCAACACACAGTATCCGGGACTGCAGGTTCAGTTCTCGGCTGACGGTAATAGCTGGCAGGATTACAACCCGGCCAATCCACCGGCATCTGCCGCTTTTGTACGCGCACTGTCTGCAAACAATGCACGTACAGGTCGTGCAACACCTGCCAACTAGCTACGGGTTGAGCTGAATCGAGTGAGCTGCGACGGCAGACTGGCACTGGTGGTGAATAGAAAACAGTGTGCGAACACCCACAGCGACGCTAAAACTGCTTTCCTAACTGGAAATTGCTTAGTTTTCAGTGTCACTGTTTTCGACTTCGTGAATCGAGCAGGCTAGCGTTGCGTTGTTCGTGTAATGTCTGAATCAAACCATTGCACGTAGTCGCGACTGCCAGATAGGCCGCAACCATGGCCTGACGACGGTCCGTTAGCGATGGTTCGTTTACGCATTTACGACGCGGATGCAGGAGCCGCCGACCGGCTAAGTCGTTTAAGTGGGTTCTCATCAATAAACACATGGATTGCAGCCGCCAGCAATCCTAGTGCGATGCCGGCGTACCACATGCCGTCGTAGGAACCGGTCTGGTCGTAAATTCGTCCGCCCCACCAAACTCCGATAAAGCTGCCAATCTGGTGACTTAAAAAGACAATACCAAACAGTGTCGCCATATAACGCACGCCAAACACCTGTGCCACAATACCGGTGGTTAAAGGCACGGTAGACAACCACAGAATTCCCATCACTGCTGCAAACAAATAAATCACTAACGCAGTTTTCGGCAGAACCAGTAGTAGCGCAATCACAATTGCACGCAGTGTGTATATCACCGCGAGACTCGTTTTCTTGCTGTGGCGCTGCCCGACGTAGCCCGACAAAAAGGAACCGCCAATATTAAACAACCCGATCAGAGCCAGACTATAAGCGCCGATCGCCGGATCGAGACCCAGATCGCGAATATATGCCGGAAAATGCACAGTGATAAACGCCACATGAAAACCGCAAACAAAAAAGCCCAGAGTGAGTAATACATAACCCCTGTGCAACAACGCTTCGTTTATCGCAGCACCCAACGTTTGCTCAATCTCTGCCTGCGTATCGCCAACCGACTTCGACGGGTCAGATGGCAAAAACCAGGCGAGAGGAATTAAAACCAGGACGGTTACTGCGAAAATGGTCAACGTGCTCGACCAGCCGTAAGAATTGACAAAACCTTGTGCTATTGGCGAGAAAAGAACTTGTCCGAAGGATCCAGCTGCAGTACCTAGCCCAAATACCAGTGAGCGTTTTTCCGGGCTGACTACACGCGCCATGGATGCCATTGCCAACGTAAACGCAGAGAATGCGATACCGGTCCCTGCCAGCACACCACCGGTCAGACTAAGCATGAATCCGCTGTCAGCAACTGACATACCCCATATACCGAGTGCGTACATCACCGCACCGACAGCAATTACACGGGTTGCACCGATCTTATCAGAAAATGCACCCGCCACTGGCAACGCTAAACCCCAGCACAGATTCTGCAACGCCATCGCAAACGCATAGGTCTCCCGTGACCAACCGAGATCGCTGGTCATGGGTTCAAGGTAAATTCCAAACGAGGAACGTATGCCAAACCCGATCGTCGATATCAGGCAGGCCGCAGCAATCACGAATAACGGGCTACGCCATAGAGGGGTTACTGAAGAAGAATTAGCCATTTCAAATTTTCTGTCTAAAAACCTGTTAGCGTTAAAATCGATAAGTAGTTATCTATCGAGCGCAGTCATGTTCCGTTGCTCTACTTCAAGCCATCTCAAAATCGGTTATGTACGCTGATTGCATTGTGTGCTGTTGTTGTGCTGTTGTTGTGCTGTTGTTGTGCCGTTGTTGTGCTGCTCTGCGCTACTCGAGCGCCACACGACTTGTCTGAGCGCACAATCTCGATTTTGAAATGACTTCTACTTTTTTGTACTGTCAAACCGTTTCGATCGCTCGAACCGAATCAACCATGGTTACGGCAAGTTCGGTGGTCTTCATACGACCTTCCGGTAACCGCGTTTGCGTCAGACGTCCGTTTGCCGACACCGGATCTAGTAGTGCCAGCACCGGTTGAACCAGAACCTGAAGATCAAGCTGATCACTGCAAACCGAGATATCCAGCGTGCAAAACTGCCACTCCGGCCATGTCGAGACTACAAAATGTGATTCTGCCAGCACCAGTGCGGCGGTAACACCATGGGGTACATAGGGCTCAACCGCTTCCCGTCGAATGATCGCACCACTGTCGCTGCAACCGGTACGCATCGATTCCAACAGTGCCGGTGCGTTATCGAGTGAACCGCGGCAATGCTCCGCGTTGATCAACCAGCGTCTAATTTCTGTCACGACGACAACTCTTCAGACTATATTCAAATGTAGTTACAACCACCTTACTGTATTTTCTACCTGCGTGGTATCCTCTGCATCCATGTCACAGCCTATAAACTGCCCGGCTTGCGCGGCAGCTATCGATACGGTTAACCCGCTCAGTCGCACAGTGGTCTGTGAACACTGCGGTAACCTTGTACGTTTCGACAACAGTACCTGGATAACCGAAGGCAGCTTCACAGCGCCTCTGGATGCCCCGCCATTACTGCGTGTCGGGCGAAGCGGGCAATTGCACGGGCGTAATTTTCAGGTTGACGGGCGTGTACGCCTGGCTAATGACGACAGCCAATGGGATGAATGGTGGCTGATGTTCGAGGATAATCAGGGGCAGTGGCTCGAGGAGGACGACGGTAACTATTACCTGCATACTGACACACCGTATACCATCAGTGATGAGCTCGACGAACTCCGCTCGAAATGGACGGGCCAGACATTCGCAGCCGACGGTAAAGATTGGTTCATAACCGAAACAGGTCAGGCTTCGGTGGTCGGTATGCAGGGTCAGCTTCCTGTCGGCGTATCGCCGGGATTTACCGTCAGCTTTCTGGATGCGATTGCTGACGGTCGGGAACTCAGTGTGGAAATCTGGATGCAAGAGCTATCAACCAGCATCAGCACAGCAATCTCTCCCGCTGATTTTATCTGGACAGAAGTCTGATCCATGCAGCTGGCCAAATCACTTCAGCAAGTACATGACGAGAAATTGCTCGATGTTATCGGTCGGCACGTGGCTTCCGGACGTGACAACGAAATTCGTCAGGCCTTGCCGTCGCTGATCGAGCAGCGACCGCATCTGGCAGAACAACTCGCAGAAATACAACAACAGTTAAGCCAGACCGCACTTGCACCGGAGATGATAACGTCATCTGCAGGTGTAGCACTCACTTGCACTAACTGCGGCGGTAGTCTTAGCAAACAGGCGGCTGAAACCAGAATTGTCATCTGTCAGTACTGTGGGCAAAACGCAGAGCTACCCAACAACAAAGGTAGTGAGACAATCAGGTGGCCACGCACACTGGACTTTCAATCGAACTTTACCCTCGGCAGCTTTTTTAATTTCAAGGGTGAGCAATGGCAGGCAATCGGCGTGCAGCACTTCGGTGGGACCATACGCGAATGGGACAGCGAGGACAGCGACTGGGAAACCAACAAAGCCCAGTACACGCTTTGGTGGATGCTTAACAAGCAACGGCAACTCGCGTGGATTAGCGACTACGGAAAAACAAGATACTGGTCTTACAAATATATTCCTGAACAACCGGAACTTCCGGCAAGAAACAATAAGGCTGTGGAATACGGTGACTGGAAATTACAATTCGCCGCTGGTGAATTTTCCTATAATCCGTCACCCGGTGAAAAGAAAAAAACCTGGGAACATTCTGACATTTTCAAGAAAGGCAAAAAGACCCGAGTCGCCGGTAACAGTAAACTCAGCATCGGCGTCGAAGCGCGAGTCGATGCCAGTGGCAAGCCACGTGAGATCGAGTTTTTTCGTCACCTCAAACTGTCCAACCATGATGTGATTACTGGCATAGGTGCCAGCGAGAGTCTGCATGAGGTTGTGCGCTGGAAGCGTACCGGCATGGTCTTAATCGCCACGGCAGTTTGCAGTTTGATAGTCGGTACCGTGCTATCAAAGCTCAATAAAGGCTCGACAATATTTGAAAAGCAACTTCGGTACACTCCGGGACAAACGATAGAAATCGGCAAGATTTATATTGAAGACGCTCCGGCTTTATTAAAATTCAAAACCGCATTGCGTGAGCAATTGCCCGTCAATAAATACGTCGAGTTTGAAATAGAGTTTTCAAATGATGCAGATCAAGTGATTGGCTGGTATGGCGCCGAATTCTGGCGCGAAACCGGATACGATGAAGGTCACTGGGATGAACATGACTACAATAGCCAGCATACATTTAAAGTCACTGAACCAGGCGCGTATCATATCAGCGGTGCAGTGATAGGCACTGATGTTCTACAAAATATTAATGATGCTGTTCAAAACGGTGCAGTGAAAACAAAAGACTTTGATATCGCATTGAGTGTGTCAGATGG
>CALFCF010000060.1 GCA_937951345.1 uncultured Granulosicoccaceae bacterium
CCCATACCGGAGGCCAGGATCGTTTGATTGCCGCTGAGACAACCCCTATAAAAAATGCACTTCTATTAAGGCCTAGACTTCTTTCGGATGATAGAGGTGTGTTTTCCCGTCTGTTTTGTCGTAAAACGCTAGCGGAAGCCGGTCTTCAATTCGATATTGAACAAATAAATAACTCGTCAACAACAATGGCTGGCACGATAAGGGGACTTCATTACCAGATCGGCGACTATCAGGAGCAAAAACTGGTGCGCTGCATAGCAGGCAGTATATTCGACGTTATCGCCGATACACGAAGAGATTCACCGTCCTTTGGTCAATGGTACGGCGTGACTCTCACTCCAAACCAACGTGAAATGCTGATTGTGCCAAGGGGTGTGGCGCATGGATTCCAATGTCTGGAAGACAACTCGGAAGTAGTTTACGCATCTACCGCCGCCTATTCGCCGGAAAATGAAAGGGGTATTCGCTGGAATGATCCTTCGTTCAATATTCAATGGCCGATAGTCGAGCAGATGGAAGTTTCCGAGAAGGATGCACAATGGCCGGACTACTAAGGTTCACTGAATTGCAGGTGCGGTCATCTACATTGACGGAGCTTGAATGAGTACAAAGGTACTCGTTACCGGGGCCACAGGCTTTATCGGACAGCACGTTGTACGCGTACTTTCCGAGAAAGGGTACATTGTGCACGCGATAACAAGCGGAGAACCGCGAACGGATCTACCTGTCACTATCTGGCATCGGAAGAATCTGCTTGATGATCAATCACTGGCAACACTGTTGCAGGAACAACGCCCGGAGTTATTGATACATCTGGCCTGGCACGTAAAACCCGGCTCTTACTCTGGTGGTGAAAATATCAGATGGGTGCAAGCAACCTTGCAACTAATGTGTGATTACTATGAGACGTTGGGCAGTGATGGACGAATGATTGTCGCTGGTTCAGGGTTTGAATATGACAGAAACCACGGGTATTGCTCTGAGGAAACGACACCGTTGAACCCGGATTCATACTACGGTAAATGCAAAAATGCCACACGGCAATTGTTTGAAGCATATATTGACGAAAATCAGCTAAGCGGTGCGTGGGGTAGAATTTTCAATGTATATGGTCCCGCAGAGGCACCCAACCGTCTCGTCTCGTCAGTTATTCTTTCATTGTTGAAAAATGAACGTGTGTCCTGTTCCGACGGCATTCAATATCGCGATTATTTACACGTTTATGACGTTGCCGAGGCTATTGTTGCCATCGCAGCATCAAATGAATTGAATGGAGCAATTAATATTGGATCAGGTCAGCCTATACAGGTGAAACGGATAGTGGAATTGATCGCATCCTATTTTTCCGAAACTTCCGACATAGGATTCGGGGATATCCAGTCGAGCGAGAAAGATCTTCCGTTAACCGTTGCTGATATTAGACGTCTTAGTACTGAGATAGGGTTTGAGCCAACGTATAGTATTGAAGACGGATTGATACAAACCATCGAATGGTGGAAATCTCACTAGCCGATATTGTACAAATATAAACAGTTTTACTGACAAAAAGCAGTATTCAGCTCAGGCAACTGCAACTAAACATTATCCGTCTGCGTAGAAAAACTAGAACTAATGCCAGACATTAACTATTGGAAGTCTTCAGCATGAGCGACATAACAATATTAGGCTCGGGAATGGCAGGATATGGAGCGGCTTATCATTTAACGAACGCCGGGCAGAAGCCTGATGTCTACGACAAAAATAGTTACTACGGTGGTCACACTAACAGCTATTCATACGAAGGCGGCTTTGTATTCGATGAAGGCCCACACATCTCATTCACAAAAGACGAAAGGATGCAGAATATCCTCGCGGGCTTCATTGACAACCAGTTTGAGCGCCTGCAAGCAAGTGCCAACAACTACTATCAGGGACATTGGATTAAGCACCCTGCTCAATGTAATCTCCATGGTTTGCCAGTCGAATTAATCACACAAATAATATTAGAATTTTCGCAGCTGACAGAAACAGACATGTCAGAGATTAAAAACTATGAACATTGGTTAAGAGCCAGTTTCGGCGACACTTTTGCCGAGACGTTTCCTATGCCATACGGAGAAAAATACCATACCACAACTGCGAGCAATATGAGTACGGAATGGCTAGGCCCTAGGCTTTATAAGCCGGACCTTGAGGAAGTTATACAGGGAGCTCTGACAGCTGAGACTAAAGACGTACATTACATCAGCAACTTCCGATACCCAAGCAAAGGTGGTTTCAAAAGTTTTTTGAATAAACTGCCTGACTACGCAAATTTACAACTTGATCACAAGTTAATTGCGCTAGACCCGGCTACACAGGTTTTAACTTTTAAAAACGGTAAAACCCTTGATTACAAGAAGGTGATTTCAACAATTCCATTGACAGAACTCATCCCGATGATAAAAGGAGTACCAAACGATGTACGCGCTGCAGCCTCTCTACTTTCATGCACTTCCTGCGTTATTGTGAACCTGGGCATCAACGCAGAAGAACTGACCGATGCACATTGGACATACATATACGACGAAGATATATGTTTTACGAGACTAAGTTTTCCTTCTAAATTTTCTCCTCAAAATGCACCTGATGGATGCTCCAGCATACAGGCAGAACTCTATTTCTCTGATAAATACAAACCAAGAACACGTGAATGTGACGAATATATTCCCATGGTAATAGCAGATTTGGAAAAGATAGGCATTTTAAAAGGCGATGAAACGATTACCCTAAAAGATGCAAAACTCCTTCCTTATGCCAACATCGTGTTTGACCTGGATCGTGCTGCGGCGTTGGATACAGTACAGGGATATCTCAGAGATATAGATATACAGGCTTGTGGACGATACGGCGAATGGGCTTATATCTGGACAGACGAGTCGTTTGTTAGTGGCGAAAAAGCAGCGGAAACGGCGTTGAGTAGTATCTAAAAAAGACACTGATGTCGGATTCGAAAATTAGCCAGAAATCGTCTCAGTCGTCAAGATTTACATCTATAGCTGATGCCGGTGCAGGTTCACGTCTAAACAAATTGATAATTAAATAACTGACAAAACCCAGCGCTATTCCGATAATGTTTATGCCCACATCAATCAGACGGGTTTCGCGATCATAACTAAAGAGCTGCAACGATTCAGTAGAAAACGCAAAAAATACCAAAGCAACAAACACAACCACAACTGTTGTCTCTAATTTTTTTAAAGCTAGAAAAGCAAAACATGACACGACCCAAAACGCCAAAATATGGGCGCTTTTAAACAACACGAGTTTAGGATCGATTGCATAATCCCTCAAATAGTCAACTGCGCCTATCAACTGTAAAAGCGGGTTTGCGTACTCACGACGCAATGCATCAGGCACAATAACACCAAAAAGAGTAATCACAAAAATACAGGCCCCTATAGCAACGGCATACAATCCAATTTTCAGGTAAACGAATACTAAAAACAGAAGAGTCACTATTGCAAACAGACCGAACAATACTATTTGAAGTACTTTAAACCAATTTTTTTCGACAACCAGGCTTGCACCTATACTATTTATAACAAATGTTGCGTCGCTATCTTTCAACATGATAACTATGCCAATATAGTCGGTGTCTGCAGGAATTTTTACTGCTTTATCCACCGATATTTGATCGACAAAGTAGGCTGGAAGCGACTGAACGGTGAGATAACTCAAAACATTCTCGTTCTTGTCGAAAGACCAAACCATGAAAGCGGCTTCCCTTTCTTTAACAATTTTTCCAGGCTGCAGAATTGATGGTTCGGTAACTTCGATATCAGCTTGAGCCCTGATTAATCGCGAGTCACTTGACTCGATAGCTGGTAACACACGTTTATAGAAAATATAGGATTCACGGTCTGATGTAACCTGTTCAGGTTTAAGTTGTATATATTTTTCATTAAAAACGAACTCTTCAATATCTCCTTTGAAAAGCCAGTCAGACTCGCTCCAAGGATATGTATTCGCATCAGCTAGAACCTCCACCTCTGTAAAACGATTGTTGGTGGAACCGAAAACCCACATTAAAGTTGTGACAATGCCCAGAACTATTGTCAAAAACAGGAAATTAAGCTTCATCTTTACTAGTAATTGGATTTGTACGATTCGACTGGCATATACAAAATGAAAAATTTGAAACTACTTGTCTGGATTTTTACGAACTTTGATGTTGACATAGTGGCAGTACACCCTTGTCGTCTGTTTTTATTATTTTGGAAGTTACCAGTATCACATGCATCAAGTAATCGCGGTTTATGATTAATTGCAACAACCAGCTTAAATAATGCTTTCAGAAAACAAACTAGCATCACTATTATCGATACTATCCAAGATAACGAGGATTAACGATTTACGTTCGATAGCCAGCATAACTGAGCAAATTTTATTCAGTGGATCGAATTTACTAATCTCACTGGTTGTTGTAATTGCAGCTGGAGTAGCCGAATTTGGGATCTATAGCTTTATATTCTCAATGACTATCTTGTCCTACGGTTTGAACACCTCTTTAATTCACAGGCAAATGGTACTTCATAGCTCATCTGAATCCGAGACGGATCAAAACCAAAATTTTCTGAATTCCATAATTTTAAATTTTTGCCTTTTCTTACTGATTTGTCTTATTACCGTTGGTAGTTATTGGGTGTATCGACAAATTTCTATAACGACCCAATCCTACTGGATACTGATCTCAGCAACACTTCTGTACATATATGTTTACAATCTGTACGATATTTGTAAACTTTTTCTATATGTAAAAGATAAACAAATTTACTCTTTAAGCTGCTCAATAGCCTGGATTAGCTCTACGCTGGCTCTAATAGCGCTGGTGCTCCTTTTCAGCAAACCCAACTACGTAGTACTACTTACCTTTTTATCGATGACTGCTGGTTTTGTAGTGGCCCTGTCATTCAACAGTTACTGCCGAAACCTTTTAGCAAAAACAAAGTGGAAAGGCGTGGCAGAAGTCAAATATCTGGCAATGAGGTATTGGGAACAAGGTAAATTTGCTGGACTGGGCGCTACTGCTACGTGGGTGAAGACACAAGGCCTGAATCCAACCGTGATTCTTCTAGCTGGACCACTTATATCAGGCTATTTGAATTTAGCCAGATTGTTTGTCATGCCGATTACGACAATAAATCAAGGATTGATAAACAGTTCAACACCATCTCTTCGGCGCTCAGTCAAGACAGAAGGCTTCAATGGATTAGTACAAAAAATAAATATATTTTCGAGAATAATTTTTAGTTTTACCCTTTTGTACATGCTGCTAATTCTTTTCTTACATTTAAGCGGATTGTTAGAACGCGTAATAGTCGACTATGCACAGCTAACCAACTTTCTGATTTTTTGGTTTATATTTGTGTGCATCGCCCTAGTCCGTTTCTGGCTCAGTCAATTTTTTATTGTCACACTTGATCTCAAATATGTTCTTTATATCAATCTATTGGCGTCAGGTATAGTGATTACAGGAGCTTTACTCTCGTACTTTGCTTTCAAAAGCCACTTACCAATACTGCTGTCTATGATATTGTCAGAAGTCTTTTGCACGACAATGATGTATCTTCAAAGACAAAAACGAATAAATGCTTAATAGACGAAATGCGTATGTCTCAACATTTCAATAAACCTGTTACACCATCCTGGGCACAAGAGATATCCCTCGGTCCATAAAAGCAAATTTGTTCACACTTTTAATCATCACCTGTTACTTTCCATACCAACTGACGGAGAATAACATTCACAGACAGATTCCATCAGCATAATCTATTAGTATATCAACAGCGATTGGAAAGCTGGAATCGTTGGAATATAACTATCTAAAATATTTTAAAACAAGGAAAGCAAGAAACATACTCTAATAAAGGAATGATGTTTTTGATGAAAAAAGAAATACGCTTTTATAAAGCAATTTATTATCTAAACCTGATATCAGGTTTTTTTATATTTTGCTTTTTTTCTGCCCTATTTTATCTATCGATAAAGCATGCACCTTTAGCCGAGGTTACAATTGTTCTATCGCTGTTTGTTACTATTTTTCTATCTGCAATTTACAATCCCGTCAGCTGTCAATCGTATAATATTTTAAATCGCGGCCTGGCATTACTGGCTTTTACTTACATACTTCTTCAGTACCCAGCTTTTCCTGTTATTCACGAACGGGTATTCAGTAGTTATATCTTCGTATATTGGGTGTCAGCTCTATTATTCTGCGTCGCAGGCTTTTTCAGACCCTCATTTCTATTGTATCCAGGATGCTACTTAATTCTAATAAAAGTCTATGCAGGTCACCTTACCGGATTCACCTATGAAAGGACCCTGGATATTATTCCTTTTTATCAAACTATTATTCTAATAGGGGCGATTACCTTATCAGAGCATCTGTATACCTTAGCAAGAGGAATACTGAATAGATTTCTTCCTAATTTATTTAGCTCGCACGCCGATGTCGATAAATCTCAAAGAGTTAGCTATTACAACTTCGCAGTATTTCTAGTTATTGCACTTCATGCAGCAGGTTATCTATTTTCGGGCATTGAAAAGATTTCTTTAAACGGAGGTCCATCTTCATGGTTACTGCAGAATGATTTAAAAAATATTTTTCTAACAGCCAGCACGAATGGACAGTTGTTCTGGCAACACTTTGATTTTTTCCATCAGAACCTATTAAGGTGGTGGAGTATTGATGCGAGTCTACTAGCGGCCTTCTTTGTTTTGGCTGTTCAACTGGCTGCAGCAATCATTTTCATTAAAAAGAGATTTGCAATAGTTCTTTTTATACTGATTGATTTACTACATTTTGGAATACTTATTTTAGTGGGAGCGAATTTTGTTACATGGATGATTTTAAACGTTATTTTCGCGTCTGCTTTATTAACACTTCCATCTACCTTTTTTGGCATTCGACCTGTCATTGCATCAGTGATAATAATGATCATCGCACAGTTTGTTTTTTCAAAATTCTATCGAGTACCTAACCTAGCCTGGTACGATACCAGAGCTGTCAACACAATGTACCTGGAAGCTTTAGATGAGAATGGTATCGGTGTTCGTCTACCATCACAATTTTTCTTATTTTACTCCTATCCTATTTCGCATATGAGTTTTGGGCTCCCTAAAACCGGCGGTGATTATCTGCCTACGAGAACTAATGGAGGATCAAGAGATATGGACACCATGCTCAGATCTTATGCTTGCGATTTTGATGGGCACTACAAAGATACTCAGTACAAACAATTTGAACCAGAGTCTTTTGACAATTTCATTACCGGCTATCACGAATGGTACAAAAACGAGATCGGTAATAAATTTCACAGGATAAGCAGCTTATACTGGCATCATTTCTGGTCTTCAAAAGAAATCGTTGACGGCGCAGTACGTGATATCGATTTGTCGAAAATTAATAGCTACCGACTTGTTATTCAACCGATTTGTGTAGAGCCAGATGACGGTGATATCAATCTAAATTTGTTAAAACCGATTTACCGTTCGATAAACTTACCACCCAAATTTTTGGATTAGTCAGACAACTCAGTTTGTACTATTTCTATTCGAGCGATCCATTATATGAACAGCGATAAAATATATCTCGTCTATGACAATGAATGCCCTGCATGCAAGAATTACTTGCAAATATTGAGAATCCGAGAAACCGTAGCGGATATAGAGATGATCAATGCCAGGGAAAGCCACTGGATAATTGATGAGATAACAGAGAAAGGTTTAGACTTAGATGAAGGGATGGTGCTAAAAATTGGCGATGAACTATATTATGGTGCAGACGCTATTAATAAAATCAGTCTCATAAGTAGCCCGAATGGATTGTTTAACAAAATAAACTATTTTGTTTTTAAGTCAAAATCACTTTCCCGAATTTTTTACCCGATTTTAGTTACTAGTCGTGCCCTGT
Organism: uncultured Granulosicoccaceae bacterium; assembly: GCA_937951345.1. Lineage (GTDB taxonomy): Bacteria > Pseudomonadota > Gammaproteobacteria > Granulosicoccales > Granulosicoccaceae > CALFCE01. The sequence continues at coordinate 7,934 of CALFCF010000060.1, forward strand.
TGCTCAAGATATTAAAAATAAAGAAAATTCAGAATTTGCAAAACAAAAACTAATAGATACAGGCTTATAGCGAGATCTTTTTACGAAAAACTACCAAATCTAAAGTTGCATCAAATTAGTTAATATCGCTGACGGTATTGACTGCAGCAACTATTTTATATACTAAATTCAGTTATTAATTGATTTATGGAATTCGTACAATTACCAAAATCACTTAACAGTAATGTACCATCGCTATGGACTTCGTAAACGCAAGTTTCTGGTGCGAAAGTTGGATCAACAAAAGGCGGAACAAAATTCTCAGTGATCGAGAGAATCTCTCTTTTCACCCCGTCATCATTTACACTTGCACGGTAGTATCCATACAAACCACTTTCAGAAATGAAGTTTAACGTACTAATTTCACAATCTTGTATGTTAAATGCGCCCAGCGGCAAAGCCTGACAAATTTCCGGTGCTGCGGTTAGTATCAGAAATAATGGAAATCCGTACTCACCCAACACATGCGAATCATCGTCTTCATCACACGCAAAGCCATAAAGAACAGCATTCTCATTAAACAGACTACATTCTAAAAACTCATCAGACACTGAACCCTCTGCAAACGCCGTATTCAGATTTTGAAAAGTTTGATTGCTCTTTTCCTTTACCAGGCCAAGAAGTTCCATACCCTGGATTGAAAAACCCGTTCCATCAAAAAAGACTCTGTCAGTTTCATCTTCGACATACACGGGGAACTGCGGCACCTCCTGCACGTTGCTAGACGGCGCACTATCGCTGCCAGTGGCGGCGGCCAGTTGCTCCACGTCGAGGTTTTGCAGTTCGGAATTCTCCGTTCCACCACCGCAACCGACCAGTAGCGCACACCCCAAAAAGCATGGAAATAGGTTTCTCACTTACAAGATTCTCTTTTGACAGATTACATATACCGTTTTCGAGCTAATGTGCCCAAGCCTTTAAGCCTTAATTAAAAATAAGTCGAATCTATAGCAGAAAAGTAGAAATATAGTACCTTTATGTTCACTTTGACATAGTTCATCTCCGGCTCATCGAACATGTAGCGTAAATGCATTGCTAGTTAAAATTCTCAGAACTAAGGTTTTGACGATCTTATTGATCTGTTACGCACTTCCACCTGCATTATTTGACCACCTACGATTACGGCTAATCTCACATTTCACTTTATAGATGTAGCCATATATCTAATACGACTAACAAAGTAATACAGAGTCAGGTTGTACAACCCCGTTACCTGTTTACGCGTATAAATATGTAAACCCATATAGTTTTTGATGCTGATCGTATTTTATGAATGTATGCATATCCCTGCTCACACTCTGATTTGAACCGATAAGTAAACATACTATTAGCCCTATCCTATATAACAAAATCAATAGATATCTGATTCATACCGAGAGAACACATTTATCAATATTGAAAAACACTTCTCGTTTCAACTTTAACCCGATATTTAAAATAGCAGTTTAGGACAAATCGCTCAAAATGAGAGGCATTGTGATTTTTACGAAAACATACTGACTATTATCAAATAGATATAAATAGGTATATGTGCACCAAGTCATGTAGAGGATCTCATACTTTATATTTCATCGCCGATAGCACAGTAAGTTCGATTTTTTCTTATCTATACCTTGAATCAGTGCTCGTCGATCACGAATATGCAAAATCAAAAAATACGTTGCAAGAAGCAACGATATCAAACAACAGCAAGTATTCTTTTTACTTGCCTGATTGCATCTTGTGGTTCTGGAAATTTATCAGAATCAGACATTCAGTCTCTTGAACAAGAAAACACATCTACCCCAGAGCTCGGTCAAGCAGTTGCTGCTGTATCAGACCTCAATCAAGGTATATCAGTCGCACAGGCTGCAAGTAGCGGCTCTCAAGCATCTGTTGATTTACAGGAACCATCTGCTCCTGTACAAAGCGCTACTGAGACCGAGGGCGAAACAGTAACTGAGCAGCGACCGTCAGTTGCTGTTGAAGAAGAGCCTTCAGAAGCACCTCAAGAAGAATCCGATGTGCCGACTGTTGAAGAGCCATCATCTACAGACAGCACCAATTCCCAAGATACAGAAACCGAAACCGCTGCAGAAGTACTAAATCCTGAAGGTGAAATCGATACGGATGCTGAAATGCCTATCGAAACACAGGAGCCAGCCGAAACCAGTATAGAAACAGAATCCGTAAGTGATGTTACCGACAATTCAGATGAGGAAGTTCCCACGTTAATTGTTGGTTCAGAAGAAACTACGACAACAGATTTTTTTCCTGACAACGTGATTGGTTCCACTATTGGTTCCATATCGAAAATTTTGAATAAACTCGAGGTTTCGACTGCTCAATTGAATGTACAAACAACACCGATAGCTGCTGGTGGCGGGTATGTGTACACGGCCAATATAGAGCACGGCCCTGACGGCGATGCAAACGGTATAAATCTGAAGACGGTTGTCAGACAAGGGCGTATGGATGACAATGGAAATTGGATATGGACAAGTTTTGTAGTTGAAGATAGAACAGTACATGACGAATATCATACGTCCCCATCAGTTGCTGTCGACAGACACGGTTTTGTACATGTCACTTACAACATGCACAACATACCGTGGCAGTACAAACGAACGGTTCGACCTCACGATATCACTGAATGGGAATTTCTGGGGCAAGAGGTAACAACAGCTCAGTTACGAGAACTGAAATTTGAAAATAGAGTTAGCTACCCTACGCTTGGAACAGCGGAAATACCAGGTAATCAAATAACATACCCTGCATTTTTTTACGATAATAACAATGATATCTATCTGTCCTATCGCTTTGCAGCAAAACCAGCTCAACGTTTTGCAAACAGGGCGTTTAGTGGTGCATTGGCTGAATACGATGTAGATCTTCGTCGCTGGACAAGCATTGGTGAGGAGGTAATAAATTCCTCCGACGATTTCAGATTCGATGAGGATTCAAGTAACACAGCTACAGCGCTGGCTAGTCAGCAAGGTTGGACGGCATACCATCCAAGAATTAATTTTGGGCCTAATAATGAAATTGGTATTTTTCATTTTTACCGCAACGGCATTGCAGGAACGCAGCTCACTCGCCCCTGTGCTTACAGAGAGACTGCAAGTGGCGGCTTCGAGACCTATGATGGCTCACCCATCACGTTACCGGTAACAACTGCCGATTGCGGTAATATGGGATTCAGCGATTCTCAGCAATTCTACAGTACTGGCAATGTAGCAGGTGATTCAAAAGGAATGCCTAGCGTTTTACTTAGCCCGGTTGGAGAGCCGCGAGTGATAATGACTTATTCGGAAAGTGAAAATAAATGGGTGAGTGAGAAATCACCAGGAAACTCTATAGAGATATTCTACGATAGAGATGACAATCTATGGGCAGCATCACACCGCTTTACTCTTTACAGAAGGTTAGCCAACGAGACAGAATGGCAAACGGTATTCAAAGACGATACAGCTAAAGACTGCCATCCTAAAGTAAGACTAAATGCCAATAGGACTGTTGCATACATACATACACATGCTTGTGATAGTAAATCTGTATCTATCTATGGTTTACAACTAGTTACTCCTGAAAATTAATCTGGTTTTCTATAACTCATACTAATACGGGTCAACCAATTGCAGGCCATACACTGAAACTGAAGTTAAATCACACGATTGCGTATGAATGAAAGCGACTGATTGGGACGCATTGAGCCTGGCTTTTGGCAAACACTCTCTGCGTGACCCATCCTCGTATACCATATGCCAGACCGTATCATTAACAGCCTTTCTGTAAAGTCTGAAGCTGTCTGATGCTACGGCCCATAAATTTCCGGCACTATCATAAAATATCTCACTTGCATTCCCGGGTGCTTGCTCCCTCTCCCATTCCCGTGTCTCATTCGAGTAAGAAAGTATGGTTCTTGGCTTAGATCCAACGGGACTAAGAAGCACGTTGACAAGACCAGACGGATGCGAAGCGACGCTACCAGTACCAAAAAATTCCTCGTCATCTCGAAAACCCATATTTCCACAGTCGTAACTTTTGGCTGGTAGCGCAACTGCGGAGCCTTGCAGAGTCTCAAAACCGCCATTTCCGTCCTCTCGTATATAGCAGGGACGAGTTAGTTGCGTTCCAGCCCCACCATCCCGCCAGTAGTGAAAAAAACCTAACTCATTATTTGGGCCGAACGTTAATCTAGGATGATACGCAGTCCAACCCATTTCTCCTGCCACAGCAGTCGCCTTGTTTAACGATTTCTGATCGGATTCGAAATCTGAAGAACGATTTTGTATTTCTTCACCGATACTTTCCCAAGACCTTGTTTCAACATCGTATCTAGCTATACCACTACTAAATGTTCTTTCACTGAAAACTCTAGCTGGTCTGGCGGCAAATCTGTAAGAGAGATACAGTTGATTATCATTGTCATAAAAAAAGGCCGGATAAGTGATCTGGTTGCCCGGTATTTGTCCTATGCCATGAGTTGGAAAGTTGATTCTGTTGTGATACCGGAAGTTCTCCAACTGGCTGATAGTGATTTCGTGTCCATGGAACTCCCATTCGGTTATGTCATGCGGATTTACCGATCTTTTATACTGCCACGGTAAATTATGCATGTTGTACACAATATGGATGAAGCCTTGCTTATCCACCGCAACTGAGGGAGAGGTATGCCACCGGTCACGAAGAGTTCGTCCCTCAACAACATGGCTGCTCCATTCCCAGACTCCAGCATCTGATCTTTTCCCTTGTCTTATTACAGTCCTCAGATTTATGTCATTAGTATCTCCATCAGGCCCATGTTCAATATTAGCCGTATACACAAATCCGCCGCTGGCTGCGACAGGCGTAGTTTGCACATTCGCCTGAGAAGTTGAAACCTGAAGTCCGTCCAGAATTTTTGCTACCTCGCCTGCACATAATCCGATTGAAGGAGTCGAACTATCATCGGGCAAACCAGCTGCCCGGTTCTGCAATAGGTCCTGCAATGGGTTCTTGATAACCTCAGATCCAAGCACCGAAACAGTTTCACTATTTTTTGTATAACCGCCTTCTGTCAGAGGCGAACATCTATTTGACCGTTCTTGTACCTCGGTTGAGGTACGCTGTCTGTCGCTCTCAGGTTCGTAATTTTGATAAGCGTCTTCCAGTACGTCCAGATTTTCGTTTGTTGTTATAAATTCCACTGCAGCACGTTTATCACAAGCAACCAGTAGAAGTGACAGAAGAAAAACAAAATACTTTGATAAATGGAGCATTTAGAGTGACCGTTTGTAAAACAAATTCTGAATCTACAATAAAGATGTATCGCACCGAGCCATAAAACGCCCAAATAGAAACAAATACAAATTCATCTCAATAACAAAGCTTTTAAGCTAGATATGACTTCTGTACAAATAGTGAAACTTACAAGTCAACTTAATTCTTTCATAAGTTGATAACGCTCATCGAAAGCACAGTACCCAGCCGGTATCGGAATAGATTCCAAGAACAACTAAAAGAATGCCTAATGTATCAATCGGAGGTGAATACAGACTGAATTGGAGATTAAGCAAGACGGACCGCGTGCCGAATACCTTTTCCAGCAGCCTCTATCGGAATACTCACTTCAGCCAAATTAAAAGTATTGGAGGAGTGGTTTTACGCAGGCTCACCCGCGCCCAGCTGCTCTATTCGGTAAAACAAACTTCAACAAAAATTACCTTACAGTATTACAAGCTTAATCCCACCTGAATAAGAAATTCTATACAATAAGGCTTTTCAAATTACTGCTATTTAGCGGTATTCTCTGTCCTAAACAGGTCAAATAGAGCATAATTTGTGAACCAGTTCATGTGGTAATCAAAATGGAAGAATACGCAAATACGACTCCCGCAAATAACGCTCGATCTATTACTGTCGGTGTGATTACACACGAAAAGCGCTTCGACTGCCTCGCACAGTTCCTGGAGCTTCTCAGCAAGCCTCTAACAGCCTATGAAAAGTGGTCGGGCCAAACCACTGAACTGATTATCGTGAACAATAGCGGCCCGGAGAAATCGCGAGAGTTAGCCGATATTTTGTCGAAATCAAATATTGCGACCCGGCACACTGTTCGCCAGCTAGACTCGCCAAAAAATAACATCGCTACCGGCCGCAATTTGGCCATTGAACAGAGTAGTCATCAAATTCTGGCCTTTATCGATGATGATGAAATCCCGACAACACAATGGTTGATCGAGTTGGCAAAAGTAATGTTTTCAAACCAGTGTGCCGTGGTATCCGGCCCGGTACATCCGCAATTCCCTGCAGGCACCAGTACCTGGCTTAAATCGATTGATTTACACAATAGTCTTGGCAAACTAGACGGAGATGACCTACGCCACACGGCCACAGCAAATGTTCTTATCGATTTAGACAAAATCGGCGTCTTGCGCTTCGACGAAAAATATGGCAGGTCTGGTGGGTCGGACACAGAATTTTTTTTCAGGGTTACAGATAATTACGAAAGAATTTTGTGGGCAGAAAAAGCGGCAATCTCCGAGACGATACCGCCGGATAGAGCTTCGTTCAGGTATTTCCGTCGACGCTGTATCAGTCAGGGCTGGAATTTTCGACAAATCAAGATGGAGAGAGGCGATATAACCTCTTTGCCCATGTTTAAAATGCGTGCGGTTCTGGTTATCCTGCTATCGCTATGCGTAGCATCAATACTGCTTATTATACGTAGCAATAAAGCCGGTAATTGGCTAAAAAGAGCTTTCGCAAATATCGGATTTATTATCAAACCGTCGAATATGCTTTACGAGTAGCTGTTGTTTTAAATGAAATTACCATCATTGCAGATCATGTTAGATCCGCAACCGCGGGAAAAAATTCTAAACGTTTTAGTCGACCGACTAAAAATGCTGGCTAGTCTCGTTGGCCAGCTATTTTCTGATAAAAATGCCAAAAGACAGCAATCGGTCAAAAGTTCTGACACCGGAACTCACGATCAGCGCCATCAATGGAACTACAAATCATCTGTTTCAATCGACGAAAGTCTCTTTCGAGATCGTGCTTCTGAATTCAAGCAAGACCATTATGAAAACGGATACTGCGTGTCAGACTATGACTACGATATCGTTAAGTTGCATAATGCAGTGCAGTACACTGACGGGGCAACTCACCGTTCGATCTATAACACCGATGGCCGGATTGAAAGTAACCTGTCATCGGTAAACGGCCGATTAAAACCAGCCGCCACTGTACCCCATAGCCCCAAACTTCATATGCCCGGCTTATCAGCCAACCTTTTTGGCACTGTGGCAATGGCAAACGGCAACTATGGTCACTGGCTAATAGACGGGCTATCACGCTATTTCCTTATAGAGCAATTTTTCGATCCTGAGGACATTCAACGCTACATCGTGCCCGTGAAGAATTACCCTTTCCATCAGGAGATGCTAAACAGTCTGGGTATAACCCATGACAAGGTCGTAGAACTCACCCCGATGGTTACGGTGTCATATGATCAACTTATATGCACCTCAGCTCCCAGGGGCTACTCCTCTTCAATAACCCCGGGTTGGGTCATTGATAAGTACCGGGAAAGATTACTCCCCTTTACAGCCACCAGTACCTTAGAAAACATCTATGTCAGTCGTAAAGATTCAGCAATACGGCAGATAGCGAACGAAGATGAACTTGCTGGCAAATTAGAAGACTATGGTTTCGAAACGGTGGTTCTTTCAGATTATAATTTTACCGAGAAAGCTGCGTTGTTTAATGGTGCAACCAACATAGTAGGATTATCTGGCGCTGGTTTCACAAACTTGATGTTTTGCCGTCAAGATGCCCGGGTGCTTGAAATTTTCCCACCTAACTTTCTTCAATACACACTGACCTCGATCTGCTCGCATCTGAATCTGTCGCATGACTATCACGTGCTTCAGACAAGTGAATCTAATACTGTAAAAAACCGTTATGTTGGTGAAATTGTTGTCGACATCGATCAACTAACAGCCAAACTTGACAAGATGATGGGTTAGAACATTTGGCAATACATGCTCGAACCGCTCAGTTTTTATACTCATTCACGATAATAGTCGTTTAAGCTAAAAAATACCGTCAAACTGACACTAACGTTTTAACCCACGTATCATTGTAAAAATCTACTAACGAATATCAGCTATGCCGTTAAAGAATTTTTCCACTGTATCCTCTATATTGTAAAAGTTTGCAGAATCACGACAGCCTTGCCTTACAGTATCTGCTAATTCCTTGTTATCCAAATACTCTCGTATCAATTCTGCATACGAACCAGTAGTGCCCTCATCCGGTAAAATCAAAGAATTTAATCGATTTTCAAGATAAACGTATTCAGGGCTATGTTGCCCACAATCAGTTGTTATGATTGGACATGCGAAATGAAAAGAATCAATGGCAACCAGACCAACCAATCCAGGCATTAGTATAGCTGTCGACTCAAAGAGTAGTTTATCTCGCTCATCCCCATAAACACTCTCGTGGTAGGTGCACCAACTATTACTTTTTGCAAAGTTCTCTGCCAAATTCTTAAGAGGCCCATCACCAACAATATGTAATTCAAAATTATCGTTAATGCTTCTTACTTTAGCAGCAGACTCAAGCAGAAATTCAATTCTTTTATCTTTGTACAAACCACCAATATATATAAATTTATGCGAATCCCGTGTAACTTCTGACTCACTCATGGACGAACTAAACGCAAGAGTATTATTAACAGAAACAATCTTGCTTTCACTTACACCTTGTGCCAGCAAAGACTTGACTGACATATCAGTATAGGCAAACCATTTGCTGACTCTACTGACCATTAGTTGTTTAATCTTTTTTGAAATTTTGAGCTCGTACTTATCCTGAAAATTCTGCCCATGTCCGAAGTAACACATTCGAACGACGTTAATTTGTTCCAGAAAAAACAAAAAATAGTTATCGATTAGTTTGGCGGCTTGCTCGACTATTACCACATCACCCTTTTTAATTTTAAAGGGCACACCTTGCCAGTACAAATAACGACCGAAAATTTTGAATATTTTACTATCTACTTTCACCCCCCATTCCGGATAAACCATTTTAACTTTTGACCCTTCGTAAGGGTCTGGAGGGCCGTAGATAAGCAGAAATTCAATACCCTTAGCTTCAAGCTTAGCTTTCAACAGCTCAAACAATGGAAGCCTATAGTGTGGGACAAATTTTTGCACGAATACGACTCTTTTTATCGGTTTATAAGCAGACATTTATTAAAGAAATATATTGGCTAAAAGTAAAAAACACTATTAACCTGATGGGACAATGAAGAATCTAGAGCACAAAAAGAAGGTATTTGATCATCCAAAAGCCTGGTGATATTCACCTGTCCTTTTCTAGCCTCGTAGATAAAGATTGATTTTCCAGCTGACTATTAACTCGTAACCGGTAATTTTGCTTTTAAATTTCAAACTGCGTTAATTTTAATTCTTAAATGAACGCTTTCGCTTACGCACTCGTCGACCGCCTCGAGATGAATACCTATCCCCAGTAACACTATTTCCTTTTCTGGATTGCCTGGGATACTGTTCAAACCAAGTAGATTCCGGCAGTACGCCTATCCGAGCTTGCCAGGCAGCAACAAAACAAAAAGAACAAAGAAATAACAACCAGAGCTGACTGTTTGGCCGTAATATCGTATATTCAGATAGGTTCATCATCATCAAAACGACAAACGAAATAGCTAACGGATAAGCTTTATAATTTGAACGCCATTCACTAAGTAGCCGCGAGAAAAAACTGTAAAAACAAAAAAGCAGCAATATTACTAAGGAAATACCGCCTGCAACCGCACTATCTAGAAACCCATTATGAAAATGCCCGTGCGAAATTGTAAACCTATGGATAGAAAGGACAGATTCGTGATAATCGTACCCCCACCCAAACCAGAATTTTTCAGCTATTGCCTGACGGGCTACCTCCCACAATTCGGTTCTACCCGTTAACGTAGATTCTTTTCCTAAAGCATCAGTTATAGCTATAAATAATTCGCCAGGTGTCTTAAAAAAAACAACCGCCGCTGCGGCCAAAAGAGCTGAAGAAACCAACAACAAATTTACTGTGACACGTATATTTGTTCCAACATGCGATAAAAAATTAAACCACAACATCGATGTCACCAGGATTAAGCTAACAAGCAAACCCGTACCGCTACCAGACAGTAGAATATTTATTATAAAAACTACAAGTGCTATCAGGCACAGAGTACTCTTAAACTGACCAACATTTCTGACAAATAATAAGCTCATGGCCGACCATGTGCCTACAATCGCATGTGCAGATAGGGTATTGGGATTACCCGAGAATCCCCCTAAACGGTTTCCTCCGGAAACTATGAAGCTGAATATATCTATTCCTACTGAATAAAAAAGTACCAAACTTGCTAGTTGATGAAAGAAAAATGGTATAAAAACTACCAGGTAAAAATTTCTTAACCTATTTTCACGCCCTTGTTGATTAATGGCGAATATGGCAGCGGCGAGTATATTTATAAATACAAGAGAAGAATTTGCAAGAACACGTCCTGGTTCAAAACTTTGTATAGCGGTTGTAGCAAGGTAAGCTACGATAATAATCAGAATGGGAACTGACTTGAAAAATCTAATTAGGTTTTTTAAATGCAGCAATCCCAAGAAAAGGACAAAAACATAAACGTATGATTGCACGTGCGATTTAAATGCTTCAGCATGTGCTCGACCAACAACATCAGGCTCTTCACGGGTAGGTAGATTTCCGAAAGTCAAATAATCGAGGGAATTATATCCCTGTAAAGCAACGTAATAATCGGTACCTGTTGATGCAAACAGGAGAACTAACGGTAAGCCAGCAAAAAAAGGAGCGATTTTAAATAATCGGACTAAATTCTGAAAAAAACGATAGGGTCGAGAGTTAGGAATTAGCTCAAAAAGAGTAACTCTTTTTGCGGTTCGCCGTTTTCTCGATCGTCGAGTTTTTTTGGATATGGATGTTGGGCTATTGGACATACTAACTGATGAACGAAAAATATTTTATAATGTTCTAATACCTTACATTTGGATACTGATCGCTCGAATGGATGTCTATTAAATCTGACAAATAGCATTCAACATTTGTAATTAATATAATAGGTGCTTTCCAACACCAAATATAGTATTTGATATGAGCACCCTGTGCATTCAAATCAATACACGTTTTTACCCGAAAACCCTTTGAAAAAGGTCATAAGTATAATCTTTATGTCAAACCAGATCGACCAGTTACGAATGTACTGTAGATCGTAATCGACCCTCTTTTGCATTTTATCGATAGTGTCCGTTTCGCCCCGCCAGCCATTTACCTGTGCCCAACCCGTGATACCCGGTTTGAATTTATGGCGCATCATATAGCCTGATATTTTCTTACGGAATTCTTCATTGTGCACTACCGGGTGCGGCCTCGGGCCGACTACTGACATACGCCCTTGAAGAACATTGAAAAACTGGGGCAACTCATCAAGTGATGTATGTCGAAGGAACGCACCTACTCGAGTAATTCTCGGGTCATTTCTCCGGGCTTGTTCGACATCATTACCATCTTCCAAAACCTTCATGGTCCTGAATTTCCAAATTTTGATGACTTGCCCGTCCATGCCGTACCGACGTTGTCGGAATATTACCGGCCCAACGCTGTCAATTCGAATGGCAATCGCAATCACCAGCAATACTGGTGATATCAGAACTAAAACGACCAACGCAAAAATAAAATCAAAACCACGTTTTAAAATCTCTGCAAACGGGAATTTTCTGACACTGGAAATATTTATCAATGACATTTCGCCATAGTCAGTCACCTCACCTTCCAGTAGAATTTTGGTAAAAGAATCAGGTAAGTAGCAAACATCAACCGATGAATCTTTCAGAGATTCATTTATCTCTTCCATCTGCAAAGCATATTTCAGTGATAAAGCGAACCATACCTGACTAACGGCTTGCTCCTTACTACGACGATTTTCAATATAGCTCGGGATCTCTTCCAGAGGCAGGATCATGCTCACACCAGATTGCTCAGCAATAGCACGCTGTTCAGCAGTTACCTCTTCTGCATAGAACATTGCTTTAACGGAAAGTCCTTTCCAGGGGTTTTTAGCAAGATGGTGAACCATACCAAGCGATTGCTCATTGATTCCGACTAATGCAATTGACTGGACATTGAGACCCTTTTTACGCGTGGAACGCAAAAACATACGCAGTGAGAGTCTAAACGTAACCAATCCGGCGACTGTCAATAACGCAGAAGGACCTATCCAAAGACGTGGAACACCGTTGACGATTCGAGTCGCGAATGCAAATAAGCCTATGGACAGTACAACAGCCGTCCATGCCCAGAGAATCCGCCTGATCTCCCGATTTTGAACAAGGCCACGGTCCAGCGAATAAAGTCCGGACCCTGCCATGACCAGGTAAGAAACCGAGATAGCTACCAACAGGATAAGCAGGCGTTCGGGTACGAACTCCAGATTACCGAAATACACTTTGTGAGTACCCATGAAGGATACAAGAATGATCAGTGTATCGACCAATACAAAAGACGAAGCTACGGATCTTTCATTTTTTGGCGGCATGAGCTTGCACCAGTCACGCAATCTCAGGTACTGGCAGCCTCACCCCTGGACGCTGCATCCATGACTCACACATTTCGGTAAACATCTGCTCTAACCCGATAGTGATATCCCAGGCAGGATAGTGTTCTCGCATTTTGGAAAGATCGGAGATGTAGCAGATATGATCGCCAATACGGTTCTCGTCCGAGACACTGTATTGCATAGGCTTGCCGGTAATTTCGCTTATCAGCTCGAATGCTTCGAGTACCGAAATGGAATTATCACGGCCGCCACCCAGGTTATACACTTCAGCGACCCGGGGAGCATTCAGAAAACACTCAATAAAAGCGGAAACATCACGCGAATGAATGTTGTCTCTTACTTGTTTGCCCTTATAACCGAATACCGTGTAAGGCTTCTGTTCGATATTGCATTTGATCAGATAACTTAGAAACCCGTGCAACTCTACGCCAGAATGATTAGGGCCGGTTAAACAACCACCACGCAGACAACAGGTCGGCATATCAAAATAACGCCCGTACTCCTGCACCATGACGTCAGCTGCAACTTTCGACGCACCAAACAGTGAGTGTTTCGACTGGTCGATACCAAAATCTTCCCGAATTCCCTGATGATCCGCCGCTTCCGCATAATCCCAACGGGTGTCCAGCTCCTTCAGTGACAATTCATTCGGTTTATCACCATATACTTTGTTTGTTGATAAATGCACAAACGGAATATCGGTTGCGAGTGTTCGCAACGCCTCGAGCAGGTTCAGCGTGCCGACTGCGTTAACGTCAAAATCGTCATAGGGGCGGGAGGCTGCCAGATCATGGCTGGGCTGGGCTGCTGCATGCACTATAGCTTGAGGTTTAACTGCATGAATAAGTTGCCTGACGCCGTCCCTGTCACGTATATCAAGATTATGCGATTCAAACCGGGGAAGCTCTTTTTCGAGCCGCAGCAGGTTCCAGCGTGTATCACCCTGCGGGCCGAAAAAATCAGCACGCATGTTGTTGTCGACACCCACAACCTGCCAGCCGCGCATTGAAAAATGTGCAGCGACTTCACTTCCGATTAAGCCACCGGCACCAGTGACGAGCAGAGTATTCATGTTCAGGGTTTACCGACAATAAAACGGTGCTTAAAAAAGAGATAAATAAACATGCTATTTGTAACCAAATAGCGTCGCCATAACCGCCGGGGTTCTTGGATCAGACGTAGAAACCATTCCAGTCCCATTCGACTTAGCCAGCGTGGGGCAAGTGATAATTTCTCTGCGTGATAATCAAACGCTGCGCCAACCGCCATCATAGCGCCGTTGACAGAACCGATATGATCAGCAACCCAATGTTCCTGCCGAGGACAGCCTCGCCCGACAAGGATGATATGCGCGCCACTGGCGTTTATCTTTTTGATGTCTGCAGCATCTTCTTCAGGGGTAGCTTCCCGGAACCGATCTGCATGCGTGCCGCAAATATGTACGCCGGGGTGTCTCAGTTTGATGTTTTGCGAAAACTTATCCAGCGTATCCTGCGTACTGCCGTACAAATATATCGACAAGCCCTTGTCACTCGCCCGTTCAAGCACAGCCGTCGTGAGCCACGGGCCCATGACCTTATCGCGCAACCCGAGGCGATAAAAGCTATTTAACGCCCAGACGATCGGTTGACCATCAGGCATTATCATTTGAATCCGATTAATTTTCTCGCCCAATGCTGAGCTGCGCAGTGATTCGATCAACCCATGCACAGCCAGAGCGGTTACACCGAAACTTCGTCGCTCTTGAGCGACTTCAATGATCTTGTCTGCAGCCGAGTCTATATCGAGCACACAGTAACGAGGTAAAAATAATTTGAATGTTGGAAAGGATAGCTCTGCAGCTATCTCACCCGATGACGAGTTCGAGTCTCGAGCAGAAGACATCTCGTTGGAGACCGGATTATCAATGATTTCCATTTAAGCTGTTCACCGTGTATCGCAGTTTCGGCCAATATTGACATAGCATGACGTCAATACAATGACTACAGCCGACAACCGAATCCTCTCCTCTATTGTTACGAATTATCAATTGATGCAGAGCTTCACGCAAGTTACGAGGCGGCCAATTGTGTCAAACCGCCGGTTTTTAGTCTTCAACTTACCCGACTCTTTATATTCACTTAAAGCAAATCAAGATCATCTGCAAACCGGCCCACCTGACCGCGACGGGAAGTTGCACTTGAACCCAGACTATCCTTGTCACCATCGTTGTAGTTGTGCTCGTTCGGCTTTGCCGTATAAGTTTCAGCAAACGGATCTGACTCGTAACCATTAGTTGGTAACGCAGAATCAATGTGGACTCCATTACCGACACTCAAAGCAGGCTCATCTGCCCCATTGGTGGGTAATCCAAAATCATACTCGATGCGGTCGTCTTCGGAATTTATACGCGCCATTTCTTCACGCGATAGCTCCAGTTTGTCCTGGTTTTTTTCACCGCGCGTGTTATAGCCGTAATAGTCGTAGTAGCCCTGATAATAGTAATCGCCACCATAGGATACGATCTTGTCGATATCGACTTGCGTGATAAGTACACCCGCAATTTTCGCGTTGACCTGGCGCAAACGGGTTAAGCCACGTTTAACCAATTCGACTGAAGTATCGTGCGATTTGACGTTGTACACCACAGCATCAGACAGCTGGCTCAATACCAGTGCGTCACTCACAGCCTGTGTAGGCGCACAATCGAGCACGATGCGGTCATAATGCTGTCCCAATTGTTCCAGTATGTTGGCAAAGCGTGCGGACGACAGCAGCTCCAATGGCTGGTCAGGTGCCGGCCCACTACACATGATATCCAGATCACCAATTGCGCCACGTAGAATACATTCACGCGCTGGCGCGGTTCCTGCGATGATGCTGGAAAGACCGGGATGGGTTCTTGGCAGATTGACCGATTTGGCAATAGTCGGGCGCCGTAAATCACAGTCAATCAACAGCGTTTTCTCCATCTGAGCAAGCGCAAAGGCAAGGTTTAGCGACGTTGTCGATTTTCCTTCGCCCGGCACAGATGAAGTAACCAGGATAACGCGACGGTGCTTGCCGTTATCGTCCAGCGTGATAGCCGTCCTTGCCGTATTGATGGATTCCATAAACGTACCTTTCTTATCCTTTATTTCTAACGGATTTAGAGGTAGCTCTTTTTTCCCGCCTAATAACCCACCTTTAATCAGCGGCAATATACCCAGCATGCGTACGCCGATTTTGCGTTCAACGTCTTCAGCACTTTTAACCGTATCGTCCATCTGCTCATAGAGGAAGGCCATCAGCATGGATAAAATTAATGAGCCCAGTGCCGCGAGCGCGATGATCAGCGACTTTTTAGGTTTAATCGGGCGCCCTGATGCGATGGCATATTCGGTCACACGGGCATTTGCAGCTTCCAGGCCTTCTGCAGAATCTGCCTCAGTCATTCTGGTAAAGAATGTATCGTAGAGGTCGCGGTTGGTTTGCACTTCTCGCTCTAAGGATTCAAGCTCGAACTGCTTGGACCCAAGACCTTGAATCTCGCGCTTGCCTTCGCTTAACGACGCTTCCAATGACGCAACACGCTGCGAAATGAGGCGGTGTTCGTTCTCAACTGTTTCTACAATACGCGCAACGTTAGCGTTAAGGGTGTTCTGGATAGACTGTAGTCTCGAGCGCGCGTCTATTATTCGTGGATGCCGCTCACCGTAACGGTTCAGCAGCTCATCAAGTTCGCGCTGGAGTTGACCGGTTTCAATTTTCATTTCCCGAACGACAGGGTCAGTCTGAAAAATAGGTAAGGATTCGAGTAACTGTGTATCACCACGAAACCTGCGTACCTGGCTTCGCAGATCTGCCGCATCAGAGAGTTCGCTTCGGGCACGCGCCAACTCTTCAGTTGCATAAAACAATTCACGCTCGTTTAAGCGACCGACACTCCCGTCAACATCTACCAGGTTATTCTGCTCCTTAAAGGTCAGCAGCTTCGCTTCAGACCCTTCAAGCTTTTTCTTCAAATCCTGCAGCTTGCCTGACAACCAGGTGGATGCCTGTGTCGTCAGTTCAAGGCGGGCATCCAGATAGGCCACGATATACTGCTCCCCAACCGCATTCGCAGCATTTGCAGCAAACGCCGGATCAGGTGACAGGTAGCTAATCTTGACCAGTTTGGTACGCCTAACGGGGTTTATGGATAAACCACCCAGGAATGTACCCACCGCTGCACGCTCAGCACTCTCGATTTCTTCTTGCGTGAACAGACTGAGATCGAGCTCAGGATAGTTGGAAACAACTTGATTGCCGGGCACAGCGCCTGCTTCATCAAGCGCCCCCGTTTCAGTATTCAAAATGGCAACACTATCATTGGCAGAGCCCGTGGAATTTTCCTGTGCGTCTCGGTCGGATGTGAGCTGCGCAAATAATTCGCTTACAGCAGATTTGATACGGTCTAATGAGATACGATCTAATGAAAATCCTGTTTCTGTCGAATCACCCGTCAACTGATCCGCTGTTTCAGCAAGCCCGGTTTGAGGATTGCTGGTATCGTTCTGACTAAGGCCAGACGAACTACTACCTGAATATAAATCCGGATTTATGCCCGCGGCACTTCGTTCCAGGGCAATCGTGGGCAATGGCGAGTAGTACGGGTTATTCAGCAGCCCAAGGTGTCTAACAACCCTCAGCGCCAATTCACGCGACTTCAGGAGCTCAAACTGGGTTTGGTAGTAGTCAGAATTCTCGTTGTCCAAGCCCACCAGTTCATTGACAGAAATAACATCGGTTTTCTGCGACTCGATAAGTAGTGTTGACGTAGCACTGTATATGGGGGTTGCAGTATGTGCATAATACGCAGCCAGCGTGGTTACTAATGCAGTAAGCAGCACGATCGGCCATTTGTGCTTCCTCAGAATTCTGAGGTACTGCTGTAGGTCGATCTGGTCACTGAGCGAGGGGGAAGAGCTAGCCCCGTTGCTGCTTTGCTGGTCGCCAAAATCGTCGAAAAATGGGTTGTTTGGTCTATTCATTGGCTACTTATAAGGCAATTTGAAGCAGGGATTTCCCTTGAAAACGTGTAATTTTAATTATTGAGGCCAACGGCGCAGTTGCGTTCGGATACAGAAGCAGGATTACCCCCCCGGCAACGTCAACCCGTCCGCAAATCGTACTTCGATTTCGCCCGCACATCACACTGGTGACCGGCACATTATCATAGCGCGCCGGCCAGAAAAGGTAACAGTTCAAGCAATCGACAATATCGAGTAGTTTACTACGCATGGGCCTGATTGGAACGTGAGGGAACGTTAATCAATCGAAGCCCCTTTACAAGTCATTTGTGGAAATGACGCGGATTTCAGGGGGGCTGGTCAAAGCACCTGCCAAGCCTCCAATAGTACTAAAACTGCGCAGCGCCAGATACGCCAATTTAAAGGGAAAATTGGATAAAGCTGAAAAACGAGCTTCTGTCGAAGTCGCTGTCATCCAGCGTTGGGACTCCGGCGCAGAAACTCGTGTCCTGAGAGCCAAACCCGGCACCAGCGCCAATCGTCACCCAGCGCCTGACATCTAGTGCAATTTCAAAGGTGGCGTCCAGTCTTTCGGTATCGTCGCTCGGGCAGGCCCGATCGATTACCTCATAGCTTGCGTTCAATGCGTGTGAGACGCGAGATGACCACTCGTGTCGCCATGAAAAATCAACAGTGTCTGCAACTGGCTGTTCATTATCGCCAATTAATTCGGTATCCAGAAAATCGCGGACCACCGTGACTTCAAAGCGAGAGAACGACCTTGGCAGCCACCAGCCGGTCGCCCGCAGCACCGCACTGGTTACGTCTTCACGGTTATCCCACATTTGAGAATCTGCGCCCACAGAGACGCGACCACCTGATCGTCCGGTTGCATTCCAGGTCACCCCCAGGTTGGTTTCCAGCGATGTTCTGTTGTCAAACTCGAAGTCGGTTTGCCCAACTGCAACCCGCCAGAACCCGCGTGTTTCCCCGGACAGCCGCGACGATAATTCAATAAACGGCGTAACAGCGTTGAAGTCAGAGCCGGCTGTCAGTTCTTCGTTATTGGTGTACTCAAACGAACGCACCAGCAAGCCAACACTCGCGTTCAGACGCGCAAGTCTCGCGCCGTAGGTGTACTCGCCCCGCAAAGACACATCTTGGAAGGTGGTCTGATCATTGTTGAAGGGGTCAAATCGCGTGAAACGCGTGCCAAGCGGTAAGTGACCGAAGTCAAAACCAAAGCTTGCCTCAGCTCTGCTTCTGGAATTAAGCCTTGAGTCAATTCCGATGCGGAAATCAGCATTAGTGTAGTTGGTTTCACTTACGTCGGCAGAACGGAATTCACCATCGAAAGTCGCTGATATGCTGGTTTCCCGTCGATCAGCGACCCACTCCAGAGAGGGCCGCACAATAAAAGCTGAATCATCGACTTCGTTGTTGCTGCGACGAAACGCATTATCGTTACCGTCTACATCAAGGCGTAACTCCGGGTATAGCTTTGAATCACCGACGCTAATCGCGGCGCGGCGCTCTTGTGCGACAGCCTGAATAGACCAGACAGACAAACAAAGCATACCTGCTACGGACCACGACATGCACGTTTTACTAACCCGGAAACCCTGTGCAACAGGTTGTGACTTAAAGAGGCAAAAAATTCTCATATTTATATAATTCAACCAAAAGTCTGTAGCTGGCGTTCTAACGTTTAGCTTGTATCCAGTGTTCAAAATCCGTTGATGCGTTGCAACTGTAAACGGGTTAACACGCCTACTGTTCGAACCCACGCTACAGTGTAACAAACTTCACGGGCTCTAAATTTGTGGCATCGCTAACAATTCATACAGAATCAAAAAACTGGAAACATACGCATCTAATGCCTGCAGCTGCAAAGAATTTTAAGACAAAATAGCGTACGTACAGAACAACTGAGTATAGTAAAACCAATCTGTACAAAGAGAACCCGAACAACGCTCACATATTTCACTTTCTATCCTGAGAAAAGGTGCATAGCACACACTTTTTTATAGGATGGGAAATGCCCTCACTTTCTCGCCAGCCTTTAGCACCCGCAGTAAAACTGCCATAGAAGTTAGGCGCTCCTATAAAGAAAGGCAAGCGGTAAATTAACGGCATCTAGCGCATAGCACGCCAATGAAACATGCTCCTCTCCATGTTTTTCATTGGGGACAACTATGAGCACCATTACCAAGCGCCAAACCTATTGGCGTGATCATGTTCTGGCCGCAGCCGCGTTCGATGGCTCGATCGTCGAGTACGCCACGTTGCACAATCTCAAAACCAAGGATATCTACCAATGGAAAACCGCGCTGACTAAGCGCGGTTTTCTTCCAATGACTGAACAGCAGGATGAGCCGGATTTCGTCACCGTCAATCCTGTTGAGCAGGCTGATGTAAATGCAACTAGCACTTCTCATCCGGTTCAATGTCGTTTGACATTGCCTTGTGGTTCTGTGCTTGAGTATTTCACACCCGTGGAGCCTGATGCGCTATCTCGATTATTGTCGGCTGTGCGATCAGGCTGATGCTCAGACCACAACCCGATTGCGGTTCGATTTACTTGTACCGTAAGCCCGTCGATATGCGTAAGTCGATCAACGGCCTGGTTGCGATTGTTGAAGGGCAGATGTCACTCGATCCTTTCAGCTCACGTTTATTCGTATTCTGCAATAACAACCGCTCTATCGTTAAATGTGTGTATTGGGAAGGCAATGGGTTTGCATTGTGGATGAAGCGGCTCGAGAAAGCGCGATTCCAATGGCCAACGCATCTGCCAATGGACGTTATCGATCTCAATGCATTGCAGGTGAATTGGTTGTACGACGGTTATGATTTAACGCTATTACAAGGCCATACAACATTGCCTCATTACACGGTTTTGTAGTGTGACTGATGTTGTTTAACGCTATAATAACGATACGATGACGAATCACGATTCGATACCGACAAACGTTAATGATTTAACTGCGCTGGTTATCACGCAGCGTGAACAGTTATCGCACCAGTCCTTATTCATTGATCAGTTGCTTGAGCAAATTAAGCTCGCCAAGCACCATCGCTTCGGCGTTAAAAGTGAACACATCTCGCCCGATCAGTTGCGCTTATTACTCGGCGATGAACAAACAGCTAACACCGACCCTGTCGACTTTGACGATGAGGTCACTGACCCAACGCCTGCTCCAGGCAATAAACGAGCAAAACGTGGCCGGCGACTATTACCCGATCATTTACCCAGAGTTGAGATCGAACACACGCTCAGCGATGAGGCCTGCCGTTGCCAACACTGTCGTTCAACGCTTGTACCCATTAGCCAAAAGATCACCGAGCAACTGGATATCATCCCTGCACAAGTGCGCGTGATCCGCCACATGCGACAAACCTACCAATGTGCTGCGTGTGAAGATGCTCTGACTACAACCCCGCTGCCACCACAGCCGATCCCCAAGAGCAATGCCGCACCGGGCACACTGACGTACCTGATTATCGCCAAATACCTCGAAGGCATGCCGCTGTACCGGCTAGAGCGACAACTGGCGCGGTACGGCATGCTAGTGCCGCGGGCCACGCTGGCGAGCTGGATGATCCAATGCGGGCAACTGGTTCAACCGTTAATCAATCTGATGCGAGATCGGTTATTAAGCTACGACATCATCGCAATGGACGAATCACGGTACCAAGTGCTTAAGGAACCGGGTAAAACGGCACAAAGCCAATCCTATATCTGGGTGCAGCGCGGAGGACCGCCGGACTCACCGATCATTCTTTATGATTATGACCCTAGTCGATCACAATCGGTGCCGTTACGTCTGCTCGATGGCTTCGAGGGCTATCTGCAATCTGATGCGTATGAGGGTTATGGCGCTGTGTGTCGGGAAAACGAATTGATCTCGGTGGGCTGTATGGCGCATGCTCGAAGAAAGTTCGATGAAGCATTAAAAGCGCAGAGTGCGGTAGACCCGGACAAACGAAAGAGCACCTTAGCGGCCCAGGCATTGAAACAGATCCAGGCTTTATATCGCATTGAGCGTGAGATAAAAGATTTACCGGCAGAAGAGAAAAGAGCAATACGAGAAAAAAGCTCAGTACCAATCCTTGATGAATTTAAAATCTGGTTGGACACCAACATCATCGTCGTGCCACCGCGATCCACCCTGGGAAAAGCGATGAATTACCTGCGCAAGCAATGGGACAAGCTGACGGTGTACACCACCGATGGTCGGCTGCGCATCGATAACAATCTTTGCGAGAACGCGGTCCGACCCTTCGTGATGGGCAGGAAATCGTGGCTCTTTGCCAACTCAGTGGCCGGCGCCAATGCCAGTGCCAACTTGTACAGCTTGGTTGAAACGGCCAAGGCTAACGGTCATGAGCCTTATGCGTATATTAAACACGTGTTGACACATTTACCTGCAGCAACGACACTGGAAGACGTGGAAGCGTTGTTGCCTTTTAACTTGCAACCTGCACAATGCAAGGCAGCTTGAAACCGCTTAC
>CALFCF010000061.1 GCA_937951345.1 uncultured Granulosicoccaceae bacterium
GCACACTGTTTTCTATTCACCACCAGTGCCCGTCTGCCGTCGCAGCTCACTCGATTGAGCTCAACCCGTAGATTTCTACGAATTTCGCTGAATCGAGCGACCTGCTTAGGTAGCCAGACTCTGGTGGCGAACCCTTCATGAGTAGAGCAGGCTAATAGGGAAATGGTAAGGAATACTCTGATTGGGTTGAGTCCTGATGGATACTCGACGTACCGCAATCACAAGTAAACAATCCAACTGATTTTCCAAACCGTTTTTTCTGATAAATTTTGCTTTAATTACTTTTACGCGCGGGGCGAACTACCTTGTGTGCACGTAAAAATTCCCGCTTGCCTGGTGGTCCGGGGCATTTCTCAACCGACAAACCGAGCGCCTGCAACTGACGGCGTAATTGTCCTTTCGCAGAGTAGGTCACCAGCACGCCACCTGGCTTTAGTAGCTTGTGACACCGCTCGAGCATCGCATTGGTCCAGCACTCCGGGTTACTGTCCGGACTGAACCCGTCCAGAAATACAAAACTGGCTGATGCGTTTTGCATGGTTTGTAGCTGTTCTATGTGCGGATACAGGTATAGCTTGATACCTGTTGCCGGTTGCAACAAAGTCCTGTCGGACACTTGCCTGTGGTTTGTAGCCGATGTTGCTGTCGATGATGCATCGATGCAGTCAATTAACCCGTCCCAAAGCTTACCGTTTGAAAGATGCCTGCCGTAGTCGAGGGGCCTCAGCAGCGCGACGTCAGGTAGTGCGTTCTCGAGTGCGTGGTAAGTCAGTTCGATGTTATGCGTTAACGCCTGATCTGCTGTCAGAACAAAATTCAAACCCAGACCGAAACCGATTTCCACGACTGTACAGTCTGCGCATAACGGGTGTTCAGCCATTTGTGGTTCGTTGGTGATTAATCGTTCAGCGTAGTGGCTGCCGTTAATAAAAACGGTCAGCGATTCGGTCAGTGCACCGTGGGTGGAATGATAGGTCTGGTTAAATGCCGGATTAAAGTAGGTGTAGGACCCGTCGGCTGTCTCGACCAGACGCAATCCTTCAGGAGATTGTTGCAAGGCTTGTATCTAGCAGGCGTCAAGCCTGGCTTTGAGCGACTTACAGTTCTCGACGTAATCAATGGTGCTTTTCGGCATCGGAACGCGAGCACGTGCAACCCAGTTGATCAGGTTGGCACCGGCGATCAGTTTCTTCTGTGCGTGTTCCAGTACGTACAGACACTTGCGTGACGCGCCCGGTTGGATGACTGGCTGATAGCCGGACAATGCTTCACCGGCAGCAATGAATTGTGGCCAGATTTTAAAAATGTTCTGGTCAGCTTTCATGGTCTCGCTTTCAAGTTTAGCGGCAGTGGCGTAGTTGTTAATTAGTTCATCCAGATCAGGAAACTCCGGGCGTCCTTCAAACGTTGCTTTGATCGTACCGGCGAGCTGGTCAATGTTCGCCATGGTTTGCGCGACCTTGATGTAACGCGAGCGATAATATTCATCCATCGGCAAGGTGAATGCACGAAAGGGTTCGCCCCACAGCTCATCGATGCCTTCTTCACCACTGTGATGTTTGACCTGTTTTCCGAGCTCCAGCGCTTCGCTAAAACATTCGCTACAGGTGCGCATCAATTCGTTTTCGTGACTGATCTTGACGCCTTTCTCTTCCGTTTCAACGATTGCAGTAAACACGTCAGTCGCACGATTGAACAGTGCACCTGCCAGCATTGCGGCGTTTACCCGTTTTAATGCCGGATCATGTTGTTGGTCATGGGCTTCACGTGCAAGCTCCAGACGGTGCCCCGGTGTTGCTATACCGGGTTCTGTGTGGTGAAAGGCGCGGCGGGTGAGGTGGTCGATCAGTCGCTTTCGGTTAGCGAGCGTGTCAGGTGGCGGCGCGTAATACCGGATCCAGTATCCATCGAAATGGATGTACTGTTTGTCGTCGAAATCGATCAGCGTGCCATTTTCCGGACTTTGCTGTCGGAGCCACTGGCCCTGGCAGCGGAAGTTGCCGTGTTGCTCTTGAAGTTGGGGTTTCAGCATCGCTCACATCGTCTGACGCGCGGTCTGATTGGTGTACCACGCGGCGACGATTATAGCGCCCTGCGGCAGGATTTCATGCAACCTGTCACGAAAAACCGATCAGTTTTCGACACGATGTTCGCAACACTGGGAAAGCAGGTAGGGGCACGTAGTTGGATACGACATTTTTGTCGTAATCGCGATGCTGGAACAGCGCATGGCTCTCCCGAGATACCCGCACCTAAGTGTCCCGGCAGCCGACTGAAGATGGCTTGGGCCGGTAATTTCGTGTTGCCGGCGGATAGGCGCAAACGCACTATTTTTCTGGCTTTGCGGCTACGACCGTTATTCGTGTCGGGGCAGGCCAGCCCTCAACGGTCAGGTCCGGATTATCAGGATCGATGGCTTTTTGCAGTGACTCGAACGGCATCCATTCAGTCGTGCGTTGTTCATCGCTGGTGGTGCGGCTGATATCGGCGGTACGGATATTAACAAAGCCTGCTTGCTGCAACCACTGGTGTAGCGCACGTTCTGTCGGTATCGACCATACGTTGCGCATACGTGCATAGCGTCCGGTGTTGTCAGATGCGTCAGCCGGTTGCAGGACGTTACTGTCGTTGCCGGGCAACAGCAAGGTTTCGAGTATCAGCTCGCCGCCGGGTCGAAGGCATTGCAGCAAACGCAGCAAATGATCCATCGCATCTCTGCGGTGATACAGAACACCCATGGAAAATACGCTATCAAATGTTTGCGTATGCCGGGGTAGTGCCTCCAGTGTCATCGGTAGCAACTGCACTTGTTGATCGCCGATGAAATGCTGCACGGCTTTGAATTGCAGCATAAATAGAACTGACGGGTCGATACCCATCACCAGTTTCGCACCGGCACCACGCATCCGCCAGGCGTAATAACCGTTACCACAGCCGACATCCAATACACGTCGTTCGCTCAAGTCACTGATGTGCGGGTACACACGCTGCCATTTCTGATCTGATCGCCATTCTGTGTCGACGTGGGTGCTGGCGATTTCGAACGGGCCTTTGCGCCAGGGTTTTAAGCCGGATAAGGCGTCTTTCGTGCGTTGCTCGAACGAAGTTTGTACCGAGTCGTTTTTCGAATTAACAGTAACGGTGATGGCGCGGTTTGTCAGATCGCTTCTGATCTGGAGTGGTTCATTCGAATCATCAACCGCTGGTAACCGGTTCAGTGCGTCAAGCCAACGTGGCAAGTCGCCATGATTGAGATTTTCAATCGCGTCTTTTGCCGCAATGACAATGTCATTGCATGCTTGCAGTTCAATGTCAGCCTGCGACAACACCTGCCGGAGTGTATCGCTGTTGGCGAACACGTTGTTAGTGTCATAGCGCATTCAGGGTTTATTTGATCGCTATGATTGATACAAAGTTAAAGCATTGAAACCAGACCGCGCTTTGAGTATATCCGGCGTCTGATAGACGGGTTTGGTGAGCTTCGAGTGTGTCAGGGACCAATACATCTTCGAGAGCTGAGCGCTTCTGGCTGATCTCCAGGTCGGAATAACCGTTGGCACGTTTGAATGCATGGTATCGATCGATGTACAGCTCGTTCAGTGTCTGGTCGTCGAACTTGATTTTCTCGGACAGTATCAATGCACCACCGGTTACTGTGGCGTCACAGATTTTTTTCAGGAGTGCATTTCGCTCAGCAGGAGCAACAAACTGCAATGTGAAATTCATCGCCACAACCGATGCGGGTTGCAACGATACGTCGGTGATATCGGCGAGCATAAGATCAACCGGGAGCGATGGTTGGCTGGTGGCCTCGGTATCAGCATCGATCAGTCGCCAGCATTCGTCGAGCATCGCTGCGGAATTATCAACCCCGACTAGTCGACAGTTACTTGCGTGGTCTGCATCGATGGCATGTCGCATTGCCAGCAATGTTGAGCCAAGCGAACAACCAAGGTCGTAGCAGCGAGTATCGGTGACGGCAAAGCGGGCAGCTAACAACCCACTCTGGGCAATGATGCTGCGGTATCCCGGGATAGAGCGTTGCAGCATGTCAGGAAAGACATCAACGACTTTCCGGTCAAATTGAAAGCCGGTTATGTCTGCCAGTGGTGTCCGATAAAGCTCGTCACGCCGCTCGCTTGCATGCGATGACGGATACACCAGTTTACTGTCTGTTGCAGTGCCCTGTGCGTGCTCCGCCTTTTCTGCCGTGGTTTCTGCTTTGGTTTCTGTATTGTTGTCGGACGCGCCGGGTTCGAAGTGAGTGACCATAGCCACCTATTTTACGCAGACTGCCTCGCGCAGACTATGAAAAAACAGGGCGTCTGGTCTAGCCGCATTTGTCGATCAGTCGGCCGTATTGCTGCTGCGTCGTCGGCGGCTGCGACGTGTACCCCGTCCACTGGCTGAACCTGCAGCAACCGACAAATCGCCATCCATTTGCGCGGCAGCACCTTTGGACACCTCACCCAGCGCAGTTACAATATTGCCGTGATCAGGGCAGCTGCCGGGTTGATGGTTGTCCAGCGCTTCGCGCATGGCTTTTACGTGTGCGGGTGTTGTTCCACAACATCCGCCAATGATCGAAGCACCGGCATCTGCGGCCATACACGCATAAGCTGCCATGATCGCCGGTGTGCCGTTATAAACAATTTCACCGTCGATGTATTCCGGTACACCGCAGTTGGCTTTGGCAACCAGCGGTACAGATGCAGACGCTTCGTTGCGGGCAGTTGCCAGATTGCTCACTGCCGCGACAACCTCTGCTGCACCCACACCACAATTTGTACCGACAGCCTGCGCCGGGGACGCGTGGTTGCTGTTAATGTCGATCACGTCGTTTGCGGTAATGCCCATCATCGTCCGACCGTTGGTATCGATACTGACGGTAAACACCACCGGCAGCGGTACGTCGGCACAGGCTTGCAAAGCGGCATCAATCTCTTCGCGCGATGACATGGTCTCGATCCACAATACATCAGCGCCACCGTCATGCAGTGCTTTCGCTTGTTCTCTGAATGCATCCGCAGCTTCGGCGATAGACAAGGGGCCACTGGGTTCAAGAATTTCACCGGTCGGCCCTATGGACCCTGCCACCAATACATCCCGATCGGATGCGTCAACAATCTCTCGTGCGAGCTTCGCCGCATTGACATTGAGTTCATAGACTCGATCAGACGCGTCATGTAACCCTAAGCGGTAGCGCGTGCCACCGAATGTGTTTGTCAGTATAAGATCGGAACCCGCTTCAACGAAGTCTCTGTAAAGTTTACGAATACGATCAGGATGGTCTGTATTCCATAGTTCCGGTGAATCACCCGTTTGCAAACCCATCGCGAACAGGTTAGTACCGGTTGCGCCATCGGCAAGCAGTACATTTTTTCTGGTAATTGCCTCGCTGAGTGCGTTGCCTTGTTCGCTTGATGACAGATGGTTCATAGTGTTAGTTCCTGTGTTTAACTTTTCGTCCTAAAAAAACTTGTTGTTTCAATGCAGTTGTTGTGTAGCGGCCGTATCAGCGATTGATTTGTGATTCACGGGTTTACTGGCATGCCAGATATTGACCGTTAACGGGTTGCCGCTTAACACCTGGGTTTTGCCGGCCTTCAATGCCAGTCGTTCAAAAATAGCGGTGATTTCCTTGTCAGCGAACCCCAGACGCTGGTGTTGATGCTCACTGCGCAGTGCTTCTTCCTGATGCGGTGCGAAGTCGACGATAACAAGCCGCCCACCGGGTTTTACTGTGCGGCTCGCTTCGGCAATGACCTGTGCCGGCTCCATGCTGTAATGCAAAACCAGATGAAGTGTTGCAAGGTCGATGGAATTGTCATCAATCGGCAGGCTGTACATATCACCTTTGCGAACTTGCAAATGCTTGATGCCGGCTTGTTCGAGCGAAGTGCGGGCCAGTGACAACATGCCGCTGCTGTTGTCGATACCCGTGCCACGTTCAGCTTGAGGTGCCAGCAGTTCGAGAATACGACCGGTGCCGGTACCGATATCCAGAAAATTGCCTATGGGTTTTTTACCCACAACTGACAAAAAGGTATTCTCGAGTTCCTGCTCTGGCACGTGCATGGCCCGAATTTCATTCCAGCGTTCGGCATTGTCCTGAAAGTATTGCTCTGCAACGGCTGCGCGTTGCTGGCGGATTTGATCGAGCCGCTGTAAGTCACGATTAAGTGTTGTGTCATCGCCGGGTAACAGATCAACCAGCGTGCGAGCCAGGTGCGCATCTTCAGTGCCCTCGGCTATGCGATAGAACACCAGATTGCCTTCGCGAAACCGGGTTAACAGACCCGCTTCAACCAACAGTTTCAAATGACGGGATATGCGAGGCTGACTTTGGCTGAGGATCTGAGTCAGTTCGGTTACGCTCAATTCACCATGCGCGCACAGCGCCAGCAGACGCAATCGGGTTAGTTCGCCAGCAGCACGCAGTCCGGTGAGTAGTTTGTCCATCTTCAGCTAGGGGTTTGCCCGATGCTCATCAATCGTTAACGCATCAGCAACGCGGTAATGCTTCAGGAGATCGAATTTGTTAAAAAGAATATATAAATTAATCTTTATATTATTATCTTATTATATGCAATTCGACCACCAGCTCAACCCTGAATGAGCGGTATTGCAGCAGTTCTGTCAAAAGATGATCAATGTATTAATATAATAATATGCGTTAAGCGAAATGGCTTTAGATCCGGGGAGGATTTAGCGTAGTTTCGTTTCGCGAGCTGTCAATTGCCGGAATCGCGAAATGTCCGGAAGTGACTGCATTGACTGTTGCAAATATCTGGTTAATACACTGATTTCCCTCGAAAAGATGTGCTTCCATTGAGGCAGCTGCTTGAATTAATCAAATTACAGGTGGACAAAGACTCTCTGGTTAGTGATCGCATCTCCGTCACAAACCAAGTGCAACAGTCTATGCACCCAGTTTAGAAATGTCCTGTGCTTGACCGGTCATGGGATTCATGCAGAATAGACCTTAAGGGGCCGCGAACGCCTCGTGAGGCGCCAGCCCAAGTATCGCATCCGTTTTTTGCGCTCTTACGTTTTTGTCAGTTTCTGCATGCCAGTTTCTGCATGCCAGTTTCTGCATTTAACTGAGCGTTGATTCTTATACCATTCCAGTCGCAGTTTTCTCGCTTGTCCAGACTACTGCCGGAATACAGGATGCAATATGGCTACTTCACCCAAGTCTCGACATAAATCAACTTCGCTTAACGCTATATCCGTCCGTAACCTCTCCAGGCTGATCGGCACACCTTCGGCACCTGTCGTTCTTGATCTTCGCACTGAAGAGGATTTCGCAGCGGACCCGACTATCGTCCCAGCCGCTAGACGGCAACCGTTCGAGGCAGTTGCTGAACTTGTTCCTGAACTACTGAATCAACATGTCGTTGTTTACTGTCAGAAAGGACTGAAAATCAGTGAAGGTGGCGCTGCTTTACTGGCAAGTCATGGCGTTAATGCCGAGTATCTCGAAGGCGGACATTTTGGCTGGCGCGATGCCGCCGAGCCGTTAATTCCGGTTGACAAGATTCCAACATTGGCTGATACGGGCTCGACACGTTGGGTAACCCGGCTTCGCCCGAAAGTTGACCGCATCGCTTGTCCGTGGCTGATAAGGCGTTTCATTGATCCCCAAGCTGAGTTTCTTTTCGTGTCAGCCGCCAACGTGCTACCGGTTGCAGAGCGTTTTAATGCGACGCCATTCGATATGGAGGATATTTTTTGGAGTCATCGCGCAGATCAATGTACGTTCGACACGATGATTGATGAGTTCAATCTTGGCCACGAGGCTTTGCTGCGACTCGCTCTTATTGTCAGAGGTGCTGATACTGACCACCTGACTCTCGCACCGCAGTGCGCCGGACTGCTGGCCGCGTCGCTGGGCTTATCAAGAATGCACGGCAACGATCATGAACAGCTGGAAGCCGGTATGCATTTGTATGATGCGTTCTACCGCTGGTGCCGCGATGCCGTTAGTGAAACGCATGTGTGGCCAGGACCTGCTTGATATCAGGTCAGTTCCTTTCGCAGTTACAGCTGTCCTTCTAACGATCCGTGCATTGAGAAATTTCTGTGAGTCGACCGGGTATTAACGAACTTTTTCGGGTGTTTCTGCGCATCGGTCTTTTGTCTTTCGGCGGGCCGGCCGCGCAAATTGCGCTTATGCATCGCATGATTGTGGATGAGAAAAAATGGTTGACCGAAAAACAATACCTGAACGCGCTGAATTTCTGCATGTTGCTACCCGGGCCGGAGGCTATGCAATTAGCCACTTATGCCGGTTGGCGACTTCGCGGAGTGACTGGCGGTTTGCTCGCCGGTAGCCTGTTCGTTCTGCCGGGTGCTTTGGTGATTCTGGTGCTCGCGCTGGTTTATGTGAGTTTCGGTAATCTACCGGTTATTGATGCTGTGTTCCTCGGAATAAAAGCAGCGGTTATTGTTATTGTTGTCGAAGCGTTATTGCGCGTGGCAAAACGCTCGCTGGCGACCCACACCGAGTGGTTGGTAGCGCTTGCGGCTTTCATCGCGATATTTTTCTTCAATATTCCTTATCCATTGATTATTGCAATAGCGGCACTTTTTGGTTTTCTGAGCGCAGGCCGGTCAACGAAACAATCAGGTACGAGCACCAGTGTGCCGTTACCTGATCGCGAATCGCTATTAGCAATTTTCACATTGTTGTTTTTATGGATTGGTTTACTGCTGTTACTGAAAAGCTCCGACAAATTCACTTTTCTGTCACAGGTTGCTGACTTCTTTTCGGTATTGGCGGTGGTGACTTTTGGTGGCGCCTATGCGGTACTGGCGTATATGGCACAGGATGTTGTCTCCAACTTTGGCTGGCTCACCACCGGTGAAATGATGGATGGTCTCGGGTTGGCTGAAACCACACCCGGGCCACTGATTCTCGTTACAGAATTTGTTGCATTTATTGCAGGTTATAAAGAACACGGTTTGCTGTCAGCAGTTGCCGCAGCTTTCGTCGTTCTATGGGTGACGTTTATCCCGTGCTTTATCTGGATTTTTGCCGGTGCACCCTATATTGACTGGTTGTCAGAATATCAACGCTTAAAGAATTCACTGACGATGATTACTGCGGTGGTTGTCGGGGTGATACTGAACCTGTCGCTGTGGTTTGCCTTGCATGTATTGTTCAGTGTTGTTGATAGTACCCGGTTTGGCCCGTTGCGCGTTCTCGTGCCATCGATTAGTACCATCAATTTGTCGGTGGTTGTTATCGCTTTGATAAGTGCCGTGGTTTTATTCCGTTTTCACTGGTCGATACCCAGAATGATGCTGCTCGCTGCCGGCATGGGTTTGGTTGCGTCGCTTTTGACGGTTTAGCTATCCATTTTCTTCCGTATTTTCTTTTTCTCAAAATAGCCTTGAACTCAAACCACCAGCAATTGCTGAAGTAGTTTTCATTTATTCTATATACTTACCGGATGAAAACGCTCGGCATTATCGGGGGTATGAGCTGGGAATCCAGCGTACTCTATTATCAGTGGATAAATCGTGGAATAAAAGAACGGCTCGGTGGGTTGCATTCCGCCAGGTTGATGCTGAACAGTGTCGATTTCGCAGAAATTGAAACGCTTCAACATGCCGGCGACTGGGAT
Source organism: uncultured Granulosicoccaceae bacterium (assembly GCA_937951345.1). Lineage (GTDB taxonomy): Bacteria > Pseudomonadota > Gammaproteobacteria > Granulosicoccales > Granulosicoccaceae > CALFCE01. The sequence goes on from CALFCF010000061.1 coordinate 9,633, forward strand.
GGTGCCGGGCTGATTTTAAACAAGGCTGCGCGCGCACTGGAAGTGGCCGGTTGCGATTTGCTGTTGATCGCGACCAACACGATGCACAAGGTGGCGCAGCAGACTCTGGTTGATGTTGAACTGCCGTTGGTGCATATCGTTGATCCGACCGCTCAGGCAATCAAGGCTAAAGGGTTGAACCGCGTAGGATTGCTCGGTACCGGCTTTACGATGAGCGATGATTTTTATCGGGGACGGATGACGAATACATTTGATATCGATGTGATTATCCCTGAAGCGGATGAGCAAAGTGACGTACATCATATCATCTACGAAGAGTTATGCCTCGGTACTGTCAATGCGGATTCAAAGGCACGATACCTTGAGATTGTGCAAGCGCTAGCCTCCCGCGGCGCAGAAGCCGTGATTATGGGTTGTACAGAAATCACGTTACTTATCGGGCAGGAAGACACTGTTGTGCCGTTATTTGATACAACTGCAATTCACGCGTCCGCTGCAGTTGATGCAATGCTCGAATAATTTGCCCCACAGTGCCAGAGCCTTGTGTAAACTCCCCGCAACAGCGATACACGTGCAACATCTTCTGTAACTTTCTGTGTTGAATAACTCCCAAACGAGCACCCGGCGTCAGGAATTTTTTCTCGGTGCGCGCGATACCATTCCGCTGATCATCGGCTCGATTCCTTTCGGGATTATATTTGGTGCGATTGCGATTACAGCAGGATTATCCGTTTGGGCAGTCCTGGGTTTGAGTCTGATTGTTTTCGCAGGCTCGGCACAGTTCGTAGCGGCCGGTCTGGTCGGGCAGGGGGCAACAGTCGGGCTTATCGTATTAACTACCTTTTTCGTCAATCTGCGTCATGCACTTTACGCGGCATCGCTTGGCACCTATCTGCGTCACTTGCCGCAACGCTGGCTGATTCCGCTGGCGTTTTTGTTAACTGACGAAACCTACGCGGCAGTCATCAAGCGCTTTCAGGCGGCTGAACAGTCAGAACATCGGCACTGGTACTTTCTGGGATCTGCACTTGCCATGTATACCAATTGGCAAATATGCACCGTGATTGGCATTGTCACGGGACAAAAGCTGGCTGGTGTCAGTGACTGGGGGCTCGAGATTGCCATGGTTGTGACTTTCATTGGTATTGTTGTGCCATTGATTACCACGCGCGCAATGTTTACCTGCTGCGTTGTTGCGGCAAGTGTTGCTGTGATCGCTATAGATTTACCGAATCAACTTGGATTGATCGTGGCGTCTCTGGCAGGCATAAGTGCCGGATATGCCGTTGAGCTTTTCAGTCCCCAATCGACCGATAAACCGAAGGTAACCTGACGTGGGCTCAAATCTTTCGGGTTTGCAGGAAGCCCTGTTAATTCTGGGTATGATGCTGGTAACGTTTGCCGCGCGTTATCCTTTGTTGGCCTTGTCTGGCCGGGTCAGGTTGCCGCAGCCTGTCGAACGAGCACTCGCTTATGTGCCAGTCGCGGTGTTAACGGCTATCTGTATACCGATGGTGTTAAAGCCGGGGGGTGGTGACTGGCAACTGTCTGTGTCGAACCCCTATTTGATGGCATCGCTTGTCGCGATTGCGGTTGCCTGGATAACCCGTCATTTACTACTGACAATTACACTGGGCATGTTGTGCTTTTTTGCTTTGCGTTTATTGTTGCCGCTTACCTGATACGACGAACTATCCGGTTGTAAAAAACTCTACGTTCGTAAATTAACCAACTTAGACAGTGATTCAAGCGGGTTCCGGTTTATGCGCCGCATCACTTCTGGAGGCAGTCTGCTGTTTTCGTTGCTTCAGTGCACTATCAACTGTCTCGTGTAACGACCGCAACGTAGACTCTGTGGTTTCCCAGTCGACACAGGCGTCAGTGATTGAGACACCGTACTCCAGGTCGTCACGGTTTTTAAGTGACTGATTGCCGGCTTTGATATTGCTCTCAATCATCAGTCCGATGATGGATTGGTTGCCTGCAGCGACCTGCTCAGCAACATTGGCAGCTACAAGTGGTTGCACTTCATGGTTTTTGTTTGAGTTGGCATGAGCGCAATCAACCATAATGCGTGCAGGCAGACCGGCATTTGACAACTCGGTTTCAGCAAAACGCACATGCTCTGCGTCGTAGTTCGGGCCAGCCGATCCACCGCGCAGAATCACATGACCGTATTCGTTGCCACGTGTATGTACGATGGATGTTGCGCCATCGAAGCTGATGCCGAGAAAGCGATGCGGTGAGGATGCCGAGCGCAAAGCATTGACTGCCACATCGAGACTACCGTTTGTTCCGTTCTTGAATCCAACAGCCATCGACAAACCACTGGCCATTTCACGGTGTGTTTGCGATTCAGTGGTTCGCGCACCAATGGCAGCCCAACTGAAAAGGTCAGACAGGTACTGTGGACTGATTGGATCAAGCGCTTCGGTACCGGTAGGTAAGCCGGCATCGGCAAGGTGTAACAACAGTTCGCGTCCGCGCGCCAGGCCATCATCAATTTTAAAGCTGTCATCGAGGTCCGGATCGTTAATGAAGCCTTTCCAGCCAACTGTAGTGCGCGGCTTTTCAAAATAGACGCGCATGACAATATTCAGGCTGGAGGAGAGTTCTTCGCGTAACGGTAGCAAACGCCTGGCGTACTCTTTAGCGAGGTCAGTGTCGTGTATTGAGCAGGGGCCAACAACTACCAGCAAGCGCTCGTCTTTGCGATCAAGAATATCGCGGATTTCCTGGCGACCTTTCTCAACAGTGGTTGTCGCTTTTTCCGAGCGCGGGTACTGATCCCTCAGTGCACGGGGTGTTGTGAGTTCCGTCATATCAACTACATTGGTATTGCTGAGCTTTGATTGGTTTTCTGTGTTCACGTATATAAACCTAAACCGCGATGAGCTGGGTAGAGAGGGTATGGTATCGCGTTAAACGGTGCGCCACTAGAGCAGAGCGTCTGGTGAATTGTGTTCCAGTTCGATAAAAAGTGAATCAGGGTCCGCGATTCGACAAATTGGCCGTGGCTGAGGGCCATTTGTTGCTGTCGGTTGGCCGGCTAGTCGTTCTCTTCGATCGGCTAATCGTTTTCTTCGGCCGGCTAATCGCCTTTGTCGAGCAGGGTCTTTTTGGCGGCATTGATTTTCGCAGCCAGATAATTGCTACCGCCTTTGTCCGGGTGCATTTTTGCGATCAGTCGGCGGTGTGCTTCAACGATGGCCTCGCGTGTAGCCTGTTTGTCCAGACCGAGAATTTCATAGGCTTCATCGCGTGTCAGACTGGAGCCGGGCTGGGCACCGGCAGAATCCTGTCCGGCGTATTGACCGCCACGTGTCCTTGCCAGGTAAGCCAGCAACAGACGCGCAGCATGAGAGTCATGCTTTTGACAGGATTCCAGCAGTGTAGCCAGTTCATCAGCCTGCATTTCGCTCAGACGACGACCGGTGAATTCGCCGGCAAGCACTTCACCATCCATCAAGCCGCTGCTGTGATCAAGCGTAACGATCAGTGTATTGGAGCGCAACCGGGATGACTGGCCATCACCAAACGGGGATTTTCCCTGCATCAATTGAGTGATCTGGGGAAAGAAGCGGATAAGCAGCGGCAGCAGACGCATCACCTGTGTCATTGCGGCACCGATTATCGCGAACATCACATGCGCGCGCCCGGTGACTGCGAGAATCATAAACAGTAAGCCGACAACAATAAGGCCGATTTTTATTTTGCCTGATTTGCCTTCGGCCAGTAGCTGCTTGAAATAGAGCTTGTAGATCAACCACCCTACAGTCAGGATGGCGATGATGAATACCAGTTTTGCCAACGGAATTTACCGAGGATTAGCCTGCCGGGAACAATGAGACATGGTAACAGCATCCTGCGGTCGATTGTGGAATCGACTATGTAGCCGCTTGTTAAAATCCGCCAGGCGGGTAGGGTGCATTAAGTCCATCCCTGTCACACCGGTCTCGGCATTAATGTGATCTTTCCGTCGTCGTAGCCTATCAAGCAATCACCTTGTAGAAACTGCACAATGGCATCGCCGGCAAGTGTGCGTTGCCAGCTGCCTAGCGGACTGCTGTCGCCTTTTACGATGCATTGATGCAAATCCTTGCGGCTGGCTATTTGTGAGGGATGGATGTCGTTATCCATTGCAACCGCAGCTACCACGGCACTGATTGCTTCAATAACCACCTGTGTCTGGGTGTCGGGTTTTTCCTGTCGGATAAATTCGGGCAGCGATTCCGGTTCGCGGTTAGCAGCATCTGCAATTACGGCAACCAGCTTGTCTCCCAGTTTATCGACGATGGGTTTGGTTACACTACGTACATGCGACAGCTCGGTAAGTGTGGTGGGTCGTTGTTTTGCAAGATCAGTGATCGCATCATCTTTCAGAACCCAGTTTTTCGGTTTGTTTCTTTCACGTGCCTGTAATTCCCGCCACTCAGCCAAAGCCTGGAGCGTGGCGAGTTGTACCCCTTTCATATTGGTAGCCGCACGCAATCGCTGCCACTGTTGTGCTGCCGGGCGATTGTATTTGCTCATCTCTGAAAGCTCGGCAAACGCACCATCAAGCCAGTGCAGGCGTCCTTTTTTATCGAGTCGCTGCCTTAGATTCAGATAAATGTTTTCAAGGTGAATGACGTCATCCAGCGCGTACTGTAATTGTTGCTCGGGTAACGGGCGTCGGGTCCAGTCAGCTCGTGTGTGGGCCTTGCCCAGGTTGATATCGAGTACCGCTTTGACAAGATTGCCGTAACCAATCTGATCCTGATAGCCCAATAGTGGCGCTGCAATCTGTGTATCGAAAACCGGTGCGGGCGCCTGCTTGAATAACATCACAAAGATTTCCATATCCTGCGATGCTGCATGAAATACCTTGGTTATTGTTTCATCAAGCATCAATGCCTGCAGTGGCGACAAATCGTTGATCGCGAGTGTGTCAATGCATGCCAGATGTTCACGCTGTTTCAACTGCACCAGGCAGAGTTCCGGATAGTAGGTTTTCTCGCGCAGAAATTCTGTGTCAACTATCAGATAGTCGTTGCGCGAAATACCGGTGCAGAAATCTTTCAGTGATTCGTTGCTATCGATCAGCTGATAGTCAGGCTGTTGGCTGGTATCGCTGTTTGTCATTGATGCTAGTCGCACTAGAAAGAGTAAGAATAAAAAAGATCCACGGCACGCTCTATGCCCTGTGCTGCTTCCAGATAAAGACGTTTACTGATGTCATAACGTAGAAACAGTGTTTGATCAGGGGCGAACACACTGCGACCATAACGCAGTAACAGCTTGCGTGACAAGCGTCCACTAACAACAACCTGTGTATCGTCACCACTGCCGGATGCATCGATCTGAAAGTCGCTAATGCCGAGACTTTCTGCAAAGCCGGTAGCAAAGCCACGACCCTGGCGTACCGTCAGGGCAACTGCAGCCTGTGCCAGCAGGCTTGATTCTTCCGAGGTGCTGGACCCACCGAGATCGCGCCCAAGAACTATGTAGGACAGGATCGATTCCTGCGTTTTGTCTGCAGGTTCGGTAAAGAGCGTTACGGTGGGGTCGGCAATCGGGCCACCGAGTTGAAGACCGGCAACTCTGTCCTCGTTGTCAATTGTTCTGACGGCGCTGATATCAAGTCTTGTTTGCTCGATCGGGCCAATGAACAAAATTTGACCATCGGTTACTTCAAGATCCTGTCCGTAGGACTTATAGAAGCCTTCAGCGATATTGATCTGGCCGCCAAGTTGAGGCGGATCATCGTTGCTTTTATTAACCTGAATGTTGCCCGTTAGTCGTGCGTTGAGACCGTAACCCTGCAAGTTGACCTGGTCGCCGAGGTTGACAGTTATATTTGTACCAATATCAGGTCCACCGGGTGTCGCATCATTTTCAGCATCTTCTGATGAGCTTTTTGCAAGATCCTCGTCTTCAATAATAATGACGTCTTCGGACAACGATGCTGCCGAGACATCGCGCTCTTTGATATCGACAACTGCGGCTGGAACATCCACTGTGCCGGAGACAGTGATTTTCTCTGGTGACAAGACGATGCGTAAGGCGGGGTTGACCTCAGAGGAGACCAATGGTTTTTGCCTGATGGACAGGCCCTCACCATTTACGTTAAGCGTAGCGGACCATGTGTCACGCTGCCAGCCCGCGTCACCATCGATGCTGAGTTCACCTTTGCCGGTGTCGAACGTACCATCAAGCGCGGCTTGCTGGCCGTTGATTTTTGCGGTGAACTGTCCCCCTTCAATACCTAACGGTAAATCGTCTGATAACAGTACCGGGTTCGATAAAACCACCTCGCCGGTAAAGTTTGGCTCGCTCAGCGTGCCGCTGATATCGCCTGATGCGTCAATCCGGCCGTCGACTTCATCAAAGTTGGCAAGGAACGGGCGGGCAAGTTTGACGTCAAGTCCTTGCAATGCAACTTTACCGAGTATCTCCTTATCCGGATTCTTCGGGTTCAGTGTCAAGTCGATGTTAGCCGAACCGAGTTGCTGTGAGGTAAGTGAGAGTTCGGATACCACTGTAAACGGGTCAGCGCGAGTTTTCAGGTTAAGTGTTTCATATCGCAGTCTGAGCGGTTGTTGGTCTTGTGTTGCTGGCATCACTACCACCGCACCATTATCGATTGCCGCAGTCAGTTCGACAGAGAAGCCATCTTCTTTTGTGGTATCCCAGTTAAGTACACTATCCGCACTCAGTCGACCTTCCAATCGGGTTTTGTCACCAAGATACTGATCGAGTCGTCGCAACCGGTAATTCTCTATCGACACATTCGCCGTTCCACTGGGTGATCCGGTGATATTGTCCTTAAGGCACAGTGACGCATTTTGATCTTGCCAACAATGCGCGGAGACTTCGACCCGCTTGTTGTCCTGTTGCCATTTGATACCCGCAGGATTGGACAGCTGCAGCTGATGCCCCGGCAGGGTTAATGACGCACTTCTTAGACTTCCAAGCCAGTCACCTGACGGATACGTGCTTTCAGGTACGTCTGGTAGTTTGCCGGTTGCCAGTAGTTTTACAGCGGTGTCTTGTGGTCCGTTAAGAGAGAAGTCGATGTTGTGATCGTCCCGAGTACCGGTTAAGCGTGCAACGATCGAATCCACTTCCTGTCCGCCACTGGTTAATCTGCCGATGTTGATTTTTATATCGCTGGTGGATTGACCGGCATCCTGAACATTTGCTTCAATCTCAAGGTCTCTGAAAAGTGCGTTGCCTGCTTTCAATAATGATGTGTCTGCGCCAAGCACAAGCGATGGTGAAGAAACCGGTCCGTTGATATTTGCTGTGGCTTTAATATTGCCGGCGATTCCCGGTATCAATGTATGAATTGTGGCGAAATCCATATCCAGATTGATGTCTAGCTCATCACTGGCGGATCCTGCCAACACCAGATTATTCGCGCCGTTGGCCAGATTTATTTTTGGTATCACCCAGCTGCCGCTACGTGTACGCGCCGCAGAACCGGTTAAACTGAATGGAAACCCGCGCAGCTCACCGGTGATATCTGTGTTATCTATTATGGTCGCCCAACTGCCGTTGTCAGCTGAACCGCGCACTTGCATGCTGCCATCCAGCTGCCCCTGCATTTGTTCCCATTGCTTGCCGGGATTGAGTTGTCGAAAAACAAGATCGGCAACCCAATGGGAGCCGCTGTGCCAGGAGAGGGCGGCTGATGCTGTCGCGACACCGTCAAGCAGTACAAGATCAACTTCCGGTAACAACACGCGTTCAGTGTTAACGCGACCTTTCAATTTAAGCTCGCTTGACGGCACCTGACTACCTTCAAGAGCAGTTTCCAGTCGCAAGTGGTAGTCGTCTAGACTTCCAGCGATAATCAAACGCCCGTTATTCGATTTGACAACGTCGCGCGTGTCCAGTGGCCAGCCAATTTCCTTCCAAGTCAAATTACCGCGTAATGGCAGTGTGGGCTGCAGCGGCTGTACGTCTGCGTTGAGCAATACATGCGCGGCACCTGATAGACCCGCATGTACATCAAGGTTAGTCAGTGTATTATCTAATTGCGCATTCAGTTTAAAGTCATGGGTTTCATAGACGTCGGTGGCAATCACATTGACATCGATATCGATTGGGTACTCACCTTTCAGTTTGATACCACCGCCTAATTCAACGTCGTAGTTACGATGAGCGAATACCAGTTTGTCAAACGCTATCTCAGAACCGGAGGCCTCTGCATGGCTAAGCCGGATATCTTCAATTACCAGTGGTTCTTTTGCTTCTCCGGATTGCGCAGGCTGCAGTTCAAAGCGTTCTATATGCAACTCATCTGCAGTGATGCGAAGCGGCAGTAAAATATCAGGTAACTCTATCACCGCAGGTGTACTGTTTGATGATGTGTCGCCTGGTTTTAGTTCTACTCGCAATGTCTTGATATTCAGATACTCAAGACAGAAATGTGTTTTCAGCAGACAGCCTGAACGCCAGCGCGATTCAATCCCGTCGGCGGTTATGTCGAGTTTGTCGTCCTGCCACTGAATTTGATCAGTTCCGATGCCGGTATCCAGATTTCCGGTAGTTGGCGCCAACGAGAGTCGTTCGTCGAAATTCTGTAGTCGAGTTGTTGTCCACTTGAATCCCCGATCAGTACCCAGCATGAAGTAGGCAGAGCCGATAAAAATCACCAGCAGCATGACTATGAGAAACAAAGCAGACAGAAGTAGTTTTTTAATCACGCTGGCTAGAGCTCCGGCCCGAGCGACAAGTGCAGCTCAAACGGCGGATCGTCTTCACTAACACCAAACGCGAAGTCGATTCTGAAAGGACCTACTGGTGAATACCAGCGTAGACCGAAACCTGCACCCACCTGATAGGCGGCATCAAAATTATTGAACGCCCGCCCGGCATCTGTGAACAATGCAAATGCAAATTTATCTTTAAAGCGCCGGTTGTATTCAATGCCCACTACTTCCTGATAACGTCCGCCAATCGCTTCGTTTTCATCGTTTACCGGAGACAGTGTACGAAACGGGAAGCCGCGAATCGTCCTGTCACCACCAACGAAAAAACGTTGCGATGTCGGTACACGGGAGAACTCGCTGGCACTAATGGCGCCGTATTGGGCGGAAACGATGAAGGTATCCCGTTTGCTGATGCTTTTCAGATATTTAAAATTGACAACAGATTTGTGAAAGTTGATGTCTGACCCAAGACCTTCCAATCCGCCAAAAAATGTGGCCAACACACTGTAACCCTTGACCGGGAATGGAAATCCGGTACTTCTGTTTTTTGCATAGCTAAAGCCCGGTAAAAGAAGATTTATACGATCGCGCTGATCACCCAGCTCGTAGCGTTCTCTCTCCCAACGTATAAACAGGCTTTCAGTCCAGTCACGCTTGGTTCGCCGGATCCGCTGAATATTTACTGTGCTCAGGAAACTGCGTTGTTCTTCAACTTCTTCGTTGAGAATGCCTGTTTCGAATGACCAGAAATTGTAGAGCGGATTGTTGTTGCGTGGTACCCGGTACTGGAAGCTCAGGTTCTGATTAATGGTGGACACACCGAGTTCTGCATCGAACGAGTGTCCGCGTTTGTTAACCAATGGTTTATTCCAGGTTAATTTCCCGCGATAGCTTGTGTCTGTGGCAAACCCGACACCAACACCGACCAGGTTTTTGGTACGCCGTTCAACTTCCACGCGGATGGGAACCTGCTGTCCGAACAAGTCGCCGCGTATAGGTATTACTTTCACTGTGCCGAAAAAACCGGTGTTCTGCATGTCCCGTGTCAGTTCTGCGAGCGAGGCTGACTCGTAGGGATCACCATATTCAAAAGGAACATAGTTACGCAAAAATTCATCACTGAAATAGTCGGATTTGAACTCCACGGTAGCAAACGTGTAGCGATCATCGCTATCTACCTGAATATGGACTTCTGCTGTATTTTTCTTACGACTTATGCGTACCTGTGATTTTTTGAATTCCATGTCGAAATAGCCACGATCCTGGCCACGGTCGAACAGAATGTCCTTGGCTTTCTCATAGTCATCGTGGCGGAAAATTTTGTTTCGTCGCAATGGAATCTGACCAATCACCGGCATAAATTCTCCGTCGATGCGGGCATCACCTTCGATGATGACGATCAGTTGCGAAATCTTAACCGGTGGTCCGGTCTGAACGGTTACAGTTAGTGAATCAGTCTGCGGTTCGATTGCAACTTTACTGTTGTAGTATCCCTCAGACTGCATCGCGGTACGAACAAGCTCAGGCACATCGCTGATAAATTCTGCGATACTTTCCTGATCATCACTGTCGGGTTGCTCAATTGTCGCGAGGACCACCTCACGTAGATCTTTTGGGACACCGACAAGCTTTATGTCAAATGCCGCAACCGGTTGTACCGGCATCACTAGTATCAACAGCGAGAATGTGAACAGAAATGTGTGCAGCCGACGATTCGTTGCGGCGAACAGTTGGAAGTTAAAACAAGTGGATTGGGCTTTGTCAGTCGCACAGGGCGTCAGTACCACGCCTGAGCTGCTACCTTGATCGGTAGTCTCTGTCACGCATACAGATTTATGTTGCAAGTCTGCTTCGGATGTCATTAGCCCGGAATCAATGCGTTCTTGTGCAGTACGACAGAAAAGACAACCAATGTTTGTCGGTCTGGTTTTGGCGCACGTATCATGCCTGAGTGAGTAAGACGGGGCTTGCTCCCAGGTAGGCTGAAAATTGCAGTAGTTGTAGTAAAAGTTGCCGAAAAATCTGCTGAACAAACTGCACCATGTGCGAATGTCCGGTTTGGATGATCGTGAACTTTGTACGGAGTTTATTAAAAATTGTTTCGTAGCGAATTAAAAAGCCACTATAACTATATTCGAATAGATCGTCTGAGGTTATATAGCACTGACTCTATGCGTTTTGGTGCAGATCGCAGTCAATAGCCTCGGCATTACGTCACCTCTATAGTGAGATCAAATGTGCACTGTCTACAAAACCACTACATTTTCTGTAGTAATAGCTGATTTTTGTCAATATGTGCGGTAGTGCGGGAACTTTGCCGGTACGATTTCTTCTACTGTGCAGATAGATTTCAACACCGGAACATGACACTGGAAGCGATCAGCTCAAAGGGCTCAACGTGCTGCGGAGTGTCGCATAGTTAACCTCGGTTAACTCTGGTGGATGGCCCATATCTGGCAACAGTATCTGGCGATAATTCGAACGGGTAGTTGAAAGCAGCTGTGTACTGAACCACGACCTTTGAGTTCGTTCACCGCTAACCCATCGAGATTTCACCGACTTTACCAATTTACGTTGTACTACCATCGGCTGTTGGCAGCTGAGCAAATAGCAATTCTATTCAGGAGATAAACTGTGAATTTTTCGTGTGTCACGGATAGATTTCAAGAACAAGTTGTTTTGTTCCGGTCCGCACCTCGTCAATTGGTGAAAAAGGCTGCTACCTTGATTGGCGCTTCGTGTCTGTCGCTGCTTGTGGCCGGCTACGGGTTAGCTAACGAGCCGGATGTTGCAGCTGTATCGAATGCTGCACCTTTCTTCGATTTGCTGGACAAACACGGTGAGCCTGCTGACTTTGCCTCTGAATTCAATAATGGCAAATGGACGCTGGTAAAAATCTGGCAGGCAGCTTGTCATGTTTGCGGTGAGCAGGCGCCGGTCATGTCGCAAGCACACAACGAACGCTCACACGATTTTAACGTGATCGGGATTTCGGTGGATGGAAGAAAAGGACTGGCAAACGCCAATCGATTTCTGAATCGTCATGAACCTGTCTACCCGAACTTTATTGGCGAACTTGCGGTAGTGGCCGTTAATTTTCAGATAATGACTGAAGAGCCTTTCAGAGGGACGCCGAGCTATCTGTTGTTCAGCCCTGACAATGAGTTAATGGCCGCGCAACCCGGTTTGATTAGCAAGGACGCGCTGTTCAATTTTATCGACAGTAATTCCTGATCGGATTTAAGCCGGTTGTAACAGTTACTCGATGCGCCGATGTGTTTGCTGACAAGCCGTCGTCGTCAGGCTTGATACACGTCATCGCGCAATATTATGTGCTGACGTAGCCTGCTGGTGGTCCGTTACGCTGCAGGGTTTCTATCCTGTTTCTATCCTGTTTCTATTCTGATGGTGCGCACCAAAACGATCACGGAAGCGATCACAGAAACGATCAAGACTACCGGCCCCGGTTGAGGGGCGCCGCAATTGTCCTTGTTATCTCCCTCAGCTGAAAATACCAGGTTGTAATCAACCAACTGGCCACAGGTGTGTTTTTTTGGCACCCTGTCTGGCAGTTCTCGCGTTTTCTCCCCAGCATGACAATTGAAGTAAGAAACTGCAGGCCGGAAGATCTGTTAGCCGTGCAAGCAATTTATGCAGTCGAAGTCTTGGAAGGCACGGCTTCGTTCGAAGTTGAACCACCGGACGTTGACGAGATGCGCTCGCGATTTCTCGCTATAACTGAACAAGAGCTGCCCTATCTGGTTGCTGTAGAAGGTGAAACGGTTGCCGGTTATTGCTACGCGAGCCCTTATCGAGCACGACCGGCTTATCAGTACACACTCGAAAATACCGTTTATGTGGCTAGTTGGGCGAGACGCCGCGGAGTCGGATTAACACTCTTGAACGCACTGATTAGCCGGGTATCGGAAGGTGAGTGGCATCAGTTAGTGGCAGTGATTGGTGGATCGGAACATACCGCTTCCATTCGTCTGCATGAGCAGGCGGGTTTCAGACAAGTGGGTGTCTTACAACAGGTCGGTTTTAAATTCGGTGACTGGGTTGATTCTGTGTTGATGCAACGGCAGATTAACTGACACGCTATCTTGTATTAAAGGATCTGTCTGAAACGAGTTATCGAGTTAAACTATCCAGCCAAGCGCGCCACTTGATCGGGATGGGTGGTTGACCACTCAGTAAAACCACCATCCAGGCTGTAGACTTCTTCGAAACCCTGCTCAACCAGAAATTGTGCTGCTGACTGACTGGAATTACCGTGGTAGCAACACACAATAACGGGCGAGTCATAGTCGGTATCTCGTAAAAAATCAGCCAGATTTTCATTGTCCAGACGCTTTGCTCCAGTGATATGTCCTTGTTTGAAACTCTCTGTATCGCGAATATCCACAACCACTGTTTCAGCACGTTTCATTATCGCGCTGGCGTCTGTAACCGAAAGATGGCTGAATGATTCCATAGTTGAGGTTTCCAAATCTCAATATATTGAGACATTGACAATAGTTGAATGTATAAAGACCAGCACTTGTATATCGCTGGGCACAAATGCCGCGTTAGACGATCAAATGTTCTATCGTTTTACGTTATATTTTTTAAGTTCTATACAACGTTTTGCAAATATACCGACGGCGAAGCACATGTCCACGTGCCGGATGTGTGCGAATCCGATGAATCCGATCATAATGAACACAAACCGGTGAATCAAATTGATTTCGCACAAACCGCCTTTCGACTGATGCAGCAGTTGCCGCGTGCGTATGATACTGATGATTGCTTATCGGTACCGGATATCTCCGCGGGATTCAAGTACTCTGCCGACGATTTCAAGGTGCACGAACTCTTGCCGTTTACCCCTGGCAAATCGGGCGAAACGGGAGAGTCGGCGGGTGTTGGCGAGCATTTGGCCATACACATACAAAAACGTGGTATTGGCACCAGCGACGTACAACGCATGATTGCGCAGTTCATTGGCTGTCGTGAGCATAACGTCGGTTATTGTGGTTTGAAAGATGTCCATGCTGTGACGGATCAGTGGTTTAGTGCCCCGCTTAACGCAGCGCAGCGGCGGCAGTCAAAAGCCAGTGATGCGGGCGTGTCCTCTACCAGTGGTGTTGACGATTGGCATGAATCGATGGGACGGTTCCTGGACCGGAAGGTTGCCGACAACGCCGACAGTGATGTCGCGGTTTTGAAGGTCGTGCGGCACCATCGCAAACTGCGCCCGGGTACTCATCGGGGTAATCGGTTCGGGGTTGTTCTTCGCGATTGTCAATTCAGCGAGAGTTTGCCGCCAGACGGCCAATCTGTAAGTGCAACAAATATTAAGTCTGAAACGCATTGTGCGTTAGACCTGCAGCAATCTGTGGACAAACGCCTTCAGCGTATTCAGTCGGTCGGATTCCCGAACTACTTTGGCCTGCAACGTTTTGGTCGGGGTGGCAGCAATTTGCGCACGGCAGAGAAACTGATAAACGGTAAGTCTTCAATTCGCCAGGTGGGTAAAAAGGCGCGCCAGCGCCGACTGTCACAGCCGCAGACATTTGCCGTTTCTGCATTTCGAAGTTTTCTGTTTAACCTGATATGCGCCAGCCGGGTCAGACAAAATACCTGGCTCACTGCGTCTACCGGAGAACCGTTGCTGGTGGGAAACAGTCGCAGCTTTTTCATCGCGGGGGCGGATGACAGGGATATTCGATCGCGTTTGTTGAATGGCCAGATTTCAACCAGTGCTGCGCTTGCCGGCTGTGTAGGCAACGAGCCGGCCGGTCTCGCCGAGTGGTGGCGTGTAGAACGAGGCATTCTGGATCGTGACTTATCAAAACACCATCTCTGTGTAGACATCGTTGATCGATTCAGTACTTCCTTTAGCGAGGAGTTGGGGCTGCGTCATCAGCGTCGAGCGCTTCGAGTCCGACCTGAGGCGTTGGATTGGAACTGGCTGGATACAAAGACCCTGGAATTAACGTTTGAATTGCCCCCGGGAGTTTTCGCCACCACCATGCTGGGCGATTTGTGTAGATTGATTGAGCCACGGTTTTCAACCGCTAATTGACGGTTCGGGCCCTGCGGGTCGCAAGTCGTTGAAAATGTGGACAAGTGCTCATCTGGATTCTGCGGCCAGAGCTCAGAACGGAATTGAATCGACTATCGCAACTGTATGATTTCACAATATAATAGAGCGGTATGCAGCGACTGAGCTGCAATGTATTACACTCTGTAAGTAGCTGTCGGACCAAGGCTTGCAAATATGCCTTCCAGCAGCGATTTGTCTGGAATCTGCCACGAGATACGCCGGAAGCACGTCTCGGGAGCCTGGATTGACTGATTTATGTTGAGTGAATAACAAAGGCAGGGTGTGTACGCGTGAGCAGGTTCCGCGGTTATTAATTACCGCGAACTACTTTTACATAGAATATGCACAACACTGCTGTTGCGGAGTTTGAAATGTCTTATTTGAGCACGGCTACACCCCGGGCATTTACCGAATACACCACAGACACCAAAGATGTGGTTAAAAATAGCGTTGGGAAAGGAGATAACGGCTTGAGAAATACAATCAAGAAAAGTTTGTTGCCGGTGGTTTGTGTCAGCAGCCTGCTGGTGAGTGGCTGTGCATCATTGTTTGAAGATCCTGATGCCAATGTGCCGTACGAGACTGCTCCTCCGACCACGACACCGCAAACGGTTCCAGAAACGGTGCCGGAAACGACGGCGAGTAACCCGGCGCTAACCGAAAGTGAAGTTGACTTTGCGCCGGACCCGTCAGTTAATCTGGTTGACCCTGATGCCTACGTGCTCGATAACGGTGATGAAATATCGATTCTGGTGTTTGACGAAACTGATCTGACTATGGATGCCACAATTGGTGATAGCGGTGAGATCAATTACTCGTATCTGGGTGCGCTGAAAGTTACCGGAAAAACCCCGGTACAGCTCGAACGTGAAATCACAGCAGCATTGAAAGATGGATACCTGGTGAATCCATCGGTAAACGTATCGATAAAAGAATACCGGCCGTTCTTTATCGCCGGCGAGGTACGCTCTCCCGGTAGTTATGCCTATCAGCCGGGACTGACACTTGATAAAGCAATCGCGCTCGCCGGTGGTCTTACTGACCGGGCGTCTGCGCGTAAAATGTTTGTTATCCGTGCCGACTCACCGGACCAGAATAAAAAACGTATACGCTTGTCTTCACCCATTGGTCCGGGCGATGTTGTCGAAATAAATGAAGGCTTTTTCTGATTAGAAGCCATCTCAACATTGATCGGGGACGCCGAGTCCTGCACGCTAATCTTTCGTTGTGTGCCGCACTTCGCTGCGTGTAAACTGCGCTGCTCGAGCGACACACGCCTTGCCTGAGCGCACGATCTTAATTTTGAGATAGCTTCCAGTTGATGGATCAATAAAGCTTTGCAACAGGCTGTGAAGCTTGTCCGCGATCCACGGCAACGCTCTAGGTCAGAGATCGTTGTCTTCGTTGCCATCGAACGCGCTGCAGCATGTGACGTAAGTTCGTCAACAGCAGTGCCATCAGAAGCCACGGTGTAATCCAGCCGGCGCCACCGCCGGAGCCGGATATGAACACGGGTTGATCATCCAGAATCGCTCTGGCGAGTAATTCACCCGGGTTTTCCCGATCAAAATTCAGTGCAGCGCTGACTGCTGCATACGCGTCCACCAACCCGCTGCCACAGCTTGTAAGGTCACAGGTAACGTTGTCGGTGCCGGCGCCATTGCGGGCGGCTTGATCAGCCGTCGGGAACGGGCGACTGGTTGTCTTCAATATCGCGGTTACCTCGGCACTGGTCAATGATGGGTTGACGCTGAGCATAAGAGAGACAATGCCGCTAACCATCGGCGCGGCGATGCTGGTACCCGTTGAAAACCGGTAGGAGCTGCCATTAGCTTGCGCCTGTTGCAGACCGGTATTGGTTGCGATCAGTACCGGTCTGTCATCGCTCGCATGGGTTTCTCCGCCGGGGGCTGCCAGATCGGCGTCAATACCGAAGTTACTGTAGCTGGCACGTTGGCCGTAGGAGTCGACAGCGGTTATGCCGATCACGTTTTGACAGTGGGACGGCGATGAAGGTGCGAGATCGAGATCGCGGGCCAGATTTCCTACTGCTGCCACGACGATTGCACCAGCGGCAACTGCGTCATTGATCGCCGCCTGATCGCTCCTCGAACAGGCGTCGTCAATGCCAAGACTCAGATTGATAACTCGTGCTGGTGTCGGGTTCACCGGTAGTGCAGGGTCATCAACACCGGCCGCCCATCGAATCGCGTCCAGCAAATCAGATCGCCTGCCTCCGCAACGACCGATGGCGCGAACCGGGAGTATCATTGCACGGTGATCAACACCGGTCATGCCCTGTCCGTCGTTGCCATTGGCGGCGATCAGGGAGGCCATTGCGGTGCCGTGCCATGAGCTGTTTTGTAACGGGCAATCAATATCGTGTTGTTGCATCACCGAGTGCGTCAGTTCATCCACGCCGTCACCCGGGTCAGTCGCATCTGTGTCGCGCCCGTCGCCGTCATGCGCTTTGACAAAATCAAGGTGCTCAGGCACGCGATTGAATGTGCTGAAAGCGTTGACTGCGGAGACGAAATCATAACCGGGTAACAAACGACCACTCAGATCCGGGTGTTCGAAACGCACACCGGTGTCGACCACAGCGACGATAACCGATGCAGAACCGCGCGTAATTTCCCAGGCTGGTAACACGTTAAGTGCAGCGAACTGTTCAGTGTCCCGGCTAAGCTGCCATTGCTCATCAAACAGCGTGTCGTCAGGAACACTGTTCGGAACAACTTGATAGTCGTAGTTGCCATAGTCAATCAACCGACGTTGTTGCCAGGTGTTCATCAGCCTCGACACTACGGATTGATCAATCCGGCCTGATATGGAAACCACCCAGGCATCGCCTGACATGCGCCTTAGCGATTGCAGAGCAGAGTGGTGTTTAGCGAGCACAGTGTTAAGTGCCTGCCATAGTGCTTGTGGTTGTATTGGATGCCGTGGTTTTAAGATCAACTGGTGTGTGTGTTGCGTCGACACATCATCTGACGGGCGAGCTGTTGACCGAAAATGTTTGGAGTCCGTGTTTGTTGTTGGGGTTAGTGTCGATACTGATCGAGTACCTGCAATTTGTGCTTCGGATGCAGATACAGCGCCCATCGAAACCGCTGATACGGCAAACAGCATAATAAGTACGAGCAAGTGCTGCGCTCGGGGCAAATGAACCCCGCTACAGCACCTCGCCGCAGTCCTGTCGAGGCTGCGACCGACGCGCTTTTGCGTCGGGGTCAGGTACCCGCCGATGCCCCCGCAGGCAAAAGGGTGGTAGCTGCTTTGAGTAGCCGAACGACCCGCTTGCAGCGATAAAAATGAAGCGACAAAAAACACCCCTGTAGGAGTGCAAGTACCGTGTCATTCCAGTCGGTTAAAGGCTCGAATTCTGCCTCGCGATCGCTGGCCACTGCTGCAAACGTCGGTTACGTCACAGAGTGTTCCCCAAGTGGCAGGATAATGTCATGCACAATTGCCAGTGAGTCTGTCAAAGAAGGTCGGAAGACAGGCTCAGGTTTCGTTGAGGCGTGGCATCAGCATGACCAGATTGCAGGGTTTAGTGCGGTTGTCGAGTTGCTCGACAATCAGCGATTCCCAGGCCAGCGCGCAGGCGCCGGAGGAGCCGGGCAAGACAAATATAAAGGTGGAGTTGGCCACACCGGCTAACGCGCGGGATTGCAATGTCGATGTTTTAATCTCCTGATAGGACAGGTTGCGAAACATTTCGCCAAACCCTTCTATTTCCTTGTCCAGTAGCGGGCGAATGGCCTCCGGCGTGCCGTCTCTGCCGGTGATCCCGGTGCCGCCGGTAGAGACAATCGCATTGATGCCCGGCTCACGAATCCAGCGTGACACCACCTCCCGGATTTCATATTTATCGTCACGAACAATGACTTTTTCGGCGCAATGGTGCCCGGCGGATTCAAGCCGCTCTCTAATGAGCTTGCCGGATTTGTCCTCAGCCTCACCGCGGGTGTCAGAAATTGTCAGTACCGCTATATTCAGCGCTATAAACTGCGAGCCAGTCATCGGATCATTTTCCCGTATTGTTGAATACGATCATAACAGCTAGCGCCGATTTGGTAGAATCTGCGCTTCTGTTTCATTTCTCGGTTTCCACTGGAAACCCGGTCACCACCTGCGGGCGCATCCTATTTTCCATGGCTGAGCGATTACAAAAAATTCTGGCCAACACCGGTCTCGGCTCCAGGCGGGAACTCGAACGCTGGATAGCGGCGGGTAAAGTCAAACTTAACGGGCAGCCGGCATCCTTAGGAGAGCGTGCCAGCATCAACGACAATTTGACGGTTGACGGGCGTTTTTACCGTGTCGTTGCAGATGATGCCGCAGCGTCCCGGGTGATTGCCTACCACAAACCATTGGGTGAAATAACCACGCGCTCTGATCCTGAAAATCGAAAAACCGTATTCGATAGTTTGCCGCAGCTTCGTAGCGGACGCTGGATATCCGTTGGTCGACTCGACATCAACACGCTTGGTTTACTACTGCTGACAACAGACGGTGAACTTGCCCATGCGTTGATGCATCCGTCCCGTCAGATCGAGCGTGAGTATGCTGTGCGCGTAAACGGCAGAGTCACCGAGCCGATGCTGGAACGACTTCGCAGTGGTGTTGAACTAGACGACGGTTTGGCTGCATTTGATCGTGTCCGGGCAGAAGAACAACACCGTGACAGTGCTAATAACTGGTTTCATGTCGTTGTGCGTGAGGGACGCAACCGCGAAATTCGCAGACTGTGGGAATCGCAGGGGCTGCTCGTAAGCCGCCTTATTCGTGTCCGTTACGGTCCGGTGCTGCTGCCGAAACGTTTGGGCCGCGGGCGTTTTGCTGATTTAACCGATGCACAGGTGACAGACTTGCGCCAGGCTGTCGGTCTAAAACCGCTTGATGCTTCAGCCAGCGGACTACGAGCCGTACCTGTCCATCCCCGACATAAGCGCAAAGCAGCGCGTAAAACCCGTAACAAAAAACCTCGTCGGCAGCAGGTACAGGTAAAGTCCTGACAAATCGACGGGTGTCAATTGTGCTGATTTGTCGTACCATCGCCGGCTGGCCTTTCACCTGTACTGATCGCTCAACGTAACATCTGTGTAGGTCATCGGCATCGAACTGAATGAATCTGCACAAGAGGCAATTGCCAGCATGAACGACAAGCGACTATATCGAGTCCGCTTCATCTCGCAGGATAAGCTGTATGAAGTCTATGCAGAGCAGTGTTTTCAGGGCGATATGTATGGTTTTGTCGTACTAAAAGATCTGGTTTTCGATACCTCAAACGGTGTGGTTGTCGATCCATCGGAAGAAAAGCTAAAATCCGAGTTTGAGGGAGTGAAACAAACGATAATTCCGATGCATTCGGTTGTTCGTATTGATGAAGTTGAAAAACGCGGTACTGCCAAAATTGCCGATCTGGAAGGCAATGTTGCGCATTTCCCTTCACCGATCTATACCCCTAAGGGATCTGAATAGTTTCAACAGCCTGTCAGGCACAGGGTATGTGCTGAATATGCGGAGAGGTGTCCGAGTGGTCGAAGGAGCCAGCCTGGAAAGTTGGTATACGGTTCACGCCGTATCGAGGGTTCGAATCCCTCTCTCTCCGCCAAATCTACTTTAAAATTTGATACCCTGTAACCAGGGTGATTAACTGTCGAAGCATAAGATATTAATAGAGAGTTGGGTTCACACCACAGTTTAGCGGAGGGTTCG
>CALFCF010000062.1 GCA_937951345.1 uncultured Granulosicoccaceae bacterium
CGTTATGGAATGACCGACCGCGAATAAACTGACGTAGAGTGCTACGTCTTTCATCCGGTAAAGAAAGAACACGACGCCCAGTAAAAACAGGATGTGATCGTAACCTGTCACCATGTGTTTAGCACCCAGATACATAAAGGGCACAATATGTATGCCCCAGATTTCCTGGATATATCCGGCATCGCCGGGTGTGACATTATGGGCTAGCGCGGTTTGCGAAGTGAAAAACGAGAACAGCAGAAGAGTCTGGAGAGTCTGAAGCACGAGAGAGAAAAGACGCTTAACAGTGTTAGCTATTCGATGAGCCTCGATTATAACCGAGTTACGTTGTGCCAGGTTTGCAGCGAACTTAACAGCTTGGTTCACATTCGATGTTTGAATTTACGTGATGCAGGCGAAAAAAAAGCCAGCGACGGGTATTAAAGTTAATTCCGTCGCTGGCTTTTTGAAGGAACAGTCGTTGACAGATTAACTGTCAACGAAATCTGTTTGTTTTACTTCTGACGTTACTTGTATCTACGAAACTTGCTACCTTCCTGGATACCGCCAATGATGATGGCAAGCACGCAGACTGCCGCTGCTGCGAGAGTCCAGATTACTTCGCCGCCGCCAACACCAGTGTAGAAGGCGGCTTGGTCTGCGACCAGTTGTTCCCATTCGCCGGGTGCACCTATCATAAATTTCTCCAAATGTTTATTTAACGACCTGTTGCTTTGGTCGTAAGAAAATTTGTTCGTAAACCGATCGATGCAATGTGTTCACTGCACCGACCGGCAATCTCGGTTAGGCGTTTATCACACCAGTATTTATTACTGTTGTGACGCGGGCGATACCGGGATACCTTCCGGGTACGCCATGCCGGGTACTTTAACCGGATCAAGACCTGCAACTTCAACATGATGCGGAACCCGGAGAACACCGAAAATCCGGAATAACAGTGAAATCACATAGCCGGGGACAAATCCCAGCGCAAACATAACGCCGACACCGACGAGTTGGCCGATGAACGAAATCGGTACAGAGCCTGCATCAGCCAGCGAACCATAACCACTGGCGAAGATGCCGACTGACAGGACACCCCATATTCCGACGGTACCGTGGACTGTAACTGCGCCCACAGCGTCGTCGATGCCGAGGTTTTCAAAGAAACGTGCAGACGGTTTCAGGATTGCACCGCCGATGAAACCAATCAGGAATGCAAGTGGTGGCCACCAGAAGTCAAGCCCGGATGCGCAGGCGATAATGCCGGCAAGTGCTCCG
The DNA here is from genome assembly GCA_937951345.1 of uncultured Granulosicoccaceae bacterium. Lineage (GTDB taxonomy): Bacteria > Pseudomonadota > Gammaproteobacteria > Granulosicoccales > Granulosicoccaceae > CALFCE01. Next base: position 1,261 of record CALFCF010000062.1, read on the forward strand.
GACATCATCCAGAACGGATCACGGGTGAATACCCAAGCGCCAATAATACCGCCGGAAAAACCCATCAGGATGTTGAAGCCGAGAGATGAAAGTGTGGTTGGTGTGCCGTAAATCGTTCCCCACTCGCCGTTTGTTGTCCAGACGCCGGGGTACAGTAAACAAGCCATCAGAAAGCCGAAGAAACCGACGATTATCAGCATCAGTCCGACGAGTGTCATTGGCATGTTGTGACCGGCAAGATCGTTAGCAGATCCGTCGGCGTTGAATTTTCCTATTCGCGGTCCAAGGTTGATCAGTACACCCAGTGCGAAGAAACCGGCGATCATGTGTACAACACCCGCGGCACCGAAGTCATGGTAGCCCCAGTCAGTGACCAGCCAGCCACCGGCGTGCCAGCCCCAGGCAGCACCAACAACCCAGGCGAATGATCCAAGAATAATCGCAAGAACAATGAATGAACCGATACGGATTCGTTCAATAACGGAACCGGAGAATATGGAAGCGGTGGTTGCTGCAAACATCGTGAACGCCGCCCAGAAAACGCCTGTCGCATGGTCGCCCAAGTGTGGCCCCATGACTTGTCCGACCGGGTTCGCGTATTCCATTGCCACAGCCAGGTTTTCCGCATTTGGAATCAAGCCGTTCGGGAACGCCCAGTAGGTGAACCAGCCGAAAAAGTAAAAAGTCGGCACCATAAACGCGAACGCGAGTATGTTTTTAATACCAGAGGACAAAACATTTTTCATGCGAGTTGCGCCCATCTCGTAGGCGAGGAACCCGGCATGGATGATTACCATCAGCGGAATGGTCAGGTAGTAATAGACCTCCGCGATTATCACACCTGCTGCCGCAAGCTGTTCTTCCATTATCTTCTCCTATTATTTTTAAGGGGTTGGATGGATATATCGAACGTGTCCGAAATGTTACCGCAAAAGCCTGTCTGAATCCTAATGTATTCGATGCTGATTAAGGCCTTACGAAACACCCTTGAGCCAGACATGAACCTTTAATCACCCTATCGGAATTGGGTCGCCGAACAGCCAATCGACTGCACTACAACGGTGCAAGTCTTGCCAAGCGCCTGGTCCACCGTCATCATGCGCATTTACAATCTGTATGCGCGAACAGGTCAGACATTTTATATGTGTGGAATCATAGGGTTATTTGCAAAATCTGATGCTGTTATGCAGCATTTGGGTCGTCACATGGCTGACATGCTGGCGCAAATGGGCGAGCGTGGCCCGGATAGCGCAGGTATCGCGATCTACAACGATCCTCTGGCGGGTAGCGAAGCCAACAAGCTGACGCTACAGCACGACGAACCGGACCGTCTTACGGAGGTCACCCGACTCGCCTCAGCACAGTTTCCTGAATGCGACATTGCTGTGCACGGTTCGCATTGTGTCATTGCAGCACGTGCCTCTACAGAGGAACTGCAGGTGTGGGCGCAAACGCATTGCGCCGATGTGCGCATCATGAGCGTCGGTGAGCGCATCCAGATTTTCAAGGAAAAAGGTCATCCCGCTGATTTCGCGGCACGCTACCAGTTACAACAGTTTCAAGGTTCGCACGCGCTTGCACATACGCGCATGGCAACAGAAAGTGCCATTACCACCAGTCACTCGCATCCGTTTTCAACGGGACGTGACTTGTGTCTGGTGCATAACGGATCATTGTCGAACCACAACCGGTTGCGCGAGCAATTACAAAAAAACGGTATTCGTTTTCAAACTGATAACGACAGTGAGGTTGCAGCCGGTTACCTTACCTGGCGATTGCAATGCGGTGATACATTACAGCAGGCACTAAACGCAGCAATCCGTGATCTGGACGGTTTCTACACTTTCGCAATTGGCACACGCAACGGTTTTGCCGTGTTACGGGATCCTATTGCGTGTAAACCGGCAGTACTCGCCGAGACTGCTGACTGGGTTGCGATGAGCTCGGAGTTTCGCGCCATTGCGCAATTGCCGGGTGCTGAAAATGCACGTGTCTGGGAACCGGAACCCGGGCGTATCTATACCTGGGAAGGTGATAACACCAGCGGGATGGCCGCGTGATGATTACATTTGATCTTGGCTCAACACCTGTTCGTGAACTGAATCAGCATCTTCATAGTGCGGTAACTGACCCCGTGCATGTCGCGAATCCCGGTGGTCGTCATGCGATTGCAGTGGGTGCAACGGATGCGCACACAGTCACCGTTGATGGCAATGTGGGTTACTACTGTGCCGGTATGAATGCCGAAGCGACAGTTAAAATCAACGGCCATGCAGGCCCGGGCCTTGCCGAGAATATGATGTCTGGCACCGTGCATGTCACCGGCAATGCATCGCAATACTGTGCTGCCACCGCAAGAGGCGGGTTGGTGATAATCGACGGTGATGCGTCGTCGCGTTGTGGCATTTCAATGAAAGGTGTTGATATTGTTGTAAAAGGTAACGTCGGTCACATGAGTGCTTTTATGGCTCAAAAAGGGGCACTTGTCGTGTGTGGTGATGCAGGTGATGCACTCGGTGACTCTATATACGAAGCAACACTTTTTGTTGCAGGTAGTGTTGCCAGTCTTGGTACGGATTGCGAAGAAAAAGCCATGGATGACGAGGCCCTTGCGCTACTGCAACGTTTGTTACAACAATCCGGCGCTACAACGTCAGCTGCAGATTTCAAGCGTTATGGGTCAGCTCGTAAGCTCTATCATTTCAATGTTGATAATGCGTCGAGTTATTGATCGCTTCTTCGGTTTTGTTGAGTGTGCTGTTGCTGTTTTGTTACTCCGATTTTTTTTCTAACTTCTCACGGTATTACTGATGGTCGATAAATCCTGGTTACGCGAAAGTGCTACCTTTCCTCGGCCTGTCATTCGTGAAATTCAACGTGCGGCTGAAACCGGTATTTATGATATACGCGGGTTTGGTGCAAAACGTACGGTACCGCATTTCGATGATCTGGTTTTTCTGGGTGCGAGTATGTCGCGCTACCCGTTGGAAGGGTATCGCGAGACCTGTGAAACATCAGTAACACTGGGTGATCGTTTTGCAAGTAAACCGATAACGATCGATATACCCGTAACGATCGCCGGTATGAGTTTCGGTGCTCTCTCTGCACAGGCGAAAGAAGCTCTCGGTCGCGGTGCATCGATTATGGGCACCAGTACAACTACCGGCGATGGCGGTATGACACCGGAGGAACGTGGTCAGTCGAAATACCTGGTCTATCAATACCTGCCTTCGCGCTATGGCATGAACCCGGAAGATCTGCGCAAAGCAGATGCGATCGAGATTGTTGTCGGGCAGGGAGCTAAGCCCGGTGGTGGTGGCATGTTGCTGGGTCAAAAAATTTCTGAACGGGTTGCCGGTATGCGTGATTTGCCAGAAGGCATCGATCAGCGTTCCGCCTGCCGCCACCCGGACTGGACCGGCCCCGACGATCTCGAAATCAAGATCCAGGAGTTACGCGAAATTACTGATTGGCAGACACCGATTTATGTCAAAGTAGGTGCCGCACGACCGTTTTACGATGTCACGCTGGCAGTGAAAGCTGGTGCTGATGTGGTTGTGGTTGACGGCATGCAAGGGGGAACGGCGGCAACACAGGATGTGTTTATTGAGCACGTGGGTATTCCAACGCTGCCGGCTGTTCGTGCTGCAGTAGATGCATTGCAGGAACTGGACATGCACCGCAAGGTGCAGCTTATTGTCTCGGGCGGTATTCGTTCGGGTGCTGATGTCGCAAAAGCTTTGGCTCTTGGTGCGGATGCGGTATCGATTGGCAGTGCTGCGTTGATTGCACTCGGTGATAATAGTGAGGACCACGAAGCGGAATACAACAAGCTCGGTACCAGTGCCGGGTATTACGATGACTGGCAGGATGGTCGTGATCCGGCCGGTATCTGCACTCAGGATGATGCACTGGCGGCACGACTCGATCCGGTTAAAGCCGGTAGGCGTTTGGCGAACTACCTGAATGTATTGACGCTTGAAACACAGACACTGGCACGTGCTTGTGGCAAATCGCATGTACATAATCTGGAACCTGAAGATCTTGCAGCATTAACGATTGAAGCGGCAGCAATGGCCGGAGTGCCACTTGCCGGTACCTCATGGATTCCCGGCACCTGACGCATGCGGAGTAAGAACGATATAAGTACCCGCTAACCCGTACACAACAATTTATTGCACAACTTATCGGATAACCCGGAGTAATCCCTGATGGCAACTGATCTCGCTAAAATCGCGAAGTCCAAAAAAATTGAGTATTTTCTAATCAGTTTCGTTGATCTGTTCGGGGTGTTGCGCGCCAAACTCGTACCGGCTCGCGCCATCGGCGAAATGCAAGGTGAGGGTGCCGGCTTTGCCGGTTTTGCTGCCTGGCTGGATATGACCCCTGCGCACCCGGATATGTTTGGCGTGCCTGATCCTGACAGTTTGATTCAACTACCGTGGCAACCGGAAATTGGCTGGCTGGCAGCAGATTTATGGATGGACGGTCAGGAGGTGGAAGCATCACCCCGCGTTGCATTAAAGCGTCAGTTGGCTCGAGCCGAAGCTGCAGGCTACCGCGTGAAAACCGGTGTTGAATGCGAATATTTTCTGGTCGATAGCGATGGCACCGCATTGTCAGACCCGCGTGATATTCAATCCAAACCGTGTTATGACCAGCAGGCTTTGATGCGCCGATACCCGGTAATCAAATCCATCTGCGATGCCATGCTAGAGCTCGGTTGGGGGCCGTATCAGAACGACCATGAAGACGCGAACGGGCAGTTTGAAATGAACTGGGACTACGATGATGCCCTGAAGACGGCCGACCGGCATGTGTTTTTTAAGTACATGGTGAAAACTCTGGCTGAACAACACGAACTGCGTGCTACGTTTATGCCGAAACCGTTTGCTGATTTAACCGGCAATGGTTGTCATGCACACGTATCGGTGTGGAATAAAACCGGCAGTAAAAATCTTTTTCTTGATAAAAAAGACAAACAGGAACTGGGTTTATCCGCGACTGCCTACTCGTTCCTTGGTGGCATTGTTCATAATGCGGAAGCGTTAACGGCTCTATTCAATCCTACCGTTAATAGCTATAAGCGTATAAACGGTGCTGTGACCCGATCCGGGGCAACCTGGTCGCCGAACACAGTGACGTATTCCGGCAATAACCGCACGCACATGATCCGGGTACCGGATGATGGACGTTTTGAACTGCGTTTAATGGATGGTGCCGCTAATCCGTATTTGATGCAGGCGGGTTTTACGGCTGCCGGCCTTGATGGCATCGACAACAATCGTGATCCGGGGCGTGCACAGTTCAATAACATGTACGAAGAGCCGCACAAAGCGAAGGGAGCAAAGCAATTACCCCTTAACCTTCTGGACGCCATTCGCTTGTTGGACAAAAGCAAACCACTTCGTGCAGCTCTGGGTGATGAGCTGATAGATGCGTATGTGAAACTCAAAACTAATGAATGGCGTGATTACGCAGCGCATTTAAGTGATTGGGAGCGCAAAAACACACTGGATTGTTAATTGATTTGCTCTCTTAATAACTTGTTTGTCCTGACAGGTCAGGATGAAGGAATGCGTTGCAATGACCAATAACGAGAACGAAACAGAAAACAGATCAGACAACGAAACACGTGTAGCTCAGCAAAGCAGCAAAAAGAGCATGCTCGGTGGATATCTTGCGAGTGTGTACTGTATCGTTGCAGGTTTGCTGGGTATTACTGGTTATAGCGCAAATTTTTTTACCAGTTTGCAGGCGTCCTATGTTGCGTTTGTGTTTGGTGTGGTTTCGCTTATTTTGCTGATCATAGTTTCGCGAAACTATTCGCGTATGCTTGTTGTTATGGGAAAGAACTTTTCCATCGTTTTTGGCCTGGCGCTTGTTATTCTATTTTTTACCCAAGGTGATCAGCCAAACATGCAGCAGACTTTTCGGATTGTGTTGCAATTAGCTGTTGCCTGGATTGTGTTTTCAACATTCTCTCAGGTGCAGCGGGCTGCAAAAGCAACTGGCCAGGATACGTTCAGTCGTTAGAAAAGATATTCAAGGTTATTCAAAGCGTTTGCTTATCCTGCTTAATTTACGAATCCGAACGCGAATCTTTCCGGTACGTCGGTTTATACGCCTATGAAATTTGTTGAATATTTTGTGTCACTGCAATCACCCTGGACGTACATGGGGCATGATCGATTGATAGCAATGGTCGGTTCGGCAAACGCACAGATCACAGTTCATCCGATAAATTTCGGTGAAGTTTTTCCAGCAACCGGTGGGTTGCCACTCCCGAAACGTGCACCCGAACGTCAGGCTTACCGGATGATGGAGCTCAAACGCTGGCGTGAAGAGCACAGTATTGAACTCAATCTGACTCCCGCTCATTTCCCGGCAGTAGAGAAGCTTGCGGCACACACTGTTGTGGCGTTGCGCTCAATTGATCAGGCGGCGGACAGGAAAGACATTCAGCAACACTCTATAAAATTGACTGGTTTGATACTGGCTGCTGTCTGGCGCGATGAAAAAGATATTTCGGACAAATCCGTGTTAGCTGATCTGATTGAACAGGCCGGGGCGAATCCCGACGAGGTGTTGGCTGCAGCACAGCAGCCGGAAACTGAAGCGCTTTATGCAGCTGATACTGCGAAAGCCATTCAACGTGGCGTATTTGGCGCGCCTACTTACGTTATCGACGATGAAGTTTTCTGGGGTCAGGACCGGCTGTCTTTTGTAGAGAAGCGTTTGCTGTAGAAAAGCGTTTGCTATCGGGACGCGTTTGATAACCCGTTCGCTACCGTGGCGGCTCCTGGTCAGAGTAATGACTTTTGCCTTTTCGTTTGTTGTTATTGCTATTGCTGTTTTCCGATAATATCAGGCCAACGGTAAACGATAAGTATTAGTGCCACTATTCCGAATATGCCAGACAGAAAGGTGGCTGTCTGAGCCCCTGTTAAATACACCAGCATACCCAGGAATATAAATCCGAAGAAACCGGCACCGATTGAGAGTGATAATAATCCGAACAATCGGCTGCGATACTCTCTTGATGCATTGAGGATCAGTAGGGTTGTCTGCATCGCTGCAAACGCCGCGGAGCCTGCACCCGCGATAAACAATAGACACCCGATCACAATACTTTGCTGTGACAATGCATATAAAATTATTGCGACAAGGAATATCAGCAGGCCACCACTATAGAGCTTTCGGTAGTTTTCAGTTACCGCCAGCTTAAACATCATCACACTGCCTGCCATCGCACCGGCACCTTCCATCGACGCCAGAATCCCGACCTGTATTGGTGAAAGATCCAACACATCACGACCAATCACAGGAATAAGTGACAGTACCGGAAACCCGAACAGGTTGTACGCGACGGTCACCAGCAATACGGCAAGTAGCAGCGTTTGTTTGCGGACGAGTTTTATGCCGTTGGCTACACCTGTGAGGATTGCCTCAGACTGTCGGCTTTCGATCAACTGGCGCCCGACCTTGAGCTGCAAGGTAAGCAAAAAACAAAGAATATATGCACCTATTGCTACCGCGAAAGTACCTTTCAACCCGATGACCTGTAGCAGGGCTCCACCGGCAACGGGGCCAATCATTCGTGTGCCGTTATTTGCGATCGTGTCGATTGCCATGGTTTGCCCGAGTTCACTTTGTGATACGGCATCACCTATCAGGGCTCGACGTACGGGAAAGTCCAGTACCCAGAAAAGACCTCCGGTGAATGAGATGAGTAGTATCTGCAGAACCGAAAGTGAACCGCTCCAGACAAGCACCAGACCCAGGATATTGGTGAGAATCATCAATATCAGCCCGTAGAGGTAGAGACTTCTGGACGGGAAAGTGGCAGGCAGTACACCTGCGGGAACACCAAACAGTGCCAGTGGCGCAAATTTAGCGAGCGTGACCATCGTGACAATCACGGCAGAGTTTGTCAGGTCGAACACATAGACACCGAAAGCCAGCAGCTCCAGCCAGCGAACGGCACTTTGCAGTGCACCGATGGAAAATAGCAATAAAAAATCGCGGTTTGCGAACGGTGATGGCACGTTGTCTATTAGTAAAAAGAAAGATATCCGAGGATAAGAAAAGCCATCTCAAAATCGATCGGGGACGCCCAGTCCAGCGCGCTGATCCGTCATTGTGTACCGTTCTGCGCTGCTCACTTACTACTGCGTGTAAACTGCGCTGCTCGAGCGCCACACGCCTTGTCTGAGCGCACAATTTCAATTTTGAGGTGGCTCTAGCCTGCTCTATTCATGAAGGGTTCGCCACCAGAGTCTGGCTCCCTAAGCAGGTCGCTCGATTCAGCGAAATTCGTAGAAATATACGGACTGAGCTGAATCGAGTGAGCTGCGACGGCAGACGGGCACTGGTGGTGAATGGAAAACAGTGTGCGAATACCCGCAGCGACGCTAAAACTGCTTTCCCCAGGTCAATGTACCGTGAACTCAGACGGTGTTCAAATGTATCGATTAAAGAACAATAGTGCTGTACTCAAAGGTTAAAGATTAGGTTCCGGAGCTTCGTCTGTGTCGTTGCCGGGCTGGATCAACAGATGGTGCATGGTGGACGCAGCTTGTCGGAATTTCATTGCGCTCTGATACTCAGGATCGTTGTACCAGGCATCGAGTTTGGCCTGATCGGGGAACTCAAGAATAACCATTCTGCCTGCATAGTTGGTTCCCTCCATGGACGTTATTGGCTGTCCGCGGGTTAGAAATTTTCCACCGTGTTTTTTTATCAGTGCAGGTGTTTTGGCAGTGTATTTGGAATAGGTTTCTGCATCGTTAACGGTCATCATGGACACTACATAGACAGGCATGGACTTACCTCCGTTTGCTGAAAATAGGATTATGGCAATTGCTTTAACCGCAACCGCCTTGCTGCTAAATACAAACCAATGGCACAGAGCATCATTATTATCATGGTTACCAACATAAGACCGTAACCACCGATATGCCAAAGTAGAGATCCGAAATACGGTGCTGCGCCAGCACCTAAAACATAAACGAAAGCGAGAACGCCGCTTTTCGTTCCGAAATCAGCCTCTCCCAGCATATCCCGGGCGATCACCGGGCGGATAATGCTTAATATTCCATAGCCACCACCAAACAACACGATGAAAAGCCACAGCAATGATGGTTGTCGGATTGCGATCAAGAGCACGGTGATCGATAGCGCCATACCGCCAAATGTCACGATCACGGCTCCATGATTGTCGATGCGTTTCTCCAGCAATGCGATGACCACCCGTCCTGCAACCTGCATGGGGCCGATAAAAGATACCGCGAGCACCGCCAGAGACAATGACAGTCCTCGTTCTGATAGCATCGGTATCAGATGCTGCAATACAGAACCATGCACGACGCCGCCCAGAGCTAGCGCAGTGGCAAGTAGCCAGAAAAGCGGCTGTCGGGTAAATGTGAAACTCTTGCCGGATTTTGTATGCGGCTGTGGCTGCGACACGCGTTTTCCACGGTAATGTCGCTCAAGTTGTGATCCGCCCAGAAGCAGCAACGGTGCGGCCCCGAACACGGCTATCGCTGCGAAAACGATTAACGTGTTCTGCCATCCGATTGTGTCACTTAATTTGTGTGCAAGGGGAAATGAGATAGTACTGGCGAAACCGGCGACCAGTGTTATGCCTGTAATAGAACGTCTTGCCCCGGCACCGAGCGCACGTGTCACCACGGCGAAGCAGGGATCATAGAGCGCACCGGCGAGCATCGAGCCGATAAGCACCCAAAGAATATAGAATTGAGCAAGCGAAGTTACTTGCGACAACAAGCCGATGCCCAGCCCGGCAACCACAGTACAGATCGCTAGTTGCCAGTGACCATATCCCTTGTCAATGATACGTCCGCACGCAAGCGATGCGAATGCGGTTGCAATCGATGCCAGTAACATGGCCAACGTCAGCTCCGGGCGTGACCATCCGAGAGCGCTCTCCCAGCGCAACAGCATGGCAGGAAATACATAAAACGTACTTGACCACACCAGTGTTTCTCCAACCGCCAGGCATACGATAGGCCAGCGTGGCATGTCGGACATTTGATTGCTGTCAGGTTGTTGGGTGGTCATGACAGAAAGACAGGGACAGTATCGATTGATAAACTAAGCGAATTGGATAACTGCCGGAATTACGAACATTCATGATACCTGCTGAAGACGCCCTTGTCCGACTTAAAGAAGGTAATCGACGTTTTGTTGAGGGTGAGAGCAAGACCCATGGCGCTGGCACTGTTGCTCGTCGTGAATCGTTGACCGATGGACAACAGCCGTTCGCAATCGTGTTAGGTTGTTCGGACTCCAGGGTTCCTGTTGAAATGTTGTTCGATCAGGGGCTGGGTGATTTGTTTGTTGTCCGTGTCGCCGGCAATGTCCTTGGTTTGTCTCAATTGCAAAGTATCGAATTCTCAGCAGAGCATCACGGCGCGCGTCTGGTGGTTGTACTTGGGCATAGTCAGTGTGCGGCCGTCGCCGCAAGCGTCTCTGAGCACTCTAAACCAGTTGAACAACGAACCCCGGCATTGCAATCGATAATCGGTGAAATTCTGCCAGCTCTTGATCAGTTGGATGATACAACCCGGTTACTTCGGCATGAAGAGATTATGCCGCACGCAGTGCGAGTCAATGTAGCGACTTCTGTTCGTACATTGCGGCAGGAGTCTGGTGTTTTACAATCTCTATCCCGAAGTGCCGGCTTACAGGTTGTCGGGGCTGAGTATTCGCTGGAGACGGGAGCGGTCGACTTTTTTGACACGCTTGACCCGGTCTAGTTGAATCAGGCCGGAGTAACTGATCAGTCATTGTGGCAACACAACCCCGATAAAAATAAATAACCACACGGAAAAACACAAGATGTCAGCAGCAGAGCGTTTTCTGGTAACCGGCAGCATGGGTTGTATCGGTGCCTGGGTGATCCGCCAATTAGTCGCCGAAGGTGTTGAGGTTATCGCAACTGATCTCGCGACTGATCCGGTTCGTCCGCGATTACTGATGGATCAAAAAGCGCTGGCGTCGGTGGACTGGCAGCCGCTGGATGTAACGGATACAGATGCTGTGCAGTCTTTGGCCAAATCGAAAGAGATTAATCGCATCGTTCATTTAGCGGGTCTGCAAATCCCGTTTTGCAAAGCTAATCCACCCGGTGGTGCAGCAGTCAATGTCATTGGCACAATTAACATACTGGAGGCAGCTCGCCATAACGGTGTGAATGGACTTGCGTATGCCAGCTCTGCTGCGGCGTTCGGTCCACCAGACATGTATAAGGAAACGCCTATTCCTGATAGCGCACCGCTTGCCAGCAGCAATCTTTATGGCGTTTATAAACTTGCCAACGAAGAATCCGCCCGTGTCTACTGGCAGGATTGGCAGGTACCGAGTGTCGGCCTGCGTCCTTACAACGTCTATGGTGTTGGGCGCGATCAGGGGTTGACCTCTGATATAGCAAAGTCGATTCTCGCCACCGCTGCCGGACAGCCTTATAACATTCGTTACCGTGGCGATGTGACCTTGCAACACGCGAAGGATGTTGCAGCCATTTTTATTGCCTGTGCACGTTCCGGTCTACAGGGAGCACAAGTGTGTAATCTGCGCAACGACGTCACCACAGTTGAAAACTTCATCGCGGCGTTGAAAGCAGTTGAACCTGCAGCTGAAGTGACCTGTAGCGGCGATGTATTACCTTTTGCCTATGACTTTGACGATGCTGGTCTAAAAGGCTTGTTGGGTGAGGTGCCGCATACATCAATGCCTGATGCTATTCGCGAAGATCTGGCCTTGTACCGTCAGCTAATCGATGCAAATGGCATTGATATGACGCAGCTCGAGCGTTAGCGTGTCACGTCAATCTTGCTGACTTATTTGTGGCTATTGATTTGTTGGCGTGCTATCAGACGTCGGCTGACCATTGCCATCAGGAATGAGCAACCCAGTGCGTAGGCACCCATAGCCCATAGCTGGTTGTTGTAGGAAACACCCGCATCCATCAATGTACCTGTCGCACCGGGCCCGAGTGCTGACGACAGCACCATGATGGCGATTGATACCGCCCGAATACTTCCCAGATGTTTACTGCCATAGATTTCGGGCCAAAGCGCACCGAACAGACTGCTGGACAGGCCGTAGGAAATACCCAGTAACACCATAAATACGATGAGTGCTGCAGGTGCTGAAGATACGGCCAATGCCAGACAACCGGCGCCCATCGGCAGCAAAAAAAACGGTAAAAGGTGTTTTGCCGAAAACTTGTCAATCAGCCAGCCCGCTATCAACGACCACGTGATGGTCATAAGTGCGAGTGCCAGATAGGTACTGGATGCCCAGGTGGTGTCCCAGTTCTTGTATTCGGCGATATGAATAAAGTGAAAAAAGTGGGCAGTACCAATAAATGCCGGTGCAAGTATGCCAAAACACAATAAGTAAAACAGGGGATCGCGCAATACTTCCGTGCGTGTCCATTGATGACCTTTAGCCGCGATATCGGCTTCTGCACTGTTGGGAATCCGTTCGCGATGGAACAGCAATCCGATAACTGGCGCCAGTAATAACAAAATGCAAACAGCGGCAAACCATAGATGGCGCCAGTAGAAGGTACCGAGTGCTGTAATGACAAGAACCGGTATTACACCTTCACCCAACTGATAGCCCATGCCGGCTGTAGCGACCGCACGACCGCGCGCTGCAACATACCATTTCCCCATTGCAGTCATGGCTGTGTGCGTCATCATTCCCTGTCCAAACAGACGTAAGCCATACAAAGTCACCAGTAGAGCTGTTGTGCTCGAAGCAAACCCCATCGATAAGCTGAATAGTGCCAGTCCGGCAAAAACTCCGATCGCCACCCATGCGATTCGCGTATGATCGAGCACCTTGCCAAGCCAGATGAGTGTGGCAGCACTTGCCAGTGTTGCGAGCATATAGAGCTGACCGAATTCACCGTGAGTCAGAGCGAATTCTTCCCGTATCTGTGCACTGAACAACGAGATGAAATAGGTTTGGCCAAAGGTTGAGCAAAGCGTCAATAGCAGACCGCCGACCAACCAACGGGTATTGGTTAGTATGAAGCGGCCGTACGAAACTGAATCGTTGGTTGAAGATTGATTCACAGGGCAGGGGTGTCAGGTTGCAGTTGCAGGCATTTTGCCGGCTCGCACGTTATTATTGATGTTTTGTACCGCTAATCAGCACGTGGTCAGAATATCAGCACATTGCTGTTAAATAGTTGTAGTGTCTTTAACGAGTATAGTGGCTGTCCGTGCGCTGCATCGGATTTTCGTTCAGCACCCGTCAGACACCGCGGCGTGCAGCACTATTTCGTTTTGTGTGTGACCTAAACTCAGCGTGCACAGAGTTCTTAAGCTTTTGACCTGATAAACGCTTGTAGACGTAAATTGTTATGACAACCAGCTCACGCTATAAAGCCGTCATCTTCGATATGGATGGCTTGTTGCTCGATACCGAACGAATAATCAACGACTGTCTGAAACAAACCGCTGATGAGTTCAATCTGACAGACCTTGACGATGTGTTTTTACAGATGATCGGTTTGCGGATTAATGAAAGCCAGGCCGTATTGCGTAAGGGTTTGGCTGACAGAGTAAATTTTGATGCGTTTTATGACCGGGCGCTGCTACAAGTAAAAGAGCGACTGGCGCTACCGATTCCAGTCAAGGATACGGTTGTTCATTTGCTCGAGCGGCTGGAAAACGCGGGTATGCCGTGCGCCGTTGCTTCCTCCACTCGCTCTGATTTGGTAACGAAGCAACTCAGCGATGCCGGCATTGCTGACTTTTTCGTATCCATGATCGGGGGCGATCAGGTGACGCGGGCAAAACCCGATCCAGAGATCTATTTAAAATCGGCTGACGCAATGGGGGTTGCTGCGAGTGATTGTGCGGCATTCGAAGACAGTGCGCACGGCACAATTGCAGCGCTTGCTTCAGGTGCAACCACGGTGCAGGTACCGGATATGACAGCGCCTTACACGGGTAGTACCGATCTGGTGGTTGCAGATTCAGTTTGGGCTGGCGCTGTCTCTATCGGATTGATTGATACTTAGCGGACACCAAAATTTATTGTGATTTTTCAGGTTCGGTTTATCGATAGCGATAGGATGGGAAGTACCTGACGCTAGTAATAGCCATCAGCCGATTCTTGCAACATGCTATTAATCAGATCAAACCGATCACGCCAATGCTTGTTGCACCAGTCGGTGAAAGTGGTGTATCGCATGCTCGCCGCGGCCGGAGCGCTCGGCATCGACAATCATTGGACCTTGCGAATATCCCCGTGACTTGAGGCCGCGCTGAACACTCTCGCACAGTGAGATGTCTTCGGGTATCAGCACATCAGCTGTGTAGTCGCTGCGCCCCTGGTCCTGGATACCATCAATACTCAGTGTATGACCGCCGAAATCACTTTCCTCGAGACTGATCGGGCGAACCGCTGAAATATTCATGCTTTCAATACCGGGGAGTATGTTGAATGTTGTGTTAGGCCACAGATACCAGAACATTGAGCGCATCACGGGTTCGTCGCCGTTCAGTGGATAGGCACTGTTTTCTGCTTTTATTTCAGAACCGAGTTGGCGCGCCCAGATGCCAAATGTGTCGTGCTGGTAGCTGTCCATGCTAATTAAATCAGCGAAGTCAGGATGGGCATGATCACAGTGGTAACACTCGACGTAGTTGTCTACGACAACTTTCCAACCTGCCTGGATACGAGTTGGTCCGAGTCCGCCGTCTGTGCTGTGGTTTAACTTATCCAGGTAAGGCACGTTTGCCCGAATATCTGCTTCAAGATCTGCCGCAATGTTTGCCAGCGGTTCAGCCTCCGGGTCCAGATTAATGAATACAGAATCAAGAAATATTTCAAGTCGCGCCTGCTTCAGCGAGAAGTCATCCTTGTTAAAGCCCGGTCGATTTTCTGAGCGCGGCGCGCCGCGTAACTTACCTTCTCGCTCGAAAGCCCATGCATGATAGGGGCAGACTATGACGCTGCGGACATTGCCTTTTCCCGGAGGCAGGAGTTCATGCGCGCGGTGCTGGCAGACGTTATAGAACGCGCGTAATTCATTGTCGCCGCCTAACATAACGAACATATTCTGGTCGCATATCGTCAGTGTGACGTAGTCACCGGGCTGGTTGAATAAACTGCGATGCGCGACGTACTGCCAGGTTCGGTAGAAGATTTTTTCTTTTTCGATCTCGTACACCGACGGGTCTGTGTAGAGGTAGGACGGCAATGTGAAGGACTCTTCTGGTGTTTCGATCAACGGCTTGGCGTAATCTGTCAGCGATAATGTTGCGTTGGTTTTGACTTTACCGGCTGTTTCTGTGGGCTGCATGGCCGCTCCTCCTGATTATTCAACTATCCCGGTTATTAAACGATTCCTAACTTAAACGATTCCTGACTACAAAATACAAAGGCTTTGATTTTTACCAATACAATTAAATGACAGTAAGAATCAGAATTGCAAACTGTTACCTTTTCTACTTTTTATGTGTCAAACATCTGATCGGCACATACAAAATGTGTCTGCTACGTATTCATTGCTTTAAGAATAATGGTACGGTCTATTTCACCACAAATCTGTCCGGCATGATCGACAACCGGTATCGCTTGTTCAGATTCTATAACGCGGTCGATTAATTGATCGATCTTGGTGTCAGCATGCACAGGTTCTTGTTGTGTTTGAGCGTGACCGTTTACCGGTGCGGCTACTGCGCGCATGACTTTACCCGCCGATAGCACTTTGTAACGCGGTACATCCTCAGTGAAGTCAGCAACATAACCATCTGCGGGTTTAGCCACAATCTCTTCCGGGGTGCCCATTTGCGAAACCGCACCGTCGCGCATAATCATGATGTTGTCACCCATCTTGATCGCTTCGAGAAAGTCGTGCGTTATAAAGACCATGGTCTTCTTGAGTCGCTTTTGCAAATCCAGCAACTCGTCCTGCATTTCACGGCGTATCAGAGGATCAAGTGCCGAGAAGGGTTCGTCGAACAAAAGGATTTCGGGTTCAACGGCCATAGCACGTGCCAGTCCGACGCGTTGTTGCATACCGCCGGATAATTCACGCGGATAATGGTCGGCCCAACCACCGAGCCCGACCAGCTCGATAATCTCATGTGCCTTTTGATTGCGCTTCTTGCGTGATTCGCCGCGGATTTCAAGTCCGAAAGCCACATTGTCTATGACTTTGCGGTGGGGAAACAGGCCGAAATGCTGAAATACCATCGCCATTTTGTTGCGTCGCAGCGCTTTGAGCTCGGTCTGCGATGAGGCAGTGATATCCGTGCCATCGATGATGACCTGACCTTCAGTCGGATCTATCAGCCGTGACAGGCAACGTACCAGTGTTGACTTGCCGGAACCTGAGAGTCCCATAACCACAAAGGTTTCGCCCTCGGCAACTGAAAACGACACATCTTTGACGGCAATAACGTGATTGGTGTCTTGTTGTATCTGAGCACGCGACAGGCTGCGATCCATCGAAGCCAACGTTTCCTTTGGATGCGTACCGAAAACCTTCCATATGTTGTTACATACTATTTTTGGAGATTCAGTCACAAGGGGCTGCCTGACAGAGTTTCAGTTATCCACGCGGTTGATTGCGTATTTGCGATCACCTGAGTTTACCAGAAGCACAGCTTCTGGCAGTATCCTACAACCGAAATGAATGAGACCCGACCCATCTTTTTACCGAATTTTCAGATAATCGGTCGCTACTGATACGCTTACCGATGACTACACCACCTATCGACACACCCTCCGGACGCACCGAGGTGACGCCAGCAGCTGCATCCGAAAAACGCAGCTGGTTGCTGCCTTTATATATTGTTTGCGGGCTATTTGTGTCGATACTCGTTTACAAGACACTCGGTAACACCAGTACTTTCCCGCAAGCCATTATCGATGCGTTTCCGTTTGTCGAACGGGTCAACGATATTCAAGGCTGGCTTGAGCAACACTTCAAGGTCTACACACGAGCCATAGCGGATGTTGTCAAAATCCCGCTTGAATGGCTGGAAGAGACTCTGTGGGTGGCGCCCTGGTTGTTTGTGGTTCTGCTTTTTGTATTGCCCGCTTTAGCCTATGGCGGCTTACGCCTCGGATTGCTGGCTCTGGTTTGTGTGCTCTTTTGGGGCATGGTTGATATGTGGTTTGAAGCCATGTCCACCCTCAGTCTAATGACCGTCTCGGTTTTCCTGTCCGCTTTGCTCGGTGTCCTGCTCGGTATCCTTGCATCACAAAGTGATCGCTTTGAAGGTTTCATTCGCCCGATACTCGACACAATGCAAACCATGCCGGCGTTTGTGTATTTGATTCCCGCCATATTTTTCTTCGGTACAGGCGCTACACCAGCAGCTATGGCTGTCATTATTTACGCGTTACCACCGGCAGTACGATTGACTAATCTTGGTATTCGCCAGGTCCCTGCAACCATGATCGAAGCGGCGCAAAGCTATGGCGCAACAAGTCTACAGATGCTGTTGAAAGTAAAACTGCCACAGGCTTTGCCTTCTATCGTGTTAGGCGTAAACCAAACCATCATGATGGCACTCGGTCTGGTAGTACTTGCTGTTTTCATTGGTGGCGGCGGGTTGGGTGAGCAGGTCTGGAAAGCGCTTACACGTTTACGCGTGGGGTGGGCCTTCGAAGGCGGGTTGTGCATTGTATTTATGGCGATCTTGTTTGACCGCTTGAGCTACGCTGTCACCGGTGTAAACCGCCAGGCGCAGCACAGTGCCAAAACGAACCGTTTTCATTTACTGCCGCAAAGCTGGGATCGTCATCCAGTGGCGATTGCAATCGAAAAACCGATACACGCTCTCTGGCAGGCCGTTGCAACGGGTGGCCAGGTGCTGGTGAATCTAATCGCAACACCGTTTAACTTTATCTGGCCGAGTCTCGCTCAATGGTTGCGCCGACGCGCTTTCTTAATGTGGAGCCTGGTTATTCTGACACTGGTATTTGTTTTTGGTGGCGACGTGAAATGGATGAACACATTCCCATCGTTTCTTGAAATTTCCATGCGTGACCCGATTGATGACGCGATCAACTGGTTAACGATCAATCCATCGTTTATTGCAGTCACGCAGTTTATCCGTTCCTTTGTCTACTTGTATCTGCTAGACCCGCTCGATTCATTTCTGGCAGGCTTGCCTTGGTGGTACACAATGGCTGCCATCGGATTAATTGTATGGGTATCGGTCAGCGGTAAATTCGCGTTGATTACGCTTGGTTTTTTGATTTTCCTTGCGGCAGCCGATCTGTGGGAAGTGTCCATGTTCACGCTTGCCGGTACATCAGTGTCTGTGGGAATTTGTATGTTGTTCGGTGTACCGCTCGGGGTTGCTGCAGCTTATTCGCGCACGATGGACTCAATCCTTAAACCGATTCTTGATGCTATGCAGACCTTGCCTGCGTTCGTTTATTTAATTCCAGCCTTGTTCTTTTTTGGCGGCAACAAAACAACCGCCATCATCGCAACGGTTATTTATGCAATACCGCCTGTAATCCGACTGACAACACTCGGGCTTAAACAATTGCCCCCGGAGCTTGATGAGGTTGCCGGATCCTATGGTGCAACAACTCTGCAGACGCTCTTTAAAGTCAAGCTGCCCATGGCATCCCCGTCGATCATGCTCGGGCTGAATCAGGCAGTGGTGTTTGCACTTGCGATGCAGGCCATCACGCCTCTGGTGGCAGGTCTCGGGCTGGGTAAAGAGGTGTTCGATGCAATGAACCGTGCGGATATGGGTAAAGGACTGGCTGCAGGCATTGGTATTGTGTTGTTAACGATTTTGCTGGACCGCTTGACCCAGGGCTGGACGCGTAACCAGCGCAAGGCACTGGGTCTGACGTAACTAGGGAACCTCTGATTTATTGGCTGCGTTGCCAGCGCTGCGTTGAAATTCGGCTCAAAATGCTCATGTATT
>CALFCF010000063.1 GCA_937951345.1 uncultured Granulosicoccaceae bacterium
TTCGTTCTAGCCTGCTCTATTCATGAAGGATTCGCCACCAGAGTCTGGCTACCTAAGCAGGTCGCACGATTGAGCGAAATTCGTAGAAATCTACGGGTTGAGCTCAATCGGGTGAGCTGCGACGGCAGACGGGAACTGGGGTTGAATAGAAAACAGTGTGCGAATACCCGCAGCGATGCTAAAACTGCTTTTCTAACTACAAATTGCTTAGTTTTCATTGTCACTGTTTTCGCCTTCGTGAATAGAGCAGGCTAGTATGGGATGAAAATATTGCTGTATATATAGCCAGCTAAACATGCCGGGCTCTGCGAATATAGGCCTTTGGCTGGTAGTCGCTTGCAATAGAGGATTCAATCAGTACTATTGAAGTATGCACTAGCACGGATGCGCTAGAGAATGTGCTTGTCTGGTCTCTACTAGATATCAGCCTGGCATTTGCCCGGTTTGTACCGGTTTTTATTTTTAACGCATTAAAAAATACGAATTTACAGATCACGGACGATGATTATGTTGATAGCATTTAACTCAAAATGGATTTTTCAATCTACACCAGCAACGAAAAAACTATTCGCGAAAGATTCAGTAACAGATTCGACAACAGATTCGGTAAAGAAAACGGCGAGAAGCTCAGCAAAAGACACGCTAACAAACACTGCAAGCGATCGCATTACCGACTCGTTAACGGTATCAGTATCAAATTTTGCGGCACAAGCCTGGACACTTAAACGTATGCGCCCTAACACTTTCAAATCTCCCGGAACCGGCCAGCGCGGTTTTACATTGATTGAGATTGCCATTGTGCTAGTGGTGGTCGCATTGATTCTTACCGGAATGCTAAAGGGGCAGTCATTGATAGATAGTGCCCGTGTTCGGTCAATGGCAACCGAGGTCTCAGGAATACGTGCTGCGTGGTACTCATTTCAGGATCGTTATCGTTCGTTACCGGGTGATTTTCCCAATGCACGCAGTCAGATCGACAATGCCACTATTCCCGGCAACGGCAACGGCAAAATTGATGACAGTAGTGAGCGTGCAGGTGTATGGCAGCAGCTCGCAATGGCCGGGCTAATTAATGGTAATTTTGACGGACACCAAAGTTCAGCCGGTACCGCACAGGATGTTAATTGTGCAGCATCAACCTGTCCCCGGAATCCGTTTAACGGGTTTTACAAGATTAGCTACGGTTCGCAGGCCCAGAACGCTTCCGGCCCTGCCAATGAGATTTTCACTGGCGATGGCATACCCGTGTATATACTTGCGCAATTAGACAACAAGCTTGACGATGGGCGTGCTGATTCGGGTAGTTTTCGAGTTCACCGTGATTACAGCAACAGTTGTGTTAGCAATGGCCAATGGGACATTGGTCGTGGTCACGCTAACTGTGCCGCCGTGTTGCGTGAGTAATGTCGCGTAAGAATGTTGCCTGAGTTGCGGCTGCTGAGCGGCTGGTGCTGCTGTTTTCAGGGTATCGCCAAAATTTTATGACTTTGAATCGAGAGGTGCCAGGCCGGGTGTTGCTTGACGTATTCGATAGCAGCGTCAGTTGATTTTCTGTTGAGATTGGCCACGTCGGTATTCGATTGACCTGGTGAAAACGAATTATCGATTGGGGAAAGTAACCGGTATCTGGCGGATACAAATGAATAGTCAGCCGGATCGAGGTTCGCTTGCGGGTATACGATTTTCAGTTCATCGCAGGTAGTCACGATTAAATCGGTGCCCGCTTTAGGACTGATACAAACCCAGTCAAGCGATACAGGTAGTGGCACTGTACCGTTTGATTCGATCGCAACAAAAAACCCCTGCTGATGCAATGCCTCCACCAGGCTATCGTCTACCTGTAATCCGGGTTCGCCGCCGGTAAGTACCACAAACTTGTTTTCGCTGGTTGGCCAGAGTGCATCAATAGCGTTGGCAAGCGCGGTGGAATCCTTGAATTTGCCCCCGTTAACGCCATCGGTACCGACAAATTCCGTATCGCAGAATCGACAGATTGCGGTTTGCCGGTCAGATTCTTTACCACTCCATAAGTTACAGCCGCTGAATCGACAAAACACGGCAGGGCGTCCGGCCTGCTTGCCCTCACCTTGCAGGGTGTAGAAGATTTCTTTGACTGTATAGGTCATCTTGTAAATTTAACTACAATCCCCTGGCCGGGGTTGTGATCCACATCGAGTTTGCACAATGGAATTCCAGTTTCCCGAAGCGCGGTTGCCAGATAGTTTGCCAGCGCTGTGTTGTCGGACAAGCCGAGTGTTTCGCTTATATTGTAGTGATCAAGTTGGTTCGCCACTTTCTGAAATACATTTTTAATGTCGGCGAAATCCATCGTCCAGCCGTACAGTGGATCAAGTTCGCACTCGATATGTGCACGCACGTGGTAGGTATGGCCGAACAATGTATCTGTTGTGCCTTTGGCGCTATTGCTGGTTTTTTTACCCAGTGCGCAGTCTATCGAAAAGTCTTTCCATGCCGTATGTATGTTGCCCGTGAAGCTACATCCGGCAGTGGGTGTTTCCAGAACCTCCACTCGGGAGATATCCCAACCACTGGTGTTTGTTTGATGCCAAATCCAGCTGGCGAGGTTTTCACTGGTTGGGTTTTCAAGCCCTGCTATGTCATTGAGGCATTTGTAATTTACTCTTGCCTTTATCGGTTGCCACGCGTTGTCGAGCAGATTCGGGTGATTGGCGATATTGTCAAAATTTAGCGGTGTGAAAATATTGGCGTAAAAACTGTGACCGTGCATGCGACCACATTTATGGCCATCCGGAACGTTAGGCAATTGATGTGCTGCCTCGAATTGAAACGTTTGCCATGCTGACAGACTCTCGGTGTTGCGGTACACCCCTCGATCAGGCGCACTTGTTAAGTGAACAGACTGAACGTCAAGGTGGCTGAGCGCATCAAAAATGTAGTTGGCTATATTCGCGTCACTTGGATGATCGATAAAGTCGTTCAGTAACGTATGGTCGAGTCGTGATTGCAATTCAGCGATAGCATCAATTCTTTCCGGGTAATTCAGTACATTTTGTTGTAGCTCCGTTGTATTTTCTAACGCCGATCCCAATAAAACGGTTGCAACAAAAGTGTGTCCATGCAAGTTGGGGTGCGTGCTTTGATCGCGCTTGCTGATAGTGTCAGTGGTATTAATGGTCGTGCTATTTGCTGCCAGAGAACGTGCAGCGTTCAGTCGAAAAGTCGCACGGCGCGCGCAGGTTGAATCGCTCCGGTTCACGTTTGGGTACCGGACCATTGCTCAAAACCGTGTTTCCTCAGCAAACATGCCGGACATGTGGCGCAACCATATCCCCATGGGTGTAACTCAGTACGTTCACCGGTATAGCAGGTATGCGACTCAGTAATGATAAGTTCGACAAGTTCTTCTTTGCCAAGCTCTTCGGCCATTTGCCAGGTCGCAGCTTTGTCTTTCCACATTAAAGGTGTGTGCAAGGTAATTTCACTATCCATACACAATGTCAAAGCGCTGGAGAGGCTCTGTAGAGCATCGTTTCGACAATCCGGATAGCCTGAGTAGTCTGTTTCGCACATCCCGCCAACGAGATTGTTGACACCCAGACGGTATGCGCAACTTGCCGCTGCGGTAAGAAAAAAGACATTGCGCCCTGGCACGAAGGTATTCGGTAAGCCGGATTCATTGATACGAATCTGCATCTCGCTGGTCATGGCCGTTTCACCGAGTGTCGCGATAAATGACATATCGATAACACTATCTGTGTCGAGCTTATTGCGCCAGCTATCATCTACAGATTCGATGTTGTCAAGAATATGTTTCCGGCATTCAAGTTCAACGGCGTGGCGCTGACCGTAGTCGAATCCGATTGTATGGACGGTATCAAACGCGTTCAACGCCCAGGCGAGACAGACGGTCGAGTCCTGTCCGCCCGAGAATAGGACCAGAGCACTTTTCATTGATCAGGTAGAGTTGTAATGAAACTGATGAGGAGGGCAGAATATCGGTATTCGCCGATGATTGCACCACAGAATGTGCCTCACAACTGTGGAATTATTAGTTGGTTTTGAAGATCGTGGAAAGCTGCCCCGGCCATCCCGGGCCGGGGCAGGCACCTTCCTGGTGCTTCAATAACCGGTGGCCCGCTTGATACTGATTCACAATATCCCTTGCTTGTCAGCATCCCACCGGTTGTTGAAGTGGAGTTCCCTCTCCACGCATTCAGTATCGCTAAACCGGGGACTGATCAGTATCAGAACTTTCTGAGATTAGCATAGGAAAATTCTGATTTTCACATTGCACCCGATCACCTCCGCATCAGGTTTTAAGCCTGAACGTTCAGCTCGCGGATTTTTCGCGTTAACGTGTTGCGTCCCCAACCCAGAAGGCGCGCTGCCTCCTGGCGCCGGTTGCCGGTTTTCTTCAATGCGCATTCGATCATGATGCGCTCGAATTCCGGTACAGCCTTGTCCAGCAAGCCGCTTTCGTTGTTTGCCATCATCAAGGTTGCCCAGGATCTGAGGCTTTGCTGCCAGGCTGCTGCATCGTTTTCATCACCGCTAGCTGAAAAAACGGATGTATCGCCAATGGCATTGTCGCCCACCGTATCAGGCAAATCACCGATTTCCAGAACGTTACTCGCAGCCATTACTGTCAGCCAGTGGGCGGTGTTCTCGAGCTGTCGTACATTCCCCGGCCAGGCAAGGGTTGATACATAGTCTTCAAATTCGGGTGTTGTCTGCTTGCTTGAGACGCCCAGCTCATTTGCTGCCTTTCTGAGAAAATGATGCAGCAGTAGCGGGATATCATCGCGCCGGTCACGCAACGGCGGCGCATCGATACGAATCACATTAAGACGATGAAAAAGATCTTCCCTGAAGGTTTTGTTGCGCACCTGTTCCATCAAGTTTTGGTGAGTGGCTGCCACTATGCGCACGTCAACCTGCAAGGGGGTTGTTCCGCCCACACGAAAGAATTGCCCATCCGCCAGGACACGCAGTAGCCGTGTCTGTAAATGCGCGGGCATGTCACCTATTTCATCCAGAAAAAGTGTCCCTCCGTTCGCTTGCTCGAAACGTCCGAGCCGGCGTGTATCAGCGCCGGTGAACGCCCCTTTTTCATGACCAAACAGTTCTGATTCGAGAAGGTTGTGTGGGATGGCTGCCATATTCAGAGCTACAAACGGGAAATTTGCACGTGGACTGTGCCGATGCAGAGCTTGCGCAATCAATTCCTTACCTGTGCCGGATTCACCGTGAATAAGCACTGTTATTTTCGAACGTGACAAACGCCCGATGGACCTGAATACATCCTGCATTGCCGGCGCATCACCTATTAGCTCAGTATGGGTTGCCGGACCGGGTTCATTGGTTAGAATTTTTGCTGGCTGTATGCCAATCTGGCGTACGGCGCCTGTGACCAGGTTCTGTGGTCGCGTTTGTTCATTCGGACGGGATGCGATCGCTCTGCGGGTTTGTTCGATAATGCTGTAAACATCGAATGGTTTGGGTATGTACTCGAACGCGCCTTTCTCGAAACTGTTTACCGTGGTTTCAAGGTCAGAGTGCGCGGTCATGATCAGCACAGGTACCTGTGGATGCGTACGTTGCATAACAGACAAAAAGCTCAAGCCGTCTGATCCCGGCATGCGCACATCACTGATTACCGCATCAGGCGGCAAAGCGTTTGCACGAACGACTTCGAGCGCTTCATCCGCATTTTCGAATGTTGTGACATCCATGTCCGCATTACGCAGGGCTTTTTCAA
This sequence comes from uncultured Granulosicoccaceae bacterium, assembly GCA_937951345.1. Classification (GTDB taxonomy): domain Bacteria; phylum Pseudomonadota; class Gammaproteobacteria; order Granulosicoccales; family Granulosicoccaceae; genus CALFCE01. Next base: position 5,741 of record CALFCF010000063.1, read on the forward strand.
GTACCCAGCGTATCGATTCATCATCATCGATTACCCAGATATTTTCACTAGCCATGATTAACTATTCCCATAGGTTTGGTCACTTCAAAAGATGACCGGTGCTATCCGGTGTATTGGCTTCGAGTGGCAGAATGATAGAAAACACGGTCTGTTCGGGCTGGCTCTCACATTCGATCAGGCCACCTAGTTGATGCATCGTGGTCTGTGCAATAGATAACCCCAGACCGGTGCCTAATGCGCTGCCGGAAACCAGCGGTAAAAATATCTGTTCGCGTAATTCATCAGATATACCAGTGCCGTCGTCGCTGATATCAACACGTATGGCCAATGGATGCCGGGTTGCGCCAATAGTGAAATTACTTACTATGCGTGACTTGAAAACGATGGTGCCGTCATCACCAATCGCATTAAGAGCATTTCTGGCAATATTGAGAAAGACCTGTACCAGGCGATCGTGATCAGAAACCAGCTCCGGGATGCTCGGGTCATAGTCGATGTTCAGCCTGATCCCGTTGGACGCTTCAACACTGACAATCTTTCTGACATGTTCAAGTACCTCATGAATGTTCAGTCTTCGCATGTCGAGCCGGTTCCCCGGACCCAACATGCCATCGATCAGCTGCCTCAGTCGGTCTGATTCGCGAATAATTATTCGTGTGTACTCGTGTAGAGAAGCATCCTGTAGCTCGTTCTCGAGCAACTGTGCAGCTCCGCGAATACCACCGAGCGGGTTTTTTATTTCGTGTGCGAGGCCGCGCATCAAGGAGCTGGTTTGCTGTTGTTGCATAAGTAACGAGCCTTCACGTGCTATACGCATCGGTCGGTTCAACGCATTCAATTCCAGTAGCAGACCGGCGGAAGCACGATTTGATGTCCACGATGAAATGGTGCAGTCGACCAACAAAGGTGAGCTGCCGGTTGGGGCGAGATTGACCTCGCGGTCACTGAAGGGCTGTCCGGAGTGCAGCGTCTCGTGCATACGCGACAGCAAACTATCCGGCAGCTCGAGCAGATCAAGCAGATTCTGTCCGTGCGCCTTCACGGCACTCACCTGCAGAATCGATTCACCAGCGGCGTTAATGGTGATCACATCCAGCGCACGGTCGACGCAAATAATACCCACCGACAAACTGTCTACAAGCTCGTTGTACACAGATTCAGATGGCATGGTGACAGGGGGCATACCCTACATCAGCAATATCAAAGCCGTTGGCGAAGGTTAATTGAGATAAAAAATTGATCAAAAATATCCAGTAAAAACAATGAGTTATAAGTTTAGTGATGCGAGCGAGCTGAAATGATGATGACTGTTGCACAACATTTTGCACCAATATAAAGCAAGAAATTTTTATATGCACCATTATGATGCGTTATTTGTGAGCAAGGTGCATCAAATGGTTTTGCCGGACCGTTGACCGCGGACGCAACATTCGCCCTACAGGGTTTTTTTCGGCGCTTTTCGCGCTCAAGGATAAAGCGAACACCGGCACCATCCGGATGGTGATGCAGCGGTTCGGATCCCTGCTGTCCTGCGCTCTGCGTTAAGCAGTATTTCCCAGGTTGCCTTGTCGGCATCACCATTGAGTAACCCCGCATACGCGATCAACGTGGCTCGATCGCCAATGTGACCGAATAGCATTTCCATATCGGTGTTTTTGCCATGCAGGTAGCTGACACTGCCCCATACGCAGCAGGAACATTTCGCGTGCCGCCGACCCATCGTGCGGTTACAGGCGACTATCAATATCATCGATTGTGCTTGTGTTACACCAATGCATTCAGACAGCCTGTTAAACTACAGTTGTACTTGTCAAAATTTCTTATAACGTTTTACTCGGTAACCTTGGAATCCTCTGTGCCTGACGCTCAAACAAATCCGGTAATGACTTTTCAGGGCATGGTCGCGCTGCTTCAGGAATATTGGGCCGGGCAGGGCTGCATTGTGCAACAGCCGTATGACATGGAAGTTGGTGCCGGCACGTTCCATAGTTCAACCTTTTTGCGTGCCATCGGACCCGAACCCTGGGCGGCTTGTCACACACAGGCATCTCGTAGACCTACCGACGGTCGTTACGGCGATAACCCGAATCGCTTGCAGCACTATTATCAATTCCAGGTTGCTCTGAAGCCGTCTCCGGAAAATATGCAGGAGCTCTATCTGGGGTCTCTTAAAGCCCTGGGTTTTGATCTGCTCGAGCACGATGTCCGGTTTGTCGAGGACAACTGGGAGTCACCGACACTGGGTGCCTGGGGGCTGGGCTGGGAGGTCTGGTTAAACGGCATGGAAGTTACGCAGTACACCTACTTCCAGCAATGTGGTGGCTTGCCCTGTTCGCCTGTGCTCGGTGAGTTGGCGTATGGAATAGAGCGTCTGGCGATGTATATACAAGGTGTGGAAAGTGTTTACGATCTTGTGTGGGGACATGCAGCTTCGGGCGTCATTCACTATGGTGATGTATTCCATCAAAACGAAGTGGAACAATCTGCATACAACTTCGAACACGCGAATGTTGACGAACTATTTCATGCCTTTGATGTTGCCGAGAAGGAATGTTTACGATTGGTGGAGCTGGCATTGCCTCTGCCCGCTTACGAGCAGGTGTTGCGCGGATCGCACACATTTAATCTGCTCGATGCACGCCATGCCATCTCTGTAACCGAGCGCCAGCGTTACATTCTGCGCGTTCGCACAATGTCCAGAGCGGTCGCCGAAGCGTATTTGGAATCGCGCGAAAAGCTCGGCTTCCCCTTGCTCGGTGACGAATCAGACGAAAAAAAGATACAGGCTGTTTGAGATTGTCGCGACGGTGCGCAAATCGGCTACAGTCCTGCAGCTACTCACATCAGGATAAAGACTTTTGAATCACCAGGATTTGTTGGTAGAAATCGGCGTTGAAGAATTACCGGCCAGCGCCTCTCACCCGATGTCACAGTCCTTGGGTGACGGGTTGCTCAAAATCCTTGGCGAGGGCGGTTTTCTTTCTGACAGCAGTAGTTCCGAGGTGTTCTCGACACCGAGGCGCATTGCCGTGCTGGTTCGACAGGTTGCGGCTGCACAGGCCGATCAGGCGGTGGAGCGTAAAGGACCGTCAGTTGCTGCCGGATTTGATGAGCAGGGCAATCCGACAAAAGCACTGGCGGGATTTGCACGTTCGTGTGGTGTTGATATTGACGCACTGGAGCGGATTGAAACTGATAAAGGCGAATGGTTTGTGTTTCGAAGCATGTCAAAAGGCCAGTCGCTCACAGATTTTCTATCCGCTGAATTACCTGCACTCGCCAAACAATTACCATCACCGCGACGGATGCGCTGGTCAGATGGTGATACTGAGTTTCTACGCCCGGTTCGCTGGGTTATGGTGCTCCACGGTGAAAATCACATTAATCTGGAATTACTGGGTTGTACGTCCGGGCGGGTTACCTATGGACATCGTTTCCACCATCCCGATGCAATCGATCCGTCCTCGGCAGACAACTACGCGCATTCGTTGTTGAGTACCGGTCACGTCATGGCGGAGTTTAAATCTCGCCGCGAACACATCGCTTCAGAAGTGGAAAAATGCGCACAATTGTCGGGTGCGCGCGTTGATGTGAATGACGAACTGCTTGATGAGGTCACTGCATTAGTTGAATGGCCGGTTGCGGTAAGTGGTAGCTTCGATCCGACTTTTTTGTCGTTGCCTAAAGAAGCGCTTGTGCAGACCATGGCTGAAAACCAACGCTACTTTGCAATGTTCGACGCTGACGGTGGCTTGTACCCCGGCTTTGTAACTGTGGCTAATTTGGTTTCAAGTAACCCCGGCACGGTGCGCGAGGGGAATCAACGGGTTATTCGCCCTCGTTTCGCTGATACATTGTTTTTCTGGCAGAAAGACCGTGAGCAAAAACTCGAGCAGCGACTTGATGCTCTGGACAAGGTGTTATTCCAGAAAGAATTGGGTAGTTTGCGTGATCGAACCCGACGGCTGCAGCGGGTAGCCACTTGGCTGGCCAAAGAACTTGATATCGATAGCCCAACTGCTGCGCGGGCAGCGGAATTGAGTAAGTGCGATCTGGTAACCGACACCGTCGGCGAGCTTGCCAAGATGCAGGGTATAGCCGGTAGCTATCTGGCGGACCTTGATGGTGAAAATGCTTCGGTTTGCGCTGCAATACGTGAGCAGTATCTGCCTTTAAAATCCGGTGGAGATCTGCCGCAAACACCGGTTGGGCAGATCTTGTCGCTAGCTGATAAGGCGGATTTGCTCGTGGGCATATTCGGCATCGGGCAGAAACCCAGTGGCACCAAAGATCCGTTTGCATTGCGGCGGGCAGCGGTAGGTATGTTGCGCATTCTTATAGAAGGGGATTTACCACTGAATATCGATTCATTGTTTCGCGAAACCGCCCGGATTCATGCTGGTGATGTGGAGCAAAACTTCGACGTTAACGAGTTGCTGGAGTTTGTACAGGAGCGACTGCGTAACTATTACCTGGAGCGCGGTGAGCGCCATGACGTAATTGATGCTGTCGCTGCTAAAGGTATCACTGACCCGTTTGATTTCAATCGCCGCGTGACCGCGATTGCCGGGTTTCGCCGCTCAGATGCTGCAGAAGCACTGGCTGCCGCCAACAAGCGTATAAACAACATTCTTAGAAAGGTGGAATCGGATTTCTCCTCGCCAGTGCTCGAAGAGTACCTTGTTGAACCGGCGGAAAAATCATTGGCTGGCAGATTGGAGCAAGTTGAAGCGGAGCTCTCGCCGCAATTTGAACAGGGCAATTATGTTGAAGCTATGCAATCAACGGCCAAATTGCGCCAGTCGGTTGATGATTTCTTTGACAACGTGATGGTCATGGATGACGACGACAAGCTGCGCAGCAATCGACTGGCTTTGCTAAACAGAGTTGCCGGGTTGTGTTCTCGAACAGCTGATTTATCGAAGCTTCAGCCTGAAAACTGATGTAACGCCTTAACGCCATGAAACTAGTCGTACTCGATCGTGATGGTGTGATTAACCTGGACGGTGATCCGATAATCGAATCACCTGATGATTGGCACGCTATCCCCGGCAGTCTTGAGGCAATCGCACGATTGACTCAGGCTGGCGTGCATATCGCAGTGGCGACTAACCAATCGGGACTTGCGCGAAATATAATAACGCTCGATACCTTGCACGCAATTCACCAACGTATGCACCAGGCGGTTCGAGAGGCTGGTGGTCAGATCGACGTGGTCGTCTTTTGTCCACACAGTGATGCCAATGAGTGCGCTTGCCGTAAGCCGAAACCGGGTATGCTTTATCAGATAAACGACCATCTGGATCTTGATCTTTCTCAAGTGCCGGTTGTAGGCGATTCATTGCGGGATATTCAGGCGGCAATGGCGGCCAATGCACGCCCGGTTTTGGTCAAAACCGGCAAGGGGCAACAGACACGTGATGAACACGGGCTCGATCATGTACCGTGTTTCAACGACCTGGCAGCGTTTGTCGACGATTACCTTTCAAAGGCTGAATAAACGGCTGAATAAAAGGCCGCTTAAGCTTTAAACTAACTCTCTTTACTTCAGCTCGGAAATCTACCCGATGAACGCTGCAGATACAAACAGATCAATCCCTGCGCGGCCTGTGCTGTATGTGCGTGCGACAATCTGGTGGTTGATATTTGCGACCAGTACGGTACTGCTGACAATTCCTGTGTTGATTGGTTTGATGGTTTCTTATGAAACCGGTTTTCGGGTTATCCACGTTTGGCTCGGGATCAATCTGTGGTCGCTAAAACACGTATGTCACGTGAATTGGCAGGTGAGTGGTAGAGAAAATTTGCCACCGAATCCGATACTGGTCTTGTGTAAACATCAGTCGACATTCGAAACATTGGTGCTGCCCACTGTGTTGCAGTCACCGGTTTTTGTTTCCAAGCGCGAACTTGCACTGGTGCCTTTTTTCGGCTGGTGTCTGGCTGCTGCAGACACGATTCTAATTCGCCGTGGCGCTGGTCGATCGGCCATTAAACAGATGGAGAAGCAATCTGTTGAGCGCTTTGCGCGTGAGCGTTGTGTGATTATTTTTCCTGAAGGCACGCGTCGTGAACCCGGTGCACCACCGGAATACCGTATCGGGGGCGCTGTGCTGGCGCAGCGTATCAATACCCCGGTCGTTCCAATTGCTCACAATTTTGGTGAGTTCTGGCCGCGTCATAGCCTGATCAAATGGCCCGGAACGGCACAGATGCGAATAGGCCCACCTATCCCTGTTGAGGGTAAGAAACCTGATGCGATACTCGAAGAGGTTGTTGCGTGGATAGAACAGCAGCAACAGGAAATTACGGTTGTTGATCGTTTCCCCTATAAGCGAAAGTAAGGAAACTGGTCGGCATTAACGCTCAGGCTCTGGATTAACGGCCCGGTAAATTTAGTTTAAAAAGTTCGACAGCATTGGCGGTGGTTTTCTGTGCGATAACCTGCTGCGGTTGCTGCTGCAACGCCGCTACCACTTCGCACACTTCCCTGATCCAGGCGGGTTGGTTGGTCTGCCCCTTTTGCGCATAACCGGTTTGATAGGGCGCATCAGTTTCCAATAGCAGCGCATCAGATGGCAGTGTGGCAACCATGCGTCGCAAGCGAGTCGCGCGCGGATGGGTGATCGCGCCACCAAAACCCAGTTTGAATCCCGCGTCAATCAAAGCATTTGCCTGCTGATCGCTGCCATTAAAACTGTGCACAACACCTGTTACCCCGCTGTAGCGCCGCACACATTGCAGAACATCTTCCACCGCGCGATGAGCATGGATAATCAACGGCAGTCCGGATGATAGGGCGAGTTCAACGTGTTGTTCAAACAATTTTTGCTGTGCAGGCTTGTTGGCGGATGATTTGCTGAAATCGAGGCCGCATTCGCCTATCGCAACAACGGCTCCCGTCTCCACCAGCTCTTGCACCGCGCGCCAGCTGTCAGCGCTGTGATATTCCATAAATAACGGATGTAAACCGGCAGCAGCGCTGACAACAGCATATTCCAGAGCCATTTGCGCGATTTTATGCAAGCCGTCCGCCCGGATGGCAGGCACGATGACTGCCTGTACCCCCGCGCTGGCGGCCGCTTGTAAAAGGCTGTCGCGGTGACCGTCGAATACCGCTGAATCAAGGTGGCAATGAGTGTCTACCAGGGCGCAGGCGGTGTCAGGATGAGAAGTCGTTTGCAGCGGATAGTACCGGTTTTTGGGTTAAGGGTTATTTTCGTGCCAAAATAGCGTTTTGCAAGACTTGATGGGGAAGTGTGATGCGCTGGAGAAATCTCAGGCGTAGCCGCAACATTGAAGATCGTCGTGGACGGTCTGCTGGACGGGGTGGTCCCGTGCGGATGCCTGGTGGGCGCGGAATGAAAATCGGCGGTGGCGGTGCGTTACTGCTGCTACTTGCTTCCGTGTTTCTGGGTACTGATCTGACTGGTCTTGTTGGCGGTGGTGGCGGTGGAATAGGCACGGGTATCAGTACGCAGGCCCCGCAACGCACAGGTACCAGTCAGCTGCCGGCCAATGATGATATCGGGCAGTTTGTCTCGACAATTATGGCCACGACAGAAGATGTCTGGACGCCACTCTTTCAGCAGGCGGGTAAACGTTACCAGCCACCGAAACTCGTGCTCTTCAGTGATGGGGTTCGATCGGCCTGTGGCTTCACATCCTCTGCAGCCGGACCTTTCTATTGTCCAGGCGATAACCAGGCGTATATCGATCTGGACTTCTTTGCCGAGTTGCAGCGTATGGGTGCCGGTGGTGATTTTGCCGGCGCTTATGTCCTGGCTCATGAAGTCGGGCATCACATACAGAATTTGCTCGGTGTCTCGATGGAAGTTCAACGTCGCCAGCGTCAGCTTCCTAAAGTTGAAGCCAATGCCCTTTCGGTTCGTACCGAATTACAGGCTGATTGTTATGCCGGAGTCTGGGCTCATCATGCACACAAGCGATTTCAATTACTTGAGCCAGGCGATCTTGAAGAAGGTATGAACGCTGCAGCCAAAATCGGTGATGATGCGCTGATGAAAAATGCCGGTCGACGCGTACGCCCGGAATCATTCACGCACGGCTCGTCTAAACAACGCCAAGCCTGGTTACTGCGCGGCTTGCAATCAGGCGATCCGAATCAGTGTGATACATTCAATGTAAATAGTTAATAGCGGTGGCAAGCAGTTTTTTTTAGTGAACTGCTGTTTACTAGCAGTCTGCACTGGAAGGCAGCATGGTCAAGTACTTCATTGATCGGAACACGTTTTTCGTTTTGCCGCTATTCTTTTTTATCGGCTGTTATCAACGTTTCATATAGTCGAATAAAAATTTGCATGTCGTTGTTTATCTGTTTACTTCTCCCGGCTTAAAGCTACCGCTCATGACGTTATCATGAAATTATCGGCTGACGAATTTCGAAACCTACCGAATAAACGTATTACCCTGATGGGTATGTCAGGTGTGGGTAAAACCCGGCTGGCAAATATCATGCGCGCCGGCGACTGGTTTCACTATACCGTTGACTATCGCATAGGCACGCGTTACCTCGACGAGGCGATACTTGACAATCTAAAGCGCCAGATGATGCAGGTGCCTTTTCTTCGCGATCTGCTTCGAAGTGATTCGGTGTACATCCGTAACAACATCACGACTGACAACCTTGCGCCTTTGTCTACGTGGCTCGGTAAACTTGGTGATCCCGACCGGGGTGGTTTGCCACTGAATGAGTTCAAGCGTCGTCAGGCATTGCATCACTCTGCTGAAAAAAGTGCTGTTGCAGACACTGTTGAATTTATAAAAAAAGCAGAATCTATATACGGCTACCAGAATTTTTTGAACGATGTCAGTGGCAGCCTGTGTGAGCTTGATGATCCGGGTTTATTCAGTATGCTTGCCGAGCACACGGTGATTGTTTATATCCAGGCAAGTCAGTCAGATGAGACGATGTTGATTGAACGAGCCGAGAAGCATCCGAAACCTCTGTATTACCGCGAGGAATTTCTGGACGAACAATTAGGCTTGTATAAGCAGGAACGGAATATTGAATTTTCCACTCTGGTTGATCCGGATGATTTCGTGCGTTGGGTTTTCCCCAAACTGTTCTATGCACGTGTTCCTCGCTATGAGGCGATCGCAGCTGAGCATGGGTATATTGTAAGTGCTCGTGATGCATACGAAGTCTCGGATGAATCAGAATTTCTGGCGCTTGTTGAACAGGCAATTGCTTCGAGATCTGCCTAATGCCGTTAGTTGCACACACAGATCTGCCAACATACCAGCGTCTTCGTGCGGAAGGACACGCGGTACTTTCTCCGGAGCGGGCAGCTTCTCAGGATATTCGTGCGCTGCACATCGGATTGCTTAACATGATGCCCGATGCCGCACTGTCCGCGACTGAGCGCCAATTTTTTCGACTGATAAGTTCAAGTAACACGATTTCCCAGTTTTATATGCATCCGTTTACGCTGCCGGAGATCGAACGTGCTGATCACGCACAGGCACATATCGATCGTTATTACGAACCATTGGAAACGATACTGGCGACTGGTCTGGATGCATTGATTATCAGTGGTGCCAATGTGACACATGCCAACCTCTCAGAAGAAATTTTCTGGGATCCGTTGATAAAGGTTATTGATTGGGCTGAACAGAACGTTACGTCAACACTATGTTCCTGCCTCACCACACATGCGGTTATGCAGTTTCGTTATGGCATCCAGCGACGCGGTCTCAATGAGAAAATGTGGGGAGTATTCGCGCACCGGGTCGATGACCGTAGTCATCCGCTCGTCAGTGATATCAACTCACGGTTTGATGTACCGCATTCGCGGTTTAATGAAATTTCTCCTACGCAATTTCGCGAGGCCGGATTGCAAGTTCTTGTCGAGGGTGAAGTGCCGGGAGTGCAACTGGCAGTTAGCCCTGACGGTTTTCGCATGGTGTTTTTTCAAGGGCATCCGGAGTACGACCGGATAAGCTTAATGAAAGAATACAAGCGGGAAGTGGGGCTGTACATAAACAAGTTGCGGGAGACGTTTCCACCTTTCCCTGAAAATTACTTTGATAGTCACTGCCAGGCTCTACTGAATGAATATCGCATTCTGGTCGAAGAAGCTATGGTCAGAAATCAGGCTGTACCGCAGTTTCCGGAACAACATTTGGTCGAAAGACTTGAAAACACCTGGCATGATTCAGGTGAGGCGATTGTGGGTAACTGGATCGGTACGGTTTATCAACTTACACATTCTGATCGAAAAAAACCGTTCATGGATACTATCGATCCGAATAATCCATTGGCATCGCTTGATTCGAGGCATCAGTAATGCAGGAATCCGTCGGGCAGTTACTGACAGGTGATGCACAGCCATTGCTGCTGCTTTTGCTTGCCAATCTGTTTCTTTTTCTATTTGCTACATGGATAGTGGACTTGATCGGTGGTAGTAACGATCCTGATCAAGTTGCATCACGATCTTTTCGCATCAATCTGATGCGTGTGCTGAACTTCCTTGCTATTGCCATCATAGGGATCACTCTTTTGACAGGCAGTGATGGCATCATCAATAATTTTCTGGTTAAGTCGTTACTGGCTCTGGTTATAGCCTATGTTGGTCTTATCTCAAGTCAGTTGCTATCTCGCGTCATAAGAATGCGATATGGAAGACGGATACAATCGCAGGGATCGCAACGTATCGCGGATACTTATGCATCACGCGCACTCAGTATCTCCGCGGGTGTGTTTATCAGTATTGTGGTTCTGATATCTATTGTCAGATTGTTCGGGTTCGATGATCTGCTGGAAGCTGGCGGCGTAATTGGTTTTATAGGCGTCTTTCTGGCATTGACACAAGGAGCCTGGGCACCCGATATCATCAGCGGTCTTGTTATCCTGAATACACGCATGTTCGACGAGCGTGATGTGGTCAAGCTCGGTGATGGAGCAGATGCAATACTTGCGCGTGTGCATCGCACGCGGGCATTTCATACGGAGTTACTCAATCTTGTAGATAATCACCGCATAATGATAAGGAATTCGCGAATCAGAGATTATACAGTCCACAATCTGTCGAAGTTTGCGACTGCTAAGGGGTTACGCGAAAGTCTGCGTTTCAAGATCGGTTACAACGTCCCTCCACAGCGGGTACATCTACTGTTCAGCAATGTATTTGAAAAAGCGTGTGAAGAGAATCAAATCCCGTTTGAACAACAGTATGAGCCGGAGGTTCGTTTGCAGGATGCTGGCGATCATGCAGCGGAATGGTCGTTTCACTATTACACTAAAGATGCTGACACAATCGTCAAGCAGCGACAGATGTTCCGGGAACTTGTACTCGACGTAGCGGGAGATATGGGAATCGACCTATCCACACCTGTGTCTATAACAACAGTGGATGGTCAGGCAGGACAATCGGTGGAGCGTAAGTTAACGCTACACAACGACGACCGTCAGGCTTGATGCTTCAGATCGTCCTTTAGTTCTGCTTCCGCTCGTTCTGTTTCCGCTCGTTCTGCTTCCGTTCGGTAGCTGAATTTTACGGATAGATTATATGCGCGTGAAACTCAGTGCGCAGTTGCTTCTTCAATCTCTTGTTCGCGATCATTTTTAAGCAGTGAGCGAGCCTGCTCCACCCACTTGTAGTTCTTGCTACGACCCTGGCAGGAGAGCTGTTTGTCGATTGCCTTTATCTGGTGGCTATCTAACGCCGCAAGCTGGGCGAAGGTTCTGACCCCGATTCGATAAAGAGCTCTTTGCGTTTTGATTCCTATTCCTTTAATACGAGTCAAATCATCGTCCGCTGAGACTCGTGTTGCGTGTGCATCCTGTTGGGTTGAAGAACGAACTTTTGATGAGGTTGAACCTTGAGCATTCGGCTTGCGAGTCCTTATAGATGTATCAGCCGCGCTTGTAATCTGTTCTGGTGCCTTATCTGATGTCGCCTTTGCTGGTTCTGTCTGATCGTTCAGTTGATCAATTTCGCGGTTAGACTTTTCGCATTTGTTTCTCAGTCGATCAGTAGCAAAATGTTGTAGCGCGAGTTTGCGGTTTGCCAGATCAAGGCTATTGTTGCTTGCTCGCCACGCTTGCTTCAGCTTGATGTTGTATTGCAGGGTGCTCTTGAGTAATCGGTCTTGCACTATTCTTCGCTTGAGGAGTCTGGCGATTGTCCGTTTGTCTGTTTTATTGTCGACTTCAGGTGACTCTGTTTCGTCTCGTCGGTGTACAGTCGCAATGGTGTTATGTGCTTGAGTCGCGGCTCGTCGTTTTTTTAGCCGTGCGCCGAAAAGCAGACCGCCAATAGCAAATCCAACTAGCAGGCTAATGGTGGAAGCAAGTAGTAGTGCTAACAGGGTAAAAGCGACGCTGGGCTCGTTCATCGCAGGCTCGGGGCGGAATAATCGTTACGGAATTTGTGAAACTGATGAATCTTAATTCCGCAAAAATGATGCCAGCGACCCGGCAGAAAAGTGTAAGGAATATAAAAGCAGGCAAAAACAGATGCGAGGTGATCAGAATACGAGGTTAATCATGCTTAGACTGACCACCAGGAAAATGATCGTCATCAAGCCACCAGCACGCATAAAATCAGCCACGGAATAACCCCCGGGGCCCATTAACAGCGCATTGACCTGGTGTGTGGGGATCAGGAATGAGTTCGATGTGGAAATAGCAACTGTTAGTGCGAAGACAGCCGGATCAGCCCCGACTGCCAATGCCAGATTTATCGCAAGCGGCACCAGTAATACTGTGGCCCCGATGTTCGACATGACCAAAGTAAAAAATGTTGCGAGTCCGGCTACTACTGTCTGCAGAACCCAGATCGGTACGTCACCCACGATAGCGAGAATCTCCTGAGCAATCCAGGCGGCTGCACCGCTTTGATCAACTGCCACACCGAGTGGAATCAGACTCGCCAGCAGAAAGACTGTTTGCCAGCTGACCGCTTCATAGGCTTCATCGATAGTTAGCACCCCCGACAATATCATCCCCAGGGCACCGGCAAACAACGAGATCGATAGTTTGTCAGTCAAAAAAAACAGCGTTAGAGCAAGCACAAAGAATATCGCTGCAAAGCGAACCTTATCTGACCTGACTTCTTCGTACTTATGGTCGGTGGCAACTACAACATCCCGGTTTTTTGCCAGATTGGCAAGATCACGCCAACTGGCGTGCACGACTAACGTATCGCCGGCCTTCAGGATTACGTTGCGGAAATTACGTTGTATAACCTGTTCTGCGCGGTAGATTTGCAGAATGTTTGTCCCGAAGTTGCGTCGTGGCTTGACGTCGCCAATGGGTTTGCCAATCAGGCTCGAGGCTGGTGGTACAACCACCTCACCGATACCGCTGTGTTGGGGGTTTAATACATCGGCAAACCGGTCGGGCTCACCGCGCAATTCCCAACCGTATTTCTCACAGAACTCCTCGATCTGTTCAGGGTCTCCCATCAGCCCGACGACGGTATTTACCCAGATAATTTCCTCCGGGTCAGGTGGAACTTTGACAACATCACCGCTGTACAACGCGAGGATGAGAGGTACATCTTCATAGGTGGATTCCACCTGATAAATGGACATACCTGCCATTGGCGAGTCAACCGTTACGCGTGCCTCAAACAACTCACCAGTGATTCCATAAACGCGTTCAAAGTAGTCTGACGCCCTTGACGTACGTTGTGTCGAGCCTTCGTTAACTGCGGGCAACACGAATTTACCTGCCAGAATAAAGTACACAATGCCGGAAATTATCAGTGCGATCCCAACCGGTGTCACTGAAAACAGACTGAACGGTTCCATCTCCTGGCCGGCCGGCATGGTTTTGTTAGCGGATAACACCAGGTCATTCAAGAGAATCAGTGGGCTGGAGCCGATCATCGTGGCTGTACCACCGAGAATTGCGCAAAACCCCATCGGCATCAGCAACCGCGACATCGGGATATTCGAGCGGCTGGAGATTCGGCTGACGACGGGGAGAAAGAGTGCTGCAGCTCCGATGTTTTGCATAAAGCTGGAAATAAATGCAACTGTTCCGGAAACCAGTGGGATTATGCGTGACTCGGTTTTACCACCCTGATTGAGTATGAATGTCGCCAGCCGGGACATCAGCCCGGTTTTGTCCAAACCCGCACCGATTATCATGACGGCGATTATTGAGATCACCGCGTTACTTGAGAAACCGGAGAAAAGCATATCTGGCGATATCAATGGTTTCAGACCCGGAACCATGGTGGTCAGACCAAGCAGAACCATGATTGATACTGCCGCTACATCAACCCTGACAATTTCAGACACGAAGAGGTACATGGTAAACGCCAGTAGCGCCAGTACCACAGCTATCTCTGTTGTCAGTGTCAGGGAGTCGGCCATTTACCCGTTGCGGCTAAGAAGGATAAACCACGTGCATAGCTAAGCTGCCAGGCAATCTGGTAGCGCCGGTAGCGATCAGCCAGTCGACACAATCACGAAGGTTAAGATTTCAATGCAAAATCAGTGCGAAATCAATGCAAACCGGTGCCCAACCGTACGAATCAGTCCAGACGCTACCCCGGGCTGACAGGGAGAGGCTGGGGATGGGTGCCGGGATGATTTTTTGCCTGGTAATGAAAGTTTAGCTGAAGTTTTGTTTTCCTGACCAGCGTTGGTCAGAAAACAATTGTTTTGAAGCAGAATTTTACGCTGCTCTGAAAACGTACTTGCGGCCATATGGGTGTTCATTGTTGCACTTGGTGTTTTAGACCACTGTAACGCTTTCAGGTTCAGGCGGAGAACAAATTGAGCCAGCGGTGCGGGTGAGCGCATTAAAAGGTTCACTTGAAGACCAATAAAAGACCGCCAGGACCTTCAACTACCCGGGTGGCCTGTTATGTGGTTTCAGTTCTGATGATTCTGCGACTGTGCTGTTACGCTCAAATAGAAGATCGAATACCTGATGGCCCAGTCGCTGGCCTCGTGATTCAAACCGGGTCTGCAAACGGTACTCCGGTGGCTGTGCAAAACCGCTGTCACCCGCAGCCAAATTGTCCAGTAATTGACTGGCGTTGAATTGTTCAAGCATATCCTGTGCATACGGTTGCCAGTCTGTCGCACAGTGGAGTACCCCGCCAGGTAAAAGGCAGTTAGCGAGCGCATCGATCACGGGTTGTTTTAACAGGCGGCGCTTATGGTGACGTTTTTTGGGCCAGGGGTCAGGGAATAGCACCAATATACGTTCTACGCTTCCCGGCTCGATCATATGCTCAACAACTTCTATCGCATCATGGCGAATAACACGCAGATTCTGCAGAGATCTGTTTTCGACACCGCGTAACAGGTGGCCGACACCCGGTGCATGGACTTCGATACCGATACAGTTTATGTCGGGTCTTGCCGTGGCGATCTCCAGCAACGTGTCACCGTTGCCAAATCCGATTTCCAGCCACAAGGGCGCATGCTGCACGAACGCGTTTGATATCTGCGCTGTGTCCTCATTGAAATTAATGCCGTACGCAGGCATCAGCGATTCAAGAGCCGCCTGCTGGGCTGGTGTTATACGGCCATTGCGAACGACAAAACTACGTACAGATCGGGTTGTTAATCTGGCCTCTGGCTGTATCAATTGCGAAGCTAAGCCTGTTGAGTGATTTGTTGGTTGGTCGACAGCCCGCAGCCGTCATAGCCGCATGGTAAACAATGAGAGGAGGGTTCTCCAGCAAAGAGTTGTTAATAAGATGAAAGAACCAGCGCCTGCTCGCGAGATGCCAAAGCAGCAGATTACCAGGAAGCCATCTCAAAATTGAGATTGTGCGCTCAGCCAAGGCGTGTGTCGCTCGAGCAGCGCAGTTTACACGCAGTAAATAAGCAGCGCAGAACAGCACACAACGCAGGATCAGCGTGCAGGACTCGGCTTCCCCGATCAATTTTGAGATGGCTTTTAGTTGGATGAACGCGTAGTAACGTTCGGTCCACCTGCGCACCAGACTAACGACATGGGTATCGTTTATCGTCTAGAGTAGTTTTCGTATGAGTTATCGCGGGAGCGATGTTTTTGGAGTGATATCCGGGGAGCGATACTGAAAACCGACAGGTTGTATCAGTTCGGTTAGTCTGGCGGGATACACGCTCTGACTGAATACACGCGGGTTGCGTATCGGTTAAATATCTATCCGACAGCAACCCGGGTGTTGTTAGTCTGTGTAGCAGTGGGATCACATTATCGAGCCGAGGATACCTTGCCCGATAGCACCAGCGCCGGCTCCACCCGCCAGTCCACCGATGATTTGTTTGATGTTGAAGCCGCCACCAGCCGCTGCTTCACCGGCTGCCGCCGCGTCTCCGCCACGTCCGAGTAACCCGCCAATAGCACCACCACCGAGCAGACCTGAAACAGCGCCCACAACTCCGCTATTCAAACCACCGGTAATGCCGGCCAATGACTCCACGCCCATTCCACCGAGAAATCCACCACCGCCACCAATTAATGCAGAAATAATCGTCCCAAGCATTTGTGCCTCCTAAGAATAATTTGCAGATGACGGTAATATCCGTGCACCTTAGGCTTAGCTGAGTTCAACGTCTGCCGGGGTTTGCTCCATCAGATACGTCTGGTGGGTTTAGAAAATGATCCACACCGACTCAGCATGAAGCATGATTATAGTACGGAGGGCACGGTAGCAGTCGCGTGGAACGTAAATTACCGTATCAAATCAGTAACTTTTGGTTTCACGAGCGGCAACAGGCTGATGACGCTGCATCGCCTGTTGTTGACTGAATTTCTGCTATCAGGTCGATTTTGACCAGTTGGGACTGATCAAACGATTCTGGAGTGATGTGTTAGCGGGCTAACGGCGCAGGCGTTTTCCGCCTTTGCCTTTGGGGTTCTCGAATTGCACACGCAGGGATTTTTCGCCAACTACCTTGCCATCCAGGGCGGCGATAGCCTTACGGGCCTCATGTCCTTCCATCTCAACAAATCCAAACCCTTTGCACTGTCCGCTGAATACGTCAGAGGCCAGCTTGATCGAGCGAACCCGTCCAAATTCGGCAAATAATTCGGTGACACTCTCTTCGGTTGATTCAACTGGAAGTCCACCAACAAACATTTTTTTCACGAACATCCCCTTATTAACTTTGATTTTCCGACAGTCTGGGCCAGGTGCTGCAATAGCACCTGAAGTCCGCAGCGTCGGACATCGGAATCTGATACCGCCATGGTACTCGAAAGCCTACTCTTACCGCCAGTTGTGATGTCTCCAAATTGTGTAATCTGTGTGCAGTGTGTGCCAAAGTGCTGGCATTGCCAGACTGCCCGCCGCCATCAACATGCTGCTTTGCGAACAGCGTAACAGCGATGAGAACTGCCGCTGGAGATTCAATGGATTGTGAAGGAGTCGACTTGACCTGACATTCTGTCCACAACCCGCCGGCAGCTCGAAACTTGAGTGAAATCCGGGCGATCAGCATAATCGGCGAATGACTGATGCGACTCCCCCACTTGATGCTGAACGCTTCGCTGCTTTGTCGCGGGTTTACGGCAATCAGGTGGCTGCTGTTCTGCCGGAACTCATGATTTGTGTTGTCGGTATTGGAGGCGTTGGCTGTTGGGCGGCCGAGGCATTGGCACGCACCGGTGTTGGACATATCGTGTTGATTGACCCGGACGACATCACGCCGGGCAACACCAATCGACAATTGCACGCAATGACATCCACTTTCACCCAACCGAAAGTGGATGCGATGCGCTCTCGAATACACGAGATCAATCCGCACTGCAGCGTCAACGCGATCGACGATATGCTGGTTGAAAGCAATCTGTCGCGTTACATCCTTAACGACTACGACTACGTCATCGATGCTATCGACAGCATACGTTTCAAAGCGGCACTGATTAACTATTGTCGCCGTCAGAAAATTCGCATTGTGACAACTGGAGGTGCTGGTGGCCGGATCGATCCTTCAGCTGTAACAACTGCCGACTTGTCCAAAACCTGGAATGATGCACTTGCGGCAAAAGTGCGCTCGCGTTTGCGTGCACAATTTGGTTACAGCAAAAACCCCAAACGCCGTTTCGGTGTTGAATGCGTATTTTCAAGTGAGCAACCGGTCTACCCGGATGCCAGTGGAAGTGTGGGTTGGTGCAAACCGGGTGTGCCCGGAGCGACGCTGGATTGTGATTCCGGGTACGGCTCGTCAGTCACTGTAACGGCAACGTTTGGCATGATCGCGGCGGCCCGTGCTGTTAATAAGTCGCTGGCAAGGCGAATCGGTAAGGTGTCATTGCGCAGTGACAAGCACTGATACAGTCCGGCCCCCCCAGCACGTGATTAGCTAAAACCCGGGCATTATTTTTCTGCCTTGTAAGTCACAAATTCGTTTTACGTTGCCCCGTATGTAAAAAAATGCGTCGCTGATGCAAGCATTGGCTCAGTTGTCCGCTAATAATTACATTAGTGCAGTTGGCAGGCTTTCTGCCGTTGTGCTGAAACATCAGATCGAGCACTGTGAGCTAATCCATGATAAAAAAACACCGGTTGTGCCAGCTGGTAACCGCAGGGGTCATTACCTTGATCGCCGCCTGTGGCGGGGGTACTCCGGGTCCTGCGTCGTTGGTGAATGACGGGTCGGAACTGCGAACTGATGTTGCCGTGGCGCCCACTGCACCCGTGTTAGCCGATCCGGTGTCGATCGATGCGTTTGCGCTTTTTCCCGGGCTGATCGAGCTTCGCCAGAGTGAAGTGACAGGATTAATGGTTGGATACACAGCGCAGGATCAGATCGCGACAGAGATCGAATTCTTTGATGCAGTGTGGCGGGATCTGAGCGATTGTCTGGGGGTTGTTGCCTCTGCAGCGCTAATCGTCGTGCAAGATGAATCTGTTGAACCGTTGACTGGCGGTGATGATATTTTTCTCGATTTTTTCGGCCGGCTCTCTGCCAGTGCGAATGATGGTGAAACAGGTGCGTCGATTCAAATTCTGGAAGATCAGGTACGTGACGAAACAGGTGGTTCGAGCTTCATCCTGCGCTCGATTATCGGTCGGTATCTGTGGCGCTCGAACGATCTGCCGGAACGTGATTTTGACACGGCTTGTGTGGTTGTTTCTGGCGCCTGACAAGATAGTCTAACGCCCTGTCTCAACATCGCGCCAACGACCTTGGCGCAATCCCGCGTACTGTTCTCGCTGATACCGCAAATTCAAATCTTGCTCCTGTGCGCTCACTGCGCTGAGTGCCGAGCGGAAATATCGATTTGATAGTTCACCTCTTTGACGTCTGTACGTGGACGTTGATTGTATTCTGACTTAACCTGAGCAGCTTGAGTGATTAATGGAGCCCTACAATGGGGATTGATCTAACCGGGACTGTTCCACTGACTGCAGCGGTCGTTCTCGTCGGCAATGAAATATTAAGCGGACGTACTCTCGATAAAAATTTACAGTCGATCGCGCTCGCGTTAGGTGAACGGGGTATCAGTGTCGTGGCCGCCAGAGTGATTCCTGACGACGCCGGGGTGATTCGTGACACGATCAATGAACTTCGTGCAGTCACAGACTTTGTGTTTACGACGGGTGGTATTGGTCCTACACATGATGACATTACTGCAGAAAATGTAGCCGCAGCCTTCGGTGTGGAACTTCATACCCACCCGGTTGCCGAGCGATTGTTGTTAGCTTATTTCGAGGAGCGTGGCGTTGAGCCTAACGAAGCGCGGATGCGCATGGCACGTGTACCCACAGGCGCTGAGTTAATCGACAATCCGGTGTCAGTCGCTCCCGGTTTTCGTATGGATAATGTATACGTTATGGCTGGTGTGCCGAAAATTATGCAGGCTATGCTCGACAACATCCTGCCGACCCTGCCAAGTGCACCACAACTACAGTCGATCACTGTGATTTGCAATTTACCGGAAGGCACGCTGGCACAACCATTGGAAGAATTACAGAATGATTTTCCCATGGTTGATATCGGGAGTTATCCGGGCAACAGCGCTGCCGGAGCACAAAAGGGATATCGGGTTGCACTGGTTGCACGTGCTCGCGAACAAGATTCGCTTCGTGCAGTCGAGAAAGCACTCGTTGATATGGTTGCTCGACTGGGTGGCGCGCAACTCGACGCCTAACCGACTGTTGAAAGACTGTCTACGTTACTAAAAAACCGAATTTCACTGAAAGAGACTGATAAAACGTAGATTTATGGTTGTCATTCGGTTGCAAACTGCAACGCGTCACCGCAATCAGTATGCAAACGAAGGGTTGCCAGGGAGTCAGCGCGCGTTATGCCGCGGTTGATGATAGCGATGGGCAGATTAATTTCAGCAGCACGTTTTGCGAAACGGTATCCTGAGTAAACCATCAATGAAGAGCCTGCAATCAACAAAGCGCCAGCGCGCTCAAGTGATTCAAAACAACTGTCTACAATTTTTCGCTCGACGTTTTCGCCAAAAAAGACAACATCCGGCTTAAGCATGCCGTCACAATGTGGGCAGGGTGGGATGATCAGTCGACTGAGTATTGTGCTATCTATTGCGTCATCGTCTGGCGGGAATTTCTGGTGGCTCTGCGTGCCGCTTTTGCTCCAGTCTACGTCGCTGTCTCCATCCGGTGCATCCACGCCGCGAAGGTTTCCAAGTATCGGGTTGTATTCGAGCAGCATCGATTGCATGCGTTTTCGTTGTAGCCTTTGACCACAATTCAGGCAGATGACACGGTGCAGATTGCCGTGTAGATCGATTGTTTTGTGTTGACCGGCAAGCGTGTGTAGTCCGTCGACGTTTTGTGTTACCAGTGCTGTCAGCAAACCGCTTTTTTCCAGTTTTACCAGAGCGTAGTGTGCGCGATTTGGTTTTGCATTTTCTACGCTCGGCCAGCCAACGTAACTTCGCGCCCAGTAGCGTTTGCGAGCTTCCACTTTTGTCCGAAAGTCCTGGCCAGATATTGGTTGCTGTCGGGTCCATTGACCGTCATCATTGCGATATGTGCCTAGCCCTGAAGCAACACTTAAACCCGCACCGGTTAAGACACAGACCGGCGCATAGCGGGTCATAAAGTCGTGCAAATTTTGATTGGGGGTGAGTGCCATCAACGGTTTGTGGTGAGTTATGATTTTTAACCCTTGATATTTTAACGGGAGATTCAATTGAGTATCAAAATAGGTGACAAAGTACCGGATGTTCAAGCGTTTGTGATGGCTGACGAAGGACCCGAGGCTATTTCTACAAGTACATTTTGCAGTGGTAAAAAAGTGGTTCTTTTTGCTGTTCCCGGTGCGTTCACGCCGACGTGCTCGGAGGCTCATCTACCGGGGTTTATCGGTAGACGTGATGAGCTGTTATCCCGCGGTGTTGATGAGATTGCCTGCATATCGGTCAACGATGTTTTTGTTATGCATGCATGGGGTAAGCAATACGACGCTAACGGAATTACCATGATCGCAGACGGTCTGGCTGAGTTTGCTAATGCTGTCGGCATGACAGTGGATTACTCTGCGCGAGGCTTGGGTATTCGATCTGATCGTTATGCGATGATTATTGATGACACCCGTATCACGTGGCTTGCACGTGAAGAGCCCCGGCAGCTGGATGTATCAACAGCGGAAGCTGTATTGGAAGCTTTGGGATAGAAGCAAAAGTGTTGCGATACAAGCATCGGGACTGTTCTTTCGACGTTAGCCAGATCTGTACAACTGTTTCGTGCAATTCGTAAGGCAAACCGAATGAAGCTGTGGTTCAAGTGTTAATTATTGCGACGTTTCACGCTGTTCCCCACAATTTTGCCGCTGCACGCTTGAACATGATGCGCAACGGGCCCACTACTGTCTCAGGCTATGTGTAACGGTTTAGATGAATATGCGTGCGAAACGATGCAAAACCATAGTTTTTACATCCTCGGGTGAATCTCGCAATAAAGCGATGGTATCCCGTTTCCGTGTGCTTTCGCGCTGCGCAAATACCGGGCAGATATCGCGTGGTATCTCTGCTGTGGTGATTGTATGCGCGATGGTGGTCGTTGGCGGTTGTGCAACGATTGATCGTGAAGCCTGTCTTTCCGCGGATTGGGAGGGCTTAGGCTATGAGGATGCGCTTAGCGGTTACACAGCAGACTCGCGGGTGAAGTTACATAACAGCGCTTGCAGTTCGCAGAATATTGCGGTTAATCGGAGTGAGTACGAGGCGGGTTTTGCTGCAGGGCTGGGAGAATTCTGTTTGCCGCAAAATGCACTGGCTTTTGGTCTAGCGCAACGCGCTTACCAGTACCATTGCCCTGCAGATACTGAAGAGGAATTTCTTATTGCTTACATTGACGGTTTAGCACAAACACATGAACGGCATCGTGATCATGAATTGATACTTAATAACCGGCTGGTGCAAACGCGTTTTCGTCTGCGCTTCTTTGAGCAGATCGAACGGCACGACCCGACAATCGGAACCGGCGAAAATCGCTTTGTTGCCCGCGGTCACAGCGTGTCGCGGGCTATTGAAAACAGCATTAGTAATAGCCAGAAAAGGCGGGTACGTTTGCGCAATCTGATTAACAGAGCGAACAGCGTCTTGCAGATATACAATCAAACGCTGTAATTACAGATTAACAGTGTGGTTATTCAGCTATTAACTTACTATTAACTTGTGTAAGCCCACAACCGTGTTGAGAGTTTTTGCTGCAGAACATCCGTTGCATTGCCCTTGTAATTGAACGGAATCGCAGCTGGCCAGTTAGACAGCTTGACTAGTCCTTTCAGCGCGTACTCCACAACCTCAGTTTCACTTGACGTGATTGAACGGAGTTGATTGGCCAGTGCGCCCAAACCGGCAATCACTGCGACATCAACCATTGCTTCGCCGTTAGCCGGTATGTTCACCCGGTCCTTACTTGCACCACGTGCGAATTCTTCACCGGCCAGCGATGCGATGAATTGCATGGATTTCAGTGGTAGATCGTAGTTATTGTTATTTTTAACGCGAAGCGTAAACAATAACTTCTGCCCGGAAAGGCTGATGTTCATCGGTTTTATCGATGCAATGCTGACATCCGGTGCAATAGGTTTGTGGGTTGGTAGACTCGAGCAGGCAGATATAACCAACATCGCCAGTGCGATAACGCAACCGTTGAACAGGTTGCTATTGATTTTCGGTGTCCCGATAGCGGGTTGGGTAAAGGCTCGCATAGGATTTCTTCAATGGCGGTGATATACCCTTTGCAAAAGAGTGTAGTGCAAGATTCATTTTTTTGACGGGTATTGCGCGTAGAAACTAATCCAGATCGCCTAGTGTCGCTTGCACGACAGATAGCGCGCAAATCGGTGCTGTTTCAGCTCGAAGAATACGCTGGCCCAGCGTAACCGGTGTGAAATTGCCCTGCATTGCCATATCCAGCTCATCTGTAGAAAACCCGGATTCCGGTCCAATTGCTAGCGCAATTGAAGATTGGGCGGCTGCACTGGCAGCGTACTGTCGCAGCTCGGCTGACAATGAGTGTTCTGCTGTGGGGCTCAACAGGACTCTTAAGGAACCGCTGTGCATGTTGGCTGAGAGCGCGGACAACGCTTCTGCGAACTCATCAACATATTGAATTGATGTGATGTGGCTGCGACCACATTGCTCTGCTGCGCTTTGAACCACACCCTTCCAATGTTGCAGTTTGCGCTCTGCGCGATCACCGAACGATTTTCCACTAGAGCGATCTGCGTGAAAAATGATCAGTTGATCGACGCCCAGTTCGACAGACTTTTGAATGGCATAGTCCATTCGATCTTTGCGCAGTGACGCTAATAGCAGACAGGAGTCGAGCGGAGATTCGTTGATATTTTCAAATCGGTCAGTAATTTCCAGACAGGTGGATTTGCCCGCTGCAACAATTCGAGCCTGATAGTCGAACCCGTCGCCGTTAAACACCAACACCTCAGTACCGGTTCCGGCTCGAAGTACTGTGGTCAGGTGATGGCTGGCGGATTTCTCCAGTGTGACTTCTGCAGCTACAGCCAAATCTGCGGCTGTGTAGATACGGGGAATTCTCATGTGCTTCGGAACCCGACCTAGCCTGCTGTATTCATGAAGGGTTCGCCACCAGAGTCTGGTTACCTAAGCAGATCGCTCGATTCAGCGAAATTTGTAGAAATCTACGGGTTGAGCTCAATCGAGTGAGCGGCGACGGTAGACGGGCACTGGTGGTGAATAGAAAACAGTGTGCGAACACCCGCAGCGACGCTAAAACTGCTTTTCTAAATGGAAATTGCTTAGGGAACCTCTGATTTATTAGGCGAGGCAGGCAGGGCAAGGCGAAATTTGGCGAAAAAGCGCAGTGTATGTGCGAATACATGAGCATTTTGAGCCGAATTTCAACGCAGCCCTGGCAACGCAGGCAATAAATCAGAGGTTCCTTAGTTTTCATTGTCACTGTTTTCGCCTTCATAAATAGAGCAGGCTAGACGACTGGTTTCTTGCGGGTGACAGACAATAATCCGGTACGCTGGGAAGAGGGTAGTTGCGTGACAGATCCGGCGATGCTTTTGTTATGTATCTGCTGCAGACAATGTCGAAATTGCTCCTGGGCCTGTGCTTCTTCGAGTTCCGAACCGTCTGGCATCAAATCGATCAACATGAGTTTTTGTAAAACCGCCTCATGTTGAGTGTCTCGAAAATATTCCAACACCTGCGCTGAGTTGCGATAGGTATGTTGTTTACAGGTTTCAAGCATGGCGACGAGTAACTGAGCGCCCTGCAGATGCTCGCTGATCGTAAATTCTTCAGATGAACAGTGGCTTGCAAGTTCGGGGTGGTTTAATAGCAATAGAATCGTATGGCGCATGATAGAGAGTTTCTGTGGTTCTCTATCACGTCTGTTTTCCTGCCTGTGGTTACTTGTACCCATACCGGCGCCGGATCTGTTACCGCGCATTGTGGGGAGTGTCTCTGCATTCGTACGCTTTGATGAACCTGAGGTCATTTGTGCAGGGTCTATTGGAAACCCGACGATATTCTCGAGCCGCTGCAAACAGATGTTGCGATAGATGCCTTCCGGCATTTGCATGAGTAGTGGGGTCATTTGTTCGGCCAATCGTGCCTTGCCACCAAGTTCGCTGGTGTCGATATCTCTACCTACATGCTCAAACAGATAGTCGATGATCGCCACCCGCGTCTCGTTCAGTCGCTTTTCAAACCCTTGTCGCCCCTCATTTGCAACCAGGCTGTCCGGATCTTCGCCGTCCGGCAGGAAAAGAAAATGCGCATCGCGACCATCGCGTAGACACGGAAGTGCGGCTTGTGCTGCACGCCATGCTGCCTCCCTTCCAGCGCGGTCACCGTCGAAGCAAAAAACGATTCGTGGAACGATTCGGAACAGGGTTTCGCAGTGATGCTGGTTGGGTGATGTACCGAGTGTCGCCATAGCATTGCCGATACCGGCTTCCGCCAGTGCCACGACATCCATATAGCCTTCGACTATCAATGCGTAGCCGCTATCCTGCGCATCTCGTCTGCTCTCGTACAACCCGTAAAGTTCTTTGCTCTTGTGGAACAAAAGGGTTTCAGGTGAGTTCAGATATTTGGGCTCCTGTTTTTCCAATACCCGTCCACCAAACCCTATCACCCGGCCACGCCTGTCGCGAATGGGAAACATAATACGGTCGCGAAAGCGTGCGTACACATTGCCGCGATCGTTTTTGGCAAGCATGCCGGTAGTCTCCAGTGCTTTGCGTTGTGCACTGAAAGTCTTGTCAAGGTTATCGTAGCCATCGGGCGCGTAACCAATACGGAATCGTTTGGCAGTGCTTCCGGAGAGCCCGCGTTTGGTCAAATATTCGACAGCATGTTGAGAGTTTTTAAGTTGATTAACGTAATGGACCGCTACGGTTTCCATCAGTTGAAAAAGCTCGCGATTATCGGTCGCGGCCTGAGGGTTGTTGAATTTTGAACCGGATTGTTCTCTCGGCACTTCGACACCCAACATTTCTGCGAGTGTTTCTATGGCGTCTACAAAGTGCAAGCCATCATATTCCATCAAAAAACCGATGGCTGACCCGTTCACCCCACATCCAAAGCAATGGTAAAACTGTTTGTTTTGACTGACGGTAAAGCTGGGTGTTTTTTCTCCGTGAAACGGGCAACAGGCTTTGTGGTTGTTGCCAGCGCGTTTTAATTCAATGCGCGACGACACCACATCCACGATGTCGATTCTTGATAGAAGATCATCGATAAAGTGTTGAGGAATGCGCCCGGCCACTTGTGTTTACTCAAACTTGCTGCCTTGTATCAGGCAGCATCTTCCAAAGAGGCGATCAGCTCAGAGAGCTCACTGGCTTTCGGCTTAACCATCCAGAAGCGTGACGCGAGACTATAGTATTCGTCGATCAATGTACGTCCCCATTCGCTTCCGGTATTTTCAATATAGTCTTCGATCAAGCTCTGCAGGTAATTTCGGTACCGTTCCATCGATTCAGAATGCAGCCGATATATGTCTATCAGCTCGTGATTGTAACGGTCGACGAATACGTTGTCCGGATCGAACACAAAGCCCAGTCCACCTGTCATGCCGGCACCGAAATTGACGCCAGTCTCACCCAGTACAACGACACAACCTCCTGTCATGTACTCGCAGGCATGATCGCCGGTACCTTCAACTACTGCAACTGCACCAGAGTTTCTGACTGCAAAACGTTCACCTGCAGTGCCGGCAGCGTAAAATGTCCCACCCGTAGCGCCATACAAACAGGTATTTCCAACGATTGGTGTAGAACGCCGGTCATAGTGGCTGTTATCAGCCGGCCGGATAACGATTCGACCACCAGCCATTCCCTTGCCGGCATAATCGTTGGCGTCGCCCCACAGATACAGATTTAAACCACCGGCATTCCAGACTCCGAATGATTGCCCGGCCGTACCTTTCAGGGAAATATTTAACGGTGTGTCGCTCATACCGTTGTCACCGTGACGACGGGCTATTTCACCGGAAAGCCGCGCCCCTATCGAACGATTGACGTTACTGATGGTGTACTCAAACTCACCACCGGTTTTCGTTTCAATTGCTGGCAGACAATCGGAAACCATTTTCTCTGCCAGTAGTCCGCGGTCGAACGGTTTATTGTTGGCAGTTGTGCAAAAGCGCGGCACCGAATCATCAAGTTCACCCTGAGACAACATCGGTTTTAAATCGATGCGTGACTGACGATCGGTTCGCCCTGCAACAGGCTGTAGAAATTCGGTGCGGCCAATGAGTTCATCAAGTTTGCGCAATCCCAGACGTGCCAGATGTTGTCGCACGTCCTCTGCGATGAACTGCATGTAGTTCATTACTTTATCAACGTCACCATTGAAATGACGCATGCGAAGGACTTTGTGTTGGGTGGCAACACCGGTTGCACAGTTATTCAGATGACAAATACGCAGATATTTGCATCCCATCGCGATCATCGGTCCGGTACCGAAGCCAAAGCTTTCGGCTCCGAGTGCTGCAGCTTTGATAACATCAAGCCCTGTCTTCAACCCCCCGTCGGCTTGTATGCGTACCTTGTCGCGCAAGTCGTTGGCACGCAGCACCTGGTGCGTTTCTGACATACCAAGTTCCCACGGTGAGCCTGCGTACTTAACACTGGTCAGCGGACTGGCACCGGTGCCGCCGTCATAGCCGGAGATCGTTATAAGATCGGCATAGGCTTTGGCGACGCCGGCAGCTATGGTGCCAACACCGGCTTCAGCCACCAGCTTGACTGAAACCAGCGCTTGCGGGTTGACTTGCTTGAGGTCGAAGATTAATTGCGCCAGATCTTCAATCGAATAGATGTCGTGGTGTGGAGGTGGCGAGATCAATGCCACGCCCGGTCGACTATGGCGCAATTTTGCGATCATGTTGTTGACCTTATGACCGGGAAGTTGTCCACCTTCACCGGGTTTCGCACCCTGGGCTATTTTAATTTGCAGTACTTCTGCATTGACCAGGTAATGTGGAGTTACCCCAAAACGTCCGGACGCCACCTGTTTGATTTTCGACATGCGCAGCGTGCCGTATCGCTCCAGGTCTTCGCCGCCTTCACCGGAATTGGACCGACCACCAAGCCGGTTCATCGCTTCTGCGAGCGTCTCATGTGCTTCCGGTGACAGCGCACCCAACGACATACCTGCAGAATCAAAGCGCTTGATAATTGATTCAAGTGGTTCGACTTCGTCAATGGGTACCGGTTCGCTGGCAGGTTTCAAGTCGAGTAAATCACGCAAAAACGCCGGCGCTCGATTGTCTGCCACATCCGCGTACTTGCGGTAGTCCTCAAATACTCCGCTGGTGACAGCTGATTGCAACAGTTGCACAACGTCCGGGTTGTAACTGTGGTATTCGCCACCGTGGATAAACTTCAGTAAGCCACCCTGGGTAATGTCAGCGGTTCGGTTCCATGCATGTTTTGCCAGTAATGTCTGATCGAATTCGAGGTCATCAAAGTTGATGCCCTGAATGCGACTGGTCGTGCCGGAGAAACACTGATCAACAACCTCATCGTGTAAACCGACAATCTCGAATAGTTGAGCACCGCGGTAACTGGTAATGGTGGAAATACCCATTTTCGAGAGTATTTTCATCAAACCCTTGTTTATTCCGCGGCGGTAATTTTGCAGCATTTGTTCGGCGTTCTCAGCGGACAGCTCGCCGCTTTCAATCATCCCGTCTATCGATTCATATGCAAGATAGGGGTGAACACAGGTTGC
Source organism: uncultured Granulosicoccaceae bacterium (assembly GCA_937951345.1). Lineage (GTDB taxonomy): Bacteria > Pseudomonadota > Gammaproteobacteria > Granulosicoccales > Granulosicoccaceae > CALFCE01. The sequence goes on from CALFCF010000063.1 coordinate 34,383, forward strand.
GCCATAGCCAACCAGTACAGCCATATGGTGCGGGTCACGTGCTGTGCCGGTATCGATCACCAGATTGGCGTCACAGCGGCAACCTTGCCGAATCAACTCATGGTGGGTTGCACCGGTTGCCAGCAGCGCATGCACCGGTATTTTGTCTTTGCTGATCTGTCGATCCGATAGAACTATTACGACTTTGCGTTCGCGTACCGCAGCAACGGCTTGCTGTTTGATGTCGGCGACCGCTTCGCGCAGTGATTTTTCAGCCGGATTGTAGTTAAGATCGATCACGTGGTGTGCGTAATCTGATTCATCATCAAGCGCTAAAAGTGTTTCGTATTTGGCGCACGACAGTACCGGTGAGCGTACTAGCAACCGCGTTGCATGATGAACAGTTTCAAGGAAAAGATTTTTCTCGCGTCCGATACAGGTTTCCAGTGACATCACGATCGATTCGCGAATCGGATCGATGGGCGGATTGGTTACCTGTGCAAACTGCTGGCGGAAGCTGTCGTAGAGTGAACGAACCTTTGTCGACAACACCGGAATGGGTGTGTCATCACCCATGGAACCCACGGCTTCCTGCCCACCTTCTGCAAGAACGCGAATAATCTGGTCGCATTCCTCAAAAGTGACATTGAACATTTTTTGATATGCCGGCCGTTCTTCTGCAGACAGTCGATTGGCATTGCGTGGTAGCTGACGCAAACCACTGCGTAACTGACGGCTGTTTTTGATTATCCACTTTGCGTAGGGCTGGCGATTCTTCAGGAGGTCGTTGATGTTATCCGGTTTCATTAATTGTCCGGACTGAGTGTCAACCGCCAGTATTTCACCCGGGCCGAGGCGGCCTTTTTCGAGCACTTCAGAATTTTTGTAATCCCACACACCGATTTCGGATGCGAGGGTAATGTGCCGGTCACGCGTGATGACGTAGCGTGCCGGGCGTAAACCGTTACGATCCAGCGCACAACACGCGTAGCGACCGTCAGTCAGTACGACACCTGCTGGCCCATCCCAGGGCTCCATATGCATGGAGTTGTACTCAAGGAAAGCGCGCAGATCAGCGTCAAGCTCCCAGGTATTCTGCCACGCCGGTGGCATCAGCATGCGTAGTGCGCGGAATATATCCATGCCTCCTGCCATTAGCAGTTCAAGCATGTTGTCCATCGAAAGCGAATCGGAACCGGTTTGCGATACCAGCGGTCGCAGTTCGGTTAGCTCCGGCAACACGTCGGAGCGTAGTTTGTACGCTCGTGCCTCTGCCCAGTTACGGTTACCCTGAATCGTGTTGATTTCGCCGTTGTGCGCGAGATAGCGGAACGGCTGAGCGAGATACCATTCGGGTAACGTGTTGGTGGAAAATCGCTGATGGAACACTGCGACCGACGACTCGAGCATTTCGTCTTCAAGGTCTTCATACAGGGTGGATAGATAGCCCGGCATGACCAAGCCTTTGTACAGAATGACTTCAGTGGACAATGAGCAGACATAGAACTCTGTACCGAGATCTGCAAGTGCCATTTCCGTTCGACGCCGCGCAACAAATAAATGTCGGTTAAAAGCTGCGCTGTCAGTGTCAGTTGAGGCGCTGACAAACAGCTGTTCAATGCGTGGCAGTGACGCTCGTGCCTGCTCACCACAGGCTTCTATGTTGATTGGTACAACGCGCCAGCCATCGAAACGTAACCCCCTGGCTTCGAGCTGTGATTCAAGTTCATTTTTCGCGCGGGTTGCACGTGCCTCATCGCGTGGCAGAAATACAATACCGGTGGCGAACTCGGATCCGGGTTTAATACCGATTTGAATTGCGCAATTACGAAGAAAGCGTTCCGGTTTCCGCAGCAGCAGTCCGCAGCCGTCGCCGGACTTGCCGTCAGCGGCAATGGCGCCGCGGTGAGTCATGCGGCTTAACGCGGTAATTGCCGTTTTAACCAGCTGATGGCTTTCACGGCCATCCATTTGAGCGATCAGACCAAAGCCGCAGTTATCGTGTTCGAACTGTGGCCGATAGAGCCCGTTCGCGGCGAGCTTTTCCAGGTTATTCATGGAGACTAGAAATGTTGGGTTACCCAAACCGACAGGCGGTTATGGCGGGCAACAAAAGCAGGATGAGCCAATTATACCGGCTATTTGACCTTCGTTAACATTTCGGCAGCATTTTAAGCCGGCTGGTTAAATGTGAGCTTTTTATGAAGAAGTGCGTAACTTATTGATATTCCAGTGGTTTGGAATTTTTCTCGGATGAGTTAGTTTTTGAGCGCTCGCTGGATACTACTTATTCGCCGTATCCACGGTTGGTTACTGACGGCTGTTGGTTGCATGGTTTCTATGGCTGCGCGAGCGTCTTCGACGCTGTCAAACAAGCCATGCACCAGAGCAAACCAGGTTTTACCGCTGCGTTCAAACGAATAGATCGAGTTCGGCCCGTCAAGCCCCGAGCGGTCCAGAAAACGTGTTACGTCGACACGCGCAGTGGATGCGCTCATTTGTATCGTGAACTTACCGGTGTCCTGCAGCAGCACCCAGTTGGGCGATTCAATGCCACTGACGTCATCAGCTTGTACGTCAGCTGCCGCGGTTGCTGTGTCTTCGGTATTGGCCTCTGGCGGCTCAGGCTCCACGGGTATTTCAGCGTCGCTATCCTCTGTTGCTGACGGGTTGGACTGCTGCTCGCTCTGTTCGGATTGACTGTCCGCAGCCTGGCCGACATTTTCGGTACTTTCAGTATTTGAGTTTGACGTGTCTGCGGACGCATCAGTTGCGGCCACATCCTCTGCGGGCGCCTCAGCTGATTCCTCAGCCGCTTCGCTGTCACTTTCGGCAACAGTGTCAGCTGGTGCCTGGTCCGGTTGCGCGGGCTCTTCTATCGCATCTTCAGCACTGGATTCATTTGCGGAATCAACCGCGGGATCTGCCGATGCATCCGGTGTAGCGGTAGTATCTGATACGTCGTCTCCAGTATCGGTGTTTGCAGTCGTTTCGCCTACATCGCTAGCATTTTCCGCCGGTGAGTCAGCTGCGACAGTGTTAGTGGAGATCTCTGATGAGTCTGTGTCCGGCAGATTGTCGTTTTCAGCGGCCTCAGCAGTTGTGCTGTCTTCGCTTTGCGCATCGGGCCCGCTGGTGACGGATTCTTCAGCTACTGTCGCTGTATCACTGCTTTGGCTCGCATCGTTAGTAGTGGTATTTGCTGATTCTTGCGTGCCACTGGTTTCCGATGAAGCTGTTGGCGATAGTGGTGCGCGCTCGACGGTACGCAACTGATCATCTTCCGATGTGCCCGGTGACCGCCAGAGTAAACCGGCAACTATCAAACCGAGTGCCAGGAATCCCAGTAGTAAGCGTCCAGCACTGCCGCTTGCAAGTTGCGCCAAACGACTTTTACCTGTTACCCCGTTGTCGAACGGAGAATATTGGTGATTTAAGGTTTCTGCTGATAAGAAATTTATTCTGCCAGGCAGACCGCTCGCATCATTGGCAATTGCTGCCACCTGTTTGTCATTGAGTGGAAAGTTATCAAAATGCCCGGATTGATTGAGTCTGAGCTGAATATAGGGCAGGGCGCGAGTTGCCAACATGGGTTCTACAAAGATGCTGACGTAGTCCATAGTCAGATCTTTCTGCAGCATATTTTGGCTGTTTGTTTCAAACGCAGGTTCTGCCGTCATCACCATGCGAATGATTGTTTCATCGGTATTGAAATACTGTAGCGCGGCAACCAGCACATTGAGTTCACGCGCTGGAATTTGGTCAACATCGTCGAATAACAACACAACGAGATTGTTTCGTTCTTGCACAGCCTGCAGCGCGAGTATCATCTCGTGAGTGGCATCGTCGAAACTTTTTTGCGTCTCAAGTTGCCACGCGTTAAGAATGCCGTTGAACAAATTGTGTGTAGTGTATTTATCGCCACCTTTGACAGAGAAAAATTGCAACCTTTGACCGGTAGTCTTTGTCAACTGCTTAAGCAGGGTTGTTTTGCCAGCGCCTAATTCACCCTCAAGCATGATCAGCGATTCGCCATCGATCAGCAGTTGTCGAATTTCGTTTATTTGTGAATATGTCAGTTCATCAGCAAACAACTCGCCGTCGGCAGAGGCTCCGACAAACGGCTGCGATCGAAGTTGTAGTTGTTGCAATGCGTATTCTGTCAGCAGTCCTTCGGTCTTACCGGTTGGATCCAGCGTTGATGTATCGAACAAGGAGTCGGCGGGCAGACTCGGTTGGTGGCCGGCCATGGAGCCGGCAGGAGCCTGGGGGGGCAGGGAGTGATCGTATGGCACCTGATGATCGAATTTCGCATCACTGCCTGCTTCGTTCCGATGATCAAGTGCGGCAGGGTTTTCTGCAACAGCTTGGGCTTCGTTTAGGTCAGGGTTTGCGTTGCGTGTCTTGTCCAAAACAGTCTGGTCCGGTTGCATGTATTGATCGGCTTGGCTGTTCGTTTCGCGCAAACTATACCACTGCTACCGCCAGCCTGCGCAGCTACACCCGTTGAGCAATTGCCACAGTGTTACTCACAGCAGTAACTGCAGCACACTTTTATGCATCCAATGCCGAGTTTATGGTCGTTTCAAGTACGTGTTGTTCAAATTCGGCGGTGATGACAGCCTGGCCGATTGCTTTCAGCAGAATCAAGCGTACCTGGCCATCCATAACCTTTTTGTCACGTCCCATCAGCTCGATTATCTGTGCGGTCGTAAGGTTTGCAGGTGCACGGGTTGGCAGATGTGCTCGTTCAATCAGGGAAATCCCGCGTTGTTTGGCCTGCTCGTCAATCCAGCCCATACGCGCTGACATATCCAGAGCCATACACATGCCCGCGCCCACTGCTTCGCCGTGCAGCCAGTTACCATACCCCTGCAGGTTTTCGATTGCATGGCCAAAAGTGTGGCCGAAATTCAGCAATGCGCGAACCCCGTGCTCACGTTCGTCAGCTGCAACCACCTCTGCTTTTATTTCACAGGAACGTCTGATCGCGTGCGCAAGTGCATCGGTATCCCGTTCCAGTAAAGCGTCTATATGCTGTTCAAGCCAGGTAAAAAATTCCGCATCACGGATGAAGCCATACTTGATGACTTCCGCCAACCCTGCTGAGAGCTCACGTTGTGCCAACGTTGTCAGAACATCTGTATCTATTAGCACGGCTTCGGGTTGATGAAACGCACCAATCATGTTTTTGCCCATTGCATGATTAACCCCTGTTTTACCGCCGACAGATGAATCTACCTGTGCCAGAAGGGAGGTGGGGACCTGCACAAGTGCAACACCACGCTGATAAGCGGCGGCGGCAAATCCTGCCATGTCGCCCACCACACCGCCACCAAGAGCAACAACACAACAGTCTCTGCCAAATCCGGCTTCAATCATGCCGTCGAAGATGCGGTTTAGAACGTCCAGGTTCTTATATGCTTCGCCGTCGGGAAGTATGACTGATTCGACCAGGCGGTTGCCGAGCCCATTGACTATTTGTTCGAGATACAGGGGAGCTACTGTTTCGTTGGAGACAACAAGTACGTTGCGTTGGCTGATATGTCGCTCAAGTGATTCGTTGCGGGTGATACCTGGGCCAATGATTATCGGGTAGCTTCGTTCGCCCAGGTCGATGTGTATTGTGTTGATTGAGTCGGTCATGTATTTTTCTTTTGCTGTCGCGTATCGGTTTTCTTCCGTTGTTTGCGACTGCTTCCATCGGTTTTTGTGGTTGTGTGATTGTCCTTTTGCTTTACCTGATGATTCGAGTTGGATGTCCGCGATTTATCAGTTTTGGTTTCAGGGCCCGGTTTGCGCTCAGACACAGCTGCAGAGCGTTTTTGTGTAGTTCTCTTTTTTGTGGTTTTCTGAGCCCTGGTTGATGTACTGGATGGCTTGTTGTCTGATCTACGGCGCGTTCGTGATCGTGCAGTCTGTTTGGAGCCTGCCTTGCCCGCACCGGCTCGCTTCGCTACGGGTTTGATCAGCCCCATATCTGTCAGATGCGTTGTTATGCTGTTTACAACCGTCTGCATACGGCTGCTGTCAGTGTGCACAATATGATGAGCGGTCTTTTCATATAGCGCGCCGCGTTCCTGCATAAGTTTACGCAGCTTGTTTTCTACGTCGCCGCCGTGCAGAAGAGGCCTGTTTTTGTTGAGCGAGACTCGTCGTAGTTGTTCCTCTATCGCCACAGAAAGCAGAATGACATGACCGTTGTCACGCAGTAATTTACGGTTTGCCGGTTTTAGAATGGCACCGCCACCGGTTGCCAGAACAATCGGATCCATCGCGGTCAGTTCGCTTAATATGCGTTTTTCGCGCTCGCGAAAGCCTGCCTCACCTTCAAATTCGAAAATGGTGGGTATATCTACTCCGCAGCGATTCTCTATCTCATGATCCGCATCATAAAAAGGGTGTTTTATTCTACGGGCAAGAGCTTTGCCGACCGTTGATTTGCCCGAGCCCATAGGCCCGATCAGAAAGATTTTTGCCATATTCGCACTATAACGAATCGCTGCGACAATAGCTAAGAACCCGGCTTTGGCAGAGAAGGGCGGTCTTGGGCACAGCGACTTTGTTGTGCCGGTTATGGCAAGTCACCGGTGGTGGGCGTAGAAATGCAAAAACCCGGCGTGTGCCGGGTTTTTGTGTACATCTGATAAGAGTGGAGTCTATCAGTAGTCTATTGATGCATTCTCTCTGACAATCTTCGGGGTGACAAAAACCAGTAGTTCAGATTTGTCATCTTCAACTCGAGTGCGCTGGAATAACTTGCCAACCAAAGGCAGGTTTCCGAAAAATGGCACCATGTCTTTACTGTTCAGTAGCCGCTGCTCGTAAACACCGCCGAGTACAATAGTTTCACCGTTCTCGACCAGGACCTGTGTGCTTAGCTCACGTGTATCGATACTGGGTACCTGGAGGTTGCCGGCACCGAATATTTCTCCGACAGTGTCGCGGTTAACCTGCAGATCCATAACAATCCGGTCATCAGGGGTAATTTGTGGTTTAACTTTTAAACCCAGTACCGCTTTTCGGAATGAAACGCTGGTTGCGCCACTTGACGAAGCTTCGAGATAAGGAATTTCAACACCTTGCTCGATGTAGGCTTCGCGCTGGTTGGCAGTGATAACACGTGGGCTTGAAATAACTTCACCCTGTCCTTCAGCCTGCATGGCCGACAGTTCCAGCTCGAGTAGCGTGCCGAAGGGTAGGCGGGCAAGTGCCAGCGATAAAGATCCAGCAGCGTTTGTTGCCGGCAGGTTGACGTTAAAACGTTCCTGACCCAGAGGTTCCTGATCGATCAGGTTGTCGATGCCGAGCTGGTTACCGGAAACTGCGAAGCCTTCACCGTCATTTGCTGTTGTGTTGCGGTTTATACCCCAACGAACACCCAGATCACGGTTGAAGTCATCTGTTGCAATAACGATGCGTGATTCAATCAATACCTGTCGAATCGGTACATCAAGGCGGTGTACCAGAGCTCGTATTTCGGCTAACTGATCAGCGGTATCGTTAATCAAAAGCGTATTGGTACGCTCGTCCACCGAAACACTGCCACGTTCTGACAGAATACTGCCGGTGCCTGACTTTAAAAGTTCTGCAAGTTCAGAAGCTTTTGCATAGTTAGCCTGGAAGAACTCTGTGCGAAGCGGGGCGAGTTCGATCTTCTGCTTCATGCCTTCAAGTTCAACACGTTCGCGGTTGGCGATTTCCTCTGCCGGTGCGATCATGATGACGTTACCTGCCTGACGCTTATCCAGTGACTTGGTCTGCAGGATAATATCCAGCGCCTGATCCCAGGGAACGTTCTTCAATCGTAGTGTCAATTTGCCTTGTACCGTGTCACTGACAACAATATTGAGATCTGTAAAGTCAGCCAACAACTGCAGTACCGAACGAATTTCGATGTCCTGGAAATTCAGTGATAACTTTTCACCGACGTAGCCGAACTTCTCTTTCTTGGCATCTTCAAGTTCTTCCTTTGTCATCGGCTTCAGTTCGACAGTGAATGTGTCATCAGACTGGTAGGCCAGGTGCTCAAAGAACTGCGTTGCCGGTTGAATGACCACTCGTGTGCCGCGACGGTTGGATCGTGAATCGATATGACTGACTGGTGTGCCGAAGTCGCTGACATCAAGTCGCTTCTTGAGGTTGTCAGGTAGCTGAGTGTCAGCAAACTCGACAATAATGCGACCACCTTCTTCGCGCATGTCAGGGTTAATGCCGGCGCCGGAGAGTTGGAAAATCACGCGTCCTTCGCCAGTAGGACCTCGTCTGAAGTCAACTGATTCGATCGCGTGTGATGACACGTCCTGTGCAGCTACGATGCTTGTTACATCGCCTGACTGCGCAGCGCCGATCGACGGTTCCAGGTAAGTCTGTGGAACGCCATCAGTGCCTTGCACGTCATTAGCGATGTTGCCAGCGGCTGCGAAGTTATTGTCTGGATCGTTGAAGGTCACCAGTAACTGGTTACCTGAGATCGCCGTGTGATATGGGATCATCGACGCAAGATTAACCACGATTCGTGTACGTCCGCCGGCTTCGACGGTTGTCACATCCTGGATCAGTCCGGCGCCTATGCCGATTGTGCGATCACTCAGATCGTTAGACGTGCCAGGTAGATCTATCGCGATCCGAGCCGGATTGTCTATCGAAAACGAACGCGGTTCCGGTACTGGCCCGGAAAGCGTGAACGCTAACTGTTGTTGATTGTTTTGCAGTGTGATGTGGCTGATGTCAATCAACGAATTGTTTGACGCCCCCGCATTCTGCACAAATGACAAGACACTTGCGATCACTGCGACCATAAACACCGCGGTCAGTCTGCTAGCTGACTGCAGGTGAGTGTTATTGTTGGTTTGTAAAAATATCACCTGAATGTCTCCGTCAATACTATTCTTCTGTCATCGCAAGTTGAGCGTCGCGGTTAACCCATCCGCTTAGCCCGTCTGGAACAAGCTCTACGATGTCTATTCTGTTTTCGAGAACTGTCGTGATCTTGCCGTGGTTTTTCCCGGCATAATTTCCGGGTTGTACGCGATGTATCGTGCCATCAGGGTCGCGTACCAAACCCCAGGTTTGAGAACTTTGTTGCAATAAACCGACCATCTTGAGAGCGTCGATAGGATAACTCTCCAGGGGTTCTTTACGACGGGTAGACTCCGGTCGCGGACCTTCGTAAACAGTCTGAGCCAGCGTTGGACGCGACTCATCAGTTTGTGAGCGGAAAGGGTCACGGTAGGCATCGGCCGAATACGAAAATTTCTCGTATGGAGGAAATTCCGGCAACGGATCGACTTTGCCGTGATGTTTTGTCTTCGTTTCCGCAATAAAGCGGTCAAGATCAGACATATCTTTATCACAGCTGACAAGCAATGCAGCCACTGCGCATGTCATCAGGGACTTTGCAAGATGCTTTGATAGCTTATTGGATAACCTGTGAGCCTTCATTGTTTGTATTCCGAGGTAATTCAAATTGTGAGCGCAGAATCTGGTAGTTAACCTTTGTACTGCTACTCGTCCTCATCCAAGTATCTGTATGTTGTTGCCAGAAGATCCATTTTGAGTTTTCGTCCTGATTGGGGTTCACTATCTTCTGTATTTCTGCCTTGACCCTTGAGTGTTGCAATATCAATCTGACTCAAGGTGACGATTCGGGGCAGAGCGGCAAGCCCGCTGATGAACTGACCGAATTGGTGGTACTGGCCGGTGACGCTGATTTTTATCGGATACTCGGCATAAAATTCTCGAGGAATTTCTGTATCGGGTTTGAAGTACTCGACATCCAACCCGCTCGCGACACTTGTTTGTGATAAATCAACCAGCAGACTTTCGATGTCAGTTTTATTCGGCAATTGACGCAACATGACGTTAAACGTTTTTTCCATCTCTGCCAGTTGTTCTACGTAAGCTTCACGGTTGGCAGCCTTTGCTTGTTCGGTATCAAATTTGGTGCGTAAATCCATTTCCTTTTTTTCCAACAATGCATGCTTGTCGAAAGTAGGGATGGTCAGGTAATACGTAATACCGGCGATAATCAAGGCGCCTAGAATCAGCATTAAGAGCACACGTATGAAAAGCGGCGCAGTGCCTATTCTTTTCATATCCTCCGAATCAAAATTCCGGAGATCATTGAGAGTGTCACTAAATGCCATTGTCAGACTCCTCGTTAAGCATGGGTACTTTCTGCTGCAGATTCAGCTTGAACGTGCTGATACCATCGCTCTGACCAGCTTCGATTACTTCTAGCGAAGGCTTTTCGAGATATTCACTTTGATCAAGTTGTCGCATCAGAGCTGATACACGTGCGTTTGATTCCGCTCGACCCTCAACAACAAGTCGATTCTGGCTTTGTTGGTTCATGGCAGTCAGGTAGACGCCATCAGGTAGACGTTCTGCAACTTCCTGAAACAGATGAACAACCTGGGGCCGCATAGCCTGGAGTTGTTGAATAATCTCCATGCGTGCCAGCAAATTGTTTTTGGTTTCTTCAAGCCGCTCGATTTCCTTCAGCTCGAGTTGTAGTTTTGCAATCTCGTTATCCAGTCTCTGATTACGCTGATTCTGGAAGTCCACTTTATCGTCGGCATATTTCAGGCCGCCGTAACCAATGGCGCCGGCAAGTAGCGCAGCAAAAGCTACTGCTACGCCGAATTCCTGGTTTTTCTCCTTGCGATGTGTTTCTCGCCAAGGCAGCAGATTTATACGTGTCATTAATTCATCCCCCGCATTGCCAGTCCACATGCAATCATCATGGCCGGGCCGTCATCGACCAGACGCTGTTGTGGTATATCCGAGCCAACTGACATTTCGGAAAACGGGTCGGCAATGATTGTTGGTGTGCCGATGCGTTCCTCGATCAGCTCGGCAACACCGGGAATGCCGGTAGAGCCACCTGCAAGAACGATCTGATCGACATAGTCATTTTTGTCCGCAGAAAAGAAAAACTGCAGAAAGCGGTTAGCCTGTTGCACCATCAAGTCTCTGAAGGGCTCAAGTACCTCGGGCTCATAGTTGTCTGGAAGACCACCAACACGCTTAACGCGCCCGGCATCTTCATAGGACAATCCGTAACGTCGCATAATTTCTTCAGTCAGTTGCTTACCGCCGAAAGGTTGTTCACGCGTGTAAATCAGCTTTTGATCTCGCAGTACACAAAGGCTGGTCATGCTTGCGCCAATATCCAGAACGGCTACCGTCTGGTCTGCACCTGCGTCAGGTATCTGATGACTGATCAGACTGAACGCGGCTTCCATTGTGTAAGGCTCGATATCAACAACCTTAACGTTCATGCCACCGATCTCTGCAGCGGCTGTTCGATCTTCCACGTTCTCGCTTCGCGAAGCGGCGAGCAGCACATCGACCATACCGTGTGCGTTTTCTGATTCGCCCATAACGTGAAAGTCAAGATTGACTTCTTCAAGTGCGTAAGGAATGTACTGATCAGCCTCAAGTTGAATCTGGGCTTCCATCTCATGTTCTTTGAGATCAGCTGGCATCTGGATGATCTTGGTGATCACCATTGCACTGGGTACCGCTACCGCACAGTTCTTGGTGCGTGTGCCGGATCGTTTCACCGCCCGGCGAATGGCATCTCCAACTGCTTCGACGTCCTGTAGATTTTTTTCGTCTACAGCGTTTGCAGGCAATGGTTCTACCGTGTAGCTGACGACTTTCAGGCCTTTCTTTTTAACCTGCTTGAACTCGAGTAACTTCACAGATGTGGCTGTGATATCGAGGCCAATCAGACTTTTCGATTTCGTGAGTAATGACATAGCCTTACCGTTTAATCTCAACCCGATGGCGTCAAAATATTGTGGACGACTACCGGAAATTACCTGCCAGTGGCAGGGAGCACTTCGTTACAAATCGTTTCGTAGCGCAGCTAAAGGAGTACTAAAACCGCTATTCAGTGCAGGAATTGATCACTTTTCTGCAAGTTGAACAGGACCTGAGCCCTATCGACCAGCAATTGATATAATTCCTGCAGTCGATAGGAATAAACATTGTTCATGCCAAAACAGAAATCCTTCATCGGTGCTTTTTTCAAATGGGTTTGTATCGCCGGATTGCTGGGTGCACTTTGCATCGTGGGCGTCGGTCTGTATCTGTACAGCAGTGTCGGCCGCGATCTGCCGCCCGTGGAAACATTGCGTGAAGTGCAGCTGCAAATACCGCTCCGTGTTTACACAAACGATGGTGAATTAATCGCCGAATATGGCGAGCAGCGCCGCGAACCGGTTGCAATTGAAGACGTACCTAAAGTGCTAGTCGATGCGATTCTGGCATCTGAAGATGACGGGTTTTATTCGCACCCGGGTGTCAGTGTGAAAGGTCTCGCTCGTGCCGCGGTTAACCTGATAAAAACCGGTGAGAAGGGTCAGGGTGGTAGTACTATCACTATGCAGGTGGCGCGTAATTTCTTCCTGTCGCGCGAAAAGACTTACTCGCGCAAACTCAACGAAATTTTCCTTGCGCTGCGTATAGAGCGTGAGCTCACGAAAGACGATATTCTCGAGCTCTATCTGAATAAAATTTATCTCGGTAATCGCTCGTATGGTTTCGCTGCAGCATCGCGTGTCTATTACGGTAAACCGATTCAGGATTTGAATCTGGCTGAAGCTGCAATGCTTGCCGGTCTGCCCAAAGCGCCTTCGCGTTACAACCCGATAATCAACCCGGAGCGTGCGTTGGTACGGCGCAACTATGTATTAAGACGTTTGAAGGAGCTCGACTGGATCGATCAGTCTCAGTTTAGTGAAACGGTTGATGCGCCGGTAACTGCGAGTCTGCATTTTTCCAAACCTGACGCTGAAGCTCATTATGTTGGTGAGATGGCAAGGGCCCGTATTAAACAACTTTACGGTGACTACTGGTCAACTGCCGGGCTTCATGTTTACACAACACTTGTCGGCAAAGAGCAACGTGCTGCCAACCAGGCACTTAGAAATGCATTGTTTGCTTATGAAAAACGTCACGGATTCACTCAGGCACTGGGTAAGCTCGAGTCGGAACAATGGCTGGATTCTGAACTACTCGCTGACGCGCTCGATGAATTCAATACCTATGGCGGATTGCAACCGGCGGTCAGTATCAGTGTCACGGATACGGATGTCGTTGTGCGCACTGCTGATGGCCAGGATCATCTACTCGATTTTGAAACTGACGTTGCCTGGGCGAGAGAACGCCTGGGTATAGATAAGCTAGGTGATGAAATAACGGCGGCCACTGATGTTCTGGAGATCGGCGATGTCATCAACCTGGTTGACGATGGTACGGGTAAACTAACCATGGTGCAGGAACCCGGAATAGAGGGTGCACTGGTGGCGGTTGACGCGACCAGTGGACGTATTCATGCGCTTGTTGGCGGGTTCGATTTCAGGCGTAGTAAGTTTAATCGCGTCACACAGGCGCGACGTCAACCGGGCTCAACCTTCAAGCCGTTTATCTATTCGGCTGCGCTTGAAACGGGTGATACGGCTGCGACTATCTACAACGATGCCCCTGTTGTTTTCCATGATGATGCGCTTGAAGGTGAGTGGCGTCCGCAAAACTACAGCGGCCGTTTTTTCGGTCCTACGCGATTGCGCGAGGCTCTGGTCAAATCGCGTAATCTCGTTTCGATTCGAGTCTTGCGTGAGATCGGCATTGAATACGCTGTCGATTATGCGCAACGTTTTGGTTTTGAAGAATCAGCAATGCCACCGGATTTGTCGCTCGCGCTCGGCAGTGCGTCGGTAACACCGCTTGAGATGTCGTCCGCATTTAGTGTGTTTGCCAATCAGGGCTACCGTATAGAACCCTATTTCATCGACAGGATAGAAGACTCCAGGGGCAATGTGGTCTACCAGGCGCCTGATGTGCGGTTGTGCGATGACTGCGATCCGGCAACCTACAATCCACTTGCAGAAGAATTGGGTGATCCTGTTGCCGGCGAAAGTGAAGTCGCCGAGCAAAACGATCAGAGTGACACTGAGTTCGCAGATCTGCAGCATCCGCCGACGCTCGCTTATGTCGACTCGCCGCGCGTTATTGAACCGCGTAACGCTTACATCATGCGAAGCATGTTGCAGGAGGTCACATCGCGTGGCACCGGTAAACAAGCTGCTGAGCTTGGACGTGCGGATTTGGGTGGAAAAACCGGTACGACGAACAATCAGCTTGATGCGTGGTTTACCGGTTTTGGTGCCGATCTGGTTGCAACTGCCTGGGTAGGGTCTGATGGTTTGACGCCGCTTGGGCGTCGCGAAGCAGGCGGTAAAGTCGCGCTACCGATGTGGATCGAATTTATGAGCAACGTCTTACCTGACTACACTGAGACCCGGGTAGAAGAGCCCGTAGGTATCAAAACAGTCCGCATCGATCGTGATACCGGTGAACCTGCTTCGAGTGCCGATGCGCAAACCATGTTGGAGATGTTTTATAGCGAGAACGCACCCGCTGTCATTAGTAGCCTCAGCAATAACAGCACCGGTGGCGATACGGGTGGCTCATCGAACGACAACACCAACGTTATTATTCCACGTCAGCCGAGCACACGCGCCGAGAAGCGTGAAAGCAAGAAAAAGGTAGATAGTATTTTCTGATGCAGGGAGCGGGAGCCAGTCTCAATTTTTCCCGTCCCCCGGGCTTTTTTGTGATAAGCCTGGTTATATTGTTTAATCGACGTGCTCGTTGAAATTGTCAGGTAACGTCAAGGTAAGCGAGGATACTCTCGGCCGCGTTGCGACCTTCGTAGACCGCAGTCACCACAAGGTCTGAACCCCTGACCATATCTCCACCTGAAAACACTTTGGGATTTGTCGTTTGATGTATCAAACGGGCAGCATCTGACGAGCTATCTGAAGGCTCAGAAACGGTGCTAATTGCCCAGCCGGCAGTGCCACTTGCACCAGAGACGTTAACCGCAGGATTTGCAGTACCCGGAATCGTTGCGCCACCTTCCGCATTATCAATATCAGAGCTTACGGCGACGCGGCCGCGTTCGTCAGTCGCTATGTCGAACTCGTCGAACCAGGTAGCAGGGTTCGGGCGGAAGCCAAATGCGATAAGTACCGCATCTGCTTTAAGAATCTCTTCTGAATCAGGCACGAGTTCCGGCATTTGTCTACCACGCTCGTCAGGTTTGCCAAGACGTGTCGTTGCGAGTTTTACACCCTCCACCTTGTCGTTGCCAACGATTTCAACAGGTTGTCTGTTCCATAAAAATCGTACGCCTTCCTCTTTGGCATTTTTTACTTCGCGACGTGACCCAGGCATGTTGGCTTCATCACGGCGGTAGGCGCAGGTAACAGATGCTGCACCCTGGCGAATAGCGGTTCTGTTGCAGTCCATCGCTGTATCTCCACCACCCAGCACAACAACGTGTTTGTCTTTCAGGTCGATGTGTTGTTCGCTATTTGGCCATCCGTATTGGTGGTTTACGTTACTGATGAGGTAGGGCAGAGAGTCATACACACCGGTCAGGTTTTCGCCGGCGAATCCGCCTTTCATGTAAGTGTAAGTGCCCATACCCAGAAAGACCGCGTCGTACTCATCAAGCAATTGCTGGAATGGAATTGTTTCACCAATGGTTGTGTTCAGGCGAAATTCGATACCCATGCCTTCCATGATTTCGCGCCGCTTGAATACAATTTCCTTTTCCAGCTTGAATGGCGGGATGCCGTAAGTTAGCAATCCGCCGATTTCCGGATAACTATCAAATACAACCGCGCCTACACCATTACGTGCGAGTATATCTGCGCATCCAAGTCCGGCAGGGCCAGCGCCAACAATGGCAACTGTATTACCGTTGGGCTTTACCGTTGACAGATCCGGCTTCCATCCGAGTTTGAATGCTTCATCAGTTATGTATTTTTCGATTGATCCGATGGTGACAGCACCAAAACCGTCATTGAGTGTGCATGCGCCTTCGCACAACCGGTCCTGCGGGCAGACGCGACCGCACATTTCCGGCAGGGAATTGGTGCGGTGGGACATTTCTGCGGCTTCTATCAGGTTGCCTTCTGCGATGAGCTGCAACCAGTTGGGAATGTAGTTATGTACCGGGCATTTCCATTCACAGTAAGGATTGCCGCAGTGCAGGCATCTGGCAGCTTGCACTGCAGCCTTATCAGAATCGAATTGACCGTAAATTTCTCGGTAGTCCTGGATACGAACGACTACTTCGGTTTTTGCCGGGTCCTGCCGTGGGGCATCAAGAAACTGAAAATGGTTTTTACTCACAAGCCTTCCAACTCACTACCTATTTTCATCAACAGTCCTTTGCTTACGAACTCAAAAGTGATTTAACGGCTGCGCTGACATCCGCCATATCTGCTTTGCCTTGCAGTTTGGGTTTGAGCATGGCCATAACTTTACCCATGTCTTTGACAGAGCTCGCGCCGGTCGATGCGATGCACTCTTTGACATGTCCTTCAATTTCCTCTGCCGACATCGCTTCCGGCATGTATTCACGGATCAGTTCTGATTCTGTTTCTTCTTTCACCAACAAATCATCACGTCCTGCTTCGCGGTATTGAGTGATCGATTCTTTGCGCTGCTTCAGCATCTTTTCAAGCACTGCAATGGTGGCATCCTCGTCAAGTTCCTGCTGGTCGTCCACTTCGCGCTGCTTTATCGCAGCAGATACCAACCGCAGTGTAGCCAGCCGTTCCCGATCCCGGGCCTTCATCGCAACCTTGATATCGTCAAGTATTCGGGTCCGTGTTGTGGACGCTGATGAGCTATCGTTTGACATCGTCACCTGTACGTTGAGATTTCGGAATTGAATGTACACCCGTGAGCTGAAAGCCGCGATACGGATGTTGAATATGCTAACTGTCTTGGTGCCAGGCTGATTAAGACAACCTTTGGGTTGTAGCCGTGACACCGACTCTGGCTGTGCATTTTACGTCAAAGTGGCAAGTAGCGTACGGGCTTGGTCCGCGAAGCGGCGCAGAGCTTCAGCTTCACTATGCCAATTGATACCAATCAGTCGGTATCGACGCGATAGCTTACTGTGATAACCAGGCCGGGAACGCTACAGAATAGTCGGGCTCTGGATCTGGTGCCCGGCTGCGCGGGTACTCATGTAATCCGACATTCTGCCACCTATCCGATTCGGGTAAGAATTCGGGTAAGTAGGAAGTCTTTGAGGTGAAATCCGGTAAGCGGTAAGAAATCGCTATCTGATTCGCTATCTGATTTAATCGAATGTGATCAAAATCGGGGCGAAATCAGTACATACGCACGCGACGGGCGTTTTCCTTGGCAAGCTTTTTCTGGTGGCGTTTTACCGCAGCAGCGGCTTTACGCTTACGTTCGGCGGTCGGTTTCTCGTAGAATTCCCGACGTCTGGTCTCTGTCAGGACGCCGGCCTTCTCACACGCACGCTTAAAGCGACGTAAGGCCATTTCAAAGGGTTCGTTTTCTTTGACACGTACTACGGGCATTTGAGATTTCCGGAATTTTTTATTCGACCGAGCCGGCTAGTATACACTAGCATTGGAATAACACCAAGCAAGACACGACCCAGGTAGTGTCTGGGTTTATAGGCAACCTGATTGATGCAGTCGCAGCTACGCACGTTCGCGGCTGTACTCATTTCTGCACCGAACATATCAAAGGAGAACACGAGGACCAGACAGTTTGGAAAGGTAATGTGGAGGTATTCCAGCTAGACGGGCATCCAGAGGCAAATGTAGGTTACGGAGAGGGGGTGGAAGAATATGGCGGAGCGGTTAAATACATCGGCATATTGCAGGTGCCGCCGTTTGAAGCTGCAGTAACGACAGCCAAAGCGGTTATTGCTAGTAGACTGTTTTGGTTAGCCTCTTGGCAGCAATCGCGGAGCAATAAAATGGGGTTTGGTGTTTTTCATGGAGTCATGGCGGCAAAAGTCCGTGAGCTGAAGGAAAAGGCAAGACTCGATAAAAAAAACGGAGGAGTTGAATTCGCAGATGAGCGCAGATTAGATGATTATGATGGGCTCGACGCGCCCCGACGTACGGAAAAACCGCCCACTCTTTACCAAAAGATCGGGCACAATTTGTTGATATTGCTAACAGTCGCGATGGCAACAGGAATGGGGTATTTGATTTATCTGGCTTGGCACACTGAACCGAACCCTGATCCTCCTCGGTATGAAATCCCGGATGAGTAGGTACGACACGGGCGTTCAATAGTTTCTCAAAACATTACCTTTACCCAAAATCTTTCACACAAAATCTATTGCGATCGGCTGCCGGTACTGGCTGCTAATCGATGCAACAACAATATTCTTCCAATGTTGGTAATCGGTGTCGAATCCTCCTGCGATGAAACCGCTGTTGCGCTATACGACAGCGAACAAGGGTTGGTTGGTCATCTGGTGCATAGCCAGATAGATCTGCATGCCGCCTACGGTGGCGTGGTGCCTGAGCTGGCGTCGCGGGATCACATCCAGCGTTTGATCCCACTGCTGCGTCAGTTGCTGAATGATTCCGGGCACACGCTCTCACAGATTGGCGGCGTGGCCTACACCAGCGGCCCCGGACTTGCCGGTGCGCTGTTAACCGGAGCGGTGTATGCGCGCGCTCTGGCGTGGGCGCTGGAGGTGCCCGCATTGGCTGTGCATCATATGGAAGGCCATCTTCTGGCGCCTATGCTGGAGTCCAACACACCGCAGCCCCCATTTGTTTGCCTGCTGGTATCGGGGGGACATTCCCAGTTGATTCGTGTCGATGCCATTGGCGCGTACACGTTTCTCGGTGACACGCTTGATGATGCCGCGGGCGAAGCCTTTGATAAAACGGCCAAGGTGCTCGGTCTACCCTATCCGGGAGGGCCGCATTTGTCCCGTCTGGCAGAAAATGGTGATGCAACAGCCTTTGATTTGCCCCGTCCCATGACGGATCGCGCCGGGCTTGATTTCAGTTTCAGTGGTCTTAAAACGGCAGTTATGACAACCTGGAACCGCCTGTCGCAGCAACCGATGAGTGACGCTGAACTAGATAAATTGCGCGCTGATCTGGCCGCATCGTTTCAAGCTGCGATTGTTGATACCTTGCGCATCAAGTGTGAGCGGGCCTTGCGACAGGAAGGTCTTGATTGCCTCGTCATCAGTGGCGGGGTCAGTGCCAATCGCCACTTACGCACCAGCTTCGATGAACATTTTTCGAACACGACAATCTCTGCGGGAAGCACGGGTGGTGCATCGACGGTAGACGTGGTTTATCCGTCGCTTGAATTCTGTACGGACAACGCGGCAATGATTGCATTGGTCGGCAGCCTGCGTCTTACTGCGGGGGAGCAGTCGGGCTCGGATATAACAGTACGGCCGCGCTGGCCGTTGTCTGAGCTGTGTTGCCCCGGTGCCAATGCCTGAAGGCTGTGGCGGTTAAGCTAAAGAGGTGTCTTCTTTTTACCAACCCGTGGTTCAGTTCCTTTAAGCAAGCGTGCGATATTTTCGCGATGCCGCCAGAACAACAAGATGCTGATCAACAGAAATACCATCGCCACCGGCGACAGACCGGCTAGCAGCAGCAGGGGCGGTATGGCGGCAAACGTGACAAGTGCTGACAGCGATGAAATTCGGGTTAGCAGACAGGTTGCCAGCCAGAAGGCAATCGCCAGCAACCCGGTAATCCAGTGGGTGCCAATAATGGCGCCGAGCCCTGTCGCCACACCTTTTCCGCCACGAAAACCGAAATACAGGGGGTACATATGACCAATCACTGCCATCAGGCCGGCCACCGCAACCCAGAACAGTGAGACCCCTGCCAACTGTGCTGCGACAGTTGCGATGACCCCTTTCAGCATGTCGCCCACCAGAGTGAGTGCGGCCGGTTTTTTACCACCGAGACGCAGTACGTTAGTTGCACCGGCGTTTTGTGATCCTGATTCACGCGGATCAGGTAAACCAGACACGCGACAGACGATAACAGCACTGGACAGTGAGCCAAGCGCATAGCCAAATACACCCAGCAACAGACCGGCCACGAGGCCGTCTGTGATCATCGATAACATAGCGTTGTATCCTGATTAGCCGGCTAACCAAGCCGGTCAGATTTTGAAACGTCGACTGCTAACCAAAACGAAAGCGACATGCCACAAGGCGCGAGCCAGACAGAATTTGATGTGCCGGACAGCCATGCAGTCTGCACGTTGCATGAGCGACTGGCAAATGCACCCGGCAAGCCGGATTACGCTCCATGTGACCGTGACGGTGCGTGGGATCATTCGACAGTACCGCGGCTTCTGACGTCGCGGCTGCTTGATCGCCTCGATACGCTGACAATAAAGCCGCACTGTGTGCTGGATCTGGGTTGCAACAGCCGGGAGCGCCTACAGGGATTGCATGAACGCTACCCAAGGGCAACGGTTATCGGGATTGGCTGGTCCGTTAGTCAGCTGCGCAGGTGCGGTTTGCGTGCTCCATCACGCACCCGGGGTCTTTTCGGTCGGTGGGTCAGCGGGCTCACGGCGCGTCTGACAGGAGCCACAGCAGAACACAGCGTGCTGCTGAGTGCGGCGCCGGATCATTTGCCGCTTGCTGATGCCTCCGTTGATCTTGTTATTGCTGATCAGCTGCTACCGTGGTGCGAGAATCCGTCGTCTGTTTTCGCTGAAGTCCTCAGAGTATTAAAACCGGGGGGTGCATTCTTCTGGAGCAGTGCCGGCCCGGACACCCTCGGTGAATATCGTCGGCAGTGGCAAACGATTGACACGTATGCGCATGTCTGGGGCTTGCGCGATATGCATGATTTGGGTGACGACATGCTACGCAGCGGTTTTAGTGCCCCCGTTATTGATCGTGAAAACCTGACTATCAACTATGCATCCGTCAGTGATTTGATCAACGATCTGCGAGGTAATTCGCTGGTTAATATCGCTGCGGGCAGGCGTCGTGGCCTGATGTCTCCAGGTGTTCAACAGCGTTTGCTTCGGGCAGCTGCTGCCGATTATGTCGCCACCTTTGAACTGATCCAGGGCCATGGTTGGAAAAGCGAAACGCCCGTGCGGCCGGCAGCTGCCGGTGGTGGAGCAGAAGTGTTTGTACCTGTTGATGCGATCGAGCGGCTGGCACGAGAGTGATTGATGACGCTTGATGCGGCTTAGACCGGTTAATCGGACGGCCTGGGTATCTGATATCCAGCGTTTTTGTTGCATAATTGACCGCGTAACAGTGTTATCGCGTTGCAGACGCATCTAATTGGTTATACTTCCGCCTCCAGTTTGCTGCTGACACCGAACGGATCTGTTGTTTGCTAGTGAATATTTTGCTCATAAACATTATTTTGCGATGCACAAACCGCGTCGATTCCAAAATTAAAATATTATCCGGATGGTGAAAACCTTTTTGGTATTTCTGTTGTATAGAGACCTATGAATGTCTCACTGCTATTGAGCGGTTTGACGTACACGAGCTATCATTTGCATAGAGAGAAAGTGTTTGATTCGCAAGATCGAATCACCGGCACATTCGACGGGCGGATCAAACCTTACCGATCCTGATGCCGGTAGTGCTGAACCGCTACAGTCGGCTGTCGATTCGATGACGACACTGGTTGTCAGCCCGAATTTATCCATGAGTTGGCGAGCCAATATGGTGCTTGCCGGGATAATCGCGGTTATCTGTTTGGGCACTGCAATGGTCTGGGCCTGGTTCGGATTTTGGGTCGTGCTGCCGTTCGCCGGAGCAGAAGTCATTTTCGTGACCGCCTGTTTGTATTTGACGGTTCGAAAACTCACTGTCAAAGAGGTGATCACGATCACCAGCGACGAGGTTCGCGTTGAATGGGGGCGCACGGGCCCGTTGCAGTCGATCAAGCTGCCGAGGCATTGGACGAAGTTGATCTACCGGTGCTCTGACAGTCCAATGGAAGTGGGTGAACTCATGGTCCGGGCCTATGGTAAGAGCTATGCACTCGGCAGTGCGCTCGGCAGGCAGGAGAAGAAAGAGTTGTACACCGAGCTCAATAAATTGATTTGAATTGATTTGATTTGTATTGATTTTTAAGTGATTTGAATTTGAAAAATATCCCGTAGCCGGTTCGGTATGCAAGCTTGTAAACGGGATGTCGAACTGCTTGTATGACGTGCAGCCAACCTCAGGCCTTGACGGTAATTAGGATTTAAGGCCGGAAAGCTGAAAACAAAAAGTTGAAATTAGAAAGCTGTAAATGGATTACAGCGTAAAGCGGCAGGAAAGAATTTGGTTTCGCGTGGTTTGTATTCGCATTGCACCGAGCATTTAGTGTGCGTAGTGACAAGCAAAGCGAAACAGCAATAGATTTCATTTATGTCTGGAGATAACTACATGTCTTGCAGCACCCGGAGTGTGATTGCGCGACTGGCAGCGTTGATTGCACTTTTATGTGTCCTGCCTGCAGCCTATGCAGGTTATGGTGACGCGCTCAATATGCCGGTCGGGGTTACCGAAGTCAGTCGTGAGGTGTACGGGTTACATATGCTGATCTTTAAGATCTGCGTGGTAATCGGTGCTGTGGTTTTCGGTGTGATGATTTATTCAATGATCTATCACCGTAAATCACGCGGTGCAAAACCAGCGACATTCCACGAAAGTACGACAGCGGAAATTGTCTGGACAGTCACGCCGTTTGTCATACTGCTGTTTATGGCCTGGCCTGCAGCGAAAGTGCTGATCAAGATGGAAGATTTCTCTGACTCGGAAATGACCGTCAAGATCACCGGCTTCCAGTGGCGCTGGCATTACGACTACATTGAAGAAGGTGTCGATTACTTCAGTCAGTTGCATCCGCAGCACAACGAAGCAAGACAGTTGGGTTCGGACACTGATCTTGCTCAGTTCGACAACTACATTAAAGAAGTCGATAACCCGCTGATCCTGCCGGTCGGTAAAAAGATTCGCTTCCTGCACACTGCGGCTGATGTTATTCACGCCTGGTGGGTGCCGGATCTAGCCGTCAAAAAGGATTCCATTCCCGGCTTCATCAACGAAAACTGGGCCTTGATTGAAGAGCCCGGCATTTACAGAGGTAAGTGTGCGGAACTCTGTGGACGTGACCACGGGTTTATGCCCATCGTTGTTAAAGCTGTCCCGCAGGAAGAATACGATGCCTTTATCGCTGAGAAAAAGGCTGCTGGTCAGTCAGCGCACAATGAGACGACGCGACAATGGGATCGTGCTGAGCTGGTTGCACGCGGTGAAGAGGTTTACAACCGTAACTGCATGGGTTGCCACCAGCAGAACGGTCAGGGTATTCCCGGCATGTTCCCACCGATTGCCGGAAGTGATGTTGCGACCGGCGACATCGTCGCGCATTTGAAAACCGTACTGAACGGCGTCGACGGCACTGCGATGCAAGCCTATGGCACGTTGTTGTCCGACGTTGAGTTGGCCTCAGTTATTACTTATCAGCGTAATTCGCTGGGTAACGCCATTGGTGATGTCATGCAGCCTTACTTTGTCGGTCAGGTACGCGATGGTACTTCAGACAGTGCGCCGATCGCATCGGCACAGGCTGATGAAATAGATTTCCTTAAGATTGACGACGCTTCAACCGAGAGTGAAGCAGGGGTAGACAAGCTATGAGTGCGTATGACACAGCTCATCATGATGACCACGATCATCACGGCCCAGCTCCGGGTCTGACCCGCTGGCTATATACAACTAACCACAAGGATATCGGTACGCTGTACCTGTGGTTTTCACTGCTTATGTTCTTTATCGGCGGTGCAATGGCGCTGATAATCCGTGCCGAGCTTTTTCAGCCGGGTATACAGATAGTCGACCCGATGTTCTTTAATTCCATGACTACGATGCACGCTATCGTGATGATATTCGGTGTCGTCATGCCGGCGTTTGTCGGTCTGGCTAACTGGATGATTCCGATGATGATCGGTGCGCCGGATATGGCATTACCGCGACTCAATAACTGGAGTTTCTGGATAATGCCGTTTGCGTTCACCATCATGCTGTCCACGCTGTTTATGGACAGTGGCGGCCCGGCGGGTGGCTGGACGTTGTACCCGCCATTGACGCTGCAGATGGGTGACAGCTTTGCGTTTGTGATCTTTGCTATCCACTTTATGGGTATCTCATCGGTGATGGGTTCCATAAACATCGTTGCAACTATTTTCAACATGCGTGCTAACGGCATGACACTGATGAAAATGCCGCTGTTCGTCTGGACCTGGTTAATCACTGCCTTCCTGCTGATTGCATCAATACCGGTTTTCGCGGGCGCAGTCACGATGCTGTTGACAGACCGCTACTTCGGCACCAGCTTTTTCAGTGCCGCCGGTGGTGGTGACCCGGTCATGTTCCAGCATATATTCTGGTTCTTCGGTCACCCCGAGGTATACATACTGATACTGCCGGCTTTTGGTGTGGTCTCATCGATCATTCCAACCTTTGCGCGTAAGCCGCTGTTTGGGTATGACTCGATGGTCTACGCAACGGCTTCCATTGCATTCCTGTCGTTCATTGTCTGGGCACATCACATGTTCACGACCGGTATGCCACTTGCCGGGGAGCTGTTCTTTATGTTCTCGACGATGATGATCTCGGTGCCAACCGGGGTGAAGGTCTTTAACTGGGTCGCCACCATGTGGCGTGGTTCGATGACGTTTGAGACCCCCATGCTGTTTGCGATTGGCTTCGTGGTTATGTTCACGATTGGTGGTCTGTCGGGTTTGATGCTCGCGATTACACCGGCTGATATTCAATACCACGACACCTACTTTGTGGTTGCACACTTTCACTATGTTCTGGTTCCGGGCGCGATCTTCTCATTGATTGCAGCGACCTACTACTGGATACCCAAGTGGACCGGCAACATGTACGACGAGAAGTTGGGCAAGATCCACTTCTGGACATCGACTATCTTCGTTAATGTGCTGTTCTTCCCGATGCACTTTGTTGGACTTGCCGGTATGCCACGGCGTATCCCGGATTACAGTCTGCAGTTTGCTGACTGGAACATGATCGCCTCAATCGGTGCATTCGGTTTCGGTTTTGCACAGATAATATTTGTCTGGGTGGTTTACAAGTGTGTGCGTGGTGGTGAGAAAGCGACTGACGAGGTCTGGGAAGGTGCGGTTGGACTGGAATGGACAGTGCCGTCACCGGCGCCTTACCACACGTTTGAGGAACCACCTCCGCTGGCCGTTATTAATAAGAACCATTTTTGATGCATACGGGCCACATGAATGACCCGATAAACGACGCGTCGGACAATCAAGCGGTTGCTGACGCCGCCGCGACTTCACGTGCCCGGTCTGCCCGACAAAAACGGGCACGTATGATAAAGCTGGCATTGATATTGGCAGCTATTGCTATCGGGTTTTATGTGTTGAGTATTGTCTCGATAATTCATACGCGTGGAGGTGCTGCGTGAACGAAACCGGGTCAACTGCAAGCGAAGCAACGGCTGCAGATAACACGCCTGTCGATAAATCTGAACTGGCCCGTAAGCATTACGTGGTTGCAGGCAAAATGTTTTTGCTGGCCATTGCCATGTTTGGTTTCGGCTACGTGATGGTGCCGCTCTATGAGGTTATCTGCGAAGTCACAGGATTAAACGGCAAGACCGGGCGTATTTCCGCAGTTGAAAGCGAACGACGTCTGGAGCAGACGTTGGCAGGCAACGATGCTGATGCACTGCAACGCGAAATTATTGTTGAATTTGTCGGTATCGTCAGCGCAGGCGGTAACTGGGAGTTCCGTCCCAACGAGCGCGAGATGCGTGTCAAGCTGGGGCAACAGTATGTGACCAGCTACTTTGCTAAAAATCTGTCTACACAGCCCGTGGTTGGACAGGCATCGCCGAGTGTCAGTCCGTTTGCTGCAGCGAAGTACTTCAACAAAACAGAATGCTTCTGCTTTACGCGGCAGGAGTTTGAGGCAGGTGGCAGCCGGGATATGCCGGTAACGTTTGTCATCGACCCGAAGGTACCGGTCAACGTCGACCGCGTGACTTTGTCGTATACTTTTTTTAAATCGAAGGATCAACAGTTGTCGTCGGTAACATTCGACAGCGGTGAACCTTCGGGTAGCTAAAACAGCTGAAGGCTGTTTCGAATAATTTTTAAGTTTTCTGGAGAAGCAGCACCATGAGTGCATCGTCCGGTTATTACATACCACATGAGGCTCGCTGGCCAATCGTCGGCTCAGTGGGTCTATTCCTGTTTTTTATGGGCTTCGGCTCATTCCTGAACGATGGCTCTCTGGGTTTACCGTTGTTACTTATCGGTGCAGCCATCATTGTCTGGATGATGTTCGGCTGGTTCAGCATGGTGGTGCGCGAAAGTGAAGCCGGTACCTACAACGGTCAGGTGGATGTGTCTTTCCGCATGGCGATGATGTGGTTCATATTCTCCGAAGTCATGTTCTTCGGTGCATTCTTTGGTGCGCTTTTCTATGCCCGGCAGTTTTCAGGTCCGTGGATTAGTGGTGATGGCGGCGGCGGTGCTGCCATGACCAATGCGGTGCTCTGGAATGGTTTTGACTATATCTGGCCTAACAACGGACCGGGCAAGATCGGTGATGGTTTTGCCTTCAACCAGGGTTTCACTGAAATGTCATGGTTCGGTCTGCCTTTGATCAACACACTGTTGCTGTTGACCAGTGGTGTGACTTGTACCATAGCGCATCACGCGATCAAAGACGGCAACCATGAGAAAATGGTGCGCTGGCTTGCTGCCACGGTCGGGCTCGGCGCCGTATTTGTCGCGTGCCAGGCGTACGAGTACTACCACGCTTATCATGCATTGGGGCTCAAGTTAACCACCGGTATATACGGCTCGACCTTTTTTATGCTGACCGGTTTTCACGGTTTCCATGTGTCCATGGGAGCGATCATGTTGTTCTTTGTCATGTTGCGTGGCATGAAAAAACACTTCACGGCTGAAAATCACTTCGCCTTTGAAGCGGCTGCCTGGTACTGGCACTTTGTTGATGTTGTCTGGCTCGGCCTGTTTATCTTCGTGTATCTGGTATAAAGAAATTCATACGAATTTGACCCGTATCTACAACTGATCTGTGATTGATTGGTTGCTTCGGGTTAAATAAGCGGTCTTAAATGAGCAGCCCGGGTTTCTTTATCCGGGCTGTTTTTTTTACTGAGCTCGTTTCGTAGACGATGCGCTCGCGGTTGCAGGCCGGCGTCGTTAAATCCCGTTATACTTGCCCTCATATCGTGGTGTAATCAGGCGCCGTTAGCCACAGGCCTGCGCCACGTCCAATCTGTGTGAAGGGACTTATCAGTTGAAAAGTGTTTGCATTTATTGTGGTTCCTCCAGCGGCAACCTGGCAGCGTTTGAACAGGTTGCGGTGGCGCTCGGCCGAGAGCTTGTTGAGCGGGATCTGCAACTGGTTTACGGTGGTGGCAACATTGGACTAATGGGTGCCGTCGCGGATGCTGTGATGGCTGCAGGAGGCTCAGTTACCGGCGTTATTCCGTCAGCACTGATGGAAAAAGAAGTCGGTCATCGCGGGCTGACGCATCTGCACATTGTTGATGATATGCATGAGCGCAAGGCGATGATGGCGCGCTTAAGTGACGGTTTTATCGCCATGCCCGGGGGCTGGGGGACACTTGAGGAAATATTCGAAGCATTAACCTGGCTGCAACTCGATATTCACCGAAAGCCCTGTGGTGTGCTGAATGCGGCAGGTTATTACGATCAGTTACTGGCCTTTCTGCAGCATGCGCATACTAGCGGATTCGTTAAAAAAGCCCATCACGATATGCTGATCCAGTCGGATGATCCAGGTACATTGCTTGAGCAAATGTCCGCTTTCAAATTACCCTGATCCACTACCGAATTTCTGTCAAATTGCTGCGGGAGTGTGTACTGCCGGAATCGCGTTGTTTGCCGGATAAAACCAAACCAAGCCAACACTGACAATTCAGCGTATCAATCGTTGTACCAGCTCCGGATACAGTGGCTTCATCGGCAACGACTATTGGTAACAACTACAGGCAAAGACTATTGAATGGGCGACGGGTTGATCTCCAGGACCCCGGTTGCCGCGGCGATCAGGATAATCACAATCGCCAGGATAGATAACCCGATACGCACCGTCAGCGCATTAACCGTACGTTTGGTTTCACCTTTATCCTTGACCAGAAAGTACAGGCCTGAAAACAGGCTGGCAATAATGAACAACAGCAGGATGATGATTATAAATTTGACGAAGAGCATAGCGGTGCCGATTAGACGTTCTTCTTCATTCTACGTTAAATCGTTGCTGTGAGGATTGGTCATCGCGAGTTCACCCCACCGTGGTGGGCAACAGCGTTGTTTATTGCGGTTGGTGTCACCATGCTGCTGCTGGGGCGATGGCAACTGGCCAGAGCCAGTGAGAAGATTCGACTGATGGCGGCTGCAGATACAGCCGCGAGTGCGCAACCGGTAGATGTTGCAACGCTCGGCCCCGCCGTTCGTTTTCCTGATCAGCAGACTGACGCAGGTTGTGAGTCACCGCCGCGAGATGCCGGGCACTATACCCGGGTGGCTGTAACGGGTGTATTTGATCCTGCGCGGCAGTTTCTGTGGGACAACCGTGTGCATAAAGGGGTGGCCGGATACGAGGTGCTGACCCCGTTGATGGTGTCCCTGGTGCCCTGTCTGAATGCTGATGCATCTGAACAGACGGTGGCCCTACTCGTTAACCGCGGTTGGGTGGCGGCGAGCCGTGATCGTTCGGTTCTGCCACAGATCAGCTTTGACAGCAAAACTGCGGCGTCTGCTACTGAGTTGGACTCTGCGACACCTGTCATGCTGGAGGGAATGCTGACGCAACCATCGAAAGGATTTGCCGGCAAGGATGCTTTGATAGATCGTGCCAGAACAAGCAGACCGTGGCCGGCGGTATTGCAGTATCCGGACTATCGTGCCGTTGCAGCTGAGCTTGGTATGCCCGTGTTGGCCGGTGTGTTACAGGCCACTAACAGTGCAACCCCGGCTGTGCTCGCTAACTTGTATAGCAACAACTGGTCGCCGGTTGCCAATGGACCTGAGAAGCACTACGGTTATGCGTTTCAATGGTTCGCCATGTTTGCCGCACTGTGCGTTATTTTCATTGTTACGAATTTACGGAAGCACTGATGACGGAAACAGTGATAGGACGGAAAAAATGATAGGACGGAAAGAGTGATAGGACGGAAAAATAATGAAAGAAGCGCTGATTCATTATCTGCATTGCCGTACCTTGTTGAAATTTGGCTCAAAACTCAAAACAATTTGAGCACCACTGATAAAGACTAAACGGTATTACCACCCATTCATGAATACCCAACAAACTGACACTATCGACCCGGCTGTACAGCGAAAATCCCGGATAAAACTTTTGACCTTGCTGGCTGCTTTTGCGATACCGCTGTTACTCGCTACTGCGTGGTTACATTATGTGCGTGTTAATGGCGGTGGGCTGGGCCTGTCTGCCCGTGGTGAGTTAATTCATCCGGCATTCCCGCTTGAACAAATTCAATTAGCTGAACGCGATGATCAATCCGGTACAACCGCGTTTGATGAAAGCGAATTGCAAGGTGTCTGGACGATGTTCTACGCACCGAGTGGCAAATGTGAGGATGCCTGTTTGCAGAATATCTATCACATGCGACAAGTCAGGCTGGCGTTGTCGCATCGCATGGAACGTGTACAACGGGTTTTATTGCTGGATAGTCCTGATCAGGTGGCAAGCGATGTACTGGGCGAACACCCGGGGCTACGGGTGTTGCAGGGAGACAGCGCGCAGCACGCCGATCTTCTCGAGAAAATAAACACGGCGTTGTCACAGTCAGAAGGCGGCCTGGCGCCCGCCGATGCGATTTATCTGATCGATCCGTTTGCCAATCTAATGATGCGTTTTCCGGCCGATCTACCACCGAAGTCGATGCTTAAAGATATCAAGCATTTACTCAAGGTTTCACGCATCGGTTAGGCGGCTTTTACCGGGCCCGGACAATGTCGCGTGCCGCTGCCATAGCTATGTAACCGCTTTGCAACGGCGTTGTATTGCCTGAATCACAGATTTCCTGCATTCGAAGGACCGCATGACAGCTTAGCTGGTGTAAAATCCACACACGATGAAAGCCACGTCCCCAGATTTAAATTCTGCTGAAAACGGCACCACTGCGGGTACTGACAGTGTCGCTGCGTCTATTCAAAGCGATGTTAAGGGCAGTGCCGGCGCAGTAGGTTTTAGCCGCTTTAACTGGCGTGCCTACCTTGAGATAACCAAGCCCAAGGTTGTGCTGTTGTTGGTGTTTACCGCGCTCGTCGGCATGGTGCTCGCGGTACCGGGCATGGTGCCACTAAAAGAGACGATCTTCGGGCTGCTGGGGATCGGTTTGGCGGCATCATCGGCAGCGGCGATCAACCATGTAATCGATCAGCGCGTTGATGCCGTTATGAAGCGTACCAGCTCGCGGCCCATCCCGCAGGGACATCTGACAACACGTGACTGCCTTTTTTTTGCCGGCGGGCTCGGTGTGGTTGCGATGTTGATGTTGTACTTCCTGGTTAACCCGCTGACAGCTTTACTGACATTTCTATCGTTAATCGGATACGCCGTGGTCTACACCGTGTACCTGAAACGGGCAACTCCACAAAACATTGTTATTGGTGGTGCTGCCGGTGCGATGCCACCGGTACTCGGCTGGGCTGCAGTCACCGGACAGGTCACGGCTGAATCGCTGCTGTTATTTCTGATTGTATTTATCTGGACACCTCCGCATTTCTGGTCGCTGGCAATCCACCGCCGTGATGACTATGCAAAGGTTGATATCCCGATGTTGCCGGTAACACACGGCATACCGTTTACACGTGTTCAAATCGTGTTGTACACGGTGTTATTACTGATTATCAGTATTTTCCCGTGGCTGATCGGTATGAGCGGTGTGCTTTATCTGGTCGGCGCCGTCATTCTGGGTGTGATGTTTCTTTATCACACGATACGCATGTTCAACCCGTCGCTTGAAAAACAACCGATCAAAACATTCGTCTTTTCAATTCAGTATCTGATGTGGCTGTTTATTTTTATGCTGGTAGATCATTACCTGCCGTTGGTGATGGGGTTGTTTGTCTGATCAAATTTACTTTTCGCGTCGAACTCTCATTGGAAAAGTAGCGGATCATTAGGTCAGAGCACATTTCCCAATCTGATAAACTAGAAAGGCCATATCTTATTAATAAATAAGGAAAATATGGCCTTTTTTTTCATTAAAATTTGGCTGTCGACTTAGAATAATGCCAACTGATCGGGTGGTTTTATCGGCGGCGCTGTCTCGCGGCCGTGGAAGGTGATAATTCTCTCATACTGCTTATCAGTGAACAGCAGGATATTCACTTTGCCACCGCTGGGCAACACGCTTTCTACTTTTTTACAGTAGGTCTCTTTTTGAGCGCTACTACTCAAGAAGCGTGAATATACCGACAGTTGCAACATTTCGAATCCCAGATCTTTCAATGCAAGGCGAAATTTATTTGCTGCTCTGCGTTCGTCATCCTCTTTTACTGGAAGATCAAACATTACTGTCATCCACATAATTCGATACCCTGATAGCATTAGTGCGCCTCGTGGTGCACATCACTGTGCCGCTAGTCAGAATTCAAATCTTTGAAACAAATTGACGATGGCAGATCGAGCAATCGTCTGTCACCCGAATAGACTTGTGCAAGTGATGTGGCTAAACGCTGCATGCAAACAGATGCAGGCGATTTTCCATCAACTGTTTGCATATCTGTATACAAACAGTGGACCAACTTTGCTTTTATCTCGGGTGTTAGCGTTACATCGCTCAAGTCGTTTGCAATAGTTTTTACTACATAATCAACTATCGGGCGAAAAGGTTCGACGATATCATCTACCAGACGCATTCCATTTGATTCGTTAGTGTGATGAATACCGAGCGTGGGGTGCAATCCTGCGGACAACACTGCTCTCGCACAGCCTGCGCGCAACACAGTGTATCCATAGTTCAGTAGCGAATTTATATCATTTCGATCACGATCTCGCCTGAATTCATCGCCGAATAACAATCGCCAATAACGTCTTGCTGCCTGAGCTTCAACATTCGTTCCATCACCTGTTTTCACTTTCTCTATAAGCGATCTGACTGGAATTGTATTGATCGAGAATTCACTTAAAATCTGTGCTTGAAAAGTGATTTTGGATTTGATTATTGATGCCCAAAGCCTCTTGTTTGTTGGTTTGGAGGCAGCAATCTGCGTATCAAATCTTTTGGCCTGAGCATGATATCCAACGATGCTTAACAGTAGCCCCACTGGGTTGTGGTTGTCTGCGCATAATACAAATGGTATGTTGCGCTCAGCCAGTCTAACCAGCAAATTATTGCTGTAAACTAACCCATTTGCGTGCGTAACTAAGGCGTCAATATCGTCCAATGGAATCCGGCCGATTTCTTGTTTGCCACTACTAACAACCAGAAAACCACGTTCTGTATTCAGATATCGGTTGTCTTCCGCAATTTCTACGATTCGACCAGGCATAGTTAACTAAACTGTAGGGCGGTGTCGAGTCAATTTACCTATTGGATTAATGGTGCAATGCCTTGCTTTACTCTTCTGCAAGGAGCCAGCAGTTTTCGATACATATCGTAGAGACTTGTCTCTATTGCGTCGGTCAACGTTGGATTCATTTGGTGGTGAAAATGACAGTTGCCCACTACCTGAAATTACAACAAGTCTGTATATTTGTAGAGAATCACCATTATAAAATTCAACGAAATCATCTCGCATTAGTCGCATCACAAGAGGCTTTCCACATAAAGACAGTTTTCTGTCTCTTAGTTTTTTGAGTCCTTTTTTTTCGCCATATTCACGAATGATTTGATACGCTTCAAAAGTAGAAATGATACTGCCTTTCCACTTATCGTCATCTTTATATATTTCGATGCAATAGTTGTTGCCACCGACATAGCCTTTATAGGCGTTCGGATTACCATCGCTATCCAGCCCATGCCGTTCGCGCTGACGCACTTCCGTTATCCCTATAACATTCTTGTTAGCATATTCGATTTTTCTATGGCCAGTGGATTCATCCCGTGTACGTCTTCGAACCTTCTTTGAATCAACAATCCCCCAGGCCGTATCTTCCATCATTTGCCCGTGATACCCGTGATCAGGTCGGTGGCTGGTTAAAATATTGTCGATCGTTCTTTTAGCATGGCCATAAAATGTGGGCCAAGGCAGTGGCATATCCTCTATGAGTCGAACAGAGCCTGATTCTTTAGCTCGTGCATTTGCGTGGGCTACCTGCGATAAAAATTGCCTTTCGGTTATGGCTACAACAATCGCGTCAATAGCATGATGTCTGTGATCCTCACGATTTTTCTTCCCGTTATTGTCTTTGATCAGATCATTGAGACCAAGCTTGCCGCGAATCATGCCGGTTAGTCTGCCAGGGACTGCAACAATGTGATTTAAAGGACATATACAGGCAAGGTATTCTCTTGCTAATCGAGACGTATAAGCAGTGTCGGTTAGCGCGCGTGCCAAGAAACCATCCTTTCCTGCCCAATTTTCAAGGCCCTGAGGCCCGAAACGGCGTGCTTTTGGCAACGGTAAAAGGTTAGCGCGTCTCAGAATGTCTTCGTAGTCAAAATCAGGGTGTGCATTGTTACCAAATGCCTCCCAGGGAGTACGGTTGCCTTTTGCTCTGTTGGCTTTAGCGATCGCTAGTGTTTTGTTGGCCATACTGTCGTCGAGTGTGCGAGAGTATGGCAATATATGTTCAATCTCCACCTCCGCGCTCAATAACCGCGTAATGGATATTTGCTCACCACTGAATGGGCAGCGTCGTTCGGCCACATCAGAAGGGTTAAGCTCCTGCCAAAGCTGCATTTTTTGGGAAAGTTCCCGTCTTTTTGATCTGTCTATAGCATCGGGTTCCAGTTTAAGAATTTCGCATGCTTCGGCAACAAATTTGTCGTTTATCTTCTTACGATCAGCTTGATACTTAGCGATCTTTTTTTTCTCTTCGGTTCCTATTTTCAAATCTCTGGTGACTTCCACGTGGATTTGTTGTGGTGGACCGTACTTTTTAATTATTGCATTGACGACAACTCTTAGCTGATTAAGGCAGATATGAACGGTAGGATTCGAGATTTTCCCGTATTTGTCCTCATCGGTTTTCGGGTCGTCTTTTTCAAATGCTACGTGTCGCTTCAGCGGTATACCGTAGTAGGGAAGTTTATTAAATATTTCACCTGTTTTTTCCAGATTTGACAACGCGCTGTGGCTACCAAGACCTGCTTCTTCGACAGCATCTGAATACGATATTACCGATTTCTCAAGTGACGGCAATATTTTATCAATAGCCTGCTTAGATAGCCTTCCATACCCTTCAGAAAGTTGTATGTCTGCAAGTAATTGACCTTGTTCTTTAGAAATCTGAAAATTTTGAGAAAGTTTCTCTATTAACTCGTTTTCGTCAGATTCAGTGAGCAGCAACATGACAATGTCATCTTGTTGCTGGAGTGAAAAATCAGCCCATTTGTTGCCGAAAACAGATATATCCGCTATTTGAATGGTTGTTAGATCTCCTTTTAAGGTTGCCCGAGCAATTGTTTCAAGATTGAATTTGACTGTTTTGGGTAACTTTAGCGTTGTACGTAACTTTGGAAATGAGACGTTTTTCTGCTTCAACAAAAGGTCGAGTAGTCTTGTCCTTTGTTCGAGTGTTAATTTGCTTTCCGTCTGATCCAGGTTGACAATTTTGAGGTTATTCAATTCTTGCAATATTCTGAAACGTTGCACAGAGGGTAGAGCCAGCGGTGCCCGATATTGTTCTGGTATTAAGGTGCATCTACCCGGTTTTACTGGAAGTAATTCTCTCTGGAACAGCAGTGTATCCAGCAGCTTCTCACGTGCATTGGCATTGTATTGTTCAGGGTTGAACGAACTCTGTTTTTCCCAAAGTGTTTTAAGTTCATGTTCCGTCATGATGCGGGTGGCATAAAAGTCATAAGCTTTATCATCTTTACGAGTACCGCGTAGCCTTGCCCTGACACTTTCACCACGTTCATGACGCTTGGCTAGCCATTCGCCTAGCGTGCGGCAATTTTCCGTTTTCAATCGATCTTCTAACGTCCTTATCGCTTTGTGCATAACGCCGAGCTCATTGTCATTACGATCGGTTTTGCGATTGCTTTTAAATCCCCTTCGTTTGCTTAGATGCAACATGATGCGCCCAAACTCATGTGGTTGTAGCGCATGATCAAGTCCTTTGGCGCGTAACTCGTAGGGGTTCAACGACGCCAGTGAAGATCGCTCAGCGTGCGAATCAGGAAGGAACCCAAATTCGGTCAATTGCATTATTAGACGGCGGGTACGTTTCAAAACTCTGTCGCGCCGTCGTCGCATTTGCCTTGCATGACGTCGTTCAACAGCCAGTGATGTACCCGTTTTCGGGTGGCGACCATCTGAAAAAATGCGAACGCCGGTGTTCGCGATTGCTTTTGGTTTGCCTTGTTCATTGAGCGGCAATACAGCCCACCCGATAGAGTGGGTGCCTAAATCAAGGCCTAGTCGGTATGAGAATTTTGTGGTCATATCAATTTTCCCGTCTTGCAGAAACTGACATTCAATTCGAATGAACTAAATCGGCTTGACCCTCATGATCAGCATAGTTAACATTAACATGCTCAATCAGATTGGGAAATGTGCTCTGGCCGCTAACAAGCTGAAAGATGCACAAAATGGATAGCCGCTATATGCGGCTATCGTCTTTTGTGAAGATATAATTTTGTGAAGATATAAAAGAGGGGGTATATTTTAAGCAGTCAAGTTTTAGGTATCTAAACTTTAGTTTAGTTTGCAGCGCAGAGTGCTAAATGTTCTGTCGTTAGGATCGAAGGTAAACTAAACGTTAGTTTATTTTTCCAGCTCCGCATTCTCCCTTGCCACCCGGTACACATCCTCATCCAGCTCATCAACATCCTGCGCGTTCACGGTGCCGCTGCTGTCACGCCCGATTTCAGCTGCATTGCCCTCGTCAGTGTCGATATGCATTTCAAGTTTATAACTGTCCTTAACGCGGATTAGTACATCACCGAATATCAGATCACGCTCTCCACCACTGACTTTTACTGACACCTCGTCGCGATCGTTTACCCCATAGACAGCAGCATCATCCGGGTGCATGTGGATATGGCGTCTGGCGCAGATTAATCCTTCGCTCAAATGAAGTTTGCCGGCCGGACCTTCAATTGTGATCGGTGCTGAATCTTTTACTTGGCCCGAATTGCGTACCGGAGCATCAACACCTAAACGAAATTCATCGCTGCGTGATATTTCGATTTGATCCACCGAGCGTAACGGCCCCAGCAGTCTGACACCTTCGATACGGTTCTTCGGGCCGAGCAACGTGATTTTCTCTGCACAGGCATATTGGCCGGGTTGTGATAAATCCTTAACCGGTGTGGGTGTCGCATCATTACCGAACAGCTGTTTGAACGTTGCCTCAGTCAGATGGCAGTGTCGTGCACTGACGGCAATCGGTATCGGTGGTTTGGCGGCTGATGCGATGACATCACCCCGGTCTTGTGCGCCGGCAATACGCGTGCTTTCGCGCGCGATCATCAGCTCTTCATTGGTTTTCACTACCACCACATCAACACGTGAGCGCGGTGTGCTGATAACCGCATATTCATCATCACTTTTAATCTGCGCGTCATGGTTGCGGTCTTCATCGATCATGACGCCCAGGAATTCCAGTCGCTGCAGGATTCTGGCGCGCATGCTTGCGCTGTTCTCGCCTATACCTCCAGTGAACGCGATAGCATCGACACCCCCCATTGCTGCGGCATACGCGCCGATATATTTACGCGCGCGGTGCGCAAAGACATTAATTGCCAG
Source organism: uncultured Granulosicoccaceae bacterium (assembly GCA_937951345.1). Classification (GTDB taxonomy): domain Bacteria; phylum Pseudomonadota; class Gammaproteobacteria; order Granulosicoccales; family Granulosicoccaceae; genus CALFCE01. The sequence continues at coordinate 71,187 of CALFCF010000063.1, forward strand.
ACGTGCGCGGTCGTTACCCGCGGTAGCTGCGGTTTCAATTTCACGCAGGTCATTGCTGATACCGGACAGTCCAGCTAATCCGCTTTGTTTGTTTAGAAGTTGATCGAGCGATTCGGCACTGTACTCGCCACTACGTAACAAATTCAGCAGTACCCCGGCATCAACGTCACCGGATCGGCTGCCCATCACCAGACCCTCCAGTGGCGTATTACCCATGCTGGTTTCTGTGGAACAACCGAATTCAACAGCTGCCGCACTGGCGCCGTTGCCGAGATGCATGGTGATCAGACGCAGCTCGTCGAGTGGTCGTTGTAGAAATTCTGCCGCGATGCCAGCGGCATACTGATGCGAAATACCATGAAATCCATAACGGCGGATGCCGTATTTGCGGGCAACGTCCTGATCAATGGCATAGGTAGTTGCGCGCCGCGGCATACGCGCATGAAACGAGGTATCGAAAACCGCTATGTGCGGTACAGAAGGCCAGTGCGTTTGTAACTCACGAATGGCTGCCAGGCTGTAAGGGTTGTGCATGGGAGCTGCCGGTATGTACGCTTCGATAGCCTGTAGCACGTCATTATCGATCAGCTGGGGTTGGGTAAATGTTGCGCCACCGTGTACTACACGATGACCAACGCAGGACAGCTTAAATTCACGGCAGTGTTCCACGACCTGCTGTAAGGCATCGACGTGTGATTTTCCCTCCTCGCCATCCATTACCAATCTTTCATGTTTTCCTGACACAAGTAGCTTTTCTTTATCGTCGAACACTGCATACTTGAGGCTTGATGAACCACAGTTAATTACAAGAACTGTCATATTTTTCTCCGCCCGGAACACTGGTAGTTCGCAGCTGCGCTGCACCCTGAGCGCGCTGTGATCGTCTTTGGACTGATTGGATTGAACGTTAACCTTTCAAACATAACTTTAGTCAACGACCGCCCGGGTGGTGTCCTTCGCCTGACCGGTAGCAGCCGTATAGTTGCACTGTTTGTATTGTGTCTGTTAAGTGCTTCCTGCACAAACAGCAAATTGGTATTGCGCCCGCTTTATAACTCATTTGACGATCGTTTTGAGGCGCGCATGCTGAGCTATGGCACCCTGACCGAGCAGCAGCAGACAGCGGTCCGCGATCTGGTTGATCATTTTCATGTCTGGCACCGGCAGACGCAGTTACCACACTATGATTTGCTGCTGCGTGACGTGGCGGAGCGTCTGGCTGAACCGGGTGAGGTTACGCGCGAGCAGGTTGCCTACTGGAGCCAGGTCTTAAACGACAACGTGTCGAGACTTGGTATATGTAATCCTTTCTATGGGGCAAATGACGTACTCGTCAGCCTGACTGATAAGCAGGTGGAAGAAATCAAACAGGAACGTCTGGAATTTCTGAAAACCCGGCGAGCCGAGTTTCGTGCCAGAAGAGCAGAGCAGAATCTGACACCTGAGCAGCGCGCACGTGCCAACGTAAAACGCATTCGCCGCTACGCCTCGCTAGCCGGTTTATCGTTGACTGGTAGTCAGGTGGATGACTTAAGAGAAACGATGCTGCAGCAGAAGCGTCC
>CALFCF010000064.1 GCA_937951345.1 uncultured Granulosicoccaceae bacterium
AACCGGCGTTACATTAACTGAAGTAGTGGATTTACAACTGGTCCAGATCGCTGCCTGGCCAGACAGCATCGCATCTGTCGGCGCTACGGCGGCCAAGACAGCGCAATGCAGCGAAGTACCGGGACCGGGAAAAGCAAGTGAAGGTACGCAGGGTAGTCTGCTCAGGATCGAACCGCTTAAGTGGTGGTTGTTTTCATCAGGATCAACGAGCCCGACGCTTGAGCTGACCGCAGAACAAGGGGCAGTGCTTGACCTGTCGCATTCACGGACGCACTTACGCGTAACCGGTGAGCATGCGACTACACTGTTAAACCGTCACCTGCCACTTGACCTGCGTGAACATGCGTTCCCGGTATCCAACGTTGCCTCCACTGCGTTCCACCATGTTGGTATAACGCTTTGGCGATCAAGCCAAGGCTATGAACTATTTATACCACGCGGGTTTGCTGTATCGTTGTGGGAAGGCTTGCTTGAAAGTGCAGAGCAGTTTGGTGTGGAGGTTGTTTAAGAATTAAAAAAGTACTTTAAATAATCCTGAAAAATCCAAAAACAACCGGACTACTTAAGACTCAGTATGGCGGTGACTGCACCGCATCCGGCTTTCACAGGTAGCGATATCTACAATCAATCGAAAAACGAAGATCAATTGGAATACGAAGATCGATCGAACTATTTAAAAAGCCCTTTCAGCTGATTTTTCACCTTGTCCTTGTTCTTTTTTATCGCTTCATTTGCTTTATCTTCAAGCGCCGACTTTTGCTCTTCCACCTGTTCCTGAATTCTTGCTTGTTCAGCTTCCAGTTTGGCGCGCGCTTTTGCTTCTTCGGCTGCCAGACGCTCGCGTGCTCGCGCCTCTTCCGCTTTGAGTTTGGTTTCCGCTTCTAGCTTCAACTTTTGCGCTTCAGCCTCTGCGCGTGCCTTGGCCTGAGAGGTTAAGTTGTCAGTAATATTCTGCTTCAAGCCTGCCAGTAGCACGCCACTGAAATCAGCGGACAATTCATCAAACTTACCGCGTATGGGGACCGCGAGCTTTACACCTTTCAGTGCTTCGAGCTCCGCACCACCCTGCCCCTCGGATGTTCCACTGAAAAGCGTATTCAGCGTGTAATCAACATACTCCTGTGGCAAGTCCACCTGACCGGCGCCGCTGAGTCTTAATAGTGGTGACCGCATATCCAGATTATCAGATTGCACAACACCGTTGACGATACGCCCACTAATCGACATGGCCGTAAAATCAGTTTTTACTTGCTCCTCTGCAGCAGAGAGCGAATTACCACTAAACGCAGCACGCGCCCGACGCAACTGATATCCAACGTTAACCCCACGAATAAACCCGTCGTTAAACGACGTATCAAACGTGCCATTGAGATTGGATTTCAATCCATTAACACTTTCGCCACGAGTTTCAATGTTGGCTTGTATTTGACCGGCACCAGAAAGAAACGATGTTTTCTCCAGTAAATCTGTCAGTAACGGATCAGCCTGAATACCATTCAGACTAAGATTGGCTGAATAACCCGGAATATCCCCTGTCGCATCCAGTTTGACAGTCGAATCAAGCTGCCCGTCATACATGCTGGCACGAATACCATTGAGTGTAACGGTGCCGTTTTTCGCTACAACCGGTACAGCGATGTTACTGGTAGTCAGGTTACTGACTTTGACACTACCTACATTAAACACGCCGTCGACATCCAGCTTACGAATCGTATCCAGCGGTAGTGCAATAGGTTCATCACCCGACACTGCGGCACCTGTGTCAGGTTCATCCGGCTTTGCAGCATCTGCATTTTCCGACTGAGGTGGCAGATAACGATCAAGATCAATAGCATCGACAGAAAAATCAAATCGAAGCGGAGGAATTTCTGCAGCGAGCGACGGAACAGATGCTTTGCCGGTAAATGTTGTGTCATCCAACCGGATGGTTAAATCATTTAACTCTGCATTGTCAGGGGTCGCTCTTAGGGCAAGCTGAAGACTGGCTTTGCCAAGTACGGATGGATCAGCAGTCACCGGCGGCTCAATACCGAGCGTGCGGAAAAGATCCAACGGTTTGAATTCATTGCTGGCAAGTTGTCCTGTAACCTGTGGTTTGGTATCCAGATTTACAACATCAACATCGCCGGACAAAGAGATACCCAGCGCGTCGAGAGTCAGACCAGACACAGCAACAGTCTGTTCATTCATACGCGCCACAATATTGGCTACAACGTTAGCAGCCACAGCCCCGTTCGGCAGTGTTTCCCCTCGCGCATCTGTTGTTAAAGACAGACCATTAACCGTGTACACCTGGTTGTCCAGATCAAGTTGAATTTCAGCAGCTCCCTTGACTGCGGAGCTTAAACCCATACTGTCACTGGCCAGTGAAAAATCCGTCTTCAAATCGAAAGGTTCGGCCAGTGAAACCGCACCGGTGGATAGATTGAAATCTGAAAGCCTGACATCCGTTCCTGCCTGATTATCCCGCCAGGACACTTGTGCATTGGAGATATTGATACCATCAACCTGCAGTGATTCTATGGCGGGTGCAGATGACTCATCCGCCGATGCATCACTGTCTTCCTTCGGTTCATCGGGGTTGGCAGCAACCAGATCATCCCAGTTAGTTGTGCCGTCCGCATTGCGCTGCAAATCAAGCGTCAGACCGTGCAATTCAACGGTTTTGACATTGACCTCTTTCTTCAGCAATGGCATCAGCTTGACTTTGACATCTGCACCACCCATACGGGCGAACGGAATATCACCAAAGCCCACAGCGTTTGCCAGTTCGATCTCACCCAGCGAAACACCCAGCCAGGGGAATACTGTAGGCTTTAAATCGCCAGCGATAGTCATGTCGCGGCCGGTTTGTTTTTTAACCTGATTCTGGATCGTGTCCCGGAAATCATTCCAATCCACAAGATAAACAAGTGCAGCACCTGCAGCACCTGCCAGCAATACAAGCGAAAACAAGCCAACAAATAACCACTTGAAAAATTTCATAACAAACGCCTTTTATATTCGCGCAAATAACAATACAAGTATCTAGCCGTAAGCATTGTATCGCTGTATCGTCAATTCAATGCGTATAGATCGGTCACTATCCGTGTTGTAACTTCAATAAACGATGTAACCGCATATAACGACAGAGAGCGATTTATCCGATCATTTTTGCAATGACAGCTTGCAGTGCAATCAACGGACAAGAGGAAAGATAATCCTTCACTACTGGAAGATTCGTGCCAAAAACACTGCGCAGAGAGTGAAGATAGCAGCGATGCTTGAGGCAACCCGGTTTGTCGAAGCGAACGGATTTATCAGGAAGTGGTCAACACAAAGAACACCGAAAGATTAACAACAGCTAACATCAGTCAAACCGGCAGCAGCCTCTCGTTTTTACAGGCTGTATTGCAGCGATAAAGCTAGGGAACCTCTGATTTATCGTCTGCGTTGCCAGGGCTGTGTTGAAATTCGGCTCAAAATGCTCATGTATTCGTATATACACTCCGCTTTTTCGCCAAATTTCGCCTTGCCCAGCATGCCTCGCCTAATAAATCAGAGGTTCCCTAGTTATTCGCTGAATGGTGATAATCGATATAGCGGTTTTGTGTCGCTATGTGGTCGACAAGAAACCGGGCGTCGTGCCATACACCCCAGATAAACGATGCCCCCCTACGCGACAACCAGGGTAGCCCGAGAAAATAAATACGCGGTACCGCAGAAACACCGCGTGAATGAGTCGGTTTACCGTCATCATCAAACAAGTCTAATCACAACCACGAGAATCCGTTGAAAAATGCGGTGTTCTGCACAGAAATACAGCATACGGACCAGGTTCGGTATTCGCTGTAGTGTTCTTTTGTACGTCATCCGGTGTTTGTGTTGCGCAAACATATGATCGACCACACTAAGAATGAATCAGTAAAAATCAGATTACATAACAAAATTGTTCTGTTAGAGGAATCTGTTTTTCTAAGAGGCCATTTTTTATTCGATCCAGGAAGATAAGTTAATATTTGAAATTTCTCGAAGCACGTAACAAATATATCGAGGACAGCGCACAAAACAAACACCGACTGCTTAACGAAACACGAACAAATTTCTTGTACATATTGAATATATATTCGATCCAGTTTAGCTTTGTCTAAAGTTCGTCAAAATAGAAAAAACTAATCCTCAAATTAGAAATCGTTCGAACTTCGATTTCAATAATCGTGATAGGAAAGCTATGTTACGAATAGGCAAAACAGCAAATCTGAGAACTGCAGTATTATTTTTTTCCGCGATTATCGCTAGTAGTAATGCAATAGGGGATACCCCAATCTCATCCTACGGAGCTGTATGTGATGGTGTTACAGACGACAGTCCAGCATTCGCGCAAGCAGCAACCGATTTAGCAAACGGCACGATTTCGACACTCGTCATAAGAGGGGATTGCCATCTCTCCAGTCCTTGGGTACTCACCGGAATCAATCACTACCAAACCAACATGATTGACGCGTGGGGCGCGACAATTGACAACACTGTAATCGTTGCTGCGTCCGGGCTTTCCATTAAGGGCTTACGAGTCATGGACTCACCCAGCGACGGTTTCGTTTTTCTTAGAGGCCAAGGTGCTAGTCACGAGCGACTATCTGCTGAACGAAATGCAGGGCATGGATTTTATTTTGGTACAAGGGGCGGCACTTATGGAAAAAATAGCCAGGTAACCAATACAGTATTCCTGGTTCCATCGTCAATAGAAAACGGGCAGGACGGATTTCACTGGGATGGCGACGCTTCTGCAAACAGAGGTTGGTTTAATGCCAACACGCTCATACAGCCAATAGCGCGGGCGAATTCTGGTGCTTCATGGATGCACACTGCCGGAACAGGCCCAAATGGTGTCTCAAGAGTGAATTACAACACCATCATATCCCCTCAGTTTGAAAGCAATGGAGCCATTGCGAGTTTTGCGGGAAGCCGTGCTTTTACATTTTTAGGCGGGCACATGGTAGATAGAAATGCAGCAGGTGAGTCAGTTGAGTTCGGTGATATAAGCTACATTCTTGGGGGACGCATTGTAGGCGATATAGTCAATAAGAATAGCGAGAATGTAATTTTGGTGAATTCATCTGCGCCGGGCGAAGGTGCAAGAATTCATTATTTAAGACACTTGGACTCTCTCCAATAGTCAACGCTACTAGTTATCTATTCACAGACATTTAGATTGAGACGCAGCTCATCTGCTAAAACAGTCAAAGAAGTATTTCGTACACATTAGAATTGTTTCGATTCGATCACCTAGTTGTTCCCGATTGGTAACGCTGATATTTCAGCTGTACAGCAATATGATCAGCGAGAAATCTAGCGTCATGCCAAACCCCCCAGATAAACGACGAGCCCCTGCGCGAGAGCCATGGCAAGCCGAGAAAATAGATACCCGGCACGCATGAAACACCACGCGTGTGTCTGGGTTTGCCGTTATCGTCAAACACGTCAAGTTCCAACCACGAAAAATCATTGGAATATCCCGTGGCCCAGACTATCGTGTTGACATTGTCGGCAGCAAGATCTAGCGATAACACAGGATTACGCATGCAATCTGGGTCACTACGAATTACACGCGCCTCGGGCTCTGGCGGTAAATCGATACCGTTGCGCTGGACGTAGGCATCAGCTTCATCCAGCAACGCAAGGTAGTTGGCATCGCCACTTTTTATGTTGGATGCAAGATCAGCTTCAAAAGTGAGTTTGCCGTCAGCGTATGCTTTCGTCATACCGACCAGCTTCATACCGCGCTCTGCATATTCCCGAAAATCAACCGTGTATCCCCCGTGTGCACCGCTAACCGCAATAGTGACATGAGCCGTATCGGGCGCCGGCGTGGCCAGATCCCATAGCCCCAACACACCGAGCCACCACACGAAATCCCGCCCGCGATAAGAGCGCGGTGGGCGATCATGCGGCCCAACTGAAAGATAAACCGATCGACCGGCACGTAATAGTTCATCGGCTATCTGCGATCCGGATGAACCTGAGCCAACCACCAACACAGCACCATCGGACAGCTGATCCGGATTGCGGTATTGGTTCGAGTGCATTTGGGTGACTGGCGCATCGACAGGCACGATTGGAGGAATAACCGGTGTCTGAAATGGACCGGTTGCGCAGACTACATGCATTGCATGGTAGTCGCCATCAGTGGTTTGAATGTAAAACCCGCGCTCACCATCAGCCTGGTGTACGCGCGTGACTGCAACACCACAGCGACAGGGCGCATTAATTTGTTTGGCAAAGGATTCGAAGTAGTCAACCACGGTGGCCTTGCTGGCAAAAACGTCAGGCCCCACCCCCACTTCAGCGAAATCAAAGGTTGGAAAACTGTCATGCCAGGCAGGCCCGTTGGCCACCAACCCATCCCATCGCGCTGTGCGCCAGCGCTCAACCAGACGGTCTTTCTCTAGTATCACATGAGAAATACCGTGGTTGCCCAGATGCTCGCTTATCGCAAGCCCAGCCTGGCCACCACCGACGACTAATGTATCTATTTGTTCTATTGACATAAGCGAACATAAAGTAAAAACAGATCCGGTTTTATCGACCTGAATTGTCGGAGTACATCAGCAGTGCTGCTTGCAGCTATAGGCCGTGATCTGCTGATAAGAACGCATCAGCAAACTATGCAAATACCGCTATTCAACTGGCCACGAACACACTACCGAATTGTGACCGAAGCCGCAAATAATTGCCAATAAGCACTTACATGATTGAGCAGTGCGCACTGGTTGGCCCAGGACGCCGCCAGCAAGTCAATATAATCAGCAGGCCTGCCGAACATTCCGATAGAACGCCTGTTTCTATTATGGACATCGCGCGAACAGTATATTCAATAGTATCCCCAGTATGGAATTCAATAGCATCAAATCGCGCCTTGTATCGGCTTTGCTCCTTGCTTGTTCCAACCTGTTATCGCAGGTGCAGGCATCACCCGATCTGTCCGATTTTAATCTGGTTTTCTCGGACGAGTTCAACGGCAATGAGCTGGATGCCACTAAATGGAACACCGGGTTGCTGTGGGGACCGTATCTGCAAATTAACAACGAACAGCAACTCTACGTCGACACTCTCGGGATCAACCAAAACGATGTGTTGGCCAATGGCGGACAAACACCCGATCCGTTC
>CALFCF010000065.1 GCA_937951345.1 uncultured Granulosicoccaceae bacterium
ATGCTTTCGATAGCGAGTCTGTAAAATAAAACAAAAGTCGGGTGATCGTATGACATGGCTCTATCCTTGAGCAAAAATTAAAAATACAGGTTGATCTCTAGCCTGCTCTATTCACGAAGGCGAAAACAGTGACAATGAAAACTAAGCAATTTCCAGTTAGAAAAGCAGTTTTCGCGTCGCTGCGGGTATACGCACACTGTTTTCTATTCACCCCCAGTGCCCGTCTGCCGTCGCCGCTCACTCGATTGAGCTCAACCCGTAGATTTCTACGAATTTCGCTGAATCGAGCGACCTGCTTAGGTAGCCAGACTCTGGTGGCGAACCCTTCATGAATAGAGCAGGCTAGGAATCTTGAAGCAATTCCGGTATCCGGTGATCAAGCCAGTAGTGGGGTTGCCAGGGCCAGAGACCACCAACAAACCCGACATGCCCGCCATGTGATGTGATCTCGAACGTGACCGATTCGGGCAATTCCGTTTTGTCAGGTATTACCTCGGTTGTGTAAAACGGATCGTCGGATGCGTGAATGACATGTGTTCGACAGGTGATATGGGGCAAATACTGGCGGCTGCCTGCCTGTTCGTAATAGTCATGGACATCGCGAAAACCGTGCAACGGCGCGGTGACTTCGTTGTCGAATTCCCAGAAGCTTTTCAGATGATCAACTTTTTGTGGTAATTCCAGATCCGGATAGCGTGTTCGTTTTTCTTCAAGTTGTTGTTTCAGGCGTTTTAACAAGTAGCGCTGATAGATTCGCGAAAAACCCTGATTAATACGATCTGCGCCGACATGTAACACCAGCGGTGGAGCCACTGCGATTGCGCGCGCGAGCGGTGTGTCAGCGCCGGCTTCACCAAGGTACTTGAGTAATGCATTGGCACCCAGTGAAAATCCTATGGCCTGCAGTTGACTGCCTTTAAATCGTTCGCTGACAGTTGTTATCAAATAATTGATATCGTCGGTAAAACCTGAGTGGTATGCATGCGGCCTTCGATTGGGTTCGCCGCTGCAACCGCGCGAATGCATAAAAACGACATCAAATTCAAGTGCCGACAACTGTGCGAACGTGTGACTTGCATATTTGCTGTCTATTGATCCCGCCAGACCGTGAAACAGACAGACCAGACCATTGCGTGAAGGGCGGGACGGATTTGTGTGACGTGACCAGGCGAGGTCGACAAAGTCGCCGTCCGGGGTTTCCAGTCGCTCGGTAACAACGTCGGGAATTGCACCGCGTCTAACCTTGGATGCCCAGATCGTTTGCAGGTGAGCATTGGTCAACCACCAGGCAGGTTTGAAATTGCTATCTATTATCACTTGTGTGCGTTGTGTTTGCTGTTAGCTATATACAAGGCCGGCGTTTCTATATCGCGTCGACTGTTCATTTTCCGGAACCCGTGTTCTCATATCCATTAATATACCGCTTACATGTCTTTGAATATCTATATCAGTAATGACGATGGTTATCAGGCTCCCGGTCTAAGGGCACTGGCAGAGCAGCTGGCGGGGTTTGGCACGGTAACCGTTATTGCGCCCAGCGGTAATCGTAGCGGTGCAAGTAACTCTATTACATTAACGCGCACATTAACGTTTAATGAACATGCTGTGCGATGGTTTTATGTCGATGGTACACCGGCCGATTGCCTGCAGGTTGCCTTCGGTGCACTGGTAACTGAAGCCGACGGTTTACCCGACATCGTTGTCAGCGGAATTAACAACGGTCCGAATATGGCTGACGATACCTTGTATTCCGGTACTGTTGGCGCAGCAATGGAGGGCAGGCATTTGCGCTTACCGCCAATTGCCGTTTCAATGGCATCATTTGCTCCAGTACATTACGAATCTGCTGCGCGAATTGTGGCTGATGTGATCGCTCAATTTGTATTGTCACAAAACAGTGCGCTGCTTGGTGAATTCGCTGCCGGCCACGTCCGCCCGGTCTTGAACATCAATGTACCCGACCTTTCCTATGATGAACTATCCGGAATACGTGTGACTCGCCTTGGCCGTCGTTTTCCTGCGTCACCTGCTACACTTACAGGTCAACAGTCTGACGGTACACAGTTTCAGTTAGGACCTGCTGGCGAGGTACAGGACCGAAGTGAAGGTACAGATTTTCATGCTGTTGAAAACGGTTATGTATCCGTGACGCCGTTGCAAACCGATTTAACCTACCGGGAAAAGGCGGTCGTGCTCGGCAGCCTGCTTTGAATAAGTAATTACCAGAATATGTGGAATCATGCGGACATAGCCGGTATCGGAATGACGAGTCAGCGCACTCGTGATCGAATGGTCGCTCGCCTGCGCGAACAGGGCATCGAGCATCCGGCTGTGCTCGATACCATGCGTTCTGTACCCCGGCATTTGTTTGTCGATGAAGCTATGGCAAGTCGTGCCTACGAAGATGCGTCTTTACCCATCGGAGAGGGCCAGACGATATCGCAGCCAATTATCGTTGCGAAAATGACGGAAATTCTTCTCTCGTCACCCAATATGCGCCACGTACTTGAAGTCGGTACCGGCTCGGGCTATCAGGCTGCTGTTTTATCGCGCCTCGTTAGCACTGTACACAGTGTTGAACGTATCCGCTCGCTGCTATTCAAGGCGCGCGAACGTTTCCGCGCGCTGGGATATAACAATATTCTTACCCGCCACTCGGATGGCGCCTGGGGTTGGGCAGGGCGAGGCCCCTATGACGGGATTATTGTGACTGCTGCACCGCCCTCGATACCCGACGCGCTGTTGGATCAGTTATCTATCGGTGGCTTACTTGTTTGTCCGGTTGGTAAACAGTCAGGTGATCAGACGTTGACGGTTGTACACCGCACCCAACATGGTTTTCAAACGGAATATCTTGACGCTGTCAGGTTTGTTCCTTTTCTAACCGGAAAACTCTAAACACCTGAACACTTTTCAGGTCCCGCCTCGACAAAACATTGTTCTTTCAAAACAACTGCAATGGTCTGCCCGAACCGACTAAGGTCAGAGGTCTTCAATTTGCAGATTGTTGATCAAAATGTTTCTTTAGCTACAACTGCTCGAACTTTGTACAACTTTTGTACAAATAAGGAATAATAATTCCAGTTACTTTGTTTCGATGAGTTTTCAGTTGCTCATTCATCAATTTATTTCGGTGTCAATTTTTTTGTTTACTCAAGTGTCAAAGCTGTTAGAATCTTTTCCGCTGGCAGAAAGCATTAAGAGTTGTTTCTTTATCATTGTTTTTATTGCAACTTTGCGTTTTTTGTCTATATAACAATACGAACATTAAAAGTTCGGGTCCGATGCAAAAAGCGTAGTAGCCGTCAAAAAATTGGAATTTCCGTCTTAGGGCGCCTGAAAATTCCTGACAGACGAGGGCTGACTAAGCCAGACAGAACTGGCGCTTTTTGCAGTAGCCAGATCTTAAAAATACTTGGTTTGATATCACGTGCTGTTGTTCGGGCTCCGGGTATAGGCGCTCTGAACAGCTGTGGCGAATACCTTTGTCTTTAAGTATCTGCGCAAACGTTTGATTTACCGGTTTTGCGGCTAACCGACCGGCGGACCAGAAGAAAAATTTGTCTAACGCTTTGACAGGAGGGGAGTTTTCTCACAGCCATGACCCAGCCAAGCCCGCAACGTATACATAGACTGCGTGCATTAGCGAAGGGAATTTCGTGGGCGCTGGGTCTGCTCTTTGTCACGGCCTGTGTACGTGTTCCGGAAGTTGAGCAAGGCTTAAGGTCACTGCACTTCGACACGAACACTTACGTTGTTCAGTCAGGCGACACCCTTGAGTCGATTGCGTTCAGGTATCGCACCAGCGGTGAGCAGCTGGCGTCGCTCAATCCACAGGTATCCGGTCAGCTCGTACCGGGTTCCAGGATTGTCATCAAGCGCAACGCAGGACCGGGTGGGTATCAAGGTTCGTTTACTGGCCAGGGTTGGTACAGAGACGTGTCACAGGATGAGTCGATAGCGGTTGCAAGCGCCGGATCAGGTGCGGTAGCCCATGCAACGCGGGAGAAGGCGCTCACCTACGACGATCAATGGAATACACAGGCGTCGCCGGAAGTGGAAATCCAGGCATCGTACCGTGAGCCATCAGGGATTCGCGAGGACATCCTGACGGATGAAGAATTTGAGCGCCTGAGACAGCTGGAAGCACCGGCGGGTCAGGAGCGCAGTGTGCAGCGCAAGACGCAGGACACGCCTTTTGTTGGATGGGCCTGGCCAGTTGCAGGAGACATCGTACGGGAGTATGCGCCTGAGAGAGTTAACGGTCAGGGAATCGATATAGCAGGACGACCAGGTGATTACGTTGTGGCAGCTGCACCGGGGACGGTGCAATACACGGGGCGTGATATGTCAGATTCCGGGAATCTCGTGATTATCCGACATGCGGATGGGTTGCTTACCGCCTACTCGCACCTGAACGATTTTTACGTAGCTGAAAATGAATTTGTAGCGGCTGGACAGGATATCGCCAGTCTTGGTTGGAATTCCAACAGGGAATCCGTTTTGCACTTTGAAGTACGCAAAGAAGGTAAACCGGTTAATCCGTTAACGGTGTTGCCGTTACGTTAGCTGTTTGTAGTTAACTGATTGCATTTGATTTTAATTTTTTGCCGTACTTTTCGGCTAACAACAGCGTTTTGTAAATCTTTTCGCTGAGAAATACTGATACTAATTTTTACAAAAAGCACGAGCGTCAAGTTGCCAGAGTTTAAGAGAGCAGCAGATGGTATTTCGTGATTTTATTGCGGAGCTATTGCGACATGGCGAAGAAAAAAAAGGCAGATGAGGGTGCTAAGGAGCTGAATCCGAACGAGGATTTTGTTCTTGAAGATCCTGAATCGGGTGAAGAAGAGAAAATAACTGCCAGTAAGCTGAAAGATGTGTCCAAGAAAGAGATGGATGCAACAAAGCTGTACCTGAAGGAGATAGAATTTTCCGAACTGCTCACAGCTGATGAAGAAAAGCATTACACGCGTCTTGCACAGGCTGGGTGTGAAAAATCCCGTAAAAAAATGATCGAATGCAATTTACGACTGGTCGTAAAGATTGCGCGTCGATACATGAACAGGGGATTAGCCCTTGCTGACCTTATTGAGGAAGGCAACCTGGGCTTGATACATTCAGTTGAAAAATTTGATCCTGAGCGTGGCTTTCGATTTTCAACCTACGCGACCTGGTGGATACGCCAGACGATAGAGCGCGGTCTGATGAATCAGACGCGAACCATCCGTCTGCCGATTCATGTCGTCAAGGAAATGAATGTCTATCTCAAGGCAGAGCGTCGTCTCCAGCAGACGATGGATCGCGAGCCTACCGCTGAGGATATTGCCAAGACCGTTGATAAGCCTGTTGCTGATGTTGAAAGACTATTGGCACTGCGCGATCGCGTGAGCTCGGTCGATGTGGCCATTGGTAAGGACGGTGAGCGACCCTTACTGGATATCATTCCAGACGAAAACAATACCGATCCTTCGATGTTGTTGCAGGACGAGCGTGTAAATTCAAATATCAACGAGTGGTTGGGCAAGCTCGAGGCCAAGCAACGCGAAGTACTGGTGCGGCGATTCGGCTTGCACGGGCATGAGAAATCGACACTGGAGGAAGTTGGACAGGAGCTCGGTGTTACCCGGGAACGTGTCAGACAAATCCAGATGGAAGCACTGAGACGATTGCGTCGAGTTCTGGAAGGCAACGGTTACTCGGCTGAAAACCTGTTTCTGTCCTGATACACGAGAAAACAGGTTGCAAACACATAAATCCCCGCTTATGCGGGGATTTTGCATTTGGGGGCGCAGAACTTTCCGGGCAGATAATTCAGGGTAACAAAACAGCGCAAACATCCCGCAATTCAGCAACCAATACATTGTAGGTTCTGCAGGCGGCACTGGTGGTCATGGTTTCGAGCGCGATACCGTGGGCGTTCAATTCGGCAGGTAACTGCCATGGTGGAAACTGGTGGTTCTCTCCGGAGCCCAGAATCATGACATCCGGTTTATGGGCAATCAGCGGTTGCAATAGTTCTATCGTCAGATCAGACGCTGAGCCATCAAACGCACATTCCGTTACTGAAGAATTGATCAACAGGATCATGCGCTCGTAGTCGGTATTATCGACTCTGATGGTACCGGGGGTGTAACCCGAAATTAACAACCGATCACTTTTTTCAAGATGCATTTTCATACTGACGATATAATAAACCCAATTTCCCGATACATCCTTGCTAATTCCAATTCGCCTCATGTCCAGCCCCTATAAAGGCCTGATCGATCGTTATCGCAGTCGACTCCCGGTGTCGACAGACACTCCTGTTATCAGTTTGTGCGAAGGTGACACGCCGCTCATCGAACTGACGAATATTCCGAAGGAAATCGGAACGAGCGCCCGCATGTATGTGAAATTTGAGGGCCTCAATCCCACCGGATCCTTCAAGGACCGTGGCATGACGATGGCAATCAGCAAAGCTGCCGAAGAAGGTGCTCGTGCTGTTGTATGTGCATCAACCGGTAACACCTCTGCAGCGGCGGCGGCTTATGCTGCAAAAGCCGGAATGACGGCGTTCGTGCTGATACCTGAAGGTAAAATCGCGATGGGCAAGCTTGCTCAGGCCATGATGTACGGGGCTGTCATAATCCAGATTCGCGGCAACTTCGACGATGGTATGGGACTCGTAAAGCGGATCGCAGATGAAGCACCCGTGGCCATTGTAAATTCGATCAATCCCTATCGGCTGCAAGGGCAGAAAACCGCTGCATTCGAGATAGTTGAAGCGTTGGGTCGCGCTCCCGATTATCACTGTATCCCGGTTGGCAACGCTGGCAACATTTCCGGTTACTGGATGGGTTATTCCGAAGCCAGCGGGTGCAATACAGCGTCATGCACGTTATGCGATGGCAACTGTCCGTATCTCGATCAACCGCTGACGCAGGCACGACCACGGATGTTGGGCTATCAGGCTGCGGGTGCCGCACCTTTTATGCGTAACGGTAAAGTTGAAAATCCGGAAACAGTAGCCACTGCAATCCGTATAGGTAACCCACAGAGCTTTGCATTGGCCAAAGCAGCAGTTGATGAATCCGGTGGCTGGTTTGATGAGTTCACTGACGATGAAATTCTTGCTATGCAAAAACGATTAGCTGACCGCGAAGGAATTTTTTGCGAACCGGCATCAGCGATTTCTGTTTGCGGAGCTGTGCGTGATATTGAAAACGGGCGAATTGGAGATGGTGCTCTAGTGACTTGTACTGTCACAGGTAACGGCTTGAAAGACACTGATATTGCGATTCAGCAGTGTCAGAAGACTGGGGATTTTATAACGATTGATGCAGAGCTTGATGCGGTTAAATCAGCGATCCTTGGACGTTTGAACTGATCTGGACGTTTGAGCTAATAGCTCCTTTGCAGAGTATTCAGCGCGACCACGGGGCTGCTATCAGAGTTTGCCACTACGACTTTTGCGCGAAGGTTTTCCGTTCTTGCTTTCACTTGGCTCATCGTGAGGCAGGTAAATAACATTTTCATCCTGCACGACGGAATCGCTAACACCCAACAGTTCCTTCGCCAGATCGCCGTGTTTACGCAGGTGTTTAAGATAACGTTTGCGCGATATTGATTCTGCACCAAGACTCAGCAAATGCGGTGTTTCCAGCTGGCAGTCGATCAGCAGGTATTTTTCTGAAGACACCAGATGCGCCAGAGCAACCTTGGACGCATCACGCTCGGCGGAGAACATGGATTCGCCAATAAACACCCTGCCGAGAGCTACGCCGTAAAGACCGCCGGCCAGAGTATCGCCATTCCAAACTTCCACAGAACGCGTAATGCCGTATGACGCCAGCCTGCAATAAGCATCAATCATTTCGTCGGTTACCCAGGTTCCCGAGCTGCCGAAACGTGGTTTACCACAATTAACCATGACATCGCGAAACGCTTTGTCTTCGGTGATATGGAATTTTCCACTGCGTATGGTTTTTTTGAGACTGCGCTTTAACTTGAAGTTTTCAGGCCAGAGTACACAACGGGGATCCGGTGACCACCACAGTATCGGTTCACCTTCTTCGTACCATGGAAATATACCGCTGCGGTAAGCGGTCAACAGACGACGCGGGCTTAAGCTTCCGCCAGCCATCAGTAAACCATTTGGTTCCTGCAGCGCATCTTCAACTGCAGGAAACGCGGTTACTTCATCATCCGGTGCTAGAAAGGGAATAGGCATTTGTCGGCTTGTTGCCTGTTTATGGTTCAATCGTCTCTGTTTACAACCAAATAAATCCACCGAACGGATCGCGCTGACAAATCAGTTCAATCGACCTTACGTGGGCACGTCCTTGCCCGTTAACAATACCTATTCAAACTGTCTCTAGACTGAACCCGACTCGCCCGGTACCGGAGCGCGAAACGGTAACATTCCTTCGAGACCTTGCTGACGCTCGCGCACTAACGGTCGTTCTTCAGCGAGATAGCGCTCAATCGCGGCACGGTAGCGATCGTCTGCCAGCCAGTGGGCGGAGTGGGTAAACACCGGCTCAAAACCCCGTGTGATCTTGTGTTCACCCTGAGCACCGGGTTCAAAACGCTTAAACTGCCGTTCGATGGCGAACTCGATGCCCTGATAATAGCATGCTTCAAAGTGCAGACAATGATGGTTTTCTGTCGCACCCCAATACCTGCCGTAGAGTGTATCTTCACCGTGAAACATGATCGACACCGCAATGGGGTCTTCTTTGCCAGCGTATGCGAACACAATCAGGCAATTGTCGCCAAAGTCTTTACCGATCTGCCGGAAAAAGTCGAGAGTGAGTGAGGGGTTGCCCCATTTTCGATCAAAGGTAGTGCAATATAAATTGTGAACCAGTCCCCATTCGTGATCATTCAGGCTGCTTGCTGCACGTCGATCCAGTCGTAAATTGGCGTCGGTGACGTAGCGGCGCTCGCGGCGGATGGTCTTGCGACGTTTACTGGTACAACGCGACAGAAAATCATCGAACGAAGCATATTGGTTGTTTTGCCAATGGTACTGGCAATCGATTCTTGATAAAAATCGCGAATCGGTGAGTTGGTCGTGTTCCGGCTCGGTAACAAACAACCAGTGCATGCTGCTGAAACCTTCCTGCTCACAATAGGCAAGTGCTGACTCTGCAAGCACTTGTTGTAAGGTTGCTTGCGGTTGACCGGGTTTAACTAACAGGCGCGGACCGGTTGCCGGGGTAAACGGAATGGCGCCGACAAGTTTCGGGTAGTAGGCCTGTCCGGTGCGCTCGTAGGCATCTGCCCATGCCCAGTCGAAAACGAATTCGCCGTAGGAATTCGTTTTTACATATGTCGCACACGCAGCGATCAATTGTTTTGATTCACCGCCACCGTCACTTTTCTCATCGCTTGCCGGAGCGATTACGTCACCGCCATGGTCAAACACAAAAATATAGCGCGGGTACCAACCGGTGGACTGGCCCAGGCAACCGGTTTGTTCGAGCGCAAGAAGAAACTCATGCCTGACAAACGGGTTGCCCTTAAGCTCTAGAGCGTTCCAGTCGTCTCTACTGATTTGTTGCAGCGAATCATGAATTTCTACTTGCCACCTTTCGCTGATCGCCGCCATTGATCAGGACTCATTGCCAGGCAACGAATCCAGATACTTTTCAGCATCAAGTGCAGCCATACAGCCGGTGCCGGCAGAAGTAACCGCCTGCCTGTACACATGATCCATGACATCACCGGCAGCAAAGACTCCTTCAACACTGGTTGCTGTTGCGTTGCCGTCAAGCCCGCTGTTCACCTTGATATATCCACCGTTTATGTTGAGTTGATCGGTAAAAATATCGGTGTTCGGTTTGTGGCCTATCGCGATAAAAACCCCGTGGAGATCCATACTGGTCGATTCACCGTTATCGGTGTGTTTAACTGTCATACCCGTCACACCGGTGTCGTCGCCCAGCACTTCATCGAGCGTATGATTCCACATAATAGTGACGTTGCCGTTTTTCTCACGTTCGAACAGTTTTGCCTGCATAATTTTTTCTGCACGCAGTTCATCGCGGCGATGGACTAATACGACCTCTGAGCAAATGTTTGACAGATAGAGCGCTTCTTCAACCGCTGTATTGCCGCCACCAATGACAGCGACTTTACGATCGCGGTAGAAAAATCCATCGCAGGTTGCACAAGCGGACACACCACGTCCTTTGAATTTATCCTCGGAGGGCAGACCCAGATATTTGGCACTGGCACCCGTGCTGATGATGAGTGCATCGCAGGTATAACGCGTATCGCTACCGTTTAATACCAGAGGCCGGGCAGAGAAATCGACACTGTCAATGTGGTCGTTGATGAGTTCGGTTTCAAATCGTTCGGCATGCTTTTTAAAGCGTTCCATCAAATCCGGTCCGAGCACACCTTCATTGTCAGCAGGCCAGTTGTCCACATCGGTGGTCGTGGTCAGTTGCCCGCCGACTTCGACGCCGGTAATCAGCACAGGCTCGAGTGCCGCTCGCGCCGCGTAAACGGCAGCTGTGTAGCCGGCGGGTCCTGACCCGAGTATCAGTAATTTGCAGTGTTTGGATGATGACATGGGTTTCCTGTTTCAGTTTCGAATTCGTTTTGCTCGAGCAAGCCGGCAGTCTCAATCCTGCCAAAACGCCTGGCTCAACGCCTTCCCGTTTATCCTTCAGCCATCTGGCGTGCTGACTTCGGAGTCAGGGCAGGGTTGACAGCGTATTCTTGTAAAGCGGGTTCTTGTGTATTATCCGAGATGCGACCGCACTTTGACAGTTTTCGTTCCGTTACTTTGCAATGTAGTTCTTTTTCTGTCTGCTAAACTAAGCTCTGCAGAGATGCCTCAGTGCAAAGCATGCACCCGGGCCATGCCCCGATTCGATTCACCCGCAGTTACCCGGAAGACATTTGGTTCAGGCGAAGAAAAAACGCGCTGCTACAACGCGTAAAAGAAAAGCAGCCACCGGATCCGGAGCACGGGGTGCGCGTAAATCCGCTGTGCGAAAAAAAGCAGCGACCGGCGCTCGTTCCAGGGCGCGCACGGGCACGAAATCGGGCTCTACCGCCGCGGCTCTAAGCAACCGGGAAACGCTGCTGGAGGCTGCCGGTAGCAGTCGGGCACTCGAGCAAATGACCGGGCTTATGCGTGAGCTGGCGGGCATTGGTTGCCTGGTGCTTTCCATTATCCTGCTGCTTGCTCTGACCACCTTCAATTTAAATGACCCCGGTTGGTCCCACACGGGTCGTAATGCTGAAATTGAAAATAGCGTTGGACTAGGCGGTGCCTGGCTGGCGGACGTACTATTTTACCTGTTGGGCTATGTCGCCTACGTCGTGCCCATAGTCGTTGCCTACATCGGGTGGCGCCTGTTCCGGCCACAACGGTCACGGTCGCTCAATGAACCCTTCATGTTTGTGCGACTGTTCGGCATAGCACTGCTGCTGGTTTCCGCCTGCGGTCTGGCCGATCTACACTTTGGTGTTGCTCAGGGTGCGCTACCCGAGAGTACGTTTGGCGGTGGTGTGCTCGGTACCGAAATCGCCTGGCGGCTGGTGTCGATATTCAAACCACTGGGTACCACGCTTCTGCTGATCGCATTAGTTTTCTGTTCATTGACACTGGCCATGGGTTCGAGCTGGTCCGGGTTGCTCGATCGCACCGGCGGCCTGGCGATTGCGGTGGCTGTTGGCGCTGTAGCATTATTCAATCGTCTATTTGAAGGCGTGACCGAGTTTCGCAGACGGCGTGAGCTGGCTCGTGCCCGTCAGTTATACATGGAGGAGGCGCGCGTCAGTCGCTCTTCGCTCGATGACGATCCGCTGCTCGATATGCCGGATGAAACCCTGCACGACAAAACAACCGGGGTGAGTGCTTTTCGCTCTGAAATAGCCAAAGCCGCAAAGAGTCTGGGCAAATCGCAAAAACCGGATATCGATCTCGCACCTGTTGACGAGGCGGAAAAAACACGGATCATCATGCGTGACGAGACGCAGTCTGTCGGTGATGAGGTGCCGGTGTTGAAAAACCCGGTGCTCAAGTCGAAGAAGCCACTTGAGACCGCCGCTCCAGCTGCATCAGTGTCTGCTGCGGCGCCCGCCAAACCGAAGAAGCCTGCAATAACCAAACGCAAGGGTGATGAGCATCAGTATCCGTTGTTTCGCGATATGCCTGATTCAGACCTGCCGCCATTGTCACTGCTTGATGCGCCGCGAATCCACAAGGCCGGTTACACTAACGAGGAGCTTGAAGCCCTTTCGCGTTTGCTTGAAGTCAAACTCGCTGATTTCAATATATCGGTTGAGGTAGTCGCTGTTCACCCCGGACCTGTCATCACCCGATTTGAGCTACAACCTGAACCTGGCACCAAAGCAAAACAGATCACCAATTTAACCCAGGACATTGCCCGGTCGCTGTCGTTGATCAGTGTGCGGGTGGTTGAGGTTATCGCCGGTAAATCGACGATTGGACTGGAGATTCCAAACGAAGAGCGGGAATTGGTACAGCTATCTGAAATGTTGCAGTCGGAGCAATACGACAAAGCCAAATCACCGTTAACGCTTGCACTGGGCAAGAGCATCAGTGGAATACCGATAGTTGTTGATCTGGCGAGTATGCCTCACCTGCTGGTAGCTGGTACGACAGGTTCGGGTAAATCTGTTGCCGTCAACGCTATGCTGCTTAGCTTGTTATACAAGGCAACCGCGCAGGAGGTTCGACTTATTCTGGTTGATCCGAAGATGCTGGAGCTTAATATTTATGACGGTATACCGCATCTGTTGACGCCGGTTGTCACCGATATGAAAGAGGCCGCGAATGCCTTGCGTTGGTGCGTCGGTGAAATGGAAAGGCGATACAAAGTGATGGCTAGTCTGGGTGTTCGCAATCTCGCAGGCTATAACCGTAAAGTACGTGAAGCGATAGAAAAGGGTGAGCCCTTACCAGACCCGTTGTATAACCAGGAAACTGCAATCAATCCGGGTGATCCACCGCCAACGCTTGAGCCGTTTCCTGTAATTGTTGTTGTCGTCGATGAGTTTGCTGACATGATGATGCAGGTCGGCAAAAAAGCAGAAGAGCTGATTGCGCGGATAGCGCAAAAGGCGCGTGCGGCAGGTATTCATTTGATTCTTGCAACGCAACGTCCTTCAGTGGATGTCATCACCGGATTGATCAAAGCAAATATTCCGTCTCGCATAGCGTTTCAGGTGTCGTCGCGAGTGGATTCCCGCACGATCCTCGACCAGATGGGGGCTGAATCATTATTGGGTAACGGTGATATGTTGTACCTGCCACCCGGTGTGGGATTACCGGAGCGTGTGCACGGGGCATTTGTCGACGACCACGAAGTACACGCAGTGGTCGCAGCATTAAAGAACAGCGGTGAACCGAATTACATTGAAGAGATTGTCCAGGAAGGTGGTGCATTGCCGGGAATTCCGGCAGAGCCCGGCGAAATGGGCGCAGAGCAGGATGCGCTGTACGATCACGCGGTCGCAATCGTCACTGAAACCAGGCGCGCATCAATATCCTATGTGCAGCGCCGGCTGAAAATTGGGTACAACCGGGCGGCCCGGATAGTCGAAGACATGGAAGCCGCTGGTGTCGTCAGCCGGGTGCAGGCCAACGGCAATCGGGAAGTGCTCGCTCCGCCGCCGGTTGGTGCAGAGTAGGGCGGATTGCTATTGCAACTCGTTCGTGCGAGTTAAGCTGCCGTTGCCATATATGCCGGCTCCATATATGCCGTTGCCGTATAGATTGCTGGTGAAATCCGACCGCAGCCTACACACAGCGAAGGCTTAATCATGCAATCCAACTACGTACACGGCCTTTCAACTGCCGTTACGAAGATGCAATGAATCCGGCATTGTTTTATATCACATCAATGATACGTTAACGACGTGTCACATTGTTGCGCAATTGCAAGGCATGGCATGAAACGCGCGTAATTCTATAGAGTCTGAATTCCGGAAAGTCTGTACTACATACAATCTGAAATTTCAGTAACCGTATTAAGAACAGCCGGGACACAGCCGTTGTTCATACCCTGTGTTTTTATTTGGTATCACGTATGCCATTCATTCGATACAGGCAGTTAATTTGATGCAAATACGTAAGATCGTATTTCGACAGCTTATGAGATTACCCATGAAAGGAATTGATCAACGGATTTTGTCGATTATCAGTCTGTGGACGCTGTTCGCCACACTAATGATCCAAACAGCGATGTTATCTGCTCAGGAAACACCGGAAGTTCTACAGCGTCTTAACAACTTCACTGAATCAGTCAATTCGTTTTCTGCTGATTTTGTACAAACGGTGTATGACGCTGATTCCAATCCGTTGCAGGAATCTTCAGGCAATGTGTTGCTGAAAAAACCCGGTCGGTTTATCTGGAACTACACGCAACCGTCACCACAACAAATAGTCGCCGATGGTCAACGTGTCTGGTTGTATGACATTGAACTTGAGCAAGTCACCGTTAGCAGTCTTGCGGAACAAGGTACAGGAACACCGCTCTCGTTGTTGATGGGTTCAAAACCATTGGAGCAGGAATTTGAATTGCGGCCTCTGGGTAATTCAGACGGGATTGAATGGGTAGAGCTTAAACCACGCTCACAGGAATCTGATTTTGAGCTGGTCTATCTGGGATTGTCCGAGTCAGGCCTCGCTGCGATGGAGCTTCGCGATAGCTTTGGCCAAGCCACCCAGATACGTTTCTCATCCTTCAAGCAGGGCGTTCAAATAGACGACGAAAAATTTCAGTTTGTTCCACCGGCCGGTGTAGACGTCATTGGTAACGGCTAGTCTGAATACCTGAATACGCCTGTAACGTTAATTCGGACGCAACCGGCTACCGCCGACAACGTATACTATGCGTCACGTAACGCGTGACAACACGGCTTCATTCTTTACCCCATTCTATCCCGGGCCGTTGTCAGTCACCTGAGCTGTGACGGCCGATGAATTCCGAGCAAAACTCATTATTTTCTTCTGATGTTGTGGTTCCGCTGGCGGAACGCATGCGACCGCGTGATCTAAGCGATTTTTTCGGGCAACAGCATTTGCTGGAAGAGGGAGGCACGTTGCGCCAGGCACTGGAACGTGACCGGCTGCATTCGATGGTTTTCTGGGGTCCGCCCGGAACCGGAAAAACCACGCTGGCGAGAATGATAGCCGCGCACTGTGATGCAGAATTTTTCAGTCTCTCGGCGGTATTGTCGGGTGTTAAGGAAATACGCGAAGCTGTTGGCAGAGCCTCGACATTGCGGGATCAGTCGGGTCGCCGCAGTGTACTGTTTGTTGATGAGGTACACCGTTTTAACAAGGCGCAACAGGATGCGTTTTTGCCACACATTGAAAACGGTACAGTCTATTTCGTGGGTGCAACAACTGAGAACCCCTCATTTGAGCTTAACAATGCACTGCTGTCACGTGTCAGAACTTATATCCTGAAACGCCTTGAGTCTGATGATCTGCGTTTGATCATCGATGCAGCATTGTCTGATGAAGAACGTGGGTTCGGAAGAGTCAATATTAGTTTTGCAGAGCCTTTGCGTGAGCAATTGGCAGCACTGGCTGACGGCGATGCACGGCGCGGACTGTTGTTGCTGGAACTTGCAGTTGACTGTGCAGCACGTAACGGTGACGAACTACTAATCGATGAGAGTGTACTCGAACAAGTAGCGCGTGACTCGCTGCGTCAGTTCGATAAGGGCGGTGACCGGTTCTACGATCAAATCTCGGCACTGCACAAATCTGTTCGTGGTTCGAATCCTGATGCAGCGTTGTACTGGTTCTGCCGGATGATCGATGGTGGCTGTGATCCGTTGTACATCGCGCGACGCGTTATGCGCATTGCAACTGAGGATATCGGTCTGGCAGATCCGCGCGCTTCGCAGTTGGCACAGTTTGCCTGGGAGAGTTATGAGCGACTCGGCAGTCCCGAAGGTGAGCTGGCGTTAGCGCAGGCGATTGTTTTCATGTCTTGTGCCTCTAAAAGCAATGCGATGTATAACGCTTACAAGGAAGCGATGCGGTTGGCCACAGAAAGTGGGTCACTTGATGTGCCGATGCATCTGCGCAATGCGCCGACGGCCTTGATGAAAGAGTTAGGCGCTGGTGAAGGTTATCGCTATGCGCACGACGAGACCGATGCATTCGCTGCAGGTGTTCATTATTTTCCGGACACACTCGGAGAACAGCAGTTGTATCATCCCGTCAATCGGGGTCTGGAAATTCAGATTGCTGAAAAGCTTGCTGATCTCAGGGCTCGAAACAAAGCAGCTGCTGCAGCCGAACGTGATACGAAGAATATAAAGAATTGAACCCAATGATCGGTAAAATAAAGCAGGTGCTGATGTTGCAAATAACTGTGATATCTACACTAAATTGCATTTTCTGACATAGTTACCTTCACTAGTTGCTGTACAAGAACGATAATAACGGACACTGTCGCATAGAACTGGCATAACAATAGCGATGCAAGATAACAACTTAAACCAAACTGAAGAAACCTCTGAAATAGCAGAATCTGACGTCATCATGAATATCAACAGAATACCTGCAGGTAAAAATGCTCCCGAAGACATAAACGTCATTATCGAAGTGCCGGTCGGTGGTGAGCCCATAAAATACGAGTTGGATAAAAACTCCGGTGCACTTCATGTCGATCGTTTTCTGTATACGCCGATGCGATATCCTGGTAACTACGGCTTCGTTCCGCACACGTTGTCAGACGATGGTGATCCGGTTGATGTTCTGGTGGCCAACACGCGTGAATTGTTACCCGGTTGTGTGATCAACTGTCGCGCTATAGGAGTGCTTCAAATGGAAGATGATGGCGGGCAGGACGAAAAAATAATTGCCGTGCCTTCGTGTGAAGTGACGCGCCGCTATGAGTCTGTAGAAAACTATACTGATTTGCCGGATATCACACGGGAGCAGATTCAGCACTTTTTTGAGCACTATAAAGACCTGGAACCCGGCAAATGGGTACGCATTGATTCGTGGGGCGATGCTGAAATGGCGAAGCGACTAATCACCGAGGGACTGGATAGAGCCACCGGAAAGCGCGTCGCCTGACTCGTTGCTGGAGAACCGCTTTCTTAAATTTACTCTGTTGGCCGTTTAGTGCCTGTCAGCCAACATATTCCGTTGCGTCTGATCCGTCAGAAATCTGATAGCTGGCGCTTTCCAGCCAGGTTGGATTAATCTCGATACCCCAGCCTGGCTCATCGCTTACCGTAATCTGCCCGTCTGTAATTGTGTAAGGGTCGTTTGCAAATAGATCCTGCTGCCAGGGGTAATAGGACTGATCTTCGATCGAAAATTCCAGATACTTACCGGCATTGGGCAGGGCTTTCAGGTAGTGTGCTGTAAACAATGTTACCAGCGAAAGATTTGCACAATGTGGTGTAACCGGCAGGTTCCTGATGTCTGCCATTTTCGCGACCCGTAATGCGCGACTGATCCCGCCGATGTAACAGATATCCGGTTGCGCGATATCAACAGCACCCAGCTCAAGTACATACTCCCACCAGCCAAGATCGCAATCCTGCTCTCCACCGGTAACGTCAATTGACAGAGCATCACGCACCTGTTTGGTTTGCTTCGGTTTCCAGTACGGGCAGGGCTCTTCAAAATGCGCGATTCCCTGATCCTCGAGTAACTGTCCTATCTCTATCGCGCGTTGTGGTTCGTAACAACTATTTGCATCGACGAGCAGTGTCATATCATCACCAACCGCCTGGCGAATCGTAGGTACGATAGCTTCAGTTCTGCCAGGCCATTCGTCCTGATTGCGTCCACACTCAGCGCCTACCCTGAATTTAAACGCGTCGAAACCGTGTTTTTCCCGAAGCTTCAAAATCCGATCTGCTTCCTGCGCGGGTTTTATATCGCGGCGCATGGATGAGGCATAAACACGCAACGGCCCGTTCTGTCCTCCTAGCAATTCACAAACACTTTTCTGTGCCCGTCTACCACGCATATCCCAAATGGCAGTATCCACACCGGCCAGCGCGCGCCGCAGGTAAGAACCGGGGAATTTATGCTCTATTTCAGTTACTCGATCCAGCAAGTCATCAAGATCGCTGGTTTCGCGTCCAATGATCCAGGGCGCAACCTGCCGGTGTAATACCTGACAGGTGATGTCTGAATGATAGGTGGATACCTGTCCCCACCCAGTGGCGCCGTCAGCCATGCTGACCTTAACGAACCCGACAAATTTATTGCACCAGGTTTCTATCTGTTGCAGCTGATGTTCAGGGTTCATTGTATTGTGTTGTCGTCAGGCAGTTGAACAAATTCACCATAACTCCGGGTTAGATTTCCTGCCCCGGGTTATGGATTGCTCGGAAACTATCTGGCCACATGTGTTCCGGTAAGCCATGCCGTTCTTGAATCCAGGGGTGGAGTTTGACTGCCTCCTGTAATGCATTTAGCGCGGCTTCCGGACGATTTTGGATTCGCAGGATATGGTACAAGCCGGATAATGCACCGAAGTGATTGGGCTGCAATTCCAGTGTGCGTTCCAGATCTGTTAGTGACCCCTGATAATTTTCACGGAGGAACCGGACAAATGCTCGCTGGTTGTATCCTTCGTGGTAGTCGGGTGCAAGTTCAACAACCTTGTCCAGGTTTTCCTCTGCCGTTTCGTAGTCGTAGGCCTCGCGCCTTTCACGTCCGGCATCCAGAAAAGCACGAATTTCAGCGGTAGGAGAGAGGTCGAACCAGTAGTTCCAGATTTCGCCCTCGACGCTACGTCCGCTTTTTTCGTCAGGTGCATTCGCCAGCCTTTTAAAAAGGAGGGCCTCAAGTGCATTGGTTGTTGGTGGATTGTCGGAATTAGCTTGTGCGTTAGCAGACACTAGCGCGGCCAGAACAATCAGCGACACTGCAAAGGCGAATAATCGGAGTAAATGCATATCTTGATTAGCTATGTAGTTTGGTTCCGGGGCTGCCAGTCGGCACAGTAGCATGCGTTTCAAGCTTTTGCTGTCTGTTGCGGTTTCTGTTTATGTGGTTCCTATTAAGTACTTGCAAAGGAGTTCCACAACCGAGTCAACATCCGTATTGACAATCGGGCTCAGTATTAACAATCGAGCTAAGTATTAACAATCGAGCTAACCAACGCCCGGATAGACCCGTATAGGGTGCTAAGGTTGTGCGTGGCAGAATCCATGTGACAGCGACTGCATGATACTATGAATGGATAGTTTATTGAAAAACAGCTGGCTCAACGGATCTAAACACCATGACCGACACGTATCGCGGCCGATGCTTTTGTCAGGCGGTGAGCTTTGAAATCGACGCACCCGTGTTAGCCTGTGTTAACTGTCACTGTGAGAGCTGTCGCAGGCAATGCTCAGCACCGATGACGACTTATGTGGGTGTCATGGATGCGCAGTGGTGTTGGACTGGTGAGACACCGAAAGTTTATCAATCGTCGGTCGGGGTGGAGCGAACCTTCTGCGAGCGCTGCGGTAGTCCGATCTCGTTTCGATCGCAAAAATTATCTGACACGATGCATTTTTACCTCGCTGCACTTGACAACCCGGAAGCCTTTGAACCAAGGGCTCATGTCGCACATGATGAAAAACTTTGCTGGGTAAATACAGACGACAGTCTACGGAAAACTATTGGGCCGGATTACACGGCGAGTGAGTAAATGTGTTCGTGGCGAACGGGTTCATTCGTAAATTGGTGATTCATTAGTTAGAAGTCATCTCAAAATTGATCGGGGACGCCGAGTCGGGGACGCCGAGTCCTGCACGCTGATCCTGCGTTGTGTGCCGTTCTGCGCTGCTCATTTACTACGTGTAAACTGCGCGGCTTAAGCACCGCACGCCTTGCCTGAGCGCGCAATCTCAATTTTGAGATGGCTTCTACTCAGACCTTTCTGATTATGACTACGACGAAAATAGCCCTGGTTGGTGACTACCAGGAATCGATCACCGCTCATCAGGCGATACCCGGTGCGCTACAACTTGCAGCAGATCAGCTCTCGACCCGTGTCGAACACACCTGGCTTGATTCCACTGATGTAAACGTACAAAGTTTAAAAGACTACTCGGGGCTATGGTGTATTCCCGGCAGTCCTTACGCTAACACTGAAAACGTTCTGCAGGTTATAAACTACGCTCGTGAAAACGATCTGCCGTTTCTTGGCACCTGCGGCGGCTATCAGCACGCTGCACTGGAGTTTGTTCGTAATCAACTGGGATACGCTGAAGCTGATAATACCGAGGTCAACCCGGGTGCAGCCATGCCGCTGATTTCCACCCTTGTCTGCAAGTTATATGATGAGAAAGCAGCGATTAATTTACTAAAGAATTCTGTTGTTGAAAAATACTATGGCACGACAGACATTGAAGAAGAGTACTTCTGCGGCTTTGGTGTAAATCGAAACTATCTGAATTTGTTTGAAAATACCGATATGACATTTTCGGGTTTTGACGCAGACGGTGATCCTCGCACACTGGAAATCAGGAAAAACCGGTTTTTTATTGGTACGGCCTTTCAGCCGGAGCGTTCTTCGCTTACCGCTGTGGTCCATCCGCTAGTCACCGCGTTTTTATCAGCCACGCTTGCACAATAGGAAACGAGGAATGAACAGGATTGACGATCTCGAAGCGCTTGAGCGACTCTACGATGCTCCGAAGGAAAAGTCGTTAAGCAAAGTCACGAATGTCATCACGCCGCTGTACCGACAATGGATTGAAGCGTCTCGTTTCCTGGTACTTGCAACTATGGCTGATGATGGCTGTGATGCCAGTCCGCGCGGGGATACCGAATGCCCGGTAATTGTCGCTGACGCCCGAACGCTGCTGTTACCTGATTGGCGCGGTAATAATCGTTTGGACTCGATCAGAAATATTGTCAAGGATGGTCGGGTTAGCCTGATGTTTATGGTTAACGGGTGTAACAATGTGGTCAGGGTTATCGGCAGCGCAGTTGTCTCCATCGAAGCGGCACAGCTCCAGCGTTTCAACAAAGAGGGCAAAGTACCAACGACAGTTATAGTGATAAGCGTGCAGGAAGTCTATTTTCAGTGCGCCAAGGCGTTGATGCGTAGTGATCTGTGGAATAGCGAAAACCGGGTGACGCAACTACCGACAGCGGGTGATTTTTTGAAGGAACAACAAGCAGACTTCGACGCTAAAACCTACGATAATGATTACCCCGTTTATGCCAAAGACAGAATGTGGTGAGGCACCTGAGTGATCAATCTGAGCTATTGATGTTACTTACGCTGCGTAAGAGTTGTCGCAACTTAGTGTGACCTGTACTGATGCGTTTCTCGTATTTATCATCGATCGTACGGCCCCTGAAAGTCGTGGGGATATTCCTGTCAATAGTAATGTCAAACCTGGTCAGTAAGAATTTCGGAAACCCCAATGCGCGCATTTTTGATAGCTTTATTTGTCACATCAACCGGCTATGCTGCTGAGCACGATATCTTTTTTGGTAAATGGGGTACGGATATTCAATGTGCCGGGGATCTGATAATCGCGACTGGAACGAAGCGGGCAGCACCGTTCGAGATAAGCGATGATTGGCTGGGGCAGGGTGATGTCTGGTGCCGCTTAAACTGGTCGGGTGTTACGCAAGCCGACAGTCGACAAACTGCTGTGGCTCAGGCTATTTGTGGAGAAGACGATGCCCGCAATTACCGTTTAAGGTTTGACTTGTCCGGTGACGAACTCAAAATAACCTGGGATCTATGGCACACCAACGGACCGCTAAACCGCTGTCCAGGTTGATCCGTTACCCGATTAACGGTCACCTGGGTTCCGATAATGGTTATACCTCTATTCAATACATTCACTAAAAGGATCGTCTAATGGCGGGTGGTTGGTCGAAAGACGGGGCTGTGCAGGAGCAGATTGACGATAGTGTCAACGACGCCGTTGATCGTGCCAGACGCCAGTTACCGGCCGGTGAAAGCGCGGAGACCTGCGAAGAATGCGGCGAAGACATTCCGCTGCCAAGACGTGAAGCGTTGCCGGGTGTGCGTTTGTGTGTCACCTGCCAGACTGAGTTGGATGAAACCAATCGTCAAGCTGAACTGTTCAATCGTCGTGGCAGCAAGGACAGTCAGTTGCGTTGAATGTGTCCAGGTTCAAATAACCACCTTAATATCTAAGGAACCTCTGATTTATTAGGCGAGGCAGGCAGGGCAAGGCGAAATTTGGCGAAAAAGCGGAGTGTATATGCGAATACATGAGCATTTTGAGCCGAATTTCAACGCAGCCCTGGCAACGCAGGCGATAAATCAGAGGTT
>CALFCF010000066.1 GCA_937951345.1 uncultured Granulosicoccaceae bacterium
CCTTGAGGCTGCGCTACCAGGTCGGGATTTGTCTCGGCTTTGGTGTCAACCTTATCGACTCTGAACAGACCGGGGAATTCGAGCACAACGCCACCGTATAGCTCGGCGGCCTTAGCCAAAGGAACCCGCACCCGCCCCTTATTCTTGTCGACGATATACAACGCCTCATTGTCGAGCTGCTCCAGCACCACGAACTCGTATCGCTCCCACAGTAAAACGCACGGCAGGACAGATGAGTACAGGTGTTCGAGATTTGCTTTGCGAGGTTTGACAGGCAAACCCAGATTCTGAGCCGTGCCGATCACCTCGCGTAACGTCTTTGAGGATAGGCCCTTTTTGCCCAGTTTTTTGATGTCGAAGGGTGTTCCGGCGGCGGACGCGATTATCTGCAGACATAAAACGCCGCTGTGTCTGCCAGTAGAGCTGTCGGAACTCACCCAGCGTACCTGTCAAAGTGAAATAATGAGTGGTAAGTACCGCTGCCCTGTCGAGTTTCCCTGCCCATTGCTTTGCTCGGATTCGTGTTCTGAAGAATTCTCACTTGAATCCACTCCTGTGATGCAATTCAAGCTTTCGGCGGGATACGACCGGACTGAATATTGCCTAGAACAATCGCCCAATCCTCGCTTAAGCTATAGACAGCGGACGGTTGCGGAAGTTCTGCTCGCCGAGCCTTGCATCAGCAGGTGGGAACGGAAACCAGAACGGTTTTTGAATCCGTAAATGGCGACGAAATTCAGACTATGATCGCTTGCGCTTTAACCGCAATCCCCTTCCCTCATTGAAGCACACAACCATGCTAAATAAAGTAACGGATTCACAAAACTGCGCGATACGCTGAGCGACTAGTACAATGCTCTACAACTATTGAGCCCAGGGGCTCTCTTTCATATTCTTGATACTGATTGCATTATCTTGACAACGCAACCATCTGGATTGACGGATGTTTCCAGATTTTCAACCATCGGGAGTTTCATACCTGTCGATTGAAAGTGATTTCTATTGCGGCCATATCATCAGCCACAAAATTTGTCTGGAAAAACGCGCGGTCTGTTGCGCAGGAGAGACGATACTTATTGGTTTGGTTTGGTTTGGTTTGGTTTGGTTTGGTTTGGTTTGGTTTGGTTTAATATGATTCGTTTGATTCGTTTGGCTTCCCCGAGCTTCACTTGAAGGCAACGATATTTCGTTTATTCAAGCTCACCCAGGGAAGCACATTCAACATACCGTACTTACCAATCCCGATACCCGGGAAATTCCATACTTAGAAGTCCCAATTCACAACATCTGACAGCTGTTCCAAGCTTAGTCCTTCCAGAAGAGGACTATCAACGGCTGGTGTTGTATCAAACTGGAATGCTTCAAGGTCAGCATTAACACTTGATGTAGACAAGTGATGGAAGAACAACAGCGATCGCTCCGTTCCGGCAGGAATCACAACGTCCAGTCGTGCGTTCAGCCCTTCTGTTGACCAGCAGCTAAAAACAGTTTGCTGATTAAACACAACCTGACTACGCGGTGAACCAGGACCATAGAACACAGTCGTATTTGCCGGGTCTCCAACGTCTTCGGAAAAGTCATCAGTTATAACCCAGCGGTCGTCTTCCGCAAGAATGGTATCGCCACTACTGGTCGTATAAATACCGGTGCCAGCGTCCGATCCCAGGTTGTTAACAAAGTTCACGACAGCAAAGATATCGCTGCCCGTATCATTTCTGAGCGTGGTGAAATGGCGCAGCGTTGGAGATGTAGCAACTGCGTGGTACTGAACGGTGACATCAAGACCCGATAAAGGTACGGTTGCGTAGTTAGACGTGCTACCAGTCGTTGCACGAAGGAAGCCACCAACCTGCTCGCCATTAATCCAAAGTTGCGATGCGTTGTCGAATGCGTCCCCCTGTCTTGATCCGCTTTCACTGATCAGTGTGCCATCGCTGACACCAACACCGCTACCAGCGCCACCGCGTGTGGTGCAAGAGCCACCGGTTGGTGAACTGTTTGTTGTTGTCAGTCCGTCACTGATACTCCATATCGCCTCATTAACAAGACCACCGGTAATAGAAGCATACTGCGCTGCAACCCCTGTGACAGGCTGATCAGCTGGTGACATAACCGTCGCTGATGTTGGTAATCCACGGAACCCGTCGTTATCTACAGCATAGATGGTATAAATATATTCACGTTCTGGTTCAGTTGTTGGATCGTAGTAACTTAACGCGTCCAGCGTGGACACCAGTAAATCACCATTGCGAAAAATATCGTAGCCAACAACCACAACGTCATCGGTTGCACGAGGCCAGAACAGCTCAAGATCAAAGCCTGAATAAGTTGTGATGTTCAGACCCGGTACCTGTGAAGGTCCTGTTGGGTCAGTTGCATCAAGAATAAAGGGATCGCGACCGACACGTAACTCTTCAAGGTTGCTGGTTCCATCACTGTCCGCGTCCCAGCGTTCTGAGTCGAATTGATCTGCAGTCACCAGGTATTCCTGTTCGTCACCTGAACCGGTTCGGAAACTGGTCTCGATGCTGGCAAGCCTGACACCGCCGTTATCATCATTGAAAAAGATGGATAACGGTTGCTCTGTGTTTGCTGCAAATTCACCTGTGACCGCCCATGATTCATCAATTAACCAGGCAGCAGTCAAACGTGTATCGCCCCAAAAAACTTCAAGCTGCAACGCGTTGGAGACAATAAACGGCACCGTAATATCGAAGTTGACTTGTACGGTTGCGGTTTCGCCGGGGGTTGGCGTAACAGGAGTTGGCGTAACTGGTGTTGGTGTAACCGGAGTGGCGCCACCAACAACAATATCGCCAAATCTCTCACCGGTTGAGTGATTGATAACCAGGTAACTCCCCGCAGACACTTCACAGGAGGTACCACCATTACAAAAAGTTTGTGATCCGTCTGCTGATTGCACTTGATACCAGCCGTCGTCTGGCCAGCTAATAACATCGCCTGCTACGCTAACGCCATCGGTTGCTGGCGTGGTGGGGGTTGTTGGGGTCGTGGGAGTTGTTCCTCCACCCACCTCTATATCGGAAAATCGCTGGCCGGTTGAGTGGTTTATAACCAGATAACTGCCCGCTGACACATCGCAGGATGTACCACCATTACAAAATGTTTGCGATCCGTCAGCTGATTGCACCTGATACCAACCATCGTCAGGCCAGCTGATTGTACTGCCCGAAACAGCGACACCGCTGGGTGCTGCGGGCATGGATGATCCGGATACCGTTATATCTGAAAACCGTTCTCCAGTGCTGTGATTGATAACCAAATACGTGCCTGGTGAAACATCGCATGACGTACCGCCGTTGCACAAGGTTGCCGAGCCATCTGCTGTTTGTACCTGATACCAGCCATCGTCGGGCCAGCTAATAGTTGTTCCAGACACTGTTGGGTTCGCGTTTACACTACCAGCGAATAAACACATGCCAAGAATAAGACTCGATTGCCCGAGTGGTGGAAAAGAATTTTTGTATTTCATACATTTTGCCTTTATTCAACAAACTCGAAATTGTTTCGAGTCACTATGGATAACTATTCTCGACTCAACTATAGGCGATACACATCTGTTCACGATGTCTATTCGCGAATGATGTCGCAGTGCGCGACTAGCGGTAAAGACGTTAACGCCATTCTACGCACGTGCATTTATTAAGCAATGAACAGGGTATGTATTATTACCGATCTTTTTGAAAACTATTCTGGAAGTGTATTAATACCATGAATTAGAATTCCTCATGGTTTTCAAGTCATAGTTGTCGAGTCACGTTTGTCAACTCGCAGCTGTTATGTCTTGGGTGTTAAGTATTGTGTATTTATAGTATTGAACAATAGTGCTGTTCTGAACAATATATTACCGCTGTGCTTTGATAATGTGCGATGTAAACACGCTTAGTCAGCGTAACAATCGGACTTA
The DNA here is from genome assembly GCA_937951345.1 of uncultured Granulosicoccaceae bacterium. GTDB lineage: Bacteria > Pseudomonadota > Gammaproteobacteria > Granulosicoccales > Granulosicoccaceae > CALFCE01. Next base: position 3,929 of record CALFCF010000066.1, read on the forward strand.
TCATAAGCAGGACATGGTTCTATTCTGACCGATAGTTTGCATTTGAACCAACGCAGCCCGATAGCAATGGCTATCCTGATCATACTCGCAGACACTGATATAAATACGCTTAGAGATAAGCTCACTAAGAATTAAACAACTAAGGAATCTTAAATAAACAATTAATGAATCAAAAATAAACAATTAATGAATCAAAATTAGTAAGCATCGGGATTATCGCTCAAACAAGACCGGTATTATTACGCACCCTCAACATTGAATTAAAAATGCGCAAGCGTAGAATTACGCTAACGACTTTACCTCCAGTGAACTACGCGACATCGCTACAGTGTGATGCTAATAGTCTATTGTTGAGTATAGTTAACCAGATTAATCCGAATCAACATTCGACTTGTTGAATAAAGGCAAAATGCATGAAAAATATAAAATCGTTTTCACCACTTAGGCAGCCGAGCCTGATCCTTGGTATGTGTATGTTCGCAGGCAGTGCGTATGCGACCCCTACTGTAACCGGGACAACCATCAGCTGGCCGGACGAAGGCTGGTATCAGGTACAAACGGCCGATGGTTCGGCCACATTGTGCAACGGCGGCACATCATGCGATGTTTCACCGGGTTCTTACCTGGTCATCAATCACAGCACCGGAGAACGGTTTCCGGATATCACTGTAAGCGAGCCATCCATGCCTACTGCACCGACCGGCATCGCCGTTTCGGGCAGCACGATCAGCTTGCCAGACGACGGCTGGTATCAAGTGCAATCTGCTGACGGATCACAAACGTTTTGTAGTGGTGATACCTCATGCGATGTGCCGACAGGCAGTTATTTGGTTATAAACCACACAACAGGTGAACGATTTACCGATATTGAAGTGGGTGGAGGAACAACACCGACAACCCCCACTACACCGACACCCGACTCTGTGACTGTCGCGGGCGATGTCATTAGCTGGCCAGACGACGGCTGGTATCAGGTGCAAGCAGCTGACGGGTCTGAAACCTTTTGTAACGGTGGTACCTCCTGTGAAGTATCTGCCGGGAGTTACCTGGTTATCAATCACTCAACCGGAGAAAGGTTCAGCGATATCGTCGTTGGTGGAGGTATAACACTACCAACACCTCCCACAACCACACCGGATTCAGTTACCGTTTCAGGTGACGTCATCAGCTGGCCTGACGATGGTTGGTATCAGGTACAGGCAGCGGATGGGTCAGTTACTTTTTGTAATGGTGGTACATCCTGCCCAGTGCCTGACGGGCGTTATCTGGTAATCAACCACTCAACGGGTGAAAGATTCGACGATATCGTTGTCGGAGCTTCTACTCCTGTTACACCGCTGCCCGTCGACCCGGACACTGTTGAGGTTACATTCGATATTACCGTGCCTGCATACATGTCTGATGCATTGCAGGTTCATCTGTTTTCGGGAGATGCTCGTTTAACAGCGGCCTTTGTGACCGACGAATCATGGTCTGCCACTGGCGAATTTGCAGCGGATACTGAACATCCTTTATCCATCTTTTTCTATGATGAAAACGGCGCTATCACACTTGCCAGTATCGACACCAGTTTCCAAACCGGCTCAGCTGATGGATTGGAAATCCAGGCTACAGCCGATCAATTCAATTCAGAACGCTGGGATACTGATGATGACGGTACCAGTAACCTTGCTGAGCTGCGCATTGGCCGTGACCCTCTTACCGCTGACCCAGATGTTCCAACTCCGATTACTGGAGAAAGTGACTTTCAAATTACTGTTGCTAACAGAGATTCTGGTGTATTAAATGTGTCTGTTGGCGTCCCCGACCCTGAAACAGGTGAGCTGGGAGGCGACTTCATGATTCTCTTTGACCGCAGTGGCAGCTTTGACGACGATCTGACTACATTCAGAAATGAAGTTAACGAAATTGAACTTGCCTTGTCGGAGAGTTTTTCAAATTTTCGCATTGGACTTGGAAGTTTTGTCGATGCGCCATGCGAAGGTTTCGGTTCAGGCTCAGACTTCGGTTATGAACTTAACCTGCCAATGAGCGCTCCCGGCAAACTCTCAGACACACTGGACGATCTCGATATTCGCTTCGGAAACGATGGACCAGAGTCGCAGCTTGAGGCAATGCGCCAAGCCATGACTGGCGAAGGACATATTGTCAATGCAGACCTATTCCCCAGTTGCGCACCGCAGGCTAACATCATGGCAACCGAACCCGGCTGGGACGAAAACAGGGTAAGATTTTTGTTGGTCTCTACTGATGCCGCATTCCACAGGCCGTCAGATTTTAATTACCCGTATCAAACATCAGTCGACGACGTTATCAACCTTGCCAGTGAAACGAAAACCACGATCCTTTTCCTGAATAGTGGTTCAGCCGATTTTTCCGCCTCAAGTCGGATAGCAGATGCGACTGGCGGCAGTGTTTCCGATCTCGGTTCGGCGAGTCAGGAAATCGTATCCACTTTGAAGTCGGCTGTATCTTCAACTATCAGCAGCGTTCAGGTTTCAATGAAACCCGTTGGTGAAGGATCTGAATTTGTTACATCGATAGATCCCGAAAGCGTTACTTTGAATCTGCTGGAAGATAGAAATATCGACTTCCAGGTTAATTTGTTTCCTGCCCTACCCTCGTCTACCGAAGACAGAGTTTTCACCTTCGAGCTGGTCACAGAGGCGCAAGGTGCGGAGATAAGTCGATTGATTGTTGAGCTTACGGTGCCTGCTGATTCTTAAACGCGAACGTAAAAAACTGGGCGCAGACACTGTTGCTCAGTTATGTTAAAACGTAATAATGTGAAAACGTAATCCATGTCAGGGATGACTATGGATTACAACGGATATGTATCACTTGCTATCTCTGCACACCTGCACACCTGCACCGAACGCACTAAATTCTGCATCCGGCTTACACCTTTTGTACTTTCGGACTTAATCGCAGCCCACTAGCAGAAGCACAGCCCGACGAAGTCAAAGCTCTTAATCAACTACATTTTAGCTACTGGCTAGGAAGAAAGCAGCTCTTCAACATCATCGAGCCATTGAGAAAAATCTCTGCGTTTTCGCTTAATAAGCTGAGCATCCTGACTTTCCAGTGAACCAAAAAATTTATCCAGCGCCTCCCCTAACATTCTACGTTCCTCACCGCTCATTTCTACATAAAGTCGATCTGCTCGTTCAATCAATGCTCTGTTTTCTGTGTCGTCACGAGGATGAACCTTTTAACTTTTGCACTGTTGCACTGTTGCACTGTTGCACAGGAAGGTGGTAAATGGCTGATCGTGGCACGTTGTAATATAAATACATGCGCCCTATACTGATTTGCATCAAACAGTTTAGGAGCTCGATACCATGGTGATATCACTAGTACGAAAAACTCTCTACACAAGTGCACTTGCACTTTTTGTTACGCCACTCGCCATGGGAGCCGAGATGATGTCCACCGATGAAATCAAACAGGGGTACAAACAGAATGCGGCTCTTGCCCAGCTACATCGTTGGTATCTGCTCTACGAAAAACCAGAATACGGTATGGAAAATGCGCTGGATATTTTGTCTGAAGATATCAAAGTAAAATCTGGATTAGGTGAAGCCAAAGGTCATGACGAATACGCCCAGCGTGTCAAACAGCTTCCTGACAACTGGAAGAATGCACATGATGTAAAGTCACCTAACGTTGTTGTCAACGATGACGGCACGTTATTATTGACCACCGATGTATCCTATCTAAACGAAGGATTGCTGGAGGACGGCTCGATACGTTCAGCTGAACTCACCTATACAATGCTGCTTGCACCCGGCGATTCCGTATTACCAAAATTCACGGATATAGTAATCGCGCAAAAAAGCGAAGGAAAAGAAAAGGAGTTTGTACCACGCTACGCACAGAACCGACTGCAGAGCCTTGTGCACTATTGGTTAGCGTTGATTGAGGACCCAGCTCGCAATGCAGAACCAGTTCAGGAAATTTTAGCCGATGAATTTAGCTTAAATTTTTCCAGCGGCGCAATAACCGACTTTGAAGGTTTTCGTCAATGGCTTGCCGGCCCAGGTTCTCAGGTTACTGCCAGCACCCATAAAATAAGTAACTTCAGCCATACCACGCTAGCTGATAATCAATATGAGATTATGATGGACTTCGATTGGAATGGCATCCTGCCGAATGGTACCGAGATGACAGCCAAGACGCGACATAGCTGGAAAGTCATGGATAACCCCACGGAACGCTTTGCTCGAATTAAAAGCGTAGATGTAGAAATACTCGAGCCCTTTACTCCCAAACCGTAAAGCGGTGCCTCGATTTTCGCGATGATAATACTGGGTTTGATGTGTATTTACGAACAGCGCAATGACCGGATCGCCTCCGGTCAGATGAAAAATCTCTGACTATGCCACTGCGTCAGCTAGAGTGGCATCACAATCAATCATATGCGCGTCGTGGTGTAACGTCGTCAATATTTTATTTTTATTGTTGCTTTGCAGCATCGAAGTCCTTGACGGAGAGAAGGACCGCCGCGCAAACCATCAGCCCTCCGCATACCCTGTTAACGATGTTGGTGGCATATTTTGCGAGTATATTTGCTGTGCGCACCCCCAGATAGCCCCAAACAATCAGTATTAACCCGTCAATGACAATATAAGTGCTGCCGAGTATTAGAAGCTGTGCCAACACGGGTTGCGACACATCAATAAACTGCGGAAACAACGCTGCAAAAAACACGATTGCAAAAGGATTTGCCATCGAGGTAACAAACCCCTGCCGAAACAAGCGTAAATTATCACCGGACGCTGTATCGCTGGCACTTTCCGTTTGTTTATTCGAAAATAATAGCTGAAGACCAATAAAGGCAAGATAACCAACGCCTAACCACTTTATCAGAATGAAAGCGTAAGCCGACGACGCGATAATCGCGGCGAGTCCAAATGCCGCAGCTGTCATCTGAATACAGTTCGCACTGAGGTCTCCTGCGATTGTGAAGGCGCTCCGTCGCAATCCGAATCGGATGCTGTTCGATATAATCAATAGTTGACTAGTGTCT
>CALFCF010000067.1 GCA_937951345.1 uncultured Granulosicoccaceae bacterium
CGGTTCGATTCCGTCCCTGGCCACCATTGATTGTATTACTTCCCGTGTTTATTTGGCTCAGCGGCTTCGTAAGTTACTTTGCTTGGAATCGAGCCGCCAGGCGAACTAGGCGTCCCCGTTCGATTCCGTCCCTGACCACCAAGCAAGTCAGTTACTTACCACTAACCGTATGCCGCCAACTTGGTCTTGGTGTGTCAGTTTTGTGTTTTCTAAGCGTTTAGCCGCATCGAGCAAGTGATCATCGCGCAAACGTGCGTAGCGCAGTACCATCTCATACGACGAGCACGCCATAGAAATTGTCTAGGACGTGCTCACGCACACTGTGTTCCACGAATTTGGCCACGCTTTAATCGCACTATACGAACTACCCATAGTCGGTCGAGAAGAAGATGCCGTCGACGCGCTCGCTAATGTGTTAATGCTGGAGTACGACGAACGAGGTTGCGAAGCTGCTTTAAACGCTGCCGACATGTTTGGCCTGGGGAGCGACGATAGCGAATACTTTGATGAGCAGGACTTTTCGGCTTCACATTCCCTCGACATACAACGGTATGCCACGTGTTCGGCAGCGCACCGGAACAAAACGCCTACCTGATTGAAGAAGATCTGCGATCAGCTGAACGGGGCGAGGAGTGTATCGAAGAATACACGTTGATCAGTGATAGCTGGTTTGAAGTGCTCAAGCTCTATCTCAATTAGCACAGTAAAATTCGGGTAAATCACTGATATCTAATTTGAACCGGTATAGCCGAAGGCCAGTAGCCTGACCCTTGGCTGGCTCACTGAGCCGATTACCTTAAAATGGCCCAGGGCACCTGGGGACCGCGGCAGACGTATCACCCCATGCGACTGTGATACCCCCGTGCTTCCATGCGTGTCCAAAGACACTGTTGCCAACCGGAAGCAAACTATTGCTTTTTGCCGGGATGCGGCCGCGGAACCTATCGGCTGAATTCCACTGATCATTAGTTCGCACGCAGATGCGATATTCGATGCTGACACTGCAATTGTTGACAATCTCAACGAGATAATCATCCGCCGTATAGGTATTGACCTTGCCTTTACAGGAAACAGCTTGCCGCTGCGGCCGCTGCTGAGTCCTTGTTTGCTGTTGTTCTTGCTTTCGATGAATCTTCGCGAGTTGGGCTTGTTTCTTTTTTTCCTGGGCAATCCGCGTTCTTTGTAGCTGCGATAAGTGCGCTGCCTCCTCTCGTCGATTTTTATCCGCTTGTACCTGGTTTTTGGTTATTTGCTGTTGGCCACGAATAATAGCGAGTTCTCTCTTTTTTTGTTCTTCGCGGAACCGTTGCTCATTTGCAGCCGCTATCGCCTGTTTCCTTTCTTCTTCTTTGCGGCGGCGTTCCGACGCTAGAAATTCTTCACGCTCACGTTTGAGCCTGTCGGCTTCATCAGCCTGGGTTCGCAAACTGTTGATTTTCGAATTCGAGTAGTAACTCTTATCTTGTGCTTGAATGTTATTAAGTTGCTGTTGCGCTCGCTTATTCTCGTTGCTCGTTTGGCGATCCTCTGACTGCAAGTCTTTGGAAATATCACTTGCCCCGTCCAAAAAGTCATCGAAATCAAACGCAAATGCAGAAGATAGCGAACAACACAGAATCGCTACGCCGCCAATGAGCAAATAATGTTTGGAAAATTTGTTTTTTTTCATTTTTATTCACTCCATTGGCGGCGTAGATGTGATTACCGCTTTGCCTGTTTTAATAAGCTTCCGACTTGAAATAAAATTTGTGGGTATCAGCGCCTACCTTCACTTGGAATACAATATCCTTGTTTAATCTGTCGCCTTTTTTCCAGCCTTCTGTACTCCAGTCTTGATGCCAATACTCGGACATCAGAAACGTGCCGGCATGTCGATCTGAAGGATTGATCCGTTTACTCGAGAGTTCTTGCTCAGTAAATTTTTGAGCTGTTTTGTATGCATTGAGCTTTTGTTGTTCCCAAACCAGGAGTTTTTGCTCATAAATCTGTTTTTGTTGAGCTTCCATTTCAGCTTTTTTTGCCTGGATACGTTGCACTTCAGCATAGCTCGCCGCGCTTTTTGACGCTATCAGGCTACCCAAACTTGTGCCAAGGGCTGAAAACATATTTGGAGTTGGTCGGGCCGGTGTTAAAGCAGAGGCAATGCGGTCTTGCATATAACCCACTTTCACAATATTTCCCGATCGTGCCCGGCTATCAATCACAACTTTTAGATCGGTATCTGGGTTGAACTTCACGGCAGAGTCACCACCGTTGGCAATCTCCATTTCCCACATTTCGAATCCTTCGGATTCGAGCGACGATGTGGTTGAGTTGTTAATTTTCTTAATCGAGACTATCGAGTTGCCTGATCGTGAAAGGTACCGATTCTCACCGTTTGATCCTGCAACAGCCACTATTTTTTGTTCTTGAGTCGGTTGCATTGAAACGTTGAAGGACGGGACACTTGGAGTTGTTGCACAACCCGTAGAGATCAACGCCGCACACGCTAAGACAGAGGAGAGAGATAGATTTGTGCTGATCCTTTTCATTGCTTATACACCTTTTATTGAAATAACGACAAGGCAGATGTTAAATAGTTAAATAAAGCGTTATTGAGCGATAACTCTCGTTTAACTCCTCCATATTTTTAAGCCGTTAACAAAATGACCAATATGACTGTAAAAATAGTATTGCCACCCGGATAATTTTTAACTAGTTACATCGCTGCTCCCCAATCTCCTGGACAGCTCCGTACTGCCGATCCAGTACATCCATGGCCATCAATAAACATGTTCGACTCTCTTGCAAGGATCAGCAGTCGGTTGTGTCGGTTGAGCGATACAATTCGTGCACGGCTATTTTTCCTATACTCTCTTTTCACCCAAGAGTAATGACCAGCTGAACAAAAATAGACACGTCGGATTTTCAAAAGTGTTTTTTGCTCTTTTCCGCGGTAATGCTGGACACCCATATATTTCGTAATAACAAAATGCGAAGTATCAGTAATTTATGCTGAACTAAATAGTGGATATCCCAGAATATCCTGCGGTTCGATTCTGTCCCTGGCCACCATTGAACACCACGCCAAAATCCCTAAAACGACGTCGTTCCCATCCCAAGCTGACGTTATTCCGGCAGTCTTTTTAGCGAGAATCCATCATACAAAATACGTCTAAAGCAAAACACCTTGTGTAAATATTGCGTGAATAAGCCCAATCAACGTGGCAGGCTCCGAGAACCACCCGCAATAACCTCCAAGCGAGTCCGCTATAATGGAAGCAAGGCAACCACTGGAACCCCAATGAACAAACTCGACAGATTCACCGTCGACCCAGAACAAATGAACGGTCAACCATGCGTAAGAAACATGCGTCTTACAGTAAAGCGCGTATTGGAAGCTTTGGTCGTGTACCCCAACTGGGATGACGCGATAAAGGAATACCCGGAACTTGAACCCGAAAATATAAAACAATGCTTGGCATGCGCTGCTAACAATCTAGATTCTCAAGTGATTAACAACAACGCAGCGTGACGCAACTACTGCTGGATCAAGGGTTGCCGCGTAGTGCGGCTACAATTTTCAGGGACAGTATACTTGTCTATATTTTAGGGTCAGTTTAGTGAGGGTTGTGCTGTAGCGGTAATGCTGGACACCCATATATTTCGTAATAACAAAATGCGAAGAATCAGCAACTTATGCTGAACTAAATAGTGGGTGTCCCGAAATATCTGTTTGGCAATGGCCGAGTACAAACATTTCTTAATCCTGTTATGTTCGATTCCGTCCCTGGCCACCATCAAAAAATAATTGATAACTATCAGACGTTGGCCCTTGATTTGGTGGGCTTAAAGATAAGCTACACGGGACATCCATCGATCTATGAATCCGAAGATCAACGATATCAGTGAACTAAGTTACGCAAATTAATGGGTGTCCTGGATTTCTTGATTACGTCTGCCTTGAGATAGCGCACCGATCCCCTATGTGCAATGGATTGGGAAAGTGCTCATGATAAGAAGCAGATTTGCTGTCGTACATATATCGAACTTTGCGCACGGATATCTACAGTAGGTCTGCGACCTGTTCAATCTTTAATAATTGCGGATAGTTCTCCGCTGTAGTTCGGTGAGACATAGCTCATCCTCCTTAATCAGTTAAAAAAATAGTTTTTGTTCGAAGTAGAGCCGTGCCGTCATATGACGAGTCGCGAGTGCGAGGCCGTGACAGGGGGATTACTAAGTGAGCAGCGCGAAGGGTTCTAAACTAGCGAGTTCGATGCTCAGTCGATCTTTTTGCCTGAAAACGCTTGACAAATCGACTGCGTTAATACTACAAACGGAAATATGCGGTAATATTATGCATAATCTGATGATGATAGATTGTGTGATTTCGTTCACAAAATGGTATTGAATTTGACTGATTTAGACATAATATCAGTCACATAGATGCAAAATTGCATGAAAAATTAATAAATATTCATGCGCTATTGTCGATTACTAGGTACTATGGAGCCCCAAGGAGTTCCCCCAATATGAACCGGTTGAAAATGCTAGAAAACAAATTGAAACCAGGGACTGTATACCGTCGCGCCGACCTCGAAAAATGGAGTAGAAGTGTTGATCGCCATTTGCAGGCCTTGGTAGATAAGGGTTCGCTGAAGAAGCTGCGGGTCGGGACTTACTATTGCCCAAAGAAATCTAGTTTTGGTGATGTCCCTGTTGACGACTATGAGCTCGTGAAAAGCTTTCTGAAAGACGATGCGTTTTTGTTAACTTCTCCGAATGCTTATAACAAGCTCGGCTTGGGAACAACACAGTTGTATAACAAATATTATGTGTACAACCATAAAAGGCACGGGGTGTATGTGTTAGGTAATCGGAAATTTGAATTCAAACGAAAGCCAGGCTTTCCTGATAAAGTCTCTGATGAATTTCTCTTTGTCGATATGCTGAATAACCTATCTAAGCTTGCTGAGAATGAGACGAAGGTTAAGGAAAGGGCAAAAGAAAAAGCTAAAGAGCTTGACGGTAAATTATTGCGTGAACTGTCAAATAGCTTTGGTAAGGTTGCCACCAAGAAATTTGTACAGGCCGCACTAGCCTAAATTTGCACTGAGGAGCTTCTGCTTGTACCTCCACGAATCGCCAGATTTTGAAGATCTGATTCGTATTGTTGCGAACGAGAAAAGGCTCTTACCCGAACTGGTGGAGAAAGACTATTGGGTGACTCGTGCTTTGCACGGACTTGCAGCGCTAGGTTATGCGTTTGAGATGAAAGGCGGTACGTCACTTTCAAAAGGATACGGCCTGATAAATCGCTTTTCTGAAGATATCGATATAAAAATAGAGCCTAAATCAACCGGTGTGCAGTTTCCAGTGCATGTGGGTGTTAATCAAACCAAGAAAGACCTTCATATCCAGTCACGAAAGGATTTTTATGATTGGATTGCGGAGCAAATTTCGATCGATGGTTTTGAGTCAGTAGTTCGTGACGAAACTTTCGACGACAAACTATTTAGAAGTGCTGGAATTTCCCTGCAGTATTCATCGTTGTTCGCGGGTAATCCTACACTGAAGGAGGGGGTCCTTCTTGAGCTGGGTTTCGCTAAAACTGAACCAGCCAATGAGCTCCCTATTACTTCATGGGCAGCTGAAAAAGCACTTACATCCGGCGTCCAATTTCTGGATTCTGAACCCGTCCATGTCCGCTGCTATCACCCAGGCTACACTTTGGTGGAGAAACTCCAGGCTGTGTCTACCAAATATAGACAATGGCAACCAGGCAGCGACCTACCGAAAAACTTCATGCGGCACTACTACGATATTTATTGCCTCCTTGGTGAGCAACAGGTGCTCGAATTCGTTGGAACATCAGAGTATCTTGAACACAAGGAAAGTTGGTTCCGACAAGGCGACATCAAAAATATTAGCGAGAATCCGGCATTCTCTGTAGAAGATAGCAGTAGGCGAGATACTTTAGAGCAGGAGTATTCGAGTAAAGCCGACATGTATTTTGGTGAACAAATTCCTCTCTCCGTCATTCTCGAACGAATTGCTGAGCACGCTCATCATCTTTAGGTTCGAAGCTGAATGCTTCGCATAATTTAGCCGGGTCAAAAATCCCCGTGCAGTATGAAAGCGCGCAACATATCCGCAGCTTTGATGTTGACTTTAAATTGAGGAATGTTCTGGCCTTCGAGCTTTTCGAAGTAAGCTTTGGCCTTTTCCTTGTCTATCGACGCCTTCAGTTCATCGAGCCTACCGTACGCATTTAGGTGGTAATGCTGGAGGTAATGCTGGACACCCATATATTTCGTAACAACAAAATGGGAAGAATCAGTAACTTATACTGAACTAAATAGTGGGTGTCCTGGATTTCTTACATCGATCCCAGAATAGCACTTGACTAGACAGGTTTTGGCGGTATGGCATCAAGATCTATGTCTTCAACGCTTTCGGCTGCCGCTGCGCTTATAGCTTCATAGTCATCTTTTTCCAAAGTCTCTTTCTTTTCCAGCCCCGGGATATGCACCATGACTTGTTTACGCGCAAACGGGATTCCGGCTTCATCGAATGCCTTTTGTACGCGTACGTATAGCTCCTTGCGGATCATAAATTGCTTGCCCGGCTTCGCCATAAATTTGCCCCGTACCACAATGCCGTTGTCATCGACTTCTGCAACACCTTGCGATTTGAACGGTTGAAGAAAATCTTCACCTAGCTCTGGATGTTCAAGCATGTCCTGACCAATACCTTTGAAGATTTTTTTTACTTTATTGACATCGGTATCGAACGGTACTCTGAAACGCAGCTTCATAATCACCCAATCGCGGCTGAAGTTAGTCAGTTTGGGAATCTCACCATACGGAATAGTGTGTACCAGCCCGCGATGATGCCTGAGTCTTAAAGAACGCAATGAAATCTTCTCTACGTTTCCCATAGTGCCACCAACATCAATATACTCACCCACACGAAAGGCGTCATCTGCCAGAAAAAACATGCCCGAAACAATATCTTTAACCAGTGTTTGGGCACCAAATCCGATGGCCAGTCCCACCACACCGGCACCTGCCAGCAGTGGCCCGATATTCACACCCCAGTTGTTTAACACCATGATTACCGAGACCACAACTATTAGAAACTGAGCCGTGCGCTTAATGATTGGAAGTAACGTAGCAACACGGGACAGTCCGACACCGCCGGCATCACCGCCGCCAGGCTCCTCTTCATGTTCTTCCGACGCACCGCCTTCGCTCGCCAGCCATCGATCACAGACAATCGAAACAAGCTCCCATGCCACGTAAGCAAACAGAGCAATCAGTACGAGCTCTATGAAATTTCCGGCAAGTCGTGTTCCGAGCCCGGCTTCCGCAAGACTTAATAAGTTAACACCCCACAATGCGGCAAGCGCATACAGTACAACGCAAACGACGATAACTCGCCCTACACGCAGCAGCCCCTGCTGCATATTCCGTCGTGCTTTCCCTACATCTTCGCTTTCGTCCTCACTGGTTTGCACTCCCTTACCCACAAACAATGACACATTAGCGTCAATGCCTGGCCACAGAAAAATAGTGATAAAAGAAATGTAAACTGCGGTCCTCGAATAAACAGCGACATTCGACACTCCGGTCACTATCTCTACAAGTACATACTGAAATATCAGTAATGCAATAGCAATCTTCGGCCAGTTCTGCGAAAACCAGCCGGGTTGTAGCGGCGCTTCTGCTCCAATCGCGAGATAGATACGTTTTTTGTTCTCACTAAGTATCTCGGTCAACGCGGAACGATTGAGCCATATCACTCCAACGGCAGCAATATACATTGAAATATTTAATAGAAATGCCAATGGACCTGTCTGATCCCAGCCACCAAGGTTGTCGATACCGGTGGCCAGCATAAGCTCGTATAGTTTGTGCACCAGAACAATAAAAGCGGCAAGCAAGGAGAAGCTCACAGTTAAATTCATTGCTCGCTGATCCGTTGTGTTACAGATGCGCAAATCCGGTCGTCTTGGTGCAAAAAAGAATCGACAAACCACATAGGCGAGCCATCCGCCGACAATCGTTTTTAGCAGCATAGAGGCAAACAGATAGCCAAGAGATTCATGATTGACAAAATGGTTAAGGAAAAAGTGACTGGCAATGGAAAAGCCAAGCACACCAATCACATCAAGAGACAATCGCGTATAAAGTATTTTCAGAATTCCCCAGAGTGTGGTCGAGAACGCCGCTATCAATTCTCTTTTGCGCTTGCCAAAGAACAAAGCAATAAGGCGTTCGACCAGCAGACCGACTAGAATTGCAAAAAAAGCAGCCAGCCAGAGTCTGCTACCGGCCATTGGGTGGACAGATTCGCGTACAGCGACACCGATTTTACTGAGCACTGGAGCAACGCGTTCTATATGGGTCAAAGCCCGCGTACCGTTTTCCTGCCAGCCACGAACACCGGTCTGGAAAAGTGCCATCGCAGACTGCGCTTCAGCTGCTGTATTTTTATTGGCTTCGGCTACGGCGTCCAGACGCTGGATTAACAGCTCACGGACTGAATTGTCGCTGAGTTTTGAAACCAATTCCCGTACTGCTGCCTTGCTGGTCGGATTGTCAAGCTCAATCAGTGACTCGGCTTCTGTTGCTGGCAGTGTGATCGTCTGCGCAGTAGCTATACTGATGCAAAAGAGTGATAACCAAATGACTACTAAAAGTGTAAATATTCTTTCCATTGCGTTTCCGATAATTTGTGAACGCGCTCACCGGCTAAGGCCGGTGGTTTCGTGTTACGGTTAAAGCCGTACTGATCGACTATCCGACTGATTCTTGTTTTCTACATGACCTTCGAAGTCATCGCCCGACTCTGGTTCTTTTAATATTTTATGTGCTTTTCCTTACTACATCCGTCAGATTGCCGCTGCTCACCACTCGATAGCGTAGCGCCGAGCGCATAAATGCAGAACCAGTTAGCACGTCGTTAAATTATTATACACAGAGGGAAATCCTTGCGAATTTTCAGGGACAGTATACTTATCTATATCGTAAGGTCAGTTTAGTGAGT